>JBDHTX010000005.1:0-185957 GCA_039808885.1 Dongiaceae bacterium | reverse complement strand
GCCGTGCCCATGCGGTGGCCGGAGACGTTGATCACGTCGTCGACGCGGCCGGTGATCCAGTAATAGCCGTCCTCGTCGCGCTTGCAGCCGTCGCCGGTGAAATACTTGCCCGGATAGGCGCGGAAATAGGTCTCGGCGAAGCGCTTGTGGTCGCCATAGACGGTGCGCATCTGGCCCGGCCAGGAATCGGCGATGCAGAGATTGCCCTCGCAGGCGCCGTCCAGCGTCTTGCCGTTGGCGTCGACGATCTCGGGGAAGATGCCGAAAAGCGGCCGCGTGGCCGAGCCTGGCTTCAGATCGGTGGCGCCGGGCAGCGGCGAGATCAGGATGCCGCCGGTCTCGGTCTGCCACCAGGTGTCGACGATCGGGCAGTGATGCTTGCCGACCACGCGGTGGTACCACAACCAGGCTTCCGGGTTGATCGGCTCGCCCACCGAGCCCAGCAGGCGCAGGGATTTCAGGCTGCACTTCTCCACCGGCGCCTCGCCCTCGCGCATCAGCGCGCGGATCGCGGTGGGGGCGGTGTAGAAGATGTTGACCTTGTGCTTGTCGCAGACCTGCCAGAAGCGCGAGGCGTCGGGATAGTTCGGCACGCCCTCGAACATCAGCGAGGTGGCGCCGTTGGCGAGCGGCCCGTAGACGATATAGCTGTGCCCGGTGACCCAGCCCACGTCGGCCGTGCACCAATAGACCTCGCCCTCGTGATAGTCGAAGACGTATTGATGCGTCATCGCGGCATAGACCAGATAGCCGCCGGTGGTGTGCAGCACGCCCTTGGGCTTTCCGGTCGAGCCGGAGGTGTAGAGGATGAACAGCGGATCCTCGGCGCTCATCTCCGCCGGGGTGCAATAGGCCGACACGCTCTCGCGCGCCTCGTGCCACCAGACATCCCGGCCCTTGTCCCAGCCGATCTGGCCGCCGGTGCGGCGCACCACCAGGCACTTCCTGACCGACGGGCAGCTTTTCAGCGCCGCGTCGACATTGGCCTTCAGCGGCACCTTCTTGCCGCCGCGCAGGCCCTCATCGGCGGTGATGACGATGTTGGAATCGCAATCCTGGATGCGCCCGGCCAGGCTGTCGGGCGAGAAGCCGCCGAACACGATGGAGTGGATGGCGCCGATGCGCGCGCAGGCCAGCATGGCATAGGCCGCCTCGGGGATCATCGGCATGTAGATGGTGATGCGGTCGCCGCGCTTGGCGCCCAGCTCCTTCAGCACGTTCGCCATGCGGCACACTTCCTCATGCGCCTGGGCATAGGTGATGTGCTTGCTGTCGGACGGATCGTCGCCTTCCCAGATGATGGCGGTCTGGTTGGCCCGCGCGGCCAGGTGGCGGTCGAGGCAATTGGCCGAGACGTTCAGCGTGCCGTCATAGTACCAGCGGATATGGACGTCGCCGGTGTAGTCGACATCCTTCACCTTGGTATAGGGCTGGATCCAGTCGATCCGCTTGCCCATCTCGCCCCAGAAGCCCTCGTTGTCGGACACGGAGCGGGCGTACATCTCCTGGTATTTCTTGTCGTCGATCAAGGCCCTCTTGGCGGTCTCGGCCGACACGGGAAACACTTGCTGTTCCGACATCTCTGGCACTCCCCTGACGTCTTTTTGTGCAGCGCATCATAATGCGCGGGCACGGGTGATTTCATTAGACAAAAGTCGTAACGCGCAGGGTGCCAAAGGGCAAGCGAGGCGGCATTTCGCCGCGTGTTGCAGACGAAACCCCTCCCCCGGAACGGGGGAGGGAAGGGAGGGGGCAGCGGGCGATGACTCCCCGTCACCGAGACGCGGCGCCCCCGCCCCAACCCTCCCCCTGAAGGGGGAGGGAGGAGTCTGCTGTCGGCTCCCTACGCCACCGCCTCCTTCGGCTCTTGCCCCAGGGCGAACCAGTCGACCTTGCGTGTCACATACATGACGGCGACCAGGACCACGAAGAGGCCGATGGTGCCGGAGAGCAGCGCGTAGCTCTCCATCTGCAGCAGCACATACATATAGCCGTGCAGGGCGGCGAGGATGGCCCCCGCCGCGGCGCCCAGCAGGCGGCGGATGGTGGCGGCCGCGTACCAGGCGACGATGGCGATATCGACCAGGCTGGCGATCAGATAGGCGAGGCCGAACTCCATCTGCTCGGCCAGCGACAGCAGCAGCAGGTAGAACAGCGACAGCGCCGCGCCGATCAGCAGGTATTGCACCAGATGCACCCGGTCGCGCTTCAGCAGCCCGACCACGAAGATGGTGCCGAAGGTCAGGCCCACCACCAGCACGCCGTATTTGACGATGCGGTCGGTCTGCTGGTGCACGTCGCCGGGCTCGACCAGGCCCACACCGAAGTTGGTGACGCGCGCCGGGTCGAGCTTGAACTCCTCCGCCCGCCAGGACAGCGGCGCGCCGGTGGCGATGTGCGAGATCGCGTATTTGGCGGTGAAGCCATCGGCGCGGATGTCGCGCGCATCGGGCAGCGGCGTGCCGGCGAAGTTCGGATGCGGCCAGTCGCTGGACAGCCGCACCTCGGTCTGCCGGCCGAGCGGCTGGAAGCTCAGGCTGTCGCGGCCGTTCAGCGCCAGGGTGAAGGTGAAATCGAAGCCGCGCGGCGCGGTGCCGAGCGCCGGGCTCAGCGGCAGCATTGCATAGATGCCGTCGGCGAAGGGGTGATAGGGCAGCATGCCGGCCTCGATGGTGCGGCTGGCCCGCGCCGCCTCCAGCGACACGGACTTGACCGCGCGGATGCCGGAGACGCCCAGCACCAGGCTCGCCGCCTGCCATTTGACCTGCGCCGGCGCGACGCCGTGCGGGGCCGGATCGAGCGAAGCGAAATTGCCGGAGATGACGAGGTTTGCGGCATAGACCGGCACCTCGTAGATGCTCTTGTAGCGCTTCTCGACCTTGGTGGAGGCGGTGATGGAGGCGCCATCCGGGGTGAACACCAGATAGCGCGTGCGCGTCGTGCTCTCGGTCTTGCCGCCCTCGAGGCTGCGGGTCTCGACATAGTCATAGGGCACGACCAGCGCCGGGCCGCTCACCACCTGCTCCGGCCCCCATTGCTCGCCGATCTCCGCCGCCACCTCCTGCTTGCGCCAGCCGCGCTCCTCGACCACGCTTTCCACCATGCCCAGGGGCACGAGCATGACCAGCACCAGGAAGATCAGGAAGCAGATGCGCTTCGCCGCCTCCCAGCCATTGCCGGACAGCCGCTGCCGCCCGGCGCGGGCGAGGGATTCGAGGGTCGGCGTCGAGGGATCCGGCGCGCGGCCGAGATCGCTGTTGGAATAGTCGGACATGGATTTCCCCTGTCGGTGAGAAAGCGACAGGTTGGGAGCGTCTCAGCCCGAAACGGCGGCAGCGGGGCGGGAATGCGGCAAGGTGGGGGCGATCAGCCCTTCACTCCGCCCATCTGGCAGACCAGCTTCCATTCCTCCGCCGTCACCGGCTGGACCGAGAGGCGCGAGTTCTTCACCAGGACCATGTCCTTCAGCTTCGGCGTCTTCTTGATCTCGGCCATCGTCACCGGCTGCTTCATCGGCAGCACCGGCTTCACGTCGACCATGCCGAACTTGCCGGCCTCGTCGCTGGGGTCGGGGTAGTAGAGCTTGGCGATCTCCATGATGCCGACGACCGCGAGGCCCTCGTTCGAGTGGTAGAAGAAGGCGCGGTCGCCGAGCTGCATCGCCTTCATGTTGTTGCTGGCCTGGTGGTTGCGGACACCGCTCCAATTGGTCCGCTTGTCCTTCATCAGCTGGCCCCAGGAATAGACCGAAGGCTCCGATTTCATCAGCCAGTATTTCATTGCGGGAAGACCTTGCGGAACGGCGTGATGGCGACACTCTCGAATAGGCCGGCCTTGGCGTAGGGATCATTGCGGGCGAAATCCTCCGCCGCCGCGCGGTCGGCGAAATCGATCACCAGCAGCGAGCCGATCATGCCCTGGCCGTCATCGGTCAGCAGCGGGCCGGTGCAGACATGCTGGCCGGCGAACTGCTTCAGGTATTCGACATGGGCCGGGCGGTTGTCGAGCCGGACCTGCTGGTGGTCCTTCTTGTCCCGGCAATAGATGGCGAAGAGCATAGCTAGCGAATTCCTCCCTTTGTCGTCATGGTCGTGCTTGGCACGACCACCCACGAGTTTGCACGATACACGCTCGGCCTGGCCCAACGAAACTCATGGGTGGTCGGACCAAGTCCGACCATGACGGCGGAGATGTATGGTCACGCCTTCACCCCCGCGCCGATCAGCTTGGGCGCGGTTTCGTCCAAAGGCCAGCGCGGGCGCGGCGCGAAGTCGAGGCCGTCGCGCTCGCCCAGCCGGAAGCGCTCCAGCCCGGCCCAGGCGATCATCGCGGCGTTGTCGGTGCACAGGCGCTGCGGCGGGGCGATGAAGCGCAGGCTCGCCTTGGCGGCGCAGATTTCCAGCTCCGCGCGCAAGGCGGTGTTGGCGGCCACACCGCCCGCCACCACCAGCGCGCTCAAGGCCGGGTGCGATTCCCGCGCCGCGGCGATGGCGCGCCGGGTGCGGTCGATCAGGCTTTCCACCACCGCCTGCTGGAAGCCGGCGGCGAGGTCGGCGCGGCTGGCGTCGTCGAGCGGCGCCAGCGCCGCCGCCTTGTTGCGCAAGGCCGTCTTCAGCCCGGAAAAGGAGAAATTGAGCTCCGCCCTGCCCTTCATCGGCCGGGGCAGGTCTTGGACAGGTTTCTTTGCGCGACGGGCGGCGCGCTCGATGGACGGGCCGCCGGGATAGCCGAGGCCGAGCAGCTTCGCCGCCTTGTCGAAGGCCTCGCCCACCGCGTCGTCGATGGTGGAGCCGAGGCGGCGGTATCTGCCGACGCCCTCGACGACGAGCAGCTGGCAATGGCCGCCGGAAACCAGCAGCAGCAGGTAGGGGAATTCCGCGTCGTCGGTCAGGCGCGCGGTCAGCGCATGGCCTTCCAGGTGGTTGACCGCGAGGAACGGCTTGTCGTGGACCAGCGCGATCGCCTTGCCGGTCATCACCCCGACGATGACGCCGCCGATCAGGCCGGGGCCGCCGGTCGCCGCCACCGCGTCGATTTGGTCGAAGCCGATACCGGCCTGGCGCATCGCCTGGCCGACCAGCTTGTCCAGCCGGTCGAGATGGGCGCGCGCCGCCACCTCGGGCACCACGCCGCCATAGGGACGATGGTCCTCCAGCTGCGCCGCCACCAGGTCGGCCAGGATGCGGTCGTCGAGGCGGCGATCGCCCGGACGATCACCCAGACGATCACTGGCCGGCGCATCCGTCACCAGGGCGGCGGCGGTCTCGTCGCAGCTCGATTCGATGCCCAGCACGATCATCGGAAAACGATCATCTTTCGGTCATTTTTCGCCGCGGTTGCATTTGCGGTTTTCGGCGGCTATGCAGAGCATCTTATGGCGGCGCCCGGCATAGATGGCAACACTCGCGCGCGGCTGCGCATCGGCACGCGCGGCTCGCCCTTGGCGCTGGCCCAGGCGCACGAGACGCGGGACCGGCTGATCGCCGCCCATCCCGACCTGGCCGCTTCCGGCGCCATCGAGATCCGCGTCATCAAGACCACCGGCGACAAGGTGCAGGACCGGCCGCTATCGGAGATCGGCGGCAAGGGCCTGTTCACCAAGGAGATCGAGGACGCGCTGCTGGACGGCGCCATCGACCTCGCCGTGCATTCGATGAAGGACGTGCCGACGCAATTGCCCGACGGGCTGGAGATCGGCTGCCTGCTGGAGCGGGAGGACGCGCGCGACGCGCTGATCGCCAGTTCGGGAAGCTCCATCGCCACCCTGCCGCAAGGCGCGGTGGTCGGCAGCGCGTCCCTGCGCCGCGCGGCGCAGATCAAGGCGCAGCGCCCCGACCTTGCCATCGTGCCGCTGCGCGGCAATGTCGAGACCCGCATCGCCAAGGTCGCGCGCGGCGACGCGGTGGCGACGCTGCTGGCGCTGGCCGGGCTGAAGCGCCTCGGCAAGCGGGCGGCGGCCACCGCCCTCCTGTCGATCGAGGAGATCCTGCCCGCCGTGGCGCAAGGCGCCATCGGCATCGAGACGCGCCGGGGCGATGCGCGCGTGGCGGCGCTGCTGGCGCCGCTCAACCACGCGCCGACGGCTTCGCGCGTCGCCGCCGAGCGCGCCTGCCTCGAGGTGCTCGAAGGCTCCTGCCGCACGCCGATCGCCGCCTATGCGGAGATCGCCGGAAGCAACCTGCATCTGCGGGCGCTGCTGGCCCTGCCCGACGGCTCCGTGGTGCATCGTCACGAAGGAAACGCGCCGGTCGGCGAGGCCGGTCGGCTCGGCGCCGAGATCGGCCGGCGGCTGAAAGACCAGGCGGGGCCGGATTTCCCGCGCTGATTTTCGCCGCCTCCGGTCAATATCCGGCCTATATAATGGACGCAGCATGCGCGTATTGATCACCCGCCCCATCGAAGACGCCAAGCCGCTGGCCGACGCCCTGGCCGAGCGCAAGGTCGACGTGCTGATCGAGCCGCTGCTGGAGGTGACGCCGCTCGACGACGCGGAGATCGACCTCGACGACGTGCAGGCGCTGCTGTTCACCAGCGCCAACGGCGCGCGCGCCTTCGCCGGGCTCAACGCGCGGCGCGATTTGAAGGTGCTGGCGGTCGGCGACGGCTCGGCCGAGGCGGCGCGGCGCGCCGGTTTCACCCAGGTGGAAAGCGCCCGCGGCGATGTCGAGGCCCTGGCCGCCTTGGTGGTCGACCGCCTGAAGCCCGAGGACGGCTTCCTGTTCCATGCCGCCGGCACGGTGACCGCGGGCGATCTCAAGGCGCGGCTCGAGGGCCTTGGCTATCGCGTGCGCCGCGCGCAGCTCTACGACGCCAAGATCGCCACCGCGCTGTCGCCGGAGACCCGCGCCAATCTGACGCTGGGTGGGGTCGATGCGATCCTGTTGTTCTCGCCGCGCACCGCGCGCACCTTCGCCGAATTGTGGCGCGAGGCCGGCGCGCCGGCCCTGGGCACCATCCAGGCCTTGTGCCTGAGCGCCGCGGTGGCGCGCGAAATCGACACATTGGGCTGGTCGGGGGTGGAGATCGCCGACCGCCCGGACTTGCCTTCCATGCTGGCGCTGGTGGATGCTGCCGCAGGGAAGGTTGCCCGGAAAGGAGCGGCAATGGCCGACACCGAGACACGCGAGGCCGAGACCGCCGCCCAGCCAGGCGCAGAGCCGGCATCCGCCGCCCAGCAAGGCACAGAGCCGGCATTCGCCGGCAAGGCCGAGCGCGCGACCGCGCAGTCCGCCGCGCCGCGCCGCGGCCGCGCCGGGTCCGTGCTGTACTACCTGATCATCAGCGCCGTCGCCTCCGCCGTGGTGGTGATCAGCGCGCCGTTCTGGCAGGCCCGCGTCAACGATCTGCTCGGCCTGCGCCAGGCCTCCGCTCCCGTCACGGACGACCGGCTGACGGCGCTTCAGGGCGATGTGCAGACCTTGTCGGAGAAGGTGCAGGCGGCGGTCGACCAGGGCGCGCTGAACGACGCCATCGCCGCCGCAATTTCGCCGCTCGCCGCCGATCTCGACAGCGCCAGGCAGGAGCTGGCGGGGATCAAGAGCGAGGTCGAGGCGCTGAAGGCCGCCGCCCCCGCGGAGGCGATGGGTTCCGGCACGCTGGCGGCGGCGCCCGGCGTCGACCTGACGCCGCTGGAAAATCGCATCAACACGCTGCAGACGGCGCTGGATGAGACCGGCAAGCGGCTGGACGAACTCGCCGCCAGCCAGGGCACCACGGCAGCAGCGGCGCCCGCCGAGGCGACGCCGGATCCGCGCGTCGACGCGCTGAGCCACGAGAACCAGGCCCTGCGCGACCAGATCGCCACCCTGACCCAGCGGCTGGACGCGCTGTCCGCGCTCGACACCAAGCTGCAGGAGATCGAGCCGCGGCTTTCCGCGCTCAGCGACCAGGTCGCCAACCTGCCGCGCGGCGCCGAGCAGCAGCGCGCCGCCGCCCTCATCGTCGCCATCGGCGAGCTGCGCAGCGCGCTGGCTTCCGACAAGGGGTTCAGCGCCGAGGTGAGCGCGATCACCGATCTGACCAAGAACGACGAGGCGATGCGGCCGCGGTTGAAGCCGCTGCTGGACGAACTGGCGCCGCTCGCCGAATCCGGCGTGCCGACGCTGTCGCAGCTGGCCGCCGGCTTCCCCGCGACCGAGATCGCCCGCGCCGGCGAGGCGGAGCTGGCGAGCGAGGTCAGCGACGATGCCTGGTACAAGCGCCTGTGGCACGGCACCGTGCACGCGCTCTCCGAAGTCTTTACCCTGCGGCCGGTCGGCCCCGACGTCGAAGGCGAAGGCACGCTGGCGCGCCTCGCCCGCGCCGAGGCCAAGCTCGAGGAGAGCGACCTCAGCGGCGCGGTGACCGAGATCCGGGGCCTCACAGGCCTCGCCGCCGAGACCGCGGCGGAATGGCTGAGCCAGGCCGAGGCGCGGCTCGCGGTCGAGCATGTGGCGGCGCAGCTGTCTGACATCTCGACCCGCGAGCTGGCGCCGCAGACGGGCGACGGCGCCGCGGCACCGGATGCGGGTTCGGGCCAGGGCACGGGGGAATGACGTGAAGCTGTCCCGCGTCCTGCTGTTCTATTTCCCGCTGCTGGCCGTCCTCATCGGGGCGGCGCTCTATTTCGCCTATCATCCCGGCGGCGTCACCCTGCAATGGCTGGGCTACCGGCTCGACATGCATGTCGGCGCGGCGGTGTTCCTCATCATCGTCGCCTATCTGCTGCTGCAATTCGTCTGGTGGCTGGTCGGCCTGGTGCTGCGCTCGCCGCGCAGCTTCTCCATGGCGCTCAGCAATTCGCGCAAGGCCAAGGGCTACCGCGCGCTGACCCGCGGCCTGACCGCGGTCGCCGCCGGCGATGCCGGCGAGGCGCGCCGCCAGGCCAAGATCGCCCACGACCTGCTGGGCGAGCCGCCGCTGACCCTGCTGCTGGCGGCGCAGGCGGCACAGCTGGCCGGCGACGAGGCCAGCGCCGAGCGCTATTTCGCCCACCTGACCCACGCGCCGGAGACCGCCCTGCTCGGCCTGCGCGGCCTGACCACCGGCGCGCTGAAGCGCGGCGACGAGACGGCCGCCCTCACCCATGCGGAAAAAGCGATGGCGGTGGCGCCGCAGGCCGCCTGGGCGGCGGAGACCGCGCACCGGCTGCAGGTGAAATCCGGCAAGCTCGACCTCGCCAAGGACAGCCTCAACCACCTGGCCCGCGCCGGCGGCATGAACCCGAAAGAGGCGCAGCGCCGCCGCGCCGCCTTGCTGACCGAGCAGGCGCGCCACATCCTCTCCGAGCCGGGCAATGCGGAAGAGACCGGCAAGGCGCAGGCCTTGGCGCGCGAGGCGGTGAAGCTGGCCGGCGATCTGGTGCCGGCGCGCCTCGCCATGGGCCGCGCGCTGCTGCGCCAGGGCAAGGCGCGCGAGGCGGCGCGCCTCATCGAGCAGGTGTGGGACGACCAGCCGCACGTGGCGCTCGGCCGCTTCTATCTCGAGGCCGTCGGCGGCGATTCGCCGCTCGACCGCGCCCAGCGGGTGCAGCGCCTGGTGAAGCAGAATCCCGATCATGCCGAGAGCCACCGCATCGCCGCCGACGCGGCGCTGACCGCCAAATTGTGGGGCGAGGCGCGCCGCCATCTGCAGCGCCTGATGGAGCTGGAGCAGGAGCCGGGCGGCCAGAGCAATCCGACCGTCGATACCTGCCGCCGCATGGCGCGGCTGGAGGCGGGCGAGCACGGCGCCGGCAGCACCGGCGAACGGCAATGGCTGGATGCCGCCGCCCGCGCCCGCGCCGATGCCGACTGGATCTGCGAGAGTTGCGGCACGCCGGGCGCCGGCGGTTCGGAAACCGCCGGCTGGCAGCTCTGCTGCCCGCGCTGCGACGCGATCGATTCGCTGGTCTGGCGCGCCGGGTCCTTCCCGCGCCAGGCGTCGCTGGAAGGCGGGCTGGTGCTCGACCATGCGCCGGCCGAGAGCGGCCTGCTCGCCATGACCGGCGTCCAGCCTGGTGCCCAGGGCGTCGGGTCGGGGGCCGGTCCTTCGCCGGCGACGCCGGTTGGCGGAACACCGCCCTTGGGGCCGATCCCCCATGGCAGCGTCGGCCCGCATCCAGCCGCGTCCTCCAGCGCCGCCCAGGGTGCCTCCCAGGGCGCCTCCCAAGCCTCGCCGGCGCGCGAAAGCACCGAGACCGTGCCGATCGGCGCCTCGGTTGACGCCGCCCGGCGCGTGAACTAGTGTCCGCGCGCCTTCGCCCGGTTAACCATTTCGCAAAACCGGGCTGACAGGGTGTCTCACCAGGATTTCGGGCCGCAAGGCCATCCGGTCGCCGTAGTAGCTCAGTGGTAGAGCATCCGCTTCGTAAGCGGGTGGTCGGGGGTTCAAATCCCTCCTACGGCACCACCTCCCCCGCAGCGCTGTTTCGCGACTCCGCTCAACAGGACCCCGCCGCATCCGGCAGATGCCGCCGCCGGTGTTCCGGAAAGACCAGATCGACCGTCGTGCCGCTGCCGAGCGTGCTGAGGATCGCCATGCGGCCGCCATGCAGTTCGATCAGCCGCTTGGTGATCGACAGGCCGATGCCGGCGCCGCCGCTGCCCTTGGTGTAGGTGTCCGCGCCGGCGAGGAAGGGCTCGCCGAGGCTGGGCAGGCGGTCGGGCGAAATGCCGGCGCCGGTATCCCGGACGCGGAGCACCAGCGCGCCGGCATTGCCTTCGACGCTTTCGACGCGGACCTGGCCGCCCGACGGCGTGAATTTCAGCGCGTTGGACAGCAGGTTGACCAGCATCTGCTTCACCGCGCGGCGGTCGGCCAGCAGCCGGTGCGCCACGTCGACATCGACGTCGAACACGACGCCGCTCTTGGCGATCAGCGTCGCCAGCATGCGGCGCACCTCCTCCGCGATCTCGCCGAGGGCGATGTTCTCCTCGTCCAGCCAGTAGCGTCCGGCCTCGATCCGCGAGAGATCCAGGATGTCGTTGACCAGCGACAGCAGATGCTCGCCGCTCTGCCGGATGATGCCGCCGTATTCCTTGTAGCTGGGATGCGCGTGCGGCCCATGGATCTCCCGGCTGATCAGATCGGAGAAGCCGATCACGCTGTTCAGCGGCGTGCGCAGCTCGTGGCTCATATTGGCCAGGAACATGCGCTTGGATTCGACCGCCGCATTGGCCCTGAGCAGCGCCGCGCGCAACTGCGATTCGTGCTCCACGCGCTCAGACATGTCGCGGAAGAAGCCGACCAGCCGCATCTCGCCGTTGAAGAAGACGGGCGAGGCCGAGATCTCGACCGGCGCGACATCCCCGTTGGCGCGCTGGATCAGCCCATCGGGCACCACGATGCGGCCGATCTCGATATGCTCCCGGAAGGTCTGCTCGAATCTGGCGCGATGCTGCTCCGGGTGCAGCTTGCTCTGGTGCAGCCCGACCAGGTCGCCGATGCTGCAGCCGAAGAGCCGCGCCGCGGCATTGTTTACCTCGGTCAGGCAGCCGCTCACCGGATCGGCGATCAGGATCGCCTCGGGCGAGTTCTGCAGGATGGCGCGGTATTTCTGCTCCGAGGCGAGCACGGCGGCCTGGCGCAGCTTCATCTCGGTGACGTCGCGCAGGATGGCGAAGATGACGCTCTCGCCCTGCCATTTGCCGCGCACGATGGTCACCTCGGCGGGGAACAGCGTGCCGTCCCGCCGCTGGCCGGAAACCTCGCGCCGCTCATGCATCACATAGGCCCGCGAATTCGAGGCGACAAAGGCCTCCACGTGCCGGCCGTGGCTGCTGCGCAGGAATTTCGGGACGAGGATTTCGAGGTTCTGGCCGATGATCTCGGCGCGGTCATAACCGAATACCCGTTCGGCGCCCGGGTTCCAGTAGACGACGCGATGCCCCGGATCGATGGCGATAACGGCTTCCGGCATGAAAGCCAAAAGCTCGTCCATGTCTTCCATTCAGACGCTCTCCCGAGTAGCCGATTGCCGCACGGTCGATCTTGCGTCGAACGCCGCGCGGAGCGTCGACCCTATTGATCAGGATACGATCGGGTACTCGATCATTGCCAGGGCTTATTGCGTCAACACGCCGCGGCCGCCGTCTACATATGAGTACGCGGCCGCAATCATTCGGATATGGCACGCAGGCGCCGCTGACTTGCGCCGGGCCGCGGCCGGAACCGCCGCGCATCCGGCGCATTGCTTGGTTGAAGCCGCCCGGAACACGGGCTTGGCGGGCGCCGGCGAGCGACCACGAGGCCAGGATGAACAGACGCTCCAGCTCTTCCACCTGCTTGGCGCGCGGCAAAGGGCGGGCGCCGGCGGAGAACGCGCCCGAGGCGATCCGCAAGTCCGGCGCCGCCACCGACATGCGCCACCGGCGCTCCCTCGCCGACGTGATGGGCAGCGCCGACGGCGACGTGCGCGTCATCATGGATGGCGGCTCGATCTCCTGGCTGGCGGTCGAGCCGATGGGCGTCGATATCGGCCAGGCGCTCATCCTCTACATCGAGGACGACGACAAGATCCCGATCCGCTGCACCGCCGGCAGGATCACCTTCGTCGACGGCAAGGCCGGCTTCTCGCCCTTCATCATGGATACGACGGATTCGGTGCTCTATCTCCGCGGCGGGGCGGATCTGAAGGCGCAGACCCCGGACATGCAGGTGGAGGCCGATGCCAAGGATTTCAGCCTGCTCGACGTCAACGCACCGGTCGCGGTGCGGGGCAAGATGGGCGATCCGAAGGTCTCCATCGGGCCGATCGAGGGCTTTCCGCTGATCGAGGCCGGCGACGCGGAGAACATCGCCTGCGGCAAGCTCATCCAGACGGTGCTGGGCGGCGCTTGAAGCCGAAGATTTTCCGGTTCCAAGGCGGCGAATCGCCTCACGGCCGAAGATTCGCTGGTCAAGAGCCCCCGGCGATCCGCTAACATCCCCCGGCGCGTCGGTTGCGGCGCGCGATTTGCGGCGCGGGGTCGAAAGGGCGGGACCGGATGCAGCGGGCGCAGGACGTTTCCCCGGACAGGCTGCCACACGGCGTTTCGGTGCGGCCGCTCGCCACCCACCCGGACATCCGCGGCCGGCTGACGGAGATATTCCGGCGCGAATGGCGGTCCGGCGTCGATCCGCTGCAATGGAACCTGCTGCATTCCCATGCCGGCGTGCTGCGCGGCATGAACGTGCATCTGAAGCATGACGACTACTACGTGCTGGCGAGCGGCAGCCTGACCCTCGGCCTCTACGACCTGCGCCGCGCGTCCCCGACCTACGGCATGAGCGCCACGATGATGCTGTCGTCCGAGGCGCTGTGCAGCATGGTGGTGCCGATCGGCGTGCTGCACGGCACGCTCTATCACGCGGATTCGGTGATGCTGACCGGCCGGTCGGCCTATTTCGATCCGACCGACGATCTCGGCTGCGTCTGGTCCGATGCGGCCTTGCGCCTGGACTGGCCGCCGGCGCAGCCGATCCTGCTGCCGCGCGATGCCGAGCGGCCGTCCCTGGCCGGGCTGGAAGCGGAGCTTGCCGCCCTCGGCTTCCGCTAGCGTCGAACGACCAGGGCGTGCACCAGCATGCCCGCCGCCATCGCCACCACGAACACGAGGGTGCCGGGCACGGCGAAGGCGAGCGCCGCCAGGGCCGGGCCGGGGCAATAGCCGGCCAGGCCCCAGCCGATCCCGAACAGCAGCGCGCCCGACAGCAGCCTGGCGTCGAGGCCGCGCGCCTGCGGGGTCTGGAACTCGGCCGCCGCCGCCGGCTGGCGCCAGCGCCGCGCGACCTGGAAGGCCGGCAGGGTCACCGCGAGGCCGCCGGCCATGACGAAGGCGAGGCTGGGGTCCCAGCCGCCGCCGGCGATGGCCGCGATGTCGAGGAAGCCCAGCACCTTGGCCGGGTCGAACATGCCCGAGACGGCGAGGCCGAGGCCGAACAGCACGCCGGCAACCAGCGCGATGAGGGAAGTGCGGGCCATGATCTAGACTCCGATCAGGTGACGGGCCACGAAGACGCTGGCCATGCCCCCGGCCATGAAGACCAAGGTGGCCGCGAGCGAGCGCGGCGACAGGCGTGCCAGGCCGCAGATGCCGTGTCCGCTGGTGCACCCCGACCCGAGCCGGGTGCCGAAGCCGACCAGCAGCCCGGCGATGCCGGCGAGCAGCAGGTTGGAGGGCGGCGCGCTGGGCGTTGCCGCCCAGCCGAGCCGCACCGCGAGAAAGGCGCCGAGCGGCAGCCCGACCAGGAACAGGATGCGCCAGAGGCGTTCGGCAACCGCCGTCGCGCCGGCGATGGCCTGGCCGAGGATGCCGCTGATGCCGGCGATGCGGCCGAGCGCCAGCCAGAGCAGCGCCGCTGCGGCGCCGATCAGGCCGCCGCCGATCAGTGCGCTGATAGGGGTGAAGGCGGGGCTCATGCGGCTTTTCTCCGGGCAGGCTTGGGCTCAGGCGGGCAATAGCGCCGCTGCAGCACGGCGATGATCGCGGCCACGTCGCGGCTCGCCAGCGAATAGAGGATGCTGGTGCCCGCGCGCCGCGCCGCCACCAGCTCCAGGGCCCGCAGCTTGGCGAGGTGCTGGGAAACGTTGGGCTGCGAGGTGCCCAGCTCCGCCGCCAGGTCGCCGACCGGCATCTCGCCGCCTTGCAGCGCGCAGAGGATGGCCAGGCGGTGTCCGTTCGCCAGCAGGCGCAGGAATTCCGCCGCCCGTCCGGCGGCGGCGCGAAGATCGGTCCTGGATACTCGTTTTTCCATATATGCGAATATAATGATTTTCTTATATATAAGCAAGCGGCGAGGCTGCGCCCGGACGCCGCAGGCGGCGATCAGCCGACCGGCGGCCCGCGGAAATCCGGCGTCTCGGCCTCGGCCCGGGCGGCGGCGAGCGGGAACAGGTGCAGCCGGTCGCGCCCCAGCAGCGCCAGGCGGGCATCCGCCTCCATCAGCCGGCGGATCGCCGGCGCCCGCACGCTGAGGCCCCCGGCATAGGCGCCGAAGGCTGGCAGCAGCAGCCGGCGCGACCCGATCACGAAGCAGCGGCGGCGGAAGCTGCGCCCGCGCGTGGCGATGGTGGCGACGGGGTGGTAGTGGCCGATGACTTCGCCGCCCACCTGGTCGCCGCCCGCCTCTATTGTATCCACCGCGTCGTGGCGCAGCGTGAGCGGCCCCAGCGCCAGCTCCGCGACCCCGCGCCCGCCGAGATGCGCCGGCGGCCTGGGGTCGTGGTTGCCCTGGATCCAGATCCAGTCGGTGAGCTCGGTGAGGCGCCGGATGCGCGCGGCGACCTCCGCGTCCAGGCGATTGGCGCCGGCGCGGTCATGGAAGGAATCGCCCAGCGCCACGATGCGCCGCGGCTTGTGCGCCTCGACCAGCCGCTCCAGCCGCGCCAGCGTCTGCGCGCTGTCATAGGGCGGCAGCAGGCGGCCAGCGCTGCCGGCGAAGGAGGAGCCCTTCTCCAGATGCAGGTCGGCGGCGATCAGCAGCCGCTCCTCCGGCCACAGCAAGGCGCCATCGAGCGTCAGCGCGAGGTCGAGGCCGTGCCAGGCGATGGGGGTGGTGGAACTCATCCGGCAACACGCTCTCTGTCGTCATCACCGGGCCGCTGCGAAGCAGCGCGACCCGGTGATCCAGGTTTCCATCCGTCGCTTGATAGTGACTTGGATTGCCGAGTCAAGCGCCGTCGGCGAAGGCCGACATTCGCCGGCGGGCAATGACGCATGGAAGCGTATCGTCATCACAGCATCGCCGCCTGGCCCGGCCGGGCGCTGGTCGCCTCCTCGATCAGGTCGGCGGCGGCCTCCTCCAGCAGCGCGTCCATCGCCTCGCCGCCGACTTCCGTCGCGCCGAGGGTGATGAGGACCGGCACCGCCAACGGCGTCACGCGGTCGAGCCGGCGCAAATCGATCTTGCCCCGCACCCGCTTCAGGAAATCGCCCAGGCGCTGCAGATCGGCGAGGTTCCAGGCCGCGTCCTGGCGCGTCGCCCGCAGCAGGATGTGGTCGGGCTCATGCTTGCGCAGCACGTCGTAGATGAGGTCGGCGTTGAAGGTGATCTGCCGGCGGGTCTTTTCCTCGCCCGGATAGCGGCGCTCGATCAGCCCGGCCACCACCGCCACGTTGCGGAAGCTGCGCCGCAGCATGGAGGAATCGTCCATCCATTCCTCGAGGTCGTCGCCCAGCATGTCGATCTCGAACAGCCGGTCGACCTGCTCCTGGGTCGGCGCGCCGAGCGCCCAGGTGGCGAGCACGTAATCGGTGGCGACGAAGCCGAGCGGCTTCAGCCCGGCGCGCTCCATGCGCCGGGTCAGCAGCATGCCCAGGGTCTGGTGCGCGATGCGGCCCTCGAAGCAATAGGCGACCAGGAATTCCTTGTTGCCGCGCGGAAAGCTCTCGATCAGCAGCCGGTCGCGGCCAGGCAGGACCGAGCGCCAGCGCTGCAGCCGCAGCCATTCCTGCACCTCGTCCGGCAGGTCCATCTGCTGGCGCGGATCGGCGAGCATGGCGCGCACGCGTTCGGCGAGGCCCGTGGTCAGCGGCAGGCGGCCGCCGCCATAGATCGGCACCTTCGGCTCGCCGCTTTTCGCCAGCGAGCAGACCACCGACATCTCCTGGATGCCCTCGAAGCGCAGCAGCCGGCCGGCGAACATGAAGGTGTCGCCGGGCAGCAGGCCTTGCGCGAAGTATTCCTCGACCTCGCCCAACGCCTGGAAGCGGCCGAGGCGCACCTTCAGCATCGTCGATTCGACGATGGTGCCGACATTCATCCGGTATTGCCGCACCACGGTGGGATTGGCGGCGCGCCAGCCGCCGCCGACCTCGCGCAGGCGGCGCCAGCGCTCATAGGCCTTCAGCGCATAGCCGCCGTCGCGCACGAAGCCGAAGACGCGGTCGAACTCCTCGCGCGGCAGGTCCGCATAGGGTGCGGCGTCGCGCACCTCGTCATAGAGCGCGTCGGGCTGCACCGGGCCGGAACAGGCAAGGCCGAGGATGTGCTGCGCCAGCACGTCGAGGCAATAGGGCCGCGGCGGATATTCGTCGAGGTCCTTGGCCATCGTCGCGTCGATGGCGGCCTTGCATTCCAGCACCTCGAAGCGGTTGGCCGGCACCAGCAAGGCGCGGCTCGGCTCGTCCAGCCGGTGGTTGGCGCGGCCGATCCGCTGCAGCAGGCGGCTGGCGCCCTTGGGGGCGCCCACCTGCACCACCAGGTCGATGTCGCCCCAGTCGATGCCGAGATCGAGGGACGAGGTCGCCACCACGGCGCGCAGGCTGCCCTTGGCCATCGCCGCCTCGACCTTGCGCCGCTGCTCCACCGCGAGGGAGCCGTGATGCAGCCCGATCGCCAGGTTGTCGTCGTTGAGCCGCCAGAGCGCCTGGAACACCAGCTCCGCCTGGGCGCGGGTATTCACGAAGACCAGCGTGGTCCGGTGCCGCTTGATCGCGTCATAGACCGCCGGCACCGCGTGCAGCGCCATGCGCCCGCCCCAGGGCACCCGCGCCCCGGGCACCAGGATGCCGATCTCCGGCGTGGCGCCGTCGCGGCCGCGGATGATGTCGAGCTTGCGCGCGCCGAACTTGAGATGTCCGGCCAGGCGCTGCGGGTCGGCCACCGTGGCGCTGAGGCCGAGGAACCGGCAATGCGGCGCCAGTCGCCCCAGTCGCGCGAGGCCGAGCGACAGCAGCTGACCGCGCTTGGAATCGGCCAGCGCATGCAGCTCGTCGATGATCACGGTGCGCAACTCGCTGAAATATTCCGCCGCCTCGTCGTAGGAGAGCAGCAGGGCCAGGCTTTCCGGCGTCGTCAGCAGGATGTGCGGCGGATGCTTGCGCTGGCGCTGGCGGCGGTTCTGCGGCGTGTCTCCTGTTCGTGTCTCGCTTTCAATCTGCAGAGCCATCTCCGCGATCGGCGTCTCCAGGTTGCGCGCCACGTCGACGGTCAGCGCCTTCAGCGGCGAGATGTAGAGCGTGTGGATGCCTTTCCGTTTCGCCTTCAGGTCGCTCGCCGCGAGCTCCACCAGGCTGGGCAGGAAGCCGGCCAGCGTCTTGCCGCCGCCGGTCGGCGCGATGAGCAGGGCGGAATGCCCCGCCTGCAGGGCCGCCAGCACCGCCAGCTGATGGTCATGCGCGGCCCAGCCCCGGCTTTGGAACCAGGCGGCAAAACGGGGTGGTAGCGGGCTCAGATCGCGCTTTTCGCTCATGACAGCTTGCGGAACAAAACCGGATCATCATAGGTTAAAGGCCTGGCAAGACAACGATTTTGAATCCGCGGGAATTCATGGCCTTGCACCCTCAAGCCTGGCTCAAGGCCCTGCCCGGCGGGCTCTACTGCGAGCCGGGCGGGTTCTTCATCGACCCGTCGCGCCCGGTCGACCGGGCCATCGTCACCCATGGCCACGGCGATCATGCCCGCGCCGGCCACGGCAAGGTCGCGGCGACGGCCGAGACGCTGGCCATCATGGAGGTGCGCTACGGCGCGGGCTTCGCGCGCCAGACCCAGGCGCTCGCCTATGGCGAGCGCATCAGCCTGGGCGACGTCACCGTCATGCTGGAGCCTGCGGGCCACATCCTGGGCAGCGCCCAGGTGGTGCTGGAGCATGGCGGCAGCCGCGCCGTCATCTCCGGCGACTACAAGCGGCGCTTCGATCCCACCTGCCCGCCTTTCACGCCGGTCAGATGCGACGTCTTCATCACCGAGGCGACCTTCGGCCTGCCGGTCTTCCACCACCCGCCGGACGGCCACGAGATCGCCAAGATCCTGCATGCGCGGGACCTCTTCCCCGATCGCAACGTCCTGGTCGGCGCCTATTCGCTCGGCAAATGCCAGCGGGTCATCGCGCTGCTGCGCCGGGCCGGCTATGACCGGCCGATCTACCTGCACGGCGCCCACCAGGCGCTGACCGATCTGTATGTGGCGCTGGGCCAGGACCTGGGCGTGCTGCTGCCCGCCACCGTCGCCGACACCAAGTCGATCCGCAACGAGATCGTGCTCTGCCCGCCTTCGGCCATCGGCGAGATCTGGAGCCGCCGCCTGGGCGATCCGGTGCCGGCCGTCGCCTCGGGCTGGATGCGCATCCGCGCCCGCGCGCGGCAGGCGCGCGCCGAATTGCCGCTCATCATCTCCGACCATTGCGACTGGGACGAATTGCTGCAGACGGTCAATGACGTCGACGCGCCGGAAGTGTGGGTGACGCATGGCCGCGAGGAAGCGCTGATCCACGCCATCGCCCGCACCGGCCGCAAGGCCCGCGCGCTGTCGCTGGTCGGCTACGAGGATGAGGGATCGTGAAAGCGGGTCACCTCCACCCTCAAAAAATATCCTTCCCCCCTTGCGGGGGAAGGCAGCGGAGACTTGGCGAACGTAGTGAGCCTAGTCGCAGCCGGAAGGGGGGTCGCGCGGTACGCGCGCGCATCGCCGGAGGCGATAGAACGCGAAGATTCGCGGCGGAGACATTCTGCGCTGCATCACCCCCCTTCCCTACCTTCCCCCGCAAGGGGGGAAGGAGTTCACCGAGTGTGCCTCTCTAATGCAGCCCTTCGCCGACCTGCTCGACGCCCTCTCCTACCAGCCGGCGCGCAACGGCAAGCTGGCGCTGATCGCGGATTACCTGCGCCGCGCGCCCGACCCCGATCGCGGCTATGCGCTGGCGGCGCTGTGCGGCGAGATCGAGCTGCCCGGCCTGAAGCCGGCGGCCTTGCGCGAGATGGCGCAGGCGCGCGTCGATCCGGAGCTGTTCGGCTGGTCCTACGACTATGTCGGCGACCTGGCGGAGACCATCGCCCTCATCTGGCCCGCCGACGCCGCCGCCCGGCATCCCGCGCCGCATCTGGGCGAGGTGATCGAGCGCCTGCGCCTCGCCGCGCGGCCCGAGGCGATGATGCTGATGGCGGGCTGGCTTGATGGGCTCGATCCCACCGGGCGCTGGGCGCTGCTGAAGCTCTGCTCCGGCGCGCTGCGCGTCGGCGTCTCGGCGCGGCTGGCCAAGACGGCGCTGGCGCAGCTGGGCGATGTGGCGCTGGAGGAGATCGAGGAGATCTGGCCGCAGCATGCCCCGCCCTATGCCGGGATCTTCGCGTGGGTGACGGGCGCCGCGCCGCGCCCCGCCGCGCGCAACGTGCCCGGCTTCCGCCCGCTGATGCTGTCGCATCCCATCGAGGAAGGCGATTTCGCGGGCCTCGCGCCGCATGACTTCGCCGCCGAGTGGAAATGGGACGGCATCCGGGTGCAGATCGCCGCGAGCGGTGGCGGCCAGGCGCGGCTTTATTCCCGCGCCGGCGAGGAGATCACGCAATCCTTCCCCGACCTGGTCGAGACGCTGGATTTCGACGCCGTGCTCGACGGCGAATTGCTGGTGGCGCGCCGCACGGACGAGGCGATCGAAATCGCCCCGTTCAACGATTTGCAGCAGCGCCTGAACCGCAAGAAACCCGGCGCCGCGCTGATCCTCGCCCATCCCGCGCATGTGCGGCTCTATGACGTGCTGTCCATCGGCGGCGAGGATTTGCGGCCGCTGCCCCTGCGCCAACGCCGCGCGCGGCTGGAAGCGTGGTACGCGGAGCAGCCGCGGCCGCGCCTCGACCTCTCCCCTCTCATCGCCTTTGCCGATTGGGCCGAACTGGCGCGGCTTCGCGCCGATGCCCGTTCCGCCGGCATCGAGGGCTTGATGCTGAAACGCTGGGAGAGCCCCTATCTCGCCGGCCGCATCAAGGGCCACTGGTTCAAGTGGAAGCGCGACGCGCTCACCATCGACGCGGTGCTCATGTATGCCCAGCGCGGCCATGGCAAGCGCAGCTCGTTCTATTCCGATTTCACCTTCGGCTGCTGGCGGCCCGCCGCAGGAAAAGACGGGGGTGATGGCGGGCGCGAGCTGGTGCCGGTGGGCAAGGCCTATTCGGGCTTCACCGACGAGGAGCTGAAGCAGCTCGACCGCTTCGTGCGCAACAACACGGTGGAGCGTTTCGGCCCGGTCCGCGTGCTGGCTCCCGCGCTGGTCGCCGAGTTCGCGTTCGACAGCGTGCAGCAATCGACCCGGCACAAATCCGGCCTGGCGTTGCGCTTCCCGCGCTTCCACCGCATCCGCTGGGACAAGCCGGCCGAGGAGGCCGACGAGGTCGAGACGCTGAGGAAGCTGATGGGCTGATCAGCCGCGCAGGACGAGCGGCGCCAGATTGGCGATCGCCCCGCCGATCAAGGCGAAGAAGGTGAGCATCATGCCGGCGCCGCGGAACTGGAGCTTCTCCGCCTCCTGGTTCACGCCATAGGCATGCAGCAGCCGCCCGGCGACGAGCGCGACGCCGATCAGGTGCAGGCTCCAGGCCGGCACGCCCTGCAACTCCGCGAGCGCCATCAGCAGCAGCCCGAAGGGCGCATATTCGGCGAAGTTGCCCTGCACGCGCTGCCGCCGCAGCAGGCGCTGGTCGCCGCCATCGCCGAGGCTGACCTTCGCGCGCTGCCGCATGAAGATGACGCGCAGGCTGAGGGCGACGAAGACCACCGCCAGGACGGCGGCATAGATCGGCGTGACGGCAAGGGTCATGGCGGCACTCCAGGGCGGGCGGAACGAGGGCTGCAGAATATGTCAGCTACGAAGAAACGGCGCGGCTGGATGTCCTGCCGGCTAGGGCTGCCCGCCGCCGCGCGTCCGCCGGCCGCCGCGCCGGCCACGACCGGCATTGGCGCCGGCTTCCGCCGTCTGCTGCAGCAGCAGATGCAGGCGCTGGATCGGATGCCGGGCGCCGACATCGCCCAGCGCCTCCAGGGCCGGCCGATAGCGGACGGCGAGGCTGGCGGCGATGGCCGGGGCGTCGGCATCGAGGGGCAGCGACAGCATCCACGACAGCAGCAGATCCTCCGCCGGGCCGGGAAACTCCGCGCCCATCTCGAAGGCCTGCTCGATCAGCCGCTTGGGATCCGCGGCGGCCTCGGCCGTTTCGGCGGGCCGTCCGGTCATGGCGCCACGCCCTGCAACGTCGTCATGCCGATATCTCCATACCAGCCTTCTACCAAGCCGCCGGTCTGGTCGCCATCCGTCATCACGCAGACGCCGTCCACCCGGTCGATGTCGCGCTTGAAGATGCGCCGGAAATCCTCGCGCAGATTGCGCCGTTCCGCCACCCAATCGCCCGGCCGCGCCGGGCCGCTCTCCGCCGCCAGTTCATAGGCCTGCGGGCTGAAGGCGTTTGGCCAGGCGGCGCCCTGAGCCTCGCCTTGCGACCAGACATATTGGATGGCGATGACCGAGCCGGGCAGGAAGCCGTCGCGATGCAGGAAGCTGACGCGCAGGCCCTGGTCGTCGCCGGCGCGGCTGCGCTCGTCGCCGCGGACCGGCGCGCGGTCCAGGCGCCAGCGCCACATCGCCACCGGCAGGCTGGCGAGATCGATCTCGGTTTCGCGGCACAGCACCGACGCGGTGCCGCTGGCGGTCGCATGCAGCGCGGTGGCAGCCCCGTCCGGCTCCAGGCGGTAGCGCGTCTGGCCGGCGAAGGAATGCTCCTCCCAGCCCGCCAGTTCGCCCGCGGAGAAACGCGCCAGGGCCGCCTCCGTCACCGCCGCCTCCGCGTATGACAAGATACCGTGCCAAGGCGCGGCGCCAGCCACCAGGAGCAGGGCCGCAAACGCGAGAGAACGGTCCCGCAGCGCAATAAAACGCGGGGAAGGCTCGATTGGCCGAGGTTGTTGACGACACTGGTTCACGTTTCTTAGACTAATTCTAAACGCAAGGGGAACGGGATCACATTCCGGTCAAGCCGTGTTTCTGCCGGAAGAGATCACCGGTCACGGGACGGGAGTACGGGGCATGTTCGATCGCTTGCTGGCGCATGGCATCCGGCATGGCCGGGTCACGCTCATCGACCACCGCGGCCGCGCACAGACCTTCGGAGCGGGAGAGCCGCACGTCACGTTGCGCGTCGCCGACGCCGCCACCGACCGCGCCTTGGGCCTCAATCCCTGGCTCAAGGTCGGCGAAGCCTACATGGACGGCAAGCTGACCATCGAGGGCGGGACGCTCTACGACCTCATCGATATCGGCATGGCCAATGCCGGCCCGCTGCAGGGCGTCGTCTGGCAGAAGCTGGTTTCGGGATTCCTCCGGGTCGCGCGCTGGTGGCACCAGCACAATCCGGTGGGCCTGGCGCGCACCCATGTCGCGCATCACTACGACCTGTCGCGCCGGCTGTTCGAGCTCTTCCTCGACGAGAGCATGCAGTATTCCTGCGCCTATTTCCCAAGGCCGGAAGCGACCCTGGCCGAGGCGCAGCAGGCCAAGATGCGCCACATCGCCGGCAAGCTGCTGCTGCAGCCGGGCCAGCGGGTGCTCGACATCGGCTGCGGCTGGGGCGGGCTCGCCCTCCACCTGGCCACGCAGGAGGACGTCGAGGTGGTCGGCGTCACGCTCTCCAAGGAGCAGTTCGAGGTGGCGCAGAGCCGCGCCAAGGCCGCCGGTCTCGCCCACAAGGTCACCTTCAAGCTGCAGGATTACCGCCTGGAGACCTCGGAATACGACCGCATCGTCTCGGTCGGCATGTTCGAGCATGTCGGCGTCAAGCACTACCCGGAATTCTTCACCCAGGTGGAGCGCCTGCTCAAGCCCACCGGCGTCGCGCTGTTGCACGCCATCGGCCGGCGCGACGGTCCAGGCTTCACCAATCCGTGGCTGCGCAAATACATCTTCCCCGGCGGGTATTCGCCGGCGCTCTCCGAAGTGGTGCCGGTGGTCGAGCGCACCTCGCTGTGGATCACCGACATCGAGGTGCTGCGGCTGCACTATGCCGAGACCCTGCGCTGCTGGCGCGAGAACTTCGAGCGCAACCGCGCCGAGATCGCGCGGCTCTATGACGAGCGCTTCTGCCGGATGTGGGAGTTCTACCTGATCGGCAGCGAATTGTCGTTCCGCCACGACTACAACATGGTGTTCCAGATGCAGATGTCGCGCGGCATCCGCAACGTGCCGCTGACCCGCGACTACATGGTCGACTGGGAACGCGGCCGCGCCGCGGGGGTGGCCAGCCGGGCCGGATCGGGCAAGGACCGCGCGGCGGAGTAGGCGGCGCGCGGAGGGAAATCGCCCTCAGGGTGCTCGAACGCGGCTTTTCCAGTTCGCGCACTGGGTCCCGCCGCTCGCGCGCTGGCGCTCCTACGCGCACTTGCCGTCGCCGGGACCGCGACGCATCCACCGTCCCAATCGTGGCCCCGCGCGCGCCCGAACAGGAACGGCCGGCACCGCAAGGCGCCGGCCGTTCCGACTCCCGGTATGCGACGATCAGGCGGCGCGGATGGAGGTGACGAACTCGTCGAATTCCTGCCGCAGCACGGCCGCCTGGGTCGACAACTCGCCGGCGGCGCCCAGCACCTGGGTCGCGGCGGTGCCCGTCTCGCTCGCCGCCTGGTTCACGGTGGCGATGTTGCTGGTGACCTCGCTGGTGCCGGTCGCCGCTTCCTGGACGTTGCGGGCGATCTCCGAGGTCGCGGCCGCCTGCTCCTCCACCGCGGCGGCGATGGCCGCCGAGATGCTGCTGATCTCGGTGATGGTCGAGCCGATGCCCTTGATCGCCGCCACCGAATCCTGCGTCGCGGACTGGATGGAGGAAATCTGCGCGCTGATGTCCTCGGTCGCCTTGGCGGTCTGGTTGGCGAGGTTCTTCACCTCGGAGGCGACCACGGCGAAGCCCTTGCCGGCCTCGCCGGCGCGCGCCGCCTCGATGGTGGCGTTGAGCGCCAGCAGGTTGGTCTGCCCGGCGATGTCGTTGATCAGGCGGACCACGTCGCTGATCCGCTTGGCCGCATCGTCGAGCGCGTTCACCTGGGAGTTGGTGCGCTCGGCATCGGTCACCGCGCGGGCGGTGATCTGGGTGGAGGTGCCGACCTGGCGCGAGATCTCGCCGACCGAGGAGGTGAGTTCCTCCGCCGCCGCCGCCACCGTCTGCACGTTGGCGGAAGCCTGCTCGGCCGCGGCCGCAACGGCGCCCGACTGCTTCGAGGTTTCCTCGGCGGTCGAGCTCAACGCCTGGGCCGAGGCCTGCAGCTCGGTCGAGGCGGAGGCGACGATCTTCACCGCCTCCGACATCTTGGCCTCGAACCGGGCGATGGCCGCGTCGACGGCCTTCTGCCGGCGTTCCTTGGCTTCCTGTTCCTTGGCCTGCTCGGCGCGCAGGCGGTTGCCCTCGATCATGTTGTCCTTGAAGATCTGGACCGCGCCCGCCATCTCGCCGATCTCGTCCTTGCGGCCCCGCGCCGGGACGTCGGCGCTGGTGTCGCCCGCGGCGAGCGTGCGCATCGCCGAGGTCATCTCGATGACCGGGTTGGAGATCGAGCGGCCGGACAGCCATGCCACCGCCATGCCGAAGCCAAAGGCGGCCAGGCTCAGCACGACGATCAGGATCTCCGTGGCGTCGATGGTGGTGGAGAGCTCGTCGGCGTCCTCGCTTTCGCTCTGCGCCACCTCGCCCATGACCGTCTCGGCTTCCGAGATCGCCTCGTCGCTCGCCTTCACGATCTGGGTCTCCAGCAGCGTGGCGAATTCCTCGTCCAGCTTCTCGCCTTCCTTGAAGGCCTCCTCGTACTGCGTGCCGAGGGTCTTGGCATCCGCGACCTCGGCCTGATAGGCCGCGCCGCCGGTCACCTTCTCGAGCTGCGCCAGGGCCTTCGCCATTTCCTCGAAAGCCGCCTGGGTTTCCTCGGCGGCACTCTTCTTGCGCCGGGCCAGCAGCAGATTCGCGCCGAGCCGCGCCTTCATGGTCTCATAGAGCGCGGCATTCGCCAGGATCACCGCGCTGCTGTTGCCGTCCTTGGCGGCGGCGGCGGCGATTGCCTCCAGCTCCTGCGCCAGTTTCGGCCCGGCCGCATCCAGGACGTCGGCGGCGAGCTTCACCCGCTGCTCCTCGATCTTGACCGCCTTCTCGAAGCCGGCGCTGATCGCGGTGAAGTGCTCGCCGATGCTCTTGATGTCCGCGCGCTCCTGGTCGGTGCGCGCCAGCTCCGACGCCTGTTGAAGGAGGCCGGTGATCTGTTCCTGCATTTTCTGCACGGTCTCGCGGTCCTCCGCGGCGCCGTTGGCGGCATATTGCCCGACATGCTGATCGAGCTCGGCCAGGTCGCGCTCGATCTTCTGCGTCATGGTGGCCAGGTTCCCCAGTTCCTCGTAGTCGTGGAACATCGACGACGTGATGGAGAAGGAGACGATGCTGGTGCCGCCGACGATCGCCAGGATCGCCAGCAGGACGCCGAAGCCGAGGAAGATCTTGGTGCGGACCTTCAGATTGCCAATGAAAGCGAGCATTTTTCGATATCCCGACTGAGTGGATCAGAGTGATTCGAGCAGGAAGCGCCGGTTGAGCGGCATGACCGGCCGGGCGTTCATCGGGAACAGCTCCGCGAACTGGCGGATCTGCGCCGGAGAAGCCTCGATCGGTTGCTTGAAGACGGTCCACAGCACGCCCTCGGAGCAGGGCGGCGTGGTGAGCGAACCCGCGTAGCGGAAGAAGCCGCGCTCGCCGGGTAGCAGGTCGCCGGGCGTGATGGTCGTGCCGATCGCCTGCTCGTCGCCCGCCTCCTTGGGCATTGCCGCCCAGATCGGCTGCAAGGCGGCGTTCTCAGCGCCCGGCCGGATGAAGACGCCCAGAACGGCCAGCTGGCCCGCCTTGGACTTGTGCACGAAGTGCAGCTCGAGGTCGAAGGCCTTGCCGGAGAGCAGATGCTCGCTCGGGTGATGGAAGTGGAACTGCAGCAGGTCGTAGGCCTCGCCATTGATGACGGTGCGCGAGCCCGGCTCGCAATTCGCCTGGATGGTGTGGCCGTTGTTGAGGATCTTCAGCGGCATCGGATTGAAGCTGGGGGTCACGCCCGAGAGCTCCGCCCGCGTACCGCCATGGATGTCGATCGGAGTCTGCTGCACGCCCAGCTCGCAGACCTTGAAATCGGCGGAGAGTTGCCCCCAATGCTCCGGCCCGGCCTCGCCCTCATAGGTCCAATGCGTTCCATGGCCGGTTTCGGCGCGGGCGAGCCCGCTCCCGATCAGCCCAGCGCAAACCGGACAGGCGACGCCCGCGATGGCGTGCGACAGCAGCTTGCGGCGTGACAGAGTCAATCTACCTGACATTCCCTGGGATCCCCTCGTAGCGGGCGCAGGGAAGCCACGTTAGGCAGCAGGGGTTAAGGGAATCCTCAGGGCGCGTAATTAAAGGGCCGTAATCGCCAGAAATCTTTTCCCCTATACTTCCGTACAAGGTGCATTTCTTGATCTGGATCAAGAAAAGCGCTTCGCATTCCTGACTTCCGCGATTGCATTACTTAGATGTCAATTTCCATTTCAAACGGCAATGGGAATTTACCCAATGGGTCAAGGCTGCTAGGGCGAGATGTCGGACGGCAGCGTCCCGGTGAAGCCGTCACATTTCGTTTTACTATTTCAGTATCTGCAGGCGCACAGGGGCGGCGCAGCTGGCCGTGCTTGGCCCTGCCAGGGCGAGCGGGTGAGTGGCCCGAAGGAGAAGGCGAAGCGCTTCTTCCCCACGTGACGGCCGCCCCACAGCATTCGCCTCACAGGATTCATTTGGCGCGATTCCGGCCGGCCGCAAAGACAGGCGGTGCGCGCGCCAGGCGACGATCCCGGCTGCGCCAATCCGTGAACGTGCGGAAATGTCCTCGCCCGCGGCCATTCGCCGGCGCTGTCGGAAGCGGCGCCGAGTGCCGCGCGCATCTCGCTGTCGACCAGGGAACGCGGCCGCGCGGCGGAGCAGATGGCAAAAGCCAATCGGAAGAGTCCCAATCGAGGCCCTCGGCTTGTTATCGATCGATCATGTGGCCTTGATGCTCCCTGTTCTTAAGGATAGTGCGCGCCGGGGACGTCTGCGCCTGGTCTCCGACGCAGCAGGTCGCCGCGATGCCGGCAATGTCTTCATGAAGATCGAAAATGAGCGTGGGATCCATGAGCCTTCCGGGATCTGAGCGATTTCAACGGACTGCGAAATACAACGGGCGATGATATAAGGAATCGTTATAGACAGATTGGAATGGAGATACTCCGGATCCTTCCCGAACCGCAACTTTAGATACAGCTGGCATAGCCGAAATTATACTGTCGTATTACCTAGAGTATTCGGAATCAGACTTCATCTATTCAATACTTTTAACCACCTATTCACGGCGATCGCCCTAACGTGCCCCGGCGATCCGCTGCGGCCAGGGAGATACGCTCCCGCCACGCATCGCATCTGCAAGAAGGGGGAATACGGTGAATATGATGAAATCAGGATCACAAACCGAGACGGGTGTGGACCGCGACGGCCGCATCCAGTTCATGCGCATCACGCCGGAGACCGGCAAGCTGCTGCGCGAATTCTGGCCGGTGGTCGAGAAGGCCCTGCCCACCATTCTCGAAGACTTCTACAACTTCGGTGTGTCGGTACCGGCGCTGGCGAAACTGATCGGCACGCAGAGCGCGCGGCTGAAGGGCGCCCAGCAAAGGCACTGGGCCAAGCTGTTCGACGCCCGCTTCGACGACGACTACGTCAATTCCGTGCGCACCATCGGCCTGACGCATAATCGCATCGGCCTGGAGCCGCGCTGGTATATCGGCGGCTACAACCTGGTGCTCGGCCACCTGCTGAAGCTGGTCGCCAGGCATCACAAGTGGTCGCCGGAAAAGACCGGCGAACTCAGCAAGGCGGTGGTCTCCGTCGTCATGCTCGACATGGATTTCGCCATCTCCGTCTACCAGGAAGCCATGCTGAACGAACGCGCCGAGCGGCAGAAGAAGGTCACCGCGGCGGTCGACCAGTTCGGCAACGTGATGGAAAAGACGCTGGGCGCCGTCGACAGCGCGACCAGGGAGCTGCAATCCACCGCCAGCAGCCTGAACGACACGGCGGAAGTTTCCGCCAAGCAGGTGGCGCAGGTCTCCACCGCGGCGCAGACGGCGACCTCCAACGTCCATGCGGTGGCCGCGGCGGCCGAGGAGCTGTCGTCCTCGATCACCGAGATCAGCAACCAGGTCCAGCAATCCACCCGCATCACCGCGCGCGCGGTGGACGAGGCGCATCAGACCAACACCTCGGTCCAGGGCCTGGCCCAGGCGGCGGAGAAGATCGGCGACGTGGTGCGCCTGATCAGCGACATCGCCGGGCAGACCAACCTGCTGGCGCTCAACGCCACCATCGAGGCGGCGCGCGCCGGCGAGGCCGGCAAGGGCTTCGCCGTGGTCGCTTCCGAGGTGAAGAACCTCGCCAACCAGACCGCCAAGGCGACCGAGGACATCAGCGCGCAGATCCAGTCGATCCAGGAAGAGACCAAGAAATCGGTCTCGATGATCGAGGGCATCAGCCACACCATCTCCGAGGTCAGCGAGATCGCCACCACCATCGCCGCGGCGGTGGAGGAGCAGGGTGCCGCCACCCAGGAGATCGCGCGCAACGTGCAGGAAGCCGCCAACAGCACCGAATCGGTGTCCGGCAACATCGTGCTGGTCAGCGACGCGGCGCAGAGCACCGGGGCGGCGGCGCAGCAGCTGCGCGGCAGCAGCGGCAGCCTGGGCGAGCAGATGAACGGCCTGAAGGACGAGGTGAAGCGCTTCTTCCAGGAAGTGACCGCCGCCTGACGCCGTCCAGCCCTTCGCAACGACAAACGGCGCGCCTGCCAGGCGCGCCGTTCTTTTTTGATCTATGCGCCTTGCTGCGGCGGCGGGCGCCTAGCGCTTCTTGCCGCCGGCCGCGACCTTGGCGGTGGCGTGCCGGGCATCGTCGGCGATCAGATGCGCCAGGATGTCGCGCCAGCGCAAGGCCGGCGCGTTGTAGCGGATCTCCAGCCCCTTGTCGTCGTTGCGCACCACCACGCCATAGGTCGGCAGCGGGCGCGGATGCTCGTCGACGGTGATGACGAAGGAGAATTCGATCTTCTGCCGGGGCGCGATCCAATCGGGAGCGCCGGCGACCAGAACGTCGACGATGTTCATGTTGACGATGTCGTGCGGCTTGCCGTCGATCATCACATGAATATTGCCGAGTTTGACGCGCCCGGCTGGCGCGGTGGTCAGGGTTTCGGGCGACATCACCGTATAAGCGTCGCTGCGCCTTGGAAGGTCTGAACTGCCGTCCACTATTGCCTCTTCAAGGTTACCAAGTGGTTAGCCGCCTCGGTAGGCAATCACGGCCGGCAACCCGGCCGGACGGCCTACTACACCGCCAAAACGCTTGCCGCGCCAATGCGTTCCGGGGCGAGTGTGACGGGGATCACAATGCCGGGGATCACATTGCCGGGGATTACCTTTCCCCGGGCAAGGGCGGCCGCCCGGGCCACGCGGAGATGGCCCCGGCGGGCGGCCGCGGGAAGGGGTCCTAGCCCATCTGGACTAGCGACCTATGCGCCTGGATGAGGGTCAGCGGTGGGTGAACTTGGCCGGACGCTTCTCGGCGAAGGCGTTCATGCCTTCCTTCTGGTCGGCGGTGCCGAAGGTCGAATGGAACAGCCGGCGCTCGAACTTCAGCCCCTCGGCCAGCGAGGTCTCGAAGGCGCGGTTGACCGCCTCCTTGGCCATCAGCGTCGCCGGCAGCGAGAAGGAGGCGATCTTGGCGGCGAGGCCCAGCGCCTCCTCCAGCAGCTTCTCGGCGGGAACGACCCTCGCCACCAGGCCGCTGCGCTCGGCCTCCGCCGCATCCATCATGCGGCCGGTCAGCACCAGGTCCATCGCCTTGGCCTTGCCCACCGCGCGGGTCAGCCGCTGGGTGCCGCCGGCGCCGGGAATGGTGCCGATGGTGATCTCCGGCTGGCCGAATTTCGCATTCTCCGCGGCGATGATCATGTCGCACATCATGGCGAGCTCGCAGCCGCCGCCGAGCGCATAGCCGGCCACCGCGGCGATGGTCGGCTTGCGGCATTGGCTCAGCCGCTCCCAGCCCTTGGTGATGAAATCGCTGGTGAAGACGTCGATGAAGTCGCGGTCCTTCATCTCCTTGATGTCGGCGCCGGCGGCGAAGGCCTTTTCGCTGCCGGTGACCACGATGACGGCGACATCCGCATCCGCCTCCAGCGTGTTCAGCGCCTGCTCCAGCTCGGCGACCAGCTCGGCGCAGAGCGCGTTCAGCGCCTTCGGCCGGTTCAGGGTGACGAGGCCGACGCGGTCGCGCTTTTCGACCAGGATGGTGTTGAAGCTCATTGAGGCTGGCTTTCCGCTGACAGGGTGAAGCTGACATTGACCGGCGATCCGTCCTGGCCGCCGAGGACATCGATCTTCAGGGTCTCGCTCTTGCGCCGGAACGTGCCCTCGCCGGTCTTCTCCCAGCCCAGCGCCGGCAGCGCGTTGTCGTAGAAGGCGCGCACCTGGTCGGCGGCGACCGTGCCGCTGGCATAGGCGGTGACGATGCGGCCCATGGGCGCGTCGAACACCGTCGACTTGTCCTTCTGCTCGGTCAGGCCATCCGCCACCGGCAGATCGGCGATTTCCGAGAAATACTCGACCGCCCAGGCCGGCAACCCGGCGGCGAACAGGAACAGGGCCGCAAGCAGCGGCAGGAGGCGTGGCATGGGATCATCCCCTTGCGAGGCGCGGGAATTCCGGGCGCCAAGTTCTAGCCCAGCCCCGGAAGCAGCCGCAAGCGACGTGTCCGTGACCTGGAAACGCAGTGTCACGCGTGCGCCGCCTGGAAATTCCGCCGGGACTGAGGCATGTTGACGCGCGAGAGCGCGTCCGAGGGCGTGAATATTATGAAAGGTCAAATGGCGCTGACGGCCGAGCTGGTCGCGCGCTGCGAACGCATTGAGCCGGACCCGGGTCCGGAAGGCGGCTATCGCCATTATGTCGACGAGGATTACGAGGCGGCGGCGGCGCGGCTCCTGCAGCAGGCCGACCCGGGGCCGCTGTGGATCTTCGCCTATGGCTCGCTGATCTGGAAGCCGGCGATCCCGACCACCGATCATCGCCTGGCGACGGCGCCGGGCTGGCATCGCGCCTTCTGCCTGCAACTCACCCGCTATCGCGGCTCGCCGAGCCAGCCGGGCCTGATGATGGGCCTGAAGCGCGGCGGCAGCTGCAAGGGCATGATCCATCGCATCGCCGACGAGGAGCGCCGGCCGCTGCTGGTGCAGCTGCTGAAACGCGAGGTCGGCTGCGGCGAGGACGTGACTGGCGTGCGCTGGGTCAAGGTGAGGACCGGAACCGGCCCGGCGCGCGCCCTTGCCTTCTGGGCCGAGCCGGAGGGCCTCGCCGACTGGGTCGATGTGCCCTTGCCCGAGGCGGCGCGCATCCTGGCCAGGGCCTGCGGCCATGTCGGCTCGGGCGCTGCCTACCTTTTCAACACCGTCAGGCACCTGGAAGAGCTCGGCATCCGCGACCGCAACCTGTGGCGCCTGCAGCAGATGGTGGCCGAGGAGATCCACCGCCTGCCGGCGGATTCCTCGGTCCCTGCCGTCCAGGCGGAGTCGGGCGATCCGGCCATGGACGCGGTCATCGGCGACGTCAAGGACGACGGGCCTCAAAGGTAAGGACGCTGTCCCCGTCTTGCGGCGGCCGCCCGGGAATCCGCTCGCCGCACACCGCAACGTCGGCGAAGCCGGCGGCCTGCAGGGCCAGGGTGAATTCCCCGACGCCCCACCAGCGCAGGGTGAAGATCTCCTCCTCGCGCGCGATCAGCTTGCCGTCGCGCAGGTATTCATAGAGCAGCGGCGTCCGGGTACGCTGGCGCAGGTGATCGATCTCCGTCGCCAGTTCCCGCAGGCTCAGCGTTCCGCCATCCTGCGTCGGCCAGCTGCGCAGCGGCGCGGGCGCCTCGAAAAACATGTCGACGGGATCAAGATCGACGATGAGCCGGCCGCCCGGCTGCAGATGCGCGTGCATCCGGCGCAGAACGGCCATGGCGGCGGCGAAATCGTCGATCAGCTCGAAGGACCCGGCCGGCAGGATGATGGCCGCGAAAGCGTGGTCATAGGCGAAATCCGCGAACCGCATCAGGTCGAGCCGCGGCGACACGCCATGCGCGCGGCAATTGGCGCGGCAGCGTTCCAGCATGTCGGGAGAGGCGTCGAAGCCTTCGACCGCGAAGCCGGCCTGCAACAGGGGAATCAGGATGCGGCCGGTGCCGACGGCGGGCTCCAGGATCAAGCCGTCGCATCCGGCCAGCCGCGCCAGCAGGAACTCGACATCGCCGAAGGAATGCCCGATCGGCTTGTCGAGATCGTAGGCCCAGGCCGACAGGCGGCTATAGCGGTTCTGCATCGGCGCACCTTCCCGCGCCGATTGTAGCCCCCCGTGCCGGAGATGCCAGCCCGCCGGCGGGCCGCGCCCCTAGCGCGCCTGCCACAGCCCTTCGCGCACGAGGTCATCCTGGACCGACAGGATGGCGCCGCGCATCGCCGCCACGGTCTCGTCGATCTCCGCCTTGGTGATGATCAGCGGCGGCGACAGCACGATGAGGTTGCCCATCGGCCGGATCATCAGGCCGCGCTCGCGGCAGCGCTCGAAGACGCGCTTGGCCACGTTCCAGTCGCCCGGGCAGGGCGTCTTCGCCGCGCGGTCGGAGACGCATTCGACGCAGACCATGAAATGGCTGCCGCGCACGTCGCCGACCAGCGGCAGATCGGCGAGCTTCTCCAGCTCGGCGTGGAAATACGGCCCCCATTTGCGCACATGGCCGCAGATGTCCTCGCGCTCCAGGATGTCGAGCGAGGCGAGCCCGGCGGCGCAGGCCACCGGATGGGCGGAATAGGTGAATCCGTTGGCGAACATCTGCCCCTCGCCCGCCGCATCCAGCATCTTGTTGTAGAGCGCGTCGGAAACCAGGAAGGCGCCGAGCGGCACATAGCCGGAGGTCAGCCCCTTCGCCGCGGTGATGACGTCGGGCACGATGTGGAAGACCGGCTCGGAGGCGAAGGTGTGGCCGAGGCGGCCGAAGCCGGTCACCACCTCGTCGGAGATGTAGAGCACGCCGTATTTGCGGCACACTTCCCAGGTGCGGCGCTGATAGCCGGGCGGCGGCACGATGACGCCGCCGGAGGCCAGCAGCGGCTCGGCGATGAAGCAGGCGACGTTCTCGGGCCCGAGCTCGAGGATCTTGTTCTCCAGATCCGCGACGCAGCGGTCGCAGAACTCCTCGATACTCATGCCCTCGGGCCGGCGATAGGGATTGGGCGCTGGCAGGTGATGCACGATGTCGGCGGCGAAGCGCATATGCGGCTTGTCGGCCGGCTTGCCCGACAAGGTCGCGGTCAGGAAGGTGGAGCCGTGATAGGCCTGCTCGCGCGAGATGACGTGGCGGCGCTGCGGCTGGCCGACGAAGCTGAAATAGAAATGGATGAAGCGCACCGCGGAATCGACCGCGGTGGAGCCGCCGGTGGTGAAGAACACGCGGTTGAGGTCGCCCGGCGCATATTTCGCCAGGCGATGGGCAAATTCGATCGCGGGCTCGGTCGAGTTCTTGCTGAAGGGCGAGTAGTAGCACATGCGCTTGGCCTGGCGCGCCATCGCCTCGGCGATCTCGTCGCGGCCATAGCCGACATTGACGCACCACATGCCGCCCATGCCGTCGATCATCCTGTGGCCCTCGGCGTCGTAGACATGGACGCCTTCGGCATGGTCGATGATCAGCGGCTTCTGCGCCCGCACGGCGCCGAGATCGACCCAGGGATGGATCAGGTGGCGCTTGTCGAGTTCCTCCAGCCGCTCGCGCTGCATGGAATCGGTCAGGTTGGTCAGCATCTCAGTACCTCGGTGTTCGAAAATCCGGGCGCGAAAAACGGGGCGTGGCGGACCACGCCCCGTTCGCGGTGTTCTGGCAGCTATTGTCCCGTCTTGGCGCGGGTGAATTCGCGGTTGAGGATGCGCGTGCCCTCGCCCGTCCGCACGTCGATGGTGAAGATGTTGGTCAGGCGCGACGGGTCCGGATACATCGCCGGGTCGTTGCGCAGCGATTCGTCGACCAGCGGCGTCGCCTTCTCGTTGGCGTTGGCATAGCCGATGTCGTTGCTGACCTTCGCGATCACGTCGGGCCGCATCATGTAGTCGAGGAACTCCAGCGCCTCGGCGACGTGCTTGGAATCCTTCAGGATCACCATGCCGTCATAGTCCATGTTGACGCCTTCCTTCGGCGACACGAACTTCAGGTCGACATCGGACTTGGTCTCGTCCGCGCGCGCCTTGGCCTGCGAGTAGTCGCCCGACCAGGTCATCGCCAGGCAGCGGCTGCCATCGGCCAGCGCGTTGATGGTGCCGCTGGAATCGAAGGCGGCGACATGCGGCTGGGCCTTGGCGACCAGGTCGCCGGCCTGCTTCAGCTCCGCCTCGTCGTTGGTGCCGGGATGCAGATGCAGGTAGTTCAGCGCCAGGTCCATCACGTCCTCGGGCGAATCGAGGATCGAGACGCCGCAGGGCGTGAATTTCGACAGCACCGCCGGGTCGAAGAACATGGCCCAGGAATCGACCGGCGCGTTGGGGTCGATCGCCATCACCTTCTTCGCGTCGTAGACGTAGCCGTTGGTCCAGAACATGTAGGGGATGACGTATTTGTTGCCCGGATCGACCACCCCCAGCGCGTCCCAGAAACGCTGGCCGATATTGCCCAGGTTCTTCAGCTTCGACTTGTCGAGCGGCAGGTAGAGGCCCTGCTTGACGTGCTGGCTGATGTAGTAGCGGCCGGGAAAGACGATGTCGTAGCCGGACGAGCCCGCCTGCAGGCGCGCATCCATGGTCTCGTAGCCGTCGAACAGGTCATAGGTGACCTTGATCCCGGTTTCCTTCTCGAAATTCGCGATCGTGTCGACGCCGATATAGTCCGACCAGTTGTAGATATAGAGCTCGCGCTGCTGCGCCTGCGCCGCGTCCGATCCCACCGTCATGCCGCCGGCAAGCGCCAGAAGCGCGGCAGCGGCGGCCAGTCCCAGGAACTGCCTCTTGGATGTCATGCCTCTCTCCCATCTGTTGCCGTCGCGCGGGCCCCGTTGGACCGGGGCGGCCGCGCCGGATGCGGCGGTTGGCCCGCCTTGATTTTCATGAATGATCGTTCATAGAATTCGCCGTTGTCAAGCAGGCTGGGGCGGCGGAACGCATTCCTCGCCGTCAACAAGCAGTGATATACGGATGCCGGGGAAGGCATTCGATCCAGGCAAGGCATGAGAGCGAAAACCAGGACGACCAGGGCGGCGAAACCGGGCGGGGCGGTGCTGCGGGCGGGCCGGCCCAGGAGCCGCGCCGAGGCCAAGGTCTTTTATCGCGCCCGCATGATGGAGGCCGCGATCGAGGGCATCGCCCGGCACGGTTTCTCGGGTCTCTCGGTTTCGCGCCTGGTGGAATATTCCGGCCTGTCGCGCGGCATGGTGAACCTGCATTTCGAGCGCAAGCAGGCGCTGCTGCTGCAGGTGCTGAAGCACCTGGCCGATGTCTACCGCGCCGGCTGGCAGGCGGCGGTGGAGCGGGCCGGCGACGACCCCGCGGCGCGCCTCGCGGCGCTCGTCGAATACGATGTCATGCGCGACGGCCATCCGAGCAACACGCTCACCGCCTGGCTCGCCTTCCGCCAGGAGGCGATCACCAACCCGGTCTACCGCCCGCTCTGCGACACGCGCGAGGCAGCGTTCTTCGGCACGGTGAAGGCGCTCTGCGCCGCGCTGATCCGCCAAGGCCGCTACAAGCTCGATCCCGAGGTGGCGGCGCTCGGCATCACCTATCTGCTCGAAGGCCTGTGGCTCGACTGGGCCATCGACCCGGCGCGCTACAGCGCCAGGACCGGCCGCGCCGTCTGCCGCACCCACTTGGCGGCGATTTTCCCGAAGCACTTCGGCAAGCGGGCATAGCCCAAGCGCTGCATCGACGCCCCCTCACCCTTACCCTCTCCCACCCCGTTCGCGAAGGCGAACATGCGTTCGCGCGGGGAGAGGGAAGACCGGTGAGATCGCGCCCAAAGCCCCTCGCCCCTTGTGGGAGAGGGGTTGGGGTGAGGGGTGTTGCAGCGCGATGCCCTGTACGCGCGCTGCTACTTCTGCTTCCGGGGGCAGTAATACGTCGACCGGCCGCTTTGCGTGATGCGCTTCACGCCGCCGGTCGCTTCGACATCGCAGGTGCAGCGCCAGCATTTCTGGCCCTCGCGCTCATAGACGCGCCACTGGTGCTGGAAATAGCCGAGCTCGCCGTCGGCCTGCACGTAGTCGCGCAAGGATGAGCCGCCGGCGGCGATGGCGTCGGTCAGCACCGCCTTCACCGCCGCCGCGAGCTTTTCCGCGCGCTCGCCCTGCACCGACTTGGCGAGGCGCTTGGGCGAGATGCCGGCGCGGAACAGGGCCTCCGAGACGTAGATGTTGCCGAGCCCGGCCACCACGCGCTGGTCGAGCAGCGCCGCCTTGATCGGCGTCTTCTTGCCTTTGAGGGCGGCCGCCAGCATCGGGCCGTTGAATTCGTTGCCGAGCGGTTCCGGCCCCATGCCCTTCAGCAGCTTGTGGCCATCGAGCTCGGCCAGCGGCCAGAGATCCATCATGCCGAAGCGCCGCGCATCGTTGTAGCGCAGGCACCAGCCGTCCTCGGTCTCGAAAATGAGGTGATCGTGGGTCTCCAGGACCGGCGGCCTGCCTTCGCCGATCAGCATGCGCCCGGACATGCCGAGATGCGCCAGCACCGCGTTGCCGTCGTCGAGCTCCCAGATCATGTATTTCGCCCGCCGCCTGATGGCGAGGATGCGCCGGCCGGTCAGCCGGGCGGCGAATTCCTTGGGCAGGGGAAAGCGCAGGTCCGGCCGCCGCTGCTCCACCTTCGCCAGCCGCTTGCCGGCCAGCTTCATGGCCAAGCCCCGGCACACGGTCTCCACTTCAGGCAATTCGGGCACGAAAACTCCTTGTTCCCCGCGCTGCATCACCCCCCTTCCCACCCTTCCCCCGCAAGGGGGGAAGGGGTTTTCTCTTCCACCTTTCGGGATTGAGCATGACGCAATCAACGATGATCCCGCTCGGTCTGCTCCTTCCCCCCTTGCGGGGGAAGGTGGGGAAGGGGGGGGGTGCCGCAGACTCGTCGCACGTCACTACATCCGATCCTGTCAGCACTGCCAAGCCCGGCATTCCCGGCCGTTTTCCGCGGCCGAATGCCCTTGGAAACATTTCCGGCCGCGAGCTATGGTGCGCCGCATGAAAGAGCAGCCAGATACCCGCGCCACCTGGTTCGGCGACCGCCGGGTCGCCCCGGGCGAGAAGACCATGCTGGTGCGCGAGGTCTTTTCCTCGGTCGCCGACAAATACGACCTGATGAACGACCTGATGTCGGTCGGCATCCACCGGCTGTGGAAGGGCGCCATGATCGACTGGCTGGCGCCCCGCGCCGGCCAGAAATTCCTCGATGTGGGCGGCGGCACCGGCGACATCGCCTTCCGCATCCTCGGCCGCGCGCCCGACGCCCAGGTCACCGTCTGCGACCTCACCCCGGCGATGCTGGCCCAGGGCCGCGACCGCGCCTATGACCACAACATCCTCAAGGGCCTCGACTGGGTCGCCGGCAATGCCGAGGCGCTGCCCTTCCCGGCGATGAGCTTCGATGCCTTCACCATCGCCTTCTGCCTGCGCAACGTCGCCGATTGGGACCAGGCGCTCAGCGAGGCGTGGCGCGTGCTGCGGCCCGGCGGGCGGTTCCTGTGCCTGGAATTCTCGCACGTGGCCGTGCCGGCGCTCGCCAAGGCCTACGATCTCTACTCCTACAAGGTGCTGCCCTGGCTGGGCGAGCAGGTGGCGAAAGATCGCGGCTCCTACCAGTACCTGGTGGACTCGATCCGCCGCTTCCCGACCCAGGAGACGCTGGCCGGCATGATGACCAAGGCCGGGTTCCAGCAGGTGAGCTACCGCAATCTCTCCGCCGGCATCGCCGCCTTGCATTCCGGCTGGCGGATCTAGGGCCGCGCATGTTCCGTTCCGTCCGCTCCATCCGCCGCCTGGCGCATATCACCGTGACCTTCGCGCGGCACGGCGCCTTGGCGCCGTTCGAGGAGGCCTTGGCCGGCGCCGGCCTGGCGCCCTTCCTGCTGGCCCTGATCCGCCTGCTGTTCGGCCGCGAGGTCGGCGGCAAGCGGCCGGGCGAGCGCCTGGCCCTGGCGCTGAGCGAGCTGGGCCCCGCTTTCATCAAGCTGGGCCAGGTGCTGGCGACGCGCTCCGACCTTCTCGGCGAGCAGGTGGCCGAGGACCTCGCCAAGCTGCAGGACCAGCTGCCGGCCTTCAGCGCCTTCGAGGCGCGCACCACCATCGAGACGGAGCTGGGCGAGAAGATCGAGGACCTCTACCAGCAATTCGACGACGAGCCGGTTTCTGCCGCCTCGATCAGCCAGGTGCATTTCGCCGTCACCACGCCGGACGAGACCTGGCCGGAGGGCCGCCCGGTCGCGGTCAAGGTGCTGCGCCCCGGCATCGAGCAGGCCTTCGCCGCCGATATCGAGCTGCTGCTGTGGCTGGCCGGCCTCATCGAGCGCACCCAGCCGCGGCTGAAGCGCTTGAAGCCGGTCGAGGTGGTGCAGACCTTCGCCGCCACCATGCGCGTCGAGATGGACCTCCGCCTGGAAGCCGCCAGCGCCGCCGAGCTGCGCGAGAATTTCGCCGACGACCCGACCTACCGGGTGCCGGAGATCGACTGGCGCCGCACCGCCAAGCGCGCGATGACCCAGGAGCGCCTGACCGGCATCCCGATGGACGACCGCGCGGCGATGCTGGCCGCCGGGCTCGACATCGACGAGGTGCTGCTGAAGGCCGCCACCACCTTCTTCAACCAGGCCTTCCGCGACGGCTATTTCCACGGCGACCAGCATCCCGGCAACATGACCGTGGGCTATGACGGCGCCATCCAGGTGGTCGATTTCGGCATCATGGGGCGGCTGGCCAAGCGCACGCGCTTCTTCCTCGCCGACATGCTGCTGGCCTTCCTGCAGCGCGACTACGCCAGGGTGGCGCAGGTCTATATCGATGCCGGCTACCTGCCGGCCGGCACCTCGGTCGACGATTTCACTCTGGCTTTGCGCTCGATCGGCGAGCCGATCCACGGCAAGCCGCTGCACGAGATCTCCTTCGCCCGGGTGCTGGGCCAGCTCTTCGGCGTCGCCGAGAGCTTCCAGATGGAGGTGCAGCCGGAGCTGCTCCTGCTGCAGAAGAACATGCTGATGGCCGAGGGGGTGAGCCGCCGGCTCAACCCGACGCTCAACATCTGGACGCTCGCCCAGCCGCTGATCGAGCAATGGATGCGCGAGAACCGCGGCCCCGAGGCCCGCGTGCTCCAGGCGGCGGAAGAGGCGCTGCACATCGTCGGCCGCCTGCCGGTGGTCATGCGCAACCTGGACCACCTGGTCCACCACCTCTCCGAAGGCGGCTTGAAGCTCGACCCCGAGGCGCTCCAGGTGATCAACCGCCAGGGCAGCTCCTGGTGGCTGTGGATCATCATTGCCGTGCTGGTCGCGGGACTGCTGTTCCGTTAACTAGTTGACATAAAACGGAAACTTTGGCGACCTTGCGGTCGGTGTGATTCCACATTAAATACGATACGCAACTGTGGAATGCCCCCAATGGCTCCCCTCAAGCGCATCCTGCTGATCGTCTCGGGCGGCATCGCCGCCTACAAGTCGCTGGAGCTGATCCGGCGCGGGCGGGAGCGCGGCTATGACTTCCGCGTGATCCTCACCCGGGGCGGCGCGGAGTTCGTGACACCCCTCTCCTTCGCCTCGCTCTCCGGCAACAAGGTCTACCAGGACCTGTTCTCGCTGACCGACGAGGCGGAGATGGGCCATATCCGCCTGTCGCGCGAGGCCGACCTGGTGGTGGTGGCGCCGGCCAGCGCCGATCTGATGGCCAAGCTGGCGCATGGCCGCGCCGACGATCTCGCCTCGACGACCTTGCTCGCCACCGACAAGCCGGTGCTGATCGCCCCGGCGATGAACGTGATGATGTGGGCCAACCCGGCGACCCAGGCCAATCTGGCGCTGCTGAAAGCGCGCGGCATCCAGGTGGTCGGCCCCGGCAGCGGCGACCTCGCCTGCGGCGAGGAAGGCTCCGGCCGCCTCAGCGAGCCGGCCGACATCCTCGACGCCATGGACCGGCTGCTGAAGATCCAGCGGGTGCTGTCCGGCGTGAAGGCGCTGGTGACATCGGGCCCCACGCATGAGCCGATCGACCCGGTGCGCTACATCGCCAACCGTTCCTCCGGCAAGCAAGGCCACGCCATCGCCGCGGCCTTGGCCGAACTTGGCGCTGAGACCATCCTGGTCTCCGGCCCGACGCGCGAGCCGGACCCCGCCGGGGTCGCCCTGCGCCATGTCGAGACGGCGGCGGAGATGCTGGCCGCCTGCGAAGCGGCGCTGCCCGTCGACGTCGCCATCTGCGCCGCCGCCGTCGCCGATTGGCGCCCGGCCCAGCGCGGCAACCAGAAGATCAAGAAGAACGGCGGTCCTGCCCCCACGCTGGAGCTGACCGCCAATCCCGACATCCTCGCCACCCTGTCGCAATCGAAGACCGCGCGGCCGCGCCTGGTGATCGGCTTCGCCGCCGAGACCGAGAAGGTCGTGGCGCATGCGCAGGAGAAGCTGAAGAAGAAGCGCTGCGACTGGATCCTCGCCAACGACGTGTCGGAGGCGAGCGGCACCTTCGGCGGCGATCGCAACACCATTCACCTGGTCACCGCGCAAGGCGTCGAGGACTGGCCGCGCCAGAGCAAGGCCGAGGTCGCGCGGCACCTGGCGCAGCGCGTCGCCGATTTCTTCAAGGTGGGCAATGGCTGACCTGCGGGAAACCAACCTCACCGTCGCGCTGCAGCGCCTGCCGCATGGCGCCGATCTGCCGCTGCCGGCCTATGCCACGGCGCAATCGGCCGGGCTCGACCTGATGGCGGCGATCGAAGGCGAGATCGTGCTGGCCCCGGGCGCCCGGCAGCTGATCCCGACCGGCCTCGCCATCGCCCTGCCGGCCGGCTTCGAGGCGCAGGTGCGGCCGCGCTCCGGCCTGGCGCTGAAGCACGGCGTCACGGTCCTGAATTCGCCCGGCACCATCGACGCGGATTATCGCGGCGAGGTGAAGGTGCTGCTGATCAACCACGGCGCCGAGCCGTTCACCTTGAAGCGCGGCGACCGCATCGCCCAGATGGTGGTGGCGCCGGTGACGCGCATCGCCTGGACCGTGGCCAGCCAACTGGACGAGACCGCGCGCGGCGCCGGGGGCTACGGCTCGACCGGCATCGCCGCCGCGCAGGTCACCGGCGCACGATAAGAACCGTAGACAGGGACGAGATCTTGCTGCACCCATCCAAGCGCCTGCTGTTCGCGATCGAAGCCGTGCTCGACATCGCCTATTACGGCGGCTCGCAGCCGGTGCAGTCGGGCGACATCTCGGCGCGCCAGGGCATCCCGCGCCGCTACCTGGAGCAGGTGCTGCAGCACCTGGTCCGCAGCGGCATCCTCGCCGGCCATCGCGGCCCCAAGGGCGGCTACCAGCTGGCGCGCGAGCGGCGGCGCATCAACCTCGGCGAGATCGTGCGCGCGGTGCGGCAGTTCGAAGGCGCCCCCGATCCCATCTCGACGGCGAGCGGCTCGCGCGTCGGCATCGAGATCGTGCGCCCGTTCTGGCGCGAGATGCAGAAGAAGATGCTGACCGAGCTCGACGACGTGACGCTGGAAGACCTCTGCCAGAAGGCCCAGGCCGCCGGCATCCGCACCGACGCGCAGGAAAGACTGGATTTTTCGATTTGACGACCGAGCCGGCCCCCTCCCTGACCCTCCCCCTGAAGGGGGAGGGAACACGTAGATCCCCCTCCCCCGGAACGGGGGAGGGCTGGGGTGGGGGCAGCAGCCGCACCCACATCGACGCATAAGCTCCGACGAGAAAGGCCTACCACCATGTCCTCCGCACAGACCCACTTCCGCGGCCGCATCTATGACAATCTGCTGCAGACCATCGGCGCCACGCCGCTGGTGCGCTTGAGCAAGCTCGCCAAGGCCGAGAACGTGAAGGCCGAGATCGTCGGCAAGCTGGAGTTCTTCAACCCGCTGGCCTCGGTCAAGGACCGGCTGGGCCTGGCCATGATCGAGTACCTGGAGGAAAAGGGCGTGCTGAAGCCCGGCTCGGTCATCGTCGAGCCGACCAGCGGCAATACCGGCATCGCGCTGGCCTTCATCGCCGCCGCCAAGGGCTATCGCTGCATCCTCACCATGCCGGAATCGATGTCGATGGAGCGGCGCAAGATGCTGCGCCTGCTGGGCGCCGAGCTTGAGTTGACGCCGGCGGCGCGCGGCATGTCGGGCGCCATCGCGCGCGCCGAGGAGCTGGTGAAGGAGATCCCGAACGCGGTCATCCCGCAGCAGTTCAAGAGCCCGGCCAATGCCGAGATCCACCGCCGCACCACGGCGGAGGAGATCTGGAAGGATTGCGACGGCAAGGTCGACGCGGTGGTCAGCGGTGTGGGCACCGGCGGCACCATCACCGGCGTGGGCGAGGTGCTGAAGAAGCGCAACCCGAATCTGAAGATGATCGCGGTGGAGCCGGAGGACAGCCCGGTGCTCAGCGGCGGCCAGCCCGGCCCGCACAAGATCCAGGGCATCGGCGCCGGCTTCGTGCCGGACGTGCTCAACCGCGAGGTCATCGACGAGGTGCTGGGCGTCTCCAACGCCAACGCCTTCGCCATGGCGCGCAAGGTGGCGAAGCTGGAGGGCCTGCCGGTCGGCATCTCCTCCGGCGCCGCCCTCGCCGCCGCCTGCGAGCTGGGCCAGCGCCCCGAGTACGCCGGCAAGCGCATCGTGGTCATCATCCCCTCCTTCGCCGAGCGCTATCTCTCGACGGCGCTGTTCGAGGGGCTGGATTGAGAATCACCGTCGCTCCCCCTCACCCTTCCCCCCTTGCGGGGGAAGGCAGCGGAGACTTGGCGAACGCAGTGAGCCTAGTCGCAGCCGGAAGGGGGGGCGCGCACCTGCAGGTGCGCCATCGCCGGAGGCGATGCTCAGCGAAGATAATCGGCCGAAGCGCTCTGCGCTGCATCACCCCCCTTCCCTACCTTCCCCCGCAAGGGGGGAAGGGGCACACCGAGTAAATCGACTATGCCAAACGAACTCACCGACGCCCAGCTTGAACGCTACGCCCGCCATGTCGTGCTCGACGAGGTGGGCGAGGAAGGCCAGCTCAAGCTGCTCGCCGCCAAGATGCTGGTGGTGGGCGCCGGCGGGCTCGGCTCGCCGCTGATCCAGTATCTGGCGGCGGCCGGCGTGGGCCGCATCGGCATCGTCGACGATGACGAGGTCGACGTCTCCAACCTGCAGCGCCAGACCATCCACCGGATGGAGGATGTCGGCCGCAAGAAGGCTGAGAGCGCCGCCGATTTCGTCCGCCGGTTGAATCCGGAGATCAAGACCGACATCCACGCGGTGCGCCTCACCCGCGACAACGCCGCGCTCATCCGCGACTACGACCTGGTCGCCGACGGCACCGACAATTTCCGCACCCGCTATCTGCTGAACGATGTCTGCGTGCAGATGAGGCGCACGCTGGTGTCGGCGGCACTGCTGCGCTTCGACGGCCAGCTCGGCGTGTTCAAGCCGCATGCCGGGCCCGACTACCCGTGCTATCGCTGCGTCTTTCCGGACGAGCCGCCGCCGGACCTGATCCCGCGCTGCGAGACCGCCGGCATCCTGGGCGCCGTCGCCGGCATCATGGGCTCGCTGCAGGCGACCGAGGTGCTGAAGGAAATCCTCGGCCTTGGCGACACCCTCGCCGGAAGGCTGATGCTCTATGACGGCCTGTCGTCGCAGATCCGCATCGTCAAGGTGAAGCGCCGCCCGGATTGCCCGAGCTGCGGCTCAACCCATTCCTGATCTGCGGGGGCCTGAGTTCCGCGGCAGGCCCGTCTCCGGCTCCCATCCCTCCGGCGCCATCTCGAAGCCCTCGAACTCGAAGGCCGGCGACACGGTGCACCCCACCAGAGTCCAGTCGCCGAGGCTCTGCGCCGCTTGCCAGGCATGCGCCGGCACCACCGCCTGGGGCATGGCGCCGGCGATGACGTTGGAGCCGAGCAGATGCTCGATCGGCTTGGCGCCTTCGAGCTCGGCGATGCGCAGCAGCAGCGGCGCCCCGGCATACCAGTGCCAGATCTCGATGGCGTCGACCTTGTGCCAGCGCGAGACCTCGCCGGCCTTCAGCAGGAAATAGATCGCGGTGCAGGCGCCGCGCTCGCCGCCCGGCTTGCGGTCGCGGAAGGTCTCGACGAAATGCCCGCCCTCGGGGTGCGGCTGCAGGCCGAGCGCGGCGATGACCTCGTCGGCGGTGGCGGTGGCAAGGGTCGTGCGTTCGTTCATCGGGCGCCATCGTCGCGTCTGCCGGGCCAGGATAGACAGGCCGGTTCCCGGTGCCAGTGACAAGCGCCATAGCGCACTGGAGCAATTCGTGAATTGGCCATTCAATAGACGCGGATGTGGGGCGGAGGTTCCCGAGTCATTGATCGTTTCGACGGCACGGGGCAATCCATGACGGCGCGAAATGCCCCCGTCGGAGACGGCGCGATGAAGCGATAGGACAGGGTCCTGCGCGCCTATCGTGCGCGAAATGAGGAAGGCCCGCCATTCCTGGCGGGCCCTCGCATCTCACAGCATCGATTCAATGACGCGATCTGGCGGCTTGTGGCCGTCGGCGAAGGTCTTGATGTTGATGATGACCTTCTCGCCCATGTCGACGCGGCCCTCGATGGTGGCCGAGCCCATGTGGGGCAGCAGCACCACGTTGTCGAGGCGCAGCAGCTTCGGGTTCACCGCCGGCTCATGCTCGAAGACGTCGAGGCCGGCGCCGGCGATTTCCTTCTTCTCCAGCATGCGGGTCAGCGCGTTCTCGTCGATCACCTCGCCGCGCGCGGTGTTGACGATGAAGGCGCGCGGCTGCAGCAGCTTCAGCCGCCGCGCCGAGAGCAAATGGAAGGTCGCCGGCGTGTGCGGGCAGTTGATCGAGATGATGTCCATGCGCGAGAGCATCTGGTCGAGGCTCTCCCAATAGGTCGCCTCCAGCGCCTGCTCGAGCTGCGGGCTGGCCTTGCGCCGGTTGTGGTAGTGCACCGAGAGGCCGAAGCCCTTGGCCCGGCGGGCGACCGCCGAGCCGATGCGGCCCATGCCGACGATGCCGAGGCGCTTGCCGTGGATGCGGTGGCCGAGCATGCCCATGGGCGACCAGCCCTGCCACTTGCCGGAGCGGATCAGGCGCTCGCCCTCGCTCACCCGCCGCGCCACGGCGAGGATGAGCGCCATGGTCATGTCGGCGGTGTCCTCGGTCAGCACGCCCGGCGTGTTGGTCACGGTGATGCCGCGCTGCCGCGCGCTGGCGAGGTCGATATGGTCGACGCCGGTGCCGAAGGAGGCGATCAGCCGCAGCCTTTCGCCGGCCTGGGACAAAACCGCGGCATCGATCCGGTCGGTCACCGTCGGCACCAGCACGTCGGCCTGCTTCACCGCCTCGACCAGCTGCGCCTGGGTCATCGGCGTGTCGTCGAGATTGAGGCGGACATTGAACAGCTCCGCCATGCGAGTCTCGATCGCGTCCGGCAGTTTCCGGGTGACGATGACCAGCGGCTTGGCGGACGTCAAAGCTCTACCCCCCATGTCGTACGGCGGCTCTGCCGCCTGTTTCGCCGATGCCATACCAGGAATGCCGCGGACCTGTCTAGCAACGCCCCGCGACAGCCGCCCCAGTGGCGATCCGGGTGGCGATCCGGGTGGCGATCGGGGCGGCGCGAACGCCCCGAATTCAGGGCGGTTCATCCAGGACGGTTCACAGGTATTTCATGCCCGAATGCCGCGATTTTCGCGGCCCTGGCGGCGACGCGCCTTGACCCGGCCGCGACGCCTGGACTATCAGGCATTTCAAGGCTTTTTCACCGGGTGGCTCAGCATGCGCCGGAGGGCGTCCTTACCGACTTTGTGCGCGCGTCTGGCGCCCTGGCTGCTGGCGGTGGGGTTGGCCTTGCTGGCCGGCGCCGGAGCGTGGACCACGGCCGGCGCCCAGGAGCGCCTGCCCCTGCCCCGCTTCGCCTCGCTCGACAGCAGCGAAGCCAATCTGCGCGCCGGGCCGGGCAAGGACTATCCGATCCTCTGGGTCTATCAGCGCAAGGGCCTGCCGGTGGAGATCATCCAGGAATTCGACACCTGGCGGCGGATCCGCGACCGCGACGGCACGGTGGGCTGGGTGCAGCAGAACCTGCTGTCCGGGAAACGCACCGCTCTCATCATCGACACCCAGCGCAAGCTGCGCGCCGAGCCCGGCTCGGGCGACGCCGTCGCCATCCTGCAGCCCGGCGTGGTCGCCCGCGTCCTGGAATGCCGCGACGACGATTGGTGCCGGCTCGAGGTGCAGGGCTACAAGGGCTGGCTGACCCGCGACGAATTCTGGGGCGCCTATCCCGACGAAGCCTTCGAGAACGATTGAGCCCGGAGCCATGCGCCGCGTCGTCCTGATCCGCCACGCCGACGAGCCCGACGACGACCGCGTCGTCGCCTTTTTCCGCGCCCGCGGCATCGAGCCGGAGATCCGGAAGCCGTTCAAGGGCGAGGCGCTGGGCCCGGTCGATTCCTCCGTCGCCGCCAGCGTGGTCTATGGCGGGCCGTTCAATGTCTTCGACGAGGACAAGCACCCCTTCCTGCACGACGAGAATCGCTGGATCGAGCAATGCATGAAGCAGAACGTGCCGCTGCTCGGCATCTGCATGGGCGCGCAATCCATCGCCCGCGTGCTCGGCGCCAAGGTCGGCCCGAAAGAGGGCGAGCCGCACGAGTTCGGCTATTACGAGATCACGCCGACGGAGGCCGGCCGCGCCTTCTTCCCCGAGCGCCTGGTGGTGTGCGAGGCGCATTTCCACGAGTTCCAGATTCCCGCCGGCGCCGAGCGCCTGGCCGGCAGCTCGCTGTTCCCCAACCAGGCCTTCCGCTACGGCCCTTCCACCTTCGGCTTCCAGTTCCATGCCGAGGTGACGCCGGCCGGATTCCGCCGCTGGCAGAACAGCGCCTGGGCCGGCTTCGGCAAGCCGGGCGCGCAGCCGCGCGCCGAGCAGGACGCGGCGATGGCACGCCACGACCGCCTGCAGCACGACTGGTTCATGGGTTTCCTCGACCGCCTGTTCGGCGACGCCGTTCCGAGAGCGAAGGCGGCAACAGCCTGATTGCGGCCGCGCGCCAATCGCAATCGCTCAGTCGAAATCGCTCAGTCGAAATCGCTCAGTCGAAGTCCTGGGCCAGCTCGGCGCGCATGGCTTCGGGCATCACCGACATGTGGCCGTAATTCGGATGCTCCATGCCGACCACGATCATCTGCCCGGAACTCTTGAACTTGGCGATCTGGGCGGCGGTGAAGGGGAAATGCACGAACTGCACCGAGGACGCCTTGCCTTCCTCGTTGGTGCGCTCCTGGTCGGCTTCCGGCACGCCCAGGACCTTGTCGTCGCCGAGCCTGATGAACATGGTGTTCTCGACCCCGCCGAGGCGCGCCAGCACGTTGGCGCGGCGCACCGGATCGTCGATCTCGAACATCACCGTCGCCACCAGCTCGGCGCCCTTGGGGATCAGCGGATTGTAGGCGGAGAGCTCGTCGGCCACCTGCTCGGCGCCGCCCTTCTCGATGTACAGCATCTCCTGCACCTGCTGCAGCATCGTCTCGTAGCATTCGAAATAGAAGGTGGCGCAGGGGCCGACCTCGAGCCGGCGGTTCTTCTTCCTGCGCACGATCTCCTGGCGCATCGCCGCGCGCTGCGTCGCGTAGGTCGCGAGCGGCAGGATGTCGGACGGCGTGATCTCTTTCTTGCGCATGATGATGCTCATCGTCTCACCTGAACTCTCTACGAAGCCGGCGGAGCTTCAGACCAGGCCATAGGCCTTGGCGAACAGCTGGATCGGATGCTCGGCCTCCGCCGCATGGGGCGCGCCCTTGGCGATGCGTTCCATGCCCTGCACGATGTGGTCGCCGGCCAGCGGGCATTCGGAGGCGACATGCGCCTTGCCCGAGCCCAGCGCCTGGCGCGCCACCGGCTTGCCCACCTTGAGCGCGATATCGAAATTGCCCTGCATCACGCCCCAGGCGCCGCCATGGCCGGAGCAGCGCTCAATCACCTGCAGATCCGGGTCGGGAATCAGGCGCAGCATCTCCGCCGCCTTCTGGCCCATGTTCTGCGCCCGCGCATGGCAGGCGATGTGCAGCGCCACGCCGCCCTCCAGTTTCCGCAAGCCTTTCGCCAGGCCCTGCCGGGTCGCGATGTCCACCACGTATTCGGAGATGTCGTAGGTCGCGTCCGAGAGCCGCTTCACCTTGTCGTCCTTGGGCAGGACCAGCGGCCATTCGAATTTCAGCATCAGGGCGCAGGACGGCACCAGGGCGATGACGTCGTAACCGTCCTCGACATAGGGGATGAGCGCCTCGCTCACCGTCTTCGCGTGTTCCGCCACGCGGGCGACGTCGCCGCGCTCGAATTGCGGCATACCGCAGCAGCGCGGATAGACCACCTCGGTCTCGACGCCGTTATGCGCCAGCACCTTGCGCGCGGCGACGCCGATCTCGGGATTGTTGTAATTGGAGAAGCAGGTGGCGTAGAGCACCGCCTTGCGGCCATAGGCCGGGGCATTCTGGTTGACCTGCAGCGGCTCCTCCGCCGCGCGCATCACCAGGGTGCGGCCGCAGAATTTCGGCAGCTTCGCCTCGGCATCGATGCCGATTGTCGCCTGCATCACCGCGCGGACGGGCTTCGCCTCGTTGGCGAAGTTCACCACCGGCGCCATCAATTGCGCCGCTTTGCCGTTGCGGTCGGTCTCGGTCAGCTGGCCGTAGACCTTGCCCGCCTTGCCGTGCTTCAGCTCGGCGGCGCGGTAGCGCAGCATCAGGTGCGGGAAATCCAGCGCCCATTCATGCGGCGGCACATAGGGGCACTTGGTCATGAAGCAGAGGTCGCAGAGGGTGCAGGCGTCGACCACCTGCTTGTAGTCCTCGACCTTCACGCCATCCATCTCGCCGGTCGCCGAATTGTCGACCAGGTCGAACAGCCGCGGGAAGGAATCGCACAGGTTGAAGCAGCGCCGGCAGCCATGGCAGGCGTCGAAGACGCGATGCATCTCGGCATGGATCTTGTCCATGTCGTAGAAATCGGGGTTCTGCCAGTCCAGGACGTGGCGGATCGGTGCTTCCAGGCTGCCTTCGCGCATTGGTAGCGTCCCTAGCTGCGAATCCGGAGGAGAGAATCGGGCGGCATCACGCGACGCCGCCCGGTTTTCACGACGCCTTGCCGGGCGCCTTAGCCCAGCGTGTCGAGCGCCTTCTGGAAGCGGCCGGCATGCGACTTCTCGGCCTTCGCCAGGGTCTCGAACCAGTCGGCGATCTCGTCGAAGCCTTCCTCGCGGGCGGTGCGGGCCATGCCCGGATACATGTCGGTGTATTCGTGGGTCTCGCCCGCGATCGCCGCCTTGAGGTTGTTGGAGGTCGAGCCGATCGGCAGGCCGGTGGCCGGGTCGCCGACGACTTCGAGGAATTCCAGATGGCCATGGGCGTGGCCGGTCTCGCCTTCCGCGGTCGAGCGGAACACGGCGGAGACGTCGTTGTAGCCCTCGACGTCGGCCTTCTGGGCGAAATAGAGGTAGCGGCGGTTGGCCTGGCTTTCGCCGGCGAACGCGGCCTTCAGGTTTTCCTGAGTCTTGGAGTTCTTCAGATTGGCCATGACATTCTCCCTGATGCAGATGCCGATGCTGAGGAGGCCCGCGCTCTCCGCCGCGCCTGATGCCCGGGAACACTGGCAAGGCCCGGAGCGCGACGGTGGAAGGCGGGACTCGAGGCGGCGGAGCGGCCGCCGTCGCAAAAACTATGGGCCGCCGAAGGCGGCCCGTCAAGATATTTAGAATAATTACAAACTAACGTCTGAGCTTTTGAAAAGCGCGACTTATCGGCGCAGCTGTCAGCCCTTGCGGGTGACCCGGACGACGACGTCCACGCGGCTCACCTTGAGGCCCGCCGGCGGCGCCGGCAGCTGCGCCAGCGCGATGTGCTCGCCCGGAATGTCCATCAGCGCGCCATCCTCCTCGAGGAAGAAGTGATGGTGGTTGCTGACATTGGTGTCGAAATAGGAGCGCCCCGGCTCGATCACCACTTCGCGCAGCAGGCCGGCCTCGGTGAACTGGTGCAGCGTGTTGTAGATGGTGGCGAGGGAGACTTCGACCCGCGCCGCATTGGCTTCCGAATGCAGCTGCTCCGCCGTCACATGGCGGTCGCCCGGTTCGAACAGCAGGCGCGCGAGGCACAGACGCTGCCGCGTCGGCCGCAGCCCCGCCTGGCGCAGGCGCTGCACGATCGGCGCGAAAGGCCGCGCCTGGGTCGCTTGGTGAGTCGAACTCGTCCTGCTCATGGGGCCGGATTTTAGCAAAGAAGCCGGGGATTTGAAGTGCCAATTTAGAGTTATTCAAAATCCAAACTGGCCGGAACGGCTTAATCCATACAGAACTTATGGCTTTAGGATCCCGGCTGCGCGGCGAGCCAGCACAGCGACCAGCGCGCCCCGGATTGCCGGGCGGCTTCCAGATCGTCGATCGCCAGATTGGCGACGCAGGCGGCGAGCATCTTGCCGGCCGGGGTGGCCTGGCTCGGCCGTGGCGCCACGTGATCGCTGCGGGCGCCGAGATGGCGGGCGATGGCCAGCAATTCGGCATCGTCCGGGGCGAAATCGGCGGCGGCCTGGGCCGCCTTCTCGGACTCGCCACCCGGGGCGAGGCTGAGCGCCAGCAATGCCTGGGCATGGGCGTCGCCCGGCTTCAGCGCCACGGCGCGGCGCGCGAAATCCGTCGCCGCGTCGGTTTGGCCGCGGAGCAGCGCCACCTGCCCGGCCAGGATCACATTGGCCGTCTCGTTCGCCAGCGCGGCAAGCGCCCGCTGCGCCGTCGCATCGGCGGCCGCGTCGTCGCCCGCCGCCAGCTGCGCCAGCGCCAGTTCGCGCAGGATCCGGGTGTCCTGCGGCGCCTTCTCGGCCGCCTGCTGCAGATCGGCGATGGCGCCGGCGAAATCGGCCAGCGCGAATTTCGCCTGGGCGCGCAGCCGCCACCATTCGGCATTGCTGGCGCTGTCGGCCAGCGCGCGGTCCATTTCCGCCACCGCGTCCTGCGGCCGCTCGAGGCGCAGCAGCACCTTGGCCCGGCGCGCCCGCGCCTTGTCGAGGTCCGGCCGCAATGCCAGCGCGTGGTCGTAGGCCGTGAGCGCCCCGGCCTCGTCGCCGGAGGCGGCCAGCACGTCGCCCTGGCCGACATAGATCCAGGCATCGTCGGGATTGCGCTCGATGGCGCGCTGATACTCCGCCAGCGCCTCGGCGCCGCGGCCGAGATCGGACAGCGCCACCGCGCGGTCGAAATAGGGCAGATGCCAATCCGGCTTCAGCTTGATCGCCTGGTCGTAATCGGGCAGCGCCGCCGCCGGCTTGCCGCCGCGCACCTTGGCCACGCCGCGGTTGAGATAGAGATACGGGTCGCGCGGCGTCAGCACGATCGCCGCGTCGTAATCCTGGATCGCCTTGTCGTAGTCGCCGACCTCGTCGAACGCCATGGCGCGCTGCGACAGCAGGCCGACCTGCACCTTGGCCGAGAGGCTCGGGGCCTTCAGCGCGCGGGCGCAGGCCTCGATCCGCAGCGGCGGCTCCAGATTGAGGTCGCGGCACAGGAAGGCATCGGTGTCCCAGTCGCCGGGTTGCCCGGTTTCCTGCCCGGCGTCCTGGGCCAGGGCTGGGCCGGCGGCCAGGACGGCGAGCAAGCCGATCACGGCGGAAAGCGGATTGAGGCCTCGGTCCGGGTTGCGCATGGTCACCATCTGCGACAAGGATTGCGGCGATCATAGGGCCTTGCCGGAAAGAAGGGGAGCGGGTCGCGGCCCGAAATCCCGGGCGAATGACCGCAGGCTTGCCGCCCGCGCGCCGTTAGACCGATCGGCCCGGAGCTTCGCCGGGCCCGCTTCCCTGCTGCCGAGACCACCATCCAGGAGCACCCATGCGATTCGCCGCCCTCCGCCACGCCTTCCGGGCCGCGCGCCTGATCGTTCCGGTCCTGGTGCTGGGACTGGCCTCGTCCGGCGCGATCCGGGCGGAAGAGACTGCGGCCACGATCGGCGGCGTCGCGGTCAAGGTCCTGCGCAACGTCGCCTATGGCCCGGCCAAGGACCAGCGCATGGACATCTACCTGCCAGTGCGTTCCGGGGCGCAACCCGACGCGCAGCCGGCCCCGGTGATCCTGATGGTGCATGGCGGCGCCTGGGCCTTTGGCGACAAGGGCATCGACCGGGTGGTCGACAACAAGGTGTCGCGCTGGCTGCCCAAGGGGCTGATCTTCGTCTCGGTCAACTACCCGATGATCCCCGACGCCGACCCGGTCGAGCAGGCCGACGACGTCGCCCGCGCCCTTGCCGCCGCGCAGGGTGCCGCACCCGGATGGGGCGGCGATCCCGACCGCTTCATCCTGATGGGCCATTCCGCCGGCGCGCATCTGGTGAGCCTGCTGAATGCCGATCCCGCGCGGGCGACGAAGCAGGGTGCCAGGCCCTGGCTCGGCACCGTCTCGCTCGACAGCGGCGCCCTCGACGTGCCGCAGATCATGAACCACAAGCACGCCAAGCTCTATGACGAGGCCTTCGGCGCCGATCCCGCCTTCTGGGAAGCCTCCTCGCCGGTGCATCACCTCAGCAGCGGCATGAAGCCGTGGCTCGGCGTGTGCTCGCGCCTGCGCAGCGATTCCTGCGCCACCAACACCGCCTATGCGCTGAAGTCCAAGGCGCTGGGCGCCCGCGCCGAGGTGCTCGGCGAAAGGCTGCGCCACGGCGCCATCAACGAGGAGCTGGGCAAGCCGGGCGCCTACACCGACGCGGTGGAAACCTTCCTGGCCTCGCTCGATCCCAGGGTGAAGGCGCTGCTGGGCAAGTAGCGGGCCGGTATCGCGATCAGTCCACGCAGAAGCAGAAGCGCCCTTCATCCGTCATTGCCACTCCCATCGTCATTGCCCGCCGACGAATGTCGGCCTTCGCCGACGGGGCTAGACCCGGCAATCCAAGTGCCGATGTCACGTATCCGCTGCAAACTTGGATCACCGGGTCTCCGCCCGGTGATGACGAAAGGGGTAGATGGCGGCAGAACGCTCTGACCGGACAGCGGTAGACTTGGTCCGACCATGACATGCAAGTCGCGCGGCGGCTATTCCGTCCGGCGGTACCACAGCACGACGACGCCGTCGGGATAGGTCTGGCAGCCGGTCAGCGTCAGCTTCTCCAGATCGCCATGCGGCGCCAGCAGCGGGATGCCGCCGCCGAGGATCGCCGGCACGATGCCGATGCCGTAGGCGTGGATCAGGCCGCGCTCGCGGAACGACGAGGCGAGCTTGCCGCCGCCGACGATCCAGGCGCGCTTGACCCGGCGCAGCGCGAGCTCGTCGATGACCGCCTCCGGCCGGTCGGCGGTGAACTCGATGCGCGGCTCGCCCGCGTCACCGCCCGCCCCACCACCGGGCGGCCGGGGCAGCGGCCGGCGGGTGAACACCCAGCTCGGCTTGTCCATATAGGGCCAGTCGTCGTGGCGCAGGATCTTCTCATAGGTGCGGCTGCCCATCAGCAGCGCGTCGACCGAGGCGTAGAAATCGGGGTAGCCGTAGTCGAAGCCGCCCGAACCGCCGCCCGGGCTGCCGCCGCTCGAATCATCGCCGCCCGAAGCACTGCCCGGAGTCTCGATCGGCGGCAGCCAGTCGATGCCGCCGTCGCGGGTGGCGATCTGTCCGTCCAGGCTCGCCGCCGCGTAATAGACGATCTCCACCATGTCGCGCTCCCGCTTGATCCGCGACAGCGACGATAGTCTCCGCGGGCGGGGAAATCCATCGCGCGCGCTGCGACGGGTCCGCGCAATCAGGCCTCGCCGAACTCGACCGGGATGTAGCCGACCAGCTGCTTCAGCGTGCTGTTGCCGATATTGGCGATGCCGTCGAGCTCGACATTGCCGCCGCCGGCGAAGTTGACCACCAGGTCGCCGTCGCCGGACACGCTGGTCCACACCCGGTCGTCGTCGGAATCCACCACATCGGCGAGGCGCAGCACGTCCTCCTCCGGGTTGAAGTCGAGGATCACGTCGCGGCCGTCATCGTTGCCGGCGAAATAGACGAACTGGTCGAAGCCGGAGCCGCCGCGCAGCTCGTCGCGCGTGCCGGCAAGATTGGTGAGCGCGGTGAAATCGCCGTAGAGCACGTCGTCGTCATAGGAGCCGTTGAGGTAGTCGCCGCCCAACCCGCCGACCAGCAGGTCGTTGCCGTGGCCGCCCAGCACGTCGTCGGAGCCGGCGCCGCCGTCGAGCTCGTCGTCGCCGTCATCGCCGGCGCAGGAATCATCGCCGACGCCGCCGAGGACCACGTCGTTGCCGTCGAAGCCGGCCAGGCTGTCATTGCCGAGGCCGCCTTCGATGCGGTCGTCGCCTTCCTGCGACAGGATCAGATCGTCGCCGTCGCCGCCGTAGCAGAGATCGCTGCCCGGCGCGCCGACGATGAAGTCGTCGCCGCCCTCGCCATGGAAGGTGCCGCTGCCGCCGATGGCATCGTCGCCATCGCCGCCATAGACCAGATTGTTGCCGGGATAGGCGTTCGCGTAGTCGTCGCCGGCGCCGCAATGGATGACGTTGTCGCCGGCCCCGGCGTCGATCATGTCGTCGCCGTCGCCGCCCGCGATGTCGTCATCGCCGGCGCCGCCGTCGAGATGGTCGTTGCCGCCGCCGCCGTCGATCGCATCGTTGCCGATGCCGCCCTCGGCCCAGTCGTTGCCGGCGCCGCCGGAGAGATTGTCGTCGCCCGCCTCGCCGTAAAGCTCGTCATTGCCCGCGCCGCCGGTGAGCAGGTCGTTGTTGGCGCCGCCGAAGAGATCATCGTCGCCGGCGGCCCCCATCAGCAGGTCGTCGCCGCGGCCGCCATAGAGATCGTCCGCCGCGCCGCCGCCGTCGATCCAGTCGTCGCCGCCGCCGCCATGCACCACGTCATAGCCGGCATTGGCGAGAATCATGTCGTTCTGCGCCGTGCCCTGGAGGTCGTCGTCCAGGTTGCTGCCGAAGATCAGGTTGTAGGCCGGCTGCGCCGGGACGAATTTCAGCGCCCCCGCCAGGTCGGCGGTGAATCCGGCCACCGGGGCGCTGTCATCCAGCACGACGCTGCGGGCGTGGCGCGCCGGAATCTTGGTCGCGGGATCGATCGACATCGCGGACTCCTTGCCAGGATTGCCCTCCCTGTTGCGTCGGCGGAAGCCGCGATCCGGTTCGTGACGGCGGTCACAGGACGGGCCGGGGTCACAAAGCGGGCCGGCCGGGCGGGGCTTGACCGCGCTGGGCGCATCGGCCACCAACGGGCGCATGGACATCTTCGACGAGATCCGCGCCGCCTGCCGCTACGTGGCCGAGCATGCCGAGCTGGTGTGCATCGACGATGCGCGGCTGGCGGCATACGCGCGCGACTTTCCGCTGGCGGAGATCGGCAAGGCCGGGCTCGACCCGGCGACCCATTGGCTCGGGCGCGGCCGGGAGACTCTCGTTTTCATCCTGGTGCTGGACGCCATCAATTTCGGCTCCGGCTATTTCCCGCAGCTGCGCAAGCGCCCCGGACCGGATGGCGACACGATGAGCGGCTACTTCACTGTCGCCGCCGGGCTCAACGACTGGTTCCGGCAGGAGGGCGCGCCCGACGCGCGACGCCTGGCGACGCTGGACGCCACGGACTGCGCGCGCCTTTTCGGGCAGGATCTGGCCGAGCCGGAGCCGGCCCAGCTGATGGCGCTGTTCGCCCGCGCGCTGAACGATCTCGGCGCCCTGCTGCTGGCGCGCTACGACGGCGAGCCCGCGAAACTGGTGGAAAGCGCCGGCCACCGCGCCGCCGAGCTCGTCGCCATCCTGCGCCAGATGCCGTGCTTCGACGATGTCGCGATCTGGCGCGGCCGGCAGGTCCCGATCCTGAAGCGGGCGCAGATCACCGCCGCCGACCTGGCGCTGGCCTTCGACAACGAAGGCTGGGGCCGTTTCGAGGACCGCGACCGCCTCACCATCTTCGCCGACAACCTGGTGCCGCATGTGCTGCGCGTCGACGGCGTGCTCGCTTATGCCCCGGCGCTCGCCGCGCGGCTGGCGGCGGGCGAGCTGATCGCCGCCGGCTCGGCCGAGGAGGTCGAGATCCGCGCCGTGGCGCTGCACGCGGTCGAGCGGCTGAAGGCGCATCTGCACGCGGCCGGCCATGCCGCGATCGCCTCGGTCGACCTCGACTACCTGCTGTGGAACCGGGGCCAGGACGCGCGCTACCGCGCCAGCCTCCGGCACCGCACGCGGAGCGTGTTCTATTGAGGCGGCGATTCGCTTTTGCAATCGAAATAAGCTAAATTTCCTAGCGGATCGGCGTTCTGGCGGGGGCTTGGGGCGCCGGAGCCGTCGGTGCCCATAGCCATTCCCGTGAGGATGCCATGGCCAACGCGGCTGCCTCTGTCCCCGCCGGCGGCGTCGAGACGCCTGACGCTGCACCCTCGTCCAACCTGGGCCCGTCCAACCTGGGATCGTCCGCGCCCGACACCGCGCCGCCGCGCCGCCGCAGGCATCGGCGCCTGTCGTTCCAGCTGGTAGCCGCGTTGTGGATCGGCGTCCTGCTCTGCGTCATCAGCGCGGCGCTGACCTACCAGGCCTATCGCGGCGCCCAGGACCAGATCCGCGCCACCGCCGCCGAATCCGCGCGCTATATCGGCGAGAGCCTGAGCGAGAAGGTGAGCCGCGTGCTGCGCCCGGCCGAGAGCGCGCTCAACCTGCTGGCCAATTCCAGCCTGACCGAGGCCGGCGATATCGGCATGCGGCTGCGCGCGCTGCCGGACTTCCTGCGCCTGCTGACCTCGGATGCCGGCTTCGACGCCGCCTTCATCGGCTATGTCAATGGCGAGTTCCTGCTGATCCGGCCGCTGCGCGGCGCCGGCGACCAGGAGCGCTACGCGGCGCCGCGCTCCGCCGCCCTGCTGGTGCAATCGATCAGCCGCGACGAAACCACCGGCGCCAGCAAGGGCGAATACCGCTTCTACGCCGCCGATGGCACGCTGCTGCGGGCGCGGGCGGAGCCGGACTATGTCTTCGACCCGCGCACCCGGCCGTGGTACGAGGCGGCGCACGCCGCCAACCGCACCATCCTCACCGATCCCTATATCTATTTCACCACCCGCGCCCTGGGCGTCACCATGGCGCGCCCGGTGCGCGATGGCGGGCCGGTCATCGGCATCGACCTGAAGCTGCAGAGCATCGCCGCCGAGCTGGCGCCGCTGCGCATCACGCCGGCGACGGAGATTGCCGTCATCGACCGCTTCGGCCGCGTCATCGGCTATCCCGATCCGGCGCGGCTGGTCATCACCAATCCGGATTCCTCTTCGCGCCTCGCCGGCATCCAGGATCTCGGCGTGCCGGCGCTGGCCGAAGCGGCCCGCATCCCGGAAGCCGGCGCAAGCGCGACAGCGACCCGGTCCGGCGGCGTGCGCCAGGCGGAGGCCCGCATCGACGGACGCGGCTGGCAATTGCTGCGCACCGATATTCGCGGCCTCGAGGAGCAATCATCCGACGGGCAGTCCTTGGCCGTGCTGATCGCGGTGCCGGATGACGAGCTGTTCGCCGGGGCGCGCGCCTTGCTCGGCCGGCAATTGCTGATTGCGGGGCTGATCCTGATGGCGGCGCTCAGCTTCGGCGTGTGGGCGAGCGGCCTGCTGGCGCGGCCGCTGCAGCAGCTGGCGCGGCGCACCCGGGCCGTCGCCGCCTTCGATTTCACCGGCGACATGAAGGTGCCGACGCGCATCGCCGAGATCGGCCGCCTGGCCGCCGCGCTCGGCTCCATGCAGGGCACCATCCGCCAGTTCCTCGACATCGGCCAGGCGCTGTCCAGCGAAGGCGACCTGCACCGGCTGCTCGAGCGCGTGCTGCGCGAGACCGTGCGCCTGGTCGAAGGCGAAGGCGGCGCCATCTATCTGCTCGCCCAGGACGGCGCCACGCTGGAGCCGGAACTGGCGCTGTGGGACGGCGGCAACCTCGCCGCGCACGGCGCCGGGCCGGAGCCGATCGGCCTTGGCGGCGCCGGCCTGCCGCGGGAGATCGACGCCGCCCTGCGCCAGGGCGAGATCGTCATGCTGGGCCGGCCGGTCGATGGCGCCGGGCTCCAGGCGCTGGGACTTGCCGGCGTGGCCGCGCGGCTGGGCGCCGCCCAGGTGGGCCTCATGGTGGTGCCGCTGGTCGACCGGCAGCGCCGGCCGCTCGGCGTGCTGCTGCTGCTGCGCCGCATGGCCGGCGGCGACGTCGTCCGCCCGATCGGCGCGCGCCAGCGCGAATTCATCCGCGCGGTCTCCGGCAGCGCTGGCATCGCCATCGAGAACAAGCTGCTGCTGAAGGCGCAGAAGGATCTGATGAACGCGCTGATCCGCCTGATCGCCGGGGCGATCGACGCCAAGTCGCCCTATACCGGCGGCCATTGCCAGCGCGTGCCGGTGCTGACCCGCATGCTGGCCGAGGCCGCCTGCGCCGATGCCAGCGGCCCGTTCCGCGACTTCGCCCTGTCGGAGCAGGAATGGGAGGCGGTCGACATCGGCTCCTGGCTGCACGATTGCGGAAAGGTGACGACGCCGGAATACGTGGTCGACAAGGCGACCAAGCTGGAATGCATCTATGACCGCATCCACGAGATCCGCATGCGCTTCGAGCTGCTGAAAGGCGCGGCGGAGACCGCCTATTGGCGCGGCCTGGCGGAAGGCGGCGACGCGGCGGCCTTGCGCGCCCGGCGCGACGCGGAACTCAGCCAGCTCGATGACGACTTCGCCTTCGTCGCCGCCTGCAACGAGGGCGGCGAGTTCATGGACCCGGCGAAGGTCGAGCGGCTGAAAGGGATCGCCGCGCGGCGCTGGACCCGCACCCTCGACGACCGCCTGGGCTGCTCCTACGAGGAGCGCGCGCGCAAGGACCGCGCGCCCGCGCCGGCCCTGCCGGTGGAAGAGCCCCTGCTCGCCGATCGCGACGACCACCTGGTGCCGCGCGCGGCATCCGAGATCATCGGCAAGGAGAATCCCTGGGGCATCCGCGTCGAGACGCCGGCGAACAAGTTCAATCGCGGCGAGCTCTACAACCTCTCGATCGGCCGCGGCACGCTCACGGCCGAGGAGCGCTACATCATCAACGACCACATGACCCAGACCATCATGATGCTGGAGGCCCTGCCGCTGCCGCGCCATCTGGCGGCGGTGCCGGAGATCGCCGGCGGCCACCACGAGAAGATGAACGGCACCGGCTATCCGAAGCGCCTCACGCGCGCGCAGATGTCGCCGGTGGCGCGCATGATGGCCATCGCCGACGTGTTCGAGGCGCTGACCGCCGGCGACCGGCCCTACAAGCGCGCCAAGACGTTGAGCGAGAGCTTCCGCATCCTGGCGGCGATGAAGCGCGAGCATCACCTCGACCCCGATCTGCTCGACCTCTTCGTCACCGCCGGGGTGTGGAAAGACTACGCCCACCGCTATCTGGACGCGGCGCAGATCGACGAGCCCGACACCGCGGCGCTGCTCGCCGCCAGGCCGGCCTAGCGCCGGCGCGCGCCCGGCCCGATCGCCGCCAGCCGACGGCCACCGGCGCGGGGTCTATTGCGGCGCCGGCTGGCCGGTGCCGGGTCTCTCCAGGATGATCTGGGCCGCGCCGGCATCGCCGCCGGGCATCGGCGTGCCGTCCGGCAGCAGGAAGGTTATGCGGCCCCCGCGGTCCAGGTTCGGCGGGAAATGTGCGATCGGCCCGAGGATGCGATAGCCATCGGCGGTCCGCTCCAGCTTGCCCTCTTCCACCAGCTGGCGCAGGCCGTAATAGCCCGGCAAAATCTCGTATGGTTCGACCTTGCCCGGCGCCAGGACCGTGGCCGCGTCGATCTGCCGTAGGTATTCGACAGGCGCGCTCCAGCTCTCCGCCTGCAGCAATTCGATCCCCGGTGCGGGCGTTTCCGTCGGGCCCTGGCCTTCGACGGTGATCGTGCTGCCATCCGACTTGAAGATGGCATTGCCGATGCGCAGGCGCGACGTGCCGTCATCGACCTGCTCTCTGCCGCTCGGAACGCCGAGGCTGAGCGGCGCCTTGCCGGCGATGATCTTGTCCGGCGCGCGGCCGATCTTGCGGGCGACGGCCTGCGCCATGATCCGCGCCTGTTCGGAATCGATCCTGGCGAAGCTCTGGCCGCAGCTGCGCGCCGGCAGGAACGTCACCTTGTCCCCCGGCAGGCCGATCACGCCGGCGCCGGTCATGTTGGACCCCCTCCGGTCGACGGCGCGCACCACCACGGCGCGGGCGATGCGCTCCGTCGCGCCCTCGAATTGCCAGATCATCGGCGTCAGCGACGAGAGCAGGAGATAGAGCGGAGGATCGCCGGCCTCGATCGTCACGATGGTGAGCTGGGTCGGGCCAGCCTGGCCCGTCACGGTGACGGTCGGCTGCAGCGCGCCGGAATTGGTGCCGAGGATGGCAACGAGGTCCGACGGGCCGGGCGGCGGCAGGTCGCAAGGCATGGCGGATTGCAACGCCCGGGCCTGTCGCCGCGCCGGCTCGAGCAGCTTGAGCTCGGATTTCGTCAGCATGCCGTCGTGGTCGTAGTCGACCGCCTGGAAGGTCTTGACGGCGGCGGCTTGCAGCTCGGGTGCGGACACGCTCCCGTCCCGGTCCGCGTCGAACTCCAGGAGCGCGGCGAGACGCTCGGACTCACGTTGACCCTCGCGCTGGTCGGGCGCCGACGCCATGACCTCGGCCATGGTCACTATCCCGTCGCCGTCGCTGTCTGTCGTCATGATGCGCTCGACCGTGTGATCGATCCGCTGCTGCCGCCCGGCGGCGTCGCCCTCGCGTGTGTCGGTCTGGTAGACGGCCAGCTGCACCGCCTCGGCCTTGGCCACGCTGCCGTCGCCGTCCAGGTCGGCCATCATGGTCTGCGCCAGCAGCATTGCCCGGTACTGCGCCACCCGGATGCGCTCGGCGAAATCGATGTCCGCCTGGCTCAGGCCGTTGCGGTCGACGTCGCCGCGCCGCAGCTCCTGCAGCAACTGCTCGACGAAGGCGCCCTGCGAGATGTCCCGGTTGAGCCGCTCGAGCAGCGGCGGCGGCAGGTCGGAGAAGGGCGGCTCCTCGGCGGCGGCGAGGCTTGGCGCGATGGCCAGCAGCGCGGCAAGAACGGCGCCGGCATGGGCCGGCCGGACGGGCATCGGACGCTTCATATGATTCCCCCTGGATAATCTGGCGCGGACGGAATGAATCCAACTGCAATGCGGAGTTGAGCAACCGAACGTGGCCACATCTTGTCGGCGGGAAGTTGATTGTGTGTTAACCGGCCGGCGGCGCGGGAGATCGCGCCCTCGGGTCAGCATCGCTGCCGCTGTTACCGATTCGGTATCAGTTCCGCGTCATGTCCGCGGGCCTAGTCTTGCCCTGCCCCGTTGTCGCGGGACCACGGCGCCGAGCGCGCCGCGCCATGCGTATTCCCAACGAGGACAAAGATGATTCGAATGGTACCCAGTCTGCCGCGCCTGGCCGCGGCTTGCGCGCTGCTCTGCGGTTTCGCCCTCCCCGGCTTGACCGCGGCCGCCTTCGCCGATACCGGCGCGGTGGTCGAAGTCACCATGTGGGACAAGGGCGCCAGCGCCGAGATGGCGATGGACCGCGGCATGGGCATGGCGCATGACCCGATGATGAGCGGCATGATGGATGGCAGCATGGGCATGAAGCTGTCGACCGATTCGGTGCCGGCCGGCGAAGTCACCTTCAAGGTTGCCAACAGCTCCAAGGACCAGGTGCACGAGATGCTGGTGCTGCCCTATCCGGCCGACGGCAAGGGCCTGCCCTATGTCGACAAGGACGCCAGGTTCGACGAGGACGCCGCCGGCTCGCTGGGCGAGGTCGAGGAGCTCGACCCCGGCAAGAACGGCGAGCTGACCCTGCGCCTGAAGCCCGGCAAATACGTGCTCGCCTGCAACGTCGCCAACCACTACGCCAACGGCATGTGGACCGTGTTCACGGTGAAATAGGCGGAGGCCCGCGCACCGACCCGCTCCTTCCCCTCCGCGCCTCATCCCCCGACAGTTCCCCCGACTGTCGCCCCGCGACGCGGAACGGCGGAGACCGGCCCCTCTCCGGCAACGGAGAGGGGCTGTTTGATTCGGGGAAGAAACTCATACTCGCTTTACGAGAAATAAGCCGCGCCATACACTTCCTGCGTTTGGGTCAGGAAATGGGGGCGGTGATGGCGCTCGAATTGGGGCCAGTGCTGAAATTTCGCGGTTATGACGCCGCAAGCAACCAATGGCGGCTCAGCGCGCTCGTGGTTTCGAAGCAGCCGCCAGGCGACCTGCAATGTGGCGCCCAGCGCGTGCAGCCGGAAGCGTTGCGCGGCGGGCCGGACGGCATGACCGCCTATCGCTATCTCTTCGCCGCGTCGCTGGAAGATCGCGAACGCGCATTGGACTACGACATCGGCGGCCAGCGCTATCGCGTGGCGGTTCCGGCCAGGAACCTCGCGCCGCGCATGGCCTACGGGTCCTGCAACGGCTTTTCGTCACCCAAGGCGATGAACAGCGTGAAGAACAAGGACCGCAACAAGCTATGGCAGATGATGGCCGCGCGCCACGGCGGCAGCCCGTACCACCTGCTGTTGCTGGGCGGCGATCAAGTCTATGCGGATTCGATGTGGGAGAGCACGCGCCACATGAAGGCCTGGCACGAGCTTGGCTGGGCGGTGGCAAATGCCGCGCCGGCTACCCCGGAAATCCAAGCCGAGCTGCGCGACTTCTATTTCCGGCTCTATGTCGCGCGCTGGTCGCAACCGATGGTCCGCGAGATGCTGGCCGTCATCCCGACGATCATGATGTGGGACGATCACGACATCATCGACGGCTGGGGCTCCTATCCGCGTGAACGCCAGCAATGCCCGGTGTTCCAGGCCTTGAAGGACGCAGCCGCCGAGGCGTTCAAGACCTTCCAGCAGCATCTCGCGCCGACGGAACCCACCAGCGCCATCGCCCCGGCCAATGGCTTCACTTTCGGCCACGTGATCGCCAACACCGCGATCCTGGCGATCGACATGCGATTCGAACGCACCGAGAAGCAGGTGCTCTCGGAAGCGCATTGGAACCTGGTCTATGGCTGGCTGAACGGCATCGCCCCCGAGGGTCACGGCATCGAGCACCTGGTGCTCATGTCCAGCATTCCGGTGGTCTATCCCGACTTTGACTTGATTGAGCGCATCCTCGGCTTCTGGCCAGGACAGCAGGAACTTGAGGACGATTTGCGCGATCATTGGAACAGCCGGCCGCACAAGGGCGAGCGGGTAAGGCTGATCCATCGCCTGCTGACCTATGCGAAGGACAAGAACATCCGGCCGACGATTCTCTCGGGCGACGTGCATGTCGCGGCGCTCGGCCTGATCGAATCGGACCGGGACAATGGCGGCTCAGGCGAATCGGTGATCAACCAATTCATCTCCTCCGGCATAGTCCATCCGGCACCGCCCGGACTCATGCTCTTCGCCCTGCGCCACCTGTTCGACAATTCCTATGAGATCGACCGCGGCATCATTGCGCGGATGACCGAGTTTCCAGGCACCCAGCATCGCTTCATCGGACAGCGCAATTTCCTCAGCTTGGAGCCAGATCCGGTGCCGAAAAAGGCGCGCATCTGGGCCAATTGGATCGTGGAAGGCGAGGAGGACCCATTCGTGAAGGTGGTGCATCCCATCTGACGGAATCGCTTCGCTCGGCCGGATGGTTTTCGCCGGGCGGGGCGCCGGCCCTAGAGTTCAGGCCCGCGCGTCGCGGTGGCGGCGAGGCTCGGCCGTTGGCGCATCACTTGCCACCAGCGCGCCAGCTTCGGCTGCGCGCCGAGCAGCGCCGGCACCTCCGCCGCGCGCAGGCCGAGCGAGATCATCGGCGCGAGGTGTAAATCCGCGATGGTGAGCTGCATGCCCAGCAGGAACGGCCCCTCCTCCTGCACCAATTCCGCGAGCGCCGCGAAGCAGGCCGCGACGCGCGGCATTGCGGCGGTGATCTTCGCCTCGTCGCTCGCGCGCCCTTCCGCCGGGGCGTCGCAGCGCTCGACATAGATGTCCCAGATCAGCGGCCGGTAGAGATAGGCGTCGATCACCCCGCCGATCTGGTTGACCCGCGCCCGCTTGCGCGGCTCGCCCAGCGGCGGCATCAGCGCGGGACCATCGAACGCCTCATCGACATAGCGCAGGATCGCGCCGGTCTCGTAGAGCCGGAACCCCTCATGCGCGAACGCCGGAATGCGCCCGAAGGGATGCAGCGCGCGATACCAGCCCGGCACCTCGGCCGCGAAGATGTCGACCGGCACCAGCTCGTAGGTCACACCCTTCTCCGCCAGCGCAAGGCGCACGGCGCGGACATAAACAGAGTAGGGGGCACCGTAGAGGGTGGTATGCACACCGTTGAAGGCACTGGCTACCCGCATCGGGCCATCAGGTCATACATCTCCACTTGAGTCACTAGTAACAACTGAGTCAAACTTCAATACATTCGCCTGTGCATTGTGTGCGCTTTACTAGATCATTCGCTCTGCGCTACGCACTTGCAAAGACCAGCCATGAGAAATTCAAATGCCAGAACTTCCAGATACAGCGAAGTGGCAACCCCGGAAAGCGACCGAGACATTGGAGGGCGTTTTCGCGAAGCGATGCCTTTCTGCCGAGGAACGCTTGCTCCTTGATCTTCGCTACCAAAGGAACATTGCAGTAGATGGCTTCGACTCGGGGCTACCATTTGAATCCGCTGTTCGCCGTGAAATAGGAAATTTGCTGCCAAATCGCTACTCCGTTACCAAGGGTCACGTTCTGGATCGCGCTGGAAATTCTGCTGGCGACTGCGATATAGCGATTTTCAATGGTGATTGGTGCTCTACGCTGGAGGGTGAGCTTTCGGGAAGTTCCGCCAAAACGCTACTACCAATAGAGGGCGTTTACGCCATCGGGGAAGTCAAGCAGACGCTATCTTCTAAAACGCTAGATGAGGCTATGGAGAAGTTGGTCAGCTGCCAACGACTGAGGCGACCAAGAACTTTCGCTCATCGGCTAGTGGAAAATCGAGAAGGCGATAGCTGTCCGCATGGCCTAACAAATCCACTTTTCTCGTTCGTTATTGCCGGTGGGGTTAGTACCGATATCGACCTGAAGAAGCTCATTGATAGGTTTTTTGATATTTCTAAACAGCTCAGCAGGCTCGAGCTTGTTCGCGTGCTTTGTGTCCTTGGACAAGGCGCAGTTTCCTGGGCATTTTTTGATCCAGATAGGAGAGGTGAATTGCGGCCGGCACTATTTATGGAAGCGGACCTGTTTCACCCTATCATTCCCGTGCTTTCGCAATCAGATCGTCGCAGTCCGTTTTTGTTTTTGATTCAGGCACTGCAACAGAGTCTTTTCCATATTGTCTTGGGACCTGAGGATTTGGCCTACGCGTATAGTTTGGATGCCCGAGGAATAGGCATACCAACCGATCCGCACGTTGTTCATCTTCCCGACAAAGAATGGCTGGACTCACTCCTTCTGCCATGCTCGGTCGAACACAAATAGGTGGAAAGAGACCGTGGATCGCGCAATGATTTTATCAGCTTTATCTAGCTGAGAGTCGCGGAACGAGTATCTGGGACTTTGTCGGGGCTCAATACTCCGCCATCAACCTCCCCGCCAACTGCTTCACCGTCGACTCAAGGCCGTTGGCGTAGCGCACGTCGTTTTCGAAACGGCAGGCGTTTTGGCCGACGAACACAATCTACTCATTGTTTTTGCTGGACTAACTGGTCACGTGCAACAGTTTCAGATTACGTACAATCTGGCGCCTACCTTTCCCTCCGCTCCGCCTTCGCTGTTACCCGCACGACGATCTCATCCGGCGCGCTTTCGTTGCCGCGCTCGTCGGTGACGATGAGCTGGAACCGGTGGAGGCCGGGCTTCAGCGGATTCTCCACCACGAGACGCGGCTGCGCCTGGGTGTGCGGGCGGCCGGGAGTGAGGATCGCCATTTGCGGAGCGTCCGCAGCACCTGGCGCTCAGCTCGGCCCGAGATAGGTGAAGGTGTAGCTCACGATGCGGCCGCCGATGTCGAAGGACTTCTGGCCGGAGAGGACGAAGCCCTTGCCGAAATCGACCACCGCCGGGCCTTCGAGCACGGCGGTCGGCCGCTGCCGGTCGGCGACGATGACGACCACGGTGTCCGGCGCGGAGACATTGCCGGAATCGTCGGTCACCGCGAGCTGGTAGCGGTGGCGGCCGGGCGGCAGCGGATGTGTTGCATCCACCTCGACCGTGATGGTCGGCTGGTCGGACTGCACGGGAACATTGACGTCGAAACGCGGCACGGCACACCCCCTTCTGCGGCGCCGCGCGTCCCGCGCGGCCGGGCATTCCGGAAATACGCGTGTTGGCGCGGGCGCCTCGGCCCGCGCTACCCCTAATACCCCGTCATCAACCTCTCCACCAACTGCTTCACCGTCGGCACGAAGCCGTTCGCGTAGAACGGGTCGCTGGCGAAGCGGTAGGCGTTGTGGCCGGCGAACATGAGCTGGTCGTCGATCTTGTCGGAGTGGCTGATCTCCTGCAGCGTCTTCTGGATGCAGAAGCTGCGCGGGTCGGCCTTGCGGCCCGTGGTGCCCTGCTCGTTCTGCGACCAGTTGGAGAAGGCGCAGGCCGAGAGGCAGCCCATGCAATTGATCTGGTCGGTCAGGATCTCGTTCGCCTTCTCCGGCGTCACGAAGATGAGGGTCGATTCCGGCGTGCGCATGGCCTCGTTGAAGCCCTGCTTCACCCACTCCTCGGCGCGCAGCTTGTCGGCGGCGGTCAGGAACACGAGGCGGCCGCGGGCGCCGACCGGGAAGGGCCATTCATGCTCGCCCACCTTGTGCTGGCTGTAGGCCACCTGGCGCTCGGCGCGGCCCTTCAGCTCGTCGAGGAAGGGGTTGGAGACCGCCGAGGAGTAGAAGCCGGTCGGCGAGAAGCGGTTCAGGTTCACGTCGCCCTTTTTCAGGGTCAGCAGGCGCTGCTTCCACGCGTCCGAGATCGGGCTTTCCTGGGTCATCAGCGGCCGCGTCCCGAACTGGAAGGCGACCGGGCCGATCTCCGGGTTGTCGAGCCAATCCTCCCACTCGCTGAGCCACCACACGCCGCCCGCCATGACGACCGGCGTGTTGGTGAGCCCGCATTCGTCGCGCATCACCTGGCGCAGGTCGCGCACGCGCGGGTAGGGATCGCCGGGCTTGGTCGGGTCCTCGACATTGCTGAGGCCGTTATGGCCGCCGGCGAGCCAGGGGTCCTCATAGACCACGGCGCCGAGCCAGTCCTGGAACCGGTGATAGGCGCGCTTCCACAAGGCGCGGAAGGCGCGGGCGGAGGAGACGATCGGGTAGTAATGCACGCCATAGGAGGCGCAGATCTCGGCGATGCGGTAGGGCATGCCGGCCCCGCAGGTGACGCCGTGGATCAGGCCCTTCGCCCCTTCGAGCACGCCGTGCAGCACGCGTTCCGCGCCGCCCATTTCCCACAGCACGTTCATGTGGATGCGGCCCTGGCCGCCCGCGGCCTCCCAGGCGATTTTGGCCTGGGCGATGCCGCCCTTGATCGAATAGGCGAGCAATTCCTCGTGCCGCTCGCGCCGGGTCTTGCCGTGATAGATCTGCGGGACCGGCCGGCCCTGCTCGTCATAGTAATCGGCGTTGACGCCGGAGAAGGTGCCGACGCCGCCCGCCAGCGCCCAGGCGCCGGAGCTTTCGCCGTTGGACACCGAGATGCCCTTGCCGCCCTCGACCAGCGGCAGCACCTCGCGGCCGGACATCAGAATCGCGTTCAACGGTTTCAAAGTCTGCTCTCTCCCAGTGCGGCCGGTTCGGCCTTGTCCCCAATATAGACCCGTTGCCGCCGCACTTCACCCCCTGCGGGCGGCCTACTCGCCAGGTGAGCCCGGCTTCTCCCCCCCTGCTCGATGGGCTCCTTCCCCCTTGAGGGGGGAAGGGTGGGATGGGGGTGAGATGCAGCGCCGGGTATCTCCAGGAAGGATCTTCGCCCCCTATCGCCTCCGGCGATGCGCGCCCGCCCCGTCCGCGTATGCGGACATTCGTCCGCCGGCGCGCGCTACCCCCCACCTAGCTTCGCCTAGGCTCGCTATTGCTCGCCAAGGCTCGGCGTCCTCCCCCACCCCGTCGGCGGATGCCGACATTCGTCGGCGGTGGGGGAGGAGAAGCTATTTTGCGCGGTGCTGTTCCGTTAGACCGCCTCTTTCAACAACAGGCCCGGCACGTCGGAAAACACGCTGTCGACGCCCCAGCCGAACAGCTCCCGCGCGCGGGCCGGCTCGTTCACCGTGTAGGTGGCGATCAGGTAGCCCGCCTGCTTGATCGCACTTGTCCATTCCGGCGTCAGGGTCTTGTGCCAGGGGTTGAGGCCGATGGCCGCCACGCCCTCGCACAGCGCCCGCCAGTTCTCCGGCTGGTCCTCGATCAGGACGGCGCGGGGGAATTCCGGCGCCAGCTGGTGCGCCACCTTCAGCGAATCATAGGCGAAGGAGGAGATCAGCGGCCGCTCCTTCTGCGCCGGCCAGAGCCTTTGCAGCTCGCGCAGCACGAATTCCGCCGTCACCTGCTCGCGCCCCGGGCAGGGCTTGATCTCGACATTGAGGCCGAGGCCGAGCGACAGCACCTCGGCCACCAGCTCCTCCAGGGTCGGCACCTTCTCGCCGGCGAAGGCCGGGGCGAACCAGGCGCCGGCGTCGAGCCCGCGGATCTCGGCCAGGCTCGCTTGGGCCGCCGCACCCGTGCCGCTCGTCGTGCGATCGAGGAGATCGTCGTGAAGGAGGATGACCTTGTTGTCGGCGGTCAGCTTGGCGTCGATCTCGACCCAGGCGGCGCCCTGCCGCTTCGCCTCGCGCATGGAGACCAGCGTATTCTCCGGCGCCGCCTTGGCGGCGCCGCGATGGCCGATCACTTTGGGAAGGTGGCGCTTGGACATTGATTTGGCCTGATCCAACCAAACAAGACCCGTCATGCCAGGACTTGGTCCCATTCCTGGACCAAGGGGCATCCACGAGTTTCTACGTGAAGAGCTCTGACAGGAAAGAAATGAGCGCGCCATCGACAAACTCGTGGATGGTCGGACCCCGGATTGAACCAATCGGTCCGACCATGACGAGTGAGTCTATGTGCGCGCCCATCGAAAGCCGGAACGCTAAGCCGCCTTACGCGCCCGCCTGTTCGCTGTGCTCGCGCGGCTTGTGGCTGATGTCCTCGCCGGTCTTCTGGTCGACGGCCTTCATCGACAGCTTCACCTTGCCGCGATCGTCCATGCCGATGACCTTCACCTTCACCAGGTCGCCAACATTGACCACGTCGCCCACCGTCTTCACCCGCTGCGGGGCCAGTTCGCTGATATGGACAAGACCATCTCGAGAACCAAGGAAGTTCACGAAGGCGCCGAAATCCATGACCTTCACGACCTTGCCGTCATAGATCACGCCGACTTCCGGCTCCGCGACGATGCCGCGGATCCAGTCGATCGCCGCCTGGCCGGCCTTGCCGTCCACCGCCGCGACCTTGATCGTGCCGTCGTCCTCGATGTCGATCTTGGCGCCGGTGACTTCGCAGATCTCGCGGATCACCTTGCCGCCGGAGCCGATCACTTCGCGGATCTTGTCCTTCGGGATGGTGATGACGGTGATGCGCGGCGCGTTCTGGCTGACGTCGGAGCGCGCGTTGGTCAGCGCCTTGGCCATCTCGCCCAGGATGTGCATGCGGCCGTCCTTCGCCTGGGCGAGGGCGATGCGCATGATCTCGCTGGTGATCGAGGTGATCTTGATGTCCATCTGCAGGGCGGTGATGCCCTGGTCGGTGCCGGCCACCTTGAAGTCCATGTCGCCGAGGTGATCCTCGTCGCCGAGGATGTCGCTGAGGACCGCGAAGCCCGAGGGCTCCTTGATCAGGCCCATGGCGATGCCCGCCACCGGGCGCTTCAGCGGCACGCCCGCATCCATCAGGCTCAAGGACGAGCCGCACACCGTCGCCATCGAGGACGAGCCGTTGGACTCGGTGATCTCGGAGACGATGCGGATGGTGTAGGGGAAGTCTTCCTTGGCCGGGAGCAGCGGGTGCACCGCGCGCCAGGCCAGCTTGCCGTGGCCGATCTCGCGCCGGCCCGGCGAGCCCATGCGGCCCGCCTCGCCGGTGGAATACGGCGGGAAGTTGTAGTGCAGCATGAAGTTCTCGCGGTACTCGCCTTCCAGCGCGTCGATGATCTGCTCATCCTGGCCGGTGCCGAGCGTGGCGACGACGAGGCCCTGGGTCTCGCCGCGGGTGAACAGCGCCGAGCCGTGGGCGCGCGGCAGGATGCCGACCTCGGCCACGATCGGGCGTACGGTCTTGCCGTCGCGGCCGTCGATGCGCTTGCCGGTCTTCACGATGTCGCCGCGCACGATGTCGCGCTCGAGATCCTTGAACAGCTTGCCGACCAGCTCGGTCCGGGCCGCGTCATCGCCGCCGATGGCTTCCTTGGCCTTCTTCTTGACCGCGTCGATCTTGTCGGTGCGGGCCTGCTTGGCCTGCTCGGCATAGGCCGCGCGCAGGTCGTCGCTGAACTGCGCCTGCAGCGCCGCCCAGACCGACTTCTTCTCCGGCGCTTCCTCGGCCAGCGCCCAGGGCTCCTTGGCGCACTGCTCGGCCAGCTCGATGATGGCGTTGATGACGTGGTGGTACTCGACGGCGCCGAAATTCACCGCGCCCAGCATGATCTCTTCCGACAGCTCCTTGGCCTCGGATTCGACCATCAGCACGCCTTCCGAGGTGCCGGCGACGACCAGGTCGAGCGCCGATTCGGTCAGCTGCTCCTGCTTCGGGTTCAGCACATAGTCGCCGTCGATATAGCCGACGCGGGCGGCGCCGATCGGGCCCATGAAGGGGATGCCCGAAATGGTGAGGGCGGCGGAGGCGCCGACCATCGCCACGATGTCCGGATCATTCTCCAGATCGTGGCTGAGCACGGTGCAGATGACCTGCGTCTCGTTGCGGTAGGCGGGGTGGAACAGCGGGCGGATCGGCCGGTCGATGAGGCGCGAGGTCAGCACCTCCTTCTCGGTCGGGCGGCCTTCGCGCTTGAAGAAGCCGCCGGGGATCTTGCCCGCGGCGAAGGTCTTCTCCTGGTAGTTGACGGTGAGCGGGAAGAAATCCACGCCCGGCTTCGGCGCCTTGGCGCCGACGGCGGTGCACAGCACCATGGTGTCGCCGTAGGTCGCGAGCACCGCGCCATCGGCCTGGCGCGCGATGCGGCCGGTCTCCAGGGTGAGCTTCCGCCCGCCCCACATGATTTCCTTGCGATAGATCTTGAACATTCCTGGTCCTTCTCAGAATCCAATAGTCATTGCGACCGGATGCTGCCGGACCCGCGAAAGCAACGTGATTTTGCGCTTCTCGGATTCCACCCGCGCAGTCGGGATTGCGCTCTGCGGGGGGAATCAAATCGGGGCCACGTTGCTTGCGTCGGCCCGGCTGTCCTCATCGATCCGCTTGCGCTCCGGTCGTTCAGGCGTCGCGGATCGGTCAAACGCAAACCCGCCCTCGATCGGATCGAGAGCGGGCTCGCGAAATTCTTAGCGGCGCAGTCCCAGCTTGTTGACGATGTCCTGGTACCGCGGCGCGTTCTTCTTCTTCAGATAGTCGAGCAGGCGGCGGCGCTGCCCGACCATGACCAGCAGGCCGCGGCGGGAATGGAAGTCCTTGCCGTGGGTCTGCAGATGGTCGGTGAGATTCTTGATCCGCTCCGAGAGGAGCGCGATCTGCACTTCGGGCGCGCCGGTGTTCTTGCCGCCGTCGCCGAATTCCTTCATGAGCTCTTGCTTGCGCTCAGCCGTGATCGACATCGGGTTTCTCCTTGTCTACTGGTTCATCACCCGCACCGGGACCAATTCGCCGGCCTCGAACCGCGTCAAGGCCACGAGCCTGCCCTCCGCCATAGCGCGGACCATGCCGCCGGGGGAAAGCTCGTAGATACGGTCGCGATCCTGCCGGTGGAGCAAACCAACCGGCTGACCCGACCGAAGGCGTATCGCCTCGGTGGCCGTCAAGGCCAGGGCCGGGATGTCGTCCAGCGCGGTCTCGATCGGCAACAGGTGCTCAAAAGCGGCGGGACTATGCCCGAGCGACTTCAATGTTTCCAGCGAAATCGCGGAAGCCTCGGTGAACGGCCCCACCTGGGTCCGCCGCAGATCGGCGATATGGCCGCAAGTCCCTAATTTTATTGCCAAATCCCGGCCCAGCGCGCGCATGTAGGCGCCCTTGCCGGAGCGCACCTCGAAGCGCGCCTCGTCCGGGTTCGGGCGCGCCAGCAGGCTGAAGCCGTAGATCATGACCCGGCGGGACTTGAGCTCCACCGTCTCCCCCGCCCGGGCCAGGTCATAGGCCCTGGCGCCCTCCACCTTGATGGCGGAGAAGGCCGGCGGCACCTGGTCGATCTCGCCGATGAAGCCCGGCAGGGCGGCGCGGATCTCGTCGTCGGTCGGCCGCTTGTCGGACGTCTGGACGACGTCGCCCTCCGCGTCGTCGGTCGCGCGCGCCTCGCCGAATTTCAGGGTGAACAGGTAGGTCTTCCGCCCGTCCATGACATAGGGGACGGTCTTGGTCGCCTCGCCCAGCGCGATGGGCAGGATGCCGCTCGCCAGCGGGTCGAGGGTGCCGGCGTGGCCAGCCTTCTGCGCGTTGAACAGGCGCTTCACCAGGTTGACGGCCTGGGTCGAGGTGATCCCGGCCGGCTTGTCGAGGATCAGCCAGCCGTCGACCTTGTCGCCCTTTTTACGCCGCATCGCCGCCTTCTTCGCTCCCGCCCTCTGCGTCCGCGCCGTCTTCGTCCTCGTCATCGGGTTTCCGGGCCAAATCGCGGGCGACCACGGGGTCGTGCAGCAGGCGCTCGATGCGGTCGACCTGCTCGAAGGACTCGTCGGCGCGGAAGCGGATCTGCGGCGAGAACTGCAGCTTCACCATGCGCGCCAGCTCGCGGCGGAAATAGCCGTGGGCGCGGTTCAGCGCCGCCACCAGCTTGTCCGCCTCGCCGCCGCCGAAGGGCGTGACGAAGGCGGTGGCGTTGCGCAGGTCGGGCGAGATGCTGACCTGGGTCACCGTCACCATCCGGCCGGCGAGGTCGGGGTCGTCGAGCGCGTCCTGGGCGATGATGTCGGTCAGCGCGTGGCGGATCTCCTCGCCCACGCGCAACTGCCGCTGCCCCGGTGCCGATTGCGATCTCTTCTTGCGGGTCATGATTCGGGTCTCTTGAAACGAAGAGCGGCGGCCCCGAGGCCGCCGCCTTCCTTGACGATGCGGCGGCGGTTACGCCAGCGCGCGGGCGACTTCCTCGACCTCGAAGCACTCGATGAGGTCGCCCTTCTCGATGTTGTCGTAGTTCTCGAAGGCCATGCCGCACTCGAAGCCTTCCTTGACCTCGCGCACCTCGTCCTTGAAGCGCTTCAGGGTCTTCAGGCTGCCTTCGTGGATCACCACGTTGTCGCGCAGCAGGCGCACCTTGGCGCCGCGCTTGACCATGCCCTCCACCACCATGCAGCCGGCGACCTTGCCGAACTTGGTGATGTTGAAGACCTCGCGGATCTCGGCGTTGCCGAGGAAGTTCTCGCGCAAGGTCGGCGCCAGCATGCCCGACAGCGCCGCCTTCACGTCATCGACCACGTTGTAGATGATCGAGTAGTAGCGGATGTCGATATGGTCGCGCTTGGCCAGCTCGCGCGCCTGCTGGTTGGCGCGCACGTTGAAGCCGATGATGATGCCGCCCGAGGCGCGGGCCAGCGTCACGTCGGATTCGTTGATGCCGCCGACCGCGGCGTGCAGCACGCGCGCCTTCACCTCGCTGGTGGAGAGCTGGTTCAGCGAGGACACGATGGCCTCGACCGAGCCCTGCACGTCGCCCTTGATCACCACGGCCAGTTCCTTCGCCTCGCCGGCCGCGATCTTGGTGAACATCTGCTCCAGCGTGCCGCGCTTGGCCGCCGCCAGGGCGTTCTGCCGGTTGCGGTGGATGCGGTATTCGGTGATCTCGCGGGCGCGGGCCTCGGATTCGACCACCACGAACTGGTCGCCCGCCAGCGGCGTCGCCTGCAGGCCGAGCACCTCGACCGGCGTCGCCGGGCCGGCGCTCTCGACATTACGGCCGCGATCGTCGAGCAGCGCGCGCACGCGGCCCCACTCGCTGCCGGCGATCAGGATGTCGCCCACCTTCAGCGTGCCCTTCTGCACCAGCAGGGTCGCCACCGCGCCGCGGCCGCGCTCCAGCTTGGCCTCGATCACGGTGCCCTGGGCGGCGCGGTCGGGGTTGGCCTTGAGGTCGAGCACTTCGGCCTGCAGCAGCAGCGCCTCCTCGAGCTTGTCGAGGTTCATCTTCTGCTTGGCCGAGACTTCCACCGCCAGCACGTCGCCGCCCAGCCGCTCGACCACCAGTTCGTGGCTCAGCAGCTCGTTGTGCACGCGCTCCGGATTGGCTTCCGGCTTGTCCATCTTGTTGATGGCGACGATGATCGGCACCTTCGCCGCCTTGGCGTGGCGGATCGCTTCCACCGTCTGCGGCATGATGCCGTCATCGGCGGCCACCACCAGCACCACGATGTCGGTGACGTTGGCGCCGCGGGCGCGCATCTCGGAGAAGGCCGCGTGGCCCGGCGTGTCGATGAAGGTGATCTTGCCGCCGTTGTCCAGCTGCACCTGGTAGGCGCCGATATGCTGGGTGATGCCGCCGGCCTCGTGCGCGGCAACATCGGTTTGCCGCAACGCATCGAGCAATGAGGTCTTGCCGTGGTCGACATGGCCCATGATGGTGACGATGGGCGGACGCGGCAGCAGGTGCTCGTCGATGTCCTCGGCGCCCTCGAGGCCGGTCTCGACGTCGCCCTCGGAGACGCGGCGCATCTTGTGGCCGAACTCGCTGATCACCAGCTCGGCGGTGTCGGCGTCGATCACCTGGTTGATGGTCGCCATGACGCCCATCTTCATCAGCGACTTGATCACGTCGGCGCCGCGCTCGGCCATGCGGTTGGCGAGCTCCTGCACCGTGATCGTTTCCGGCAATACGACGTCACGCACGATCTTGGCCTGTGGTTGTTGGGCGCCCATCAGGTGGCGCTTTTCCTTTTCGCGCGCGCGCTTCACCGCGGCGAGGGAGCGCATGCGCGCACCTTCCTCGTCCGACAGGGCCTGGCTCACCGACAGCTTGCCCATGCGGCGCTTCGGCTCGTCGCGGCGGGCGGTCGGCGCCGGCTTGACCGCGGCGCGGCCGGCGGCGCGGCGGCGGCTCGCCGCTTCGTCCTCTTCCTCGGTGGCGGCGCCCGGCACCGGCTTGTGCATGTGGGCGCGCATCGAACCCGGCGCGGCGGCGGCAGCCGGCTTGGCGGCCGGCTTCGCCGCCTCGTCTTCCTCGGCGACGGCGGGCTTGGCGGCCTCTTCCTTGGCCTTGCGGGCGGCCTCGGCGCGCTGGCGCTCTTCCTCGGCCAGGCGCAGGGCCTCGGCGCGCTGCAATTCGGCGCGCTCGGCGGCCGCCTGCTGCGCCCGCACTTCCTCGACCTTGCGGACGTCCTCGTCCTTCAGCGCCTGCTCCAGCGCCTTCTGGCGCTGGGCGCGCTCATGCGCGGTCAAAGCGTGATGGTCGAAGGCCTCCTGCGCGGCCGCCTCGGCGGCGGCCTGCAGCTTGGCATCCGCCTCGCTGACGGCTTCCATCTTGCCGCCGGCGCCCGGCGCGAAGGTGCGCTTCTTCTTCACCTCGACCGCGACGGTCTTCGACCTTCCGTGCGGGAAGCTCTGCTTCACCTGGCCGCCATCGACCGTCTTCTTCAGCTCGAGCTTGCCCGGCGAAGACAGCTTCAACGGCTTGCGGGTGGGGGTTTCCGTGGTGTCGGTCATGTGTCTCGGTTCGCCCGTTCTACTTCGTCAGTCGGTTCAGTTCGGTCGTGGTTTCCGCCGCCTGCAGGGAGCGCAGCCGCCGGCATGCAACGATGATGCGCTCAGCGATCCCGCTCTCGGCGATGGCGGCATGGACGGCATGCTCGCGGCCCAAGGCCTGGGCCAGCTCCGCGGCCGTCAAAGGTGCGCATATCTCTACTCCAGAATGGGCCAGCCGCGCCAGCTTTCCGCGGCCATCCTCGGCCCCGTCGCTGGCGGCGATCAGCACCCGCGCCTTGCCGGCCTGCAGCGCGATCTGCACCTTCTCGAAGCCGGCGCGCAGCTGGCCCGACTTGCGCGCCAGGCCGATCAGCTCGGCCACCTCGCGCCGGGCAAGCTCCACCACCCGCTCGACCAGGTCGGCCGGCACCTTGGCCGATTGCCTGGCCGCCTTGGCGAAGGCGTTCTTCTTCGCCGCCTCGGCCAGGATGGCGCGGTCGGCGGTGACCCACAGGCCACGGCCGGGCAGCTTTTCCTTCAGATCGGGCACCACCCGCCCCTCGGGATCCAGCACGAAGCGGATCATGGCCGGCTTCTCCAGCGCCTGGCGCGTGACGATGCAGCGCCGCAGGGTGGGGGAAGCCAAGGTTTCGTCCCCCAGGGCCTCCTCCTCCGTTTCGGCGTCGATCGCCCCGGTCATTGCACTGTCAGTCATGGCGCTGTCGGTCAGCAAGCCTTGCCGCTCCTTACTTCTCGTCCGCGAACCAGTGGGCGCGCGCCGCCATGATGATGGAATTGGCGTCCTCCAGGCTCAGGTCGAAGCCCTTCAGGATGCCGTCCTTCTCGTCGGTCAGCTCGTCGGCGGCGAGGTCGGCCAGGTCGTCGAGGGTCTTCACCCCCTTCTCGCCGAGGGCCACCAGCATGGCCGGGGTCAGGCCGGCGATCGCCGCCACGTCGTCGGCGACGCCCAGCTCCTTGCGCTTGGCGGTCAGGCGCTCGGTCTCGGCTTCCAGCCAGGCCTGGGCGCGGGTCTTCAGCTCCGTCGCCACGTCCTCGTCGAAGCCCTCGATCGAGGTCAGCTCCTCGGTCGGGACGAAGGCGACCTCCTCGACGGAGGTGAAACCCTCCGTCACCAGGAGATGGGCGATGACGTCGTCGACGTCGAGCGCGTCCATGAACATCTGCGAGCGGGTGCGGAACTCTTCCTGGCGGCGCTCGGATTCCTGCGCCTCGGTCAGGATGTCGATCTCGAAGCCGGTGAGCTGGGAAGCCAGCCGCACGTTCTGGCCGCGGCGGCCGATCGCCAGGGACAATTGGTCATCCGGCACCACGACTTCAATACGGCCCGAATCCTCGTCCAGCACGACCTTGGAGACTTCGGCCGGGGCCAGCGCGTTGACCACGAAGGTGGCCGGGTCCGGCGACCAGGGGATGATGTCGATCTTCTCGCCCTGCAGCTCCTGCACCACCGCCTGGACGCGGCTGCCGCGCATGCCGACGCAGGCGCCCACGGGGTCGATGCCGCTGTCGCGCGACACCACGCCGATCTTGGCGCGGCTGCCGGGATCGCGGGCCACCGCCTTGATCTCGATGATGCCGTCGTAGATCTCCGGCACTTCCTGGGCGAACAGCTTCGCCATGAACAGCGGATGGGTGCGGGAGAGGAAGATCTGCGGCCCGCGCGGTTCCTCGCGCACGTCCATGATCAGGGCGCGCACGCGGTCGCCGTTGCGGAAGGTCTCGCGCGGCAGCAGCTCGTCGCGGCGCAGCAGCGATTCGCCGCGGCCCAGGTCGACGGTGATGTTGCCGAACTCGACGCGCTTGACCAGGCCGTTGATGATCTCGCCCTTGCGGTCCTTGAATTCCTCGAACTGGCGCTTGCGCTCGCTCTCGCGCACCTTCTGCACGATGACCTGCTTGGCGGTCTGCGCGGCGATGCGGCCGAAATCGATCGGCGGCAGCTCGTCGACGATGAGGTCGCCGACCTTCAGATTCGGGTCGCGCTTCTGCGCCCAGACGACGGGGATCTGCGTCGCCTCGTTCTCCACCACGTCCACCACTTCCTGCACGCGGGTCAGGCGGATCTCGCCGGTCTTGCGGTCGATGTTCGCGCGGATGTCGTGCTCATGGCCGTATTTGGAGCGGCCGGCCTTCTGGATGGCCTGCTCCATCGCGGTCAGCACCTCGTCGCGATCGATGCCCTTTTCGCGGGCCACCGCATCGGCGACCTGCAACAGTTCCATGCGCGGAATGGCAATGGCTTGTTCCATGACTCTTGCCTCAATCGTCCTTCTGCTCTGCTTGCCCCGGTTCGGGGGCGTGTTCGCTCTGTTCGGCGTCCTGGTGCAGCTTGATGAGCGCGTCGGTCAGCACCAGCTTGGATTTGTGGATGGCGGCGAAGGGGATGCGGATCTCGGCGCCCTCGACCTCGAGCGCCACCGCCTTGGCATCCACCGCCTTGATCGCGCCCTTGAAGCGCTTGCGCCCGTCGATCGGCGCGTTGGTCTCAATCTTCGCCTCATGGCCCATGAAGCGCTCGTAATCCTTGGTCCGGGTCAGCGGCCGGTCGATGCCGGGCGAGCTCACCTCCAGGCTGTAGGTGCCCGAGATCGGATCCTCGACATCGAGCAAAGCCGAGATGGCGCGCGACACCGTCGCGCAATCCTCGACCGACATGACGCGGCCATTGGCCGGCTCCGCCATCACCTGCAGGGTCGGGCGCTGGCTGCCCGACAGCTGCACGCGCACCAGCTCGAACCCCAGGGAATCGAGGGTGGGCGTGATCAGTTTCGCGATGCGATCGGCAAGCATGAAGGTTTTCGGTCGTCCTCTGGTTTCGCCGCCGGATGGCGTCGGCCCTACCGGTTCGCCACACGCGGGCCGGCCGTCCCGGCCTGCGGGCAGCAAAAAAGCGGGCAATAAAAAAGGCGGGCCGTCGGCCCACCCTTTTTTATGGCTCGATCCCGTCGAACCTGGGAATTGGCCGGGAATATAGCCATCCGGGCCCGAAAGGCAAGGAAATTAGCCGGAACAAAATGGCAACAAAAGGGTCAATGCCACTGGCAGTCGGGAAACGCCGCACCGTTGTCCGGCAGGTCCCGGCGGCGGAGGTGCTGCTGCTCAAGCACAGAGCCGAACCCCGCGGTCCCCAGGCCGGTCATGGCGCCCGCGCCAAGGCAATACACGAGTAGGCCGGGTGGCTCCCGTTCGGCGGAGAAAGCGACCACGAGGCGGTCGCCGATGCGCACCCCGATCCCGGAATAGGCGAGGTCCGGCGCGAACCATTGCAGCAGATAGCGCCCGCCCCGGTTCGAGATCTCGACGTGGCCCGCGTAGTTCGAGGCACCGAAGGCATTGGCGCTTTCGACGATGGTATAGCTGCCTTGCAGATCGGCGCTGCCTTCAAGGCGCTCCTTTCCGGTGACGCCATCGGGAGATGAATCGGTCAGCCGGATGCCGTCGAGCGAGCCGCCGGCGACTTTGTAGATGACGATGCCAAGTCCTGTGGTGTCGCTGGTATCCTTGTGATAGGCGGCGCCAAGCAGAGTCTCGGAGCGCAGCCCTAGCCCCATTCGGCCCGGCGCACGATAGCGATACCAGTACAGGTCGTAGGTTGCCGTCCCGCGCGGCACGACGAAGGCTTCGCCATCGTAGCCGAACGCACCCGTCGCGAGCCGGCGCTCGACCCTGTATTTGCCGGTCAGGCTGTTGGCGTCGGCAACTCGTGCCGGTACGGTCCCGGCCGCGCCCGATGCCGCGGGAACAGCCGGCTGATGGGCCGCGGCGCAGCCCGCGCAGATCAGCGCACCAGCCACCGCAATCGCTTTGAACATCGATCCCCTCCCCGTGTCGCCAGGCTACCAAGGCGACTGGTGCACAAACAACCGCAAGCAAAAATTCCTCAACTCCAGAATAAGGAGTTGCCGCTGCGGCGCCGGGGCGCTAGGTGACGACGATTTGGGCGCCGGCAGCGCCATATATGAGGTATACCACCATGCAGCATTTCGCCCACACCCCGCATTCCACCCCCCAATCCGGCGACACGCTCGCCGCCCTCTGGGGTCGCGCCGCGGAGCTTGCCACGCGCTTCCGCGCCGGCATCGCCGACCGGCCGCAGCGGCCGCTCAGCACCTATCACGAGATGCGCGCCGTCTTCGCGGCGCCGACGCCGGAGCAGGGCGCGCCGCAGCTCCAGGTGATCGAGGAGCTGGCCCGCCTGGCCGAGCCCGGCCTGCACACCATGGCCGGCCCGCGCTTCTATGGCTGGGTCATCGGCTCCTCGCATCCGGCCGGCGTTGCCGCCGACTGGCTGACCAGCGCCTGGGGCCAGAATTGCGGCAACCACCTGGCGACCCCCGCGGCCGCCGCGGTGGAGGAGGTCGCGGCGCGCTGGCTGCTCGATTTGCTGCGCCTGCCGGCGGATTGCTCGGTCGGCTTCGTTACCGGCGCCACGCTGGCCAATTTCGTCTGCCTCGCCGCCGCGCGCGGCGAGGTGCTGCGCCGCGCGGGCTGGGACGTCGAGGCGAACGGATTGTTCGGCGCGCCGCCGGTCCGCGTGCTGATCGGCGACGACGCGCATACCTCGGTCTTCTCGGCGCTGCAATTCCTCGGTCTCGGCCATGACCGCGTCATCCGAATCGCCACCGACAGGAACGGCCGCATCCTGCCCGACGCGTTCCGCGCGGCGGTCGCCGCGGGCAGCGGCCCGCTCATCGCCATCGCCCAGGCCGGGCAGCTCAACACCGGCGCCATCGATCCGGTGGCGGAGATGGCGCCGCTGGTGCGTGAGGCCGGCGGCTGGCTGCATGTCGATGCCGCCTTCGCGCTGTGGGCGCGCGCCTGCCCGGAAACGGCGGCGCGCGGCGCCGGGCTGGAGCTGGCCGATTCCTGGGCCACCGACGGGCACAAGTGGCTGCAGACGCCGTATGATTGCGGCTATGCCATCACCCGGCACCCGGAGGCGCATCGCCGCGCCATGACCATCGCCGCGTCATATTTGCCGGCAGCGGAAGCGGGCGACCGCGACCCCAGCCACTACGTTCCGGAGTTGTCGCGCCGCGCCCGCGGCTTCGCCACCTGGGCCATCATCAAGGCGCTCGGCCGCGCCGGCATCGCCGAGATGATCGGCCGCCATTGCCGCATCGCCCGCGCCATGGCCGAGCGGCTCGGCGCGGCGCCCGGAATCACCATCCTCAACGACGTGACGCTGAACCAGGTCATCCTGCGCTTCGGCGCCGAGCGCGGCGACGAGGCGAGCGACGCGCTCACCCGCAAGGTGATCGAGCGCTTCGTGCAGGAGGGCGTGCTGTTCGCCGGCGGCGCGCGCTGGCGCGGCCGCTGGGTGCTGCGGCTCTCGGTGATCTCCGGCCCGATGACGGAGGAGGACGGCGAGCGCGCCACCGCCGCGATCCTGAAGGCCTGGGACGAGGTGCGCGGCGCGAACGCCTAAACTCGCGCCTGTCCTGGCTCGGCCTGGCGCCTAGCCTGGCGCCTAGCCTGGCGCCTGCCGCTGGAAAGCCCCCGCGATCGGGGTGACGCAGGGATCGTTCGCGGCGGAGGGCAGATCGCCCGCGATCCGCGGCGTGTCCGACGGCGCGGGGGTCAGGATTTCGCTGCCGCCCTGGCCGGCCTCGCCGCTCCACCACGAGCCCCGGAGATCCTGGCCGTTCGCGCAATAGGCGGCGACGGCGGGGAAATGCTCATAGGCATAGGCCACCACCAGCACGTAGCCGATCTTGACGCCGCTGCCCAGGAAGACCTGGCGCGGCGCATGCCAGGTGATCTTGAAGTGGTCGCCGTCGCGTTCGAAGTCGGCATAGCCGGTGTAGTTCGAGCGGCCATTGGGATTGACGCCGAGGGCGATCTGGAAGCGGCCGGTGAGGTCCTGCGCGCCGATCAGCATTTCATGGCCGGGCTGCAGCTTGTCGGCGCCTTGCGGCAGCCAGATGCCGTCCAGCTTGCCGCCGTCGATGTGATAGATGACGACGCCGAGTGCGGCATCCCGCGGCGCGCCTTCCGGCCAAAACCCGACGCCCAGCACCCGGTTGCGGGTGAGGCCGAAGCCCTGAACGGGCGCTTGGCCGTCGCGCGTCCAGCTGACGTCGAAGGCCGAGCCGCGAACGGCCACCGCGGCGCTGCCGCCATAGCTGCCGCCGCCGGCGCTGCCGGCGATCGCATATTGGCCGGAAAACCAGTCCTGCGCCGCGGCGGCGGCCGGCGCCAGCAGCGCCAGGACGATCGCCGCGGCGCCGGCAAGCCATCGATGGGCAATGCTGCCGCGCATGGATGCAGCTCCAGGCAATGGTCGACCCGGGCGAGGGTCGCCGCATGAGGATCCAACGACAAGACAACCCTAGCTTGCAATCATGGTGTTGCTATGGCGTTAAGATGGCGCCGGAATGACGCGGCAATCCGGCGGGACGGCGACGCGCCGGCGAGGGTTGCGGGCAATTGCCGCGCATTTGCGGCGACTCATCCGCGTTTCAGCGACGGGTTCCACTTGTCGATGGCGGCGCGGCAGCGCGTCGAGGGTTCCGCCGCCGCCGTGTTGCCGTCGGTGCCCGCCTGCACCAGGCGGTCGGGCGTGACGGTGCCGGCATGGCCGTAGGTCGCGAGCCCGGTCAGCACATGCGCGTCGGCGCAATAGGCGACCAGCGCCGGGGCGAAGCCGCGCGCGAAGCCGGCGACCAGCACGTCGCCGATGCGCAGGCCGACGCCCTCATAGGTCTGGTCGGGTGCCTGCCAGATCATCTGGTAGGTGTCGCCCTGGCGCGTGATCTCCACCGATCCCGGGCTGCCGCCGTCGCCGCCGACAATGTCGTAGCGCCCTTGCAGTCCCGGCGCGCCCTGCAGGCGTTCCCGCACCAGCGGCTGCGGCGCGCCGTGCGGCAGCCGCACGCCCTCCAGCGTGCCGCCGGCGATGCGGTAGGCGGCGACGAAGCTGCCGCGGAACTCGCCGCTCAGCGCCTCGGTATAGGCGGCGCCGAAAACGCCGTCGAGGCTGAGGCCGATGCCGCCGAACAGGTTGCCCTCGTCCTCCTGCCAGGCGATCGCGAAGCCCTCGCCGCGCCGCGCGATGGTGGCGACGCTGCGCCGCGCCTGGCCCGCGAGCGTGAGGGTGCTGTGGCGGTATTCGCCGACCAGCGTGTCGGGGGAATCGGCTAGGCTGCCCTCGGGCCGCGCCGGCGCTGCCGGCAGCATGGCGCCCAGCGCCGCCAGGATCAGCCACGCCGCCGGGACGAACCAGGCCGCCAGGGCCTCGCGCCGGTTGCGCCGGCACGCTCGCGTCGAAATCATGCCACCGCCTGAAAGCAGTTAAGTACCTGATCCGCTGCGCATCGCGGGAATCGCTCGCACAGTCGGCCCGGGCTGTAAAGCAGGCTCTTGAACCCTTGCCCGGGATCGCTCATATGACGGCGCGTATCGCGCCCCGGGCGGGCAGGATTCACGACGAGGTTGCAGAACATGAAAATGGAAAAGATGGGCTTCCAGGCCGAGGTGTCGCGCCTGCTCGACATCGTCGCCCACTCGCTCTATTCCGACCGCGCGGTGTTCCTGCGCGAGCTGGTCTCCAACGCCTCGGACGCCTGCGACAAGCTGCGCTATCTCAGCCTGACCGAGCCGGGGCTGCTCGCCGACGATCCGGACTTCGCCATCACCGTCGCCCTCGACAAGGCGGCGAAGACGCTGACCGTGTCGGACAATGGCATCGGCATGAACCGCGACGAGCTGATCTCGCATCTCGGCACCATCGCCCGCTCCGGCTCGGCCCAGTTCGTCCAGGCGCTGGAGGGCGGGAAGGCGGACAAGAAAAGCGACGTGTCGCTGATCGGCCAGTTCGGCGTCGGCTTCTATGCCGCCTTCATGGTCGCCGACAAGGTCGAGGTGGTCAGCCGCCGCGCCGGCGAGACCCAGGCCTGGAAATGGGTCAGCGACGGCAAGGGCGAGTTCGAGGTCGGGGAATCCGAACGACCGGGCGGCAAGGCTGGGCGCGGCACCGACGTCATCCTGCACATCAAGACGGGCGCCGAGGAATTCCTGGATTCCGCCCGTGTCAGTTCCATCATCACCAAGTATTCCGACCACATCGCCCTGCCGATCAAGCTGGTCGAGGGCGGCAAGGAGGAGAAGGTCAACCAGGCGGCGGCCTTGTGGACCCGGCCGAAGTCCGAGATCACCGAGGAGCAGTACCGCGACTTCTACCGCCATGTGGCGCATGCCTTCGACGAGCCGTGGTCGACCCTGCATTTCAAGGCCGAGGGCAAGATCGAATATACCGGCCTGGTCTTCATCCCGACGGCCAAGCCCTTCGACCTGTTCCACCCCGACCGCAAGCAATCGCTGAAGCTCTACGTCAAGCGCGTCTTCATCACCGACCATTGCGAGGAGCTGCTGCCGTCCTGGCTGCGCTTCGTGAAGGGCCTGGTGGATTCGGAGGACCTGCCGCTCAACATCAGCCGCGAGATGCTGCAGCAGAACCCGGTGCTGACCAAGATCCGCCAGGGCGTGGTGAAGAAGGTGCTGGAGCACCTGAAGAAGAAGGCGGAGAACGAGGCCGATGCCTATGCCGCCTTCTGGAACAATTTCGGCGCCGTCCTCAAGGAGGGCATCTACGAGGACAACGACAACCGCGCGGCCCTGCTGTCGCTCGCCCGCTTCCGCTCGACGCACAACGATTCCCTGGTCAGCCTCGCCGATTATGTCGGCCGCATGAAGGAAGGCCAGAGCGCGATCTACTACATCACCGGCGAATCGCTGGAGGCCGCCGCGCGCTCGGCCCAGCTCGAAGGCTACAAGGCCAAGGGCGTCGAGGTGCTGCTGCTGGTTGACGGCATCGACGAGTTCTGGATCCCGGCGGTGGGCGAATACGAGGGCAAGCCCTTCAAGTCCGTCACCCGCGGCGGCGCCGATCTCGATGCGATCAAGGGCGACGACAAGGCCGAGGCGAAGAAGCCGGAGCCCGCCGCCGCCGGCATCGACAACCTGGTGGCGCTGATGAAGCTGGCCCTGAAGGACGCGGTGAAGGACGTGCGCGTGTCGCAGCGCCTGACCGACAGCGCCGTGTGCCTCGTCGCCGACGAGGGCGACCTCGACATGCGCCTGGCGCGCCTGCTGCAGCAGCACAAGCGCCTCGACGCCCTGGCGCCGCGCGTGCTGGAGATCAACGGTTCGCATCCCCTGGTCGCCGCCCTCGCCGCCGCCGTCTCCGCCGGCAAGGGCGAGGCAGTCACGGATGCCGCCTGGCTGCTGCTGGACCAGGCCCGCATCCAGGAGGGCGAGGCCCTGTCCGACCCCACCGCCTTCGCCAGGCGACTGGACGCGATGATGAAGCGCGCCTTCGCCTGATCCTGAGGCGGCGCCGCTCAGTCGTGGGTGAGCGACTTGTCGGTGAACAGGTAGTCCTTGAGCTCGGCGGAGAATTTGGGGTCGTTGCGGCGGATCCATTCGATCAGCATCGCCGCATGCTCCTTCTCCTCGTTGCCGTTGTGCAGCAGGATGCCCTTGAGCTCCGGATTCCTGCAGGCATCCGCGCGCTGCTGATACCAGTCCATCGCCTCGAGCTCTTCCATCAGCGAGATGATCGCCCGATGCATGTCGCGGGTCGCCTCCGTCAGATCGGTGGCGGCTTCGTGCAGTTCCTCATGGGCCATGGTCTGCTCCTTCCTGATGGGCGCGATCTTCGGCGGCGCCTGACCGCCGCCTGATCGACGAAAGTTCCGACACACTATGCGACAGAATCCCCGGTACCGCCGGAATGTGCAAGAAACACCTTGGCCTGATCGCGCCGCTGCCGCAGACTCCGGGTCGCGTGTAGGGGCAATAGGAACGGGGAGGGGAAATTGGTTCCAGATGCGCTGCGCATCGTCGCCGTCATCGGCAACGGCATCATCGGTCACGGCATTGCCCAGGTTTTCGCCGCCGCCGGCAAGGACGTGGTGATGATCGGCCGCGAGCCGGGATCGCTGGAGCGCGCCAAGGGCAAGATCGCCGCCAGCCTCGGCGATTTCGCCGCCCATGACCTGATCGAACGCTCCGCCATCCCGGCGATCCTGGCGCGGATCAAGATCTCGACCGCCCTCGAAGACGCCGCGCCGGCGCAGCTGGTGATCGAGGCGGTGACCGAGGATTTGCCGCTGAAGCTGGAGATCTTCGGCAGGCTCGATCGCATCTGCCCGCCGCCCGCCGTGCTCGGCTCCTCCAGCGGCCAGCCGGCCAGCGCCCTCGTCGCCGAGGTCAAGCACCCCGAGCGCGTCATCGCCACGCATTTCTGGTATCCGCCGCAGCTGATACCCCTGGTCGAGGTCTGCGCCGGGCCGCGCACCGCGCCGGACGTGACGCAATGGGTCTGCGCCCGCCTGAAGGAGGCCGGCAAGGAGCCGGCGGTGATCGACAGGGAGATTCCCGGCTTCATCGGCAACCGCCTGCAATTCGCCATGCTGCGCGAGGCCTGGGCGCTGTGGGCCTCGGGTGCGGCCAGCGCCGAGGCCATCGACACGGTGGTGCGCAATTCCTTCGGCCGGCGCGTCGGCATCACCGGCCCGATCGAATCCGCCGATGCCGGCGGGCTCTACACCATGTACCATTTCGGCAAGTCGCTGATCCCGCATCTCGACGTCGCGCCCGAGCCCGCCAAGGCCGTCGCCGACCTGGTCGCCGCCGGCGCCAACGGCATCGCCAATGGCAGGGGCGTCCATGACTGGTCGAAGCGCGACGGCGCCGCCCTCATCGCGGCGCGGATGGAGGAGCTGTTCCGCTGGCTGAAGGCCGACCAGGCGCGGAAGAAGCCGGCTTGACCCTTTCCCCGCATCTCCACCTCGTCACCGATCTCATCGCCGCGGGCAGCGGCACGCTGGGCGGCTGGCTGTTCTATCGCCGCGCGCTGAAGCCCGCCGGCTATGTCGCCCGCGCGCAGGGCGATCTCGGCTATTGGGCGGTGCTGAGCTGCGCCGCCCTGGTCGGCGCCTTCTGGTTCGGCACGGTCAATCTTTATGTCACCGGGGTCGAAGGCATCGGCCGCTCCGCCTTCGGGGCGCTGTTCGGCGGCATCTGCGGCGTCGAGCTCTGGAAGGCGCTGAAGCGGCGGGCCGGATCCACCGGCGTGGTCTATGTCGTGCCGCTCAGCCTCGGCATGATCCTGGGCCGGGTCGGCTGCCAGCTCTCCGGGCTGGAGGACTTCACCTATGGCGCGCCGACGACGCTGCCCTGGGCCTGGGATTTTGGCGACGGCATCGGGCGCCATCCGTCGCCGCTCTACGAATCTCTCGCCATGCTGGCCTTCCTCGCCGGATTCCTGCCGTGGTTCCGCCGCGCGCCGCAGGCGGTCGCCACACGCGGCTTCTATGTCTTCGTCGGCTACTACGCCGCGCAGCGCTTCCTGATCGAGTTCAGCAAGCCCTATGGCGCGCTGGTCGCCGGCCTCGACGTGTTTCAGATTGGCGCGCTGATCCTGCTCGGCTACGCTCTGTGGATGCTGCGGCGGCGCGGCGCAATCGGGGGAATGCATGCAGCGGGCCTATAGACCGCACCTCTTCTACGGCCAGACCCAGTCGCTGTGCGAGACCTGCCTGCACCCGGTTCCGGCCAAGATCGTCATCGAGGACGAGCTGGTGTTTTTCCAGAAGCGCTGCCCGCAGCACGGCTACCAGAAGACCCTGGTGTCGACCGACGCGGAATACTACCGCCGCTGCCGCGACTGGCTGAAGCCCGGCGACATCCCGCTCAAGTTCCAGTCGCGCACGCATTCCGGCTGCCCGTTCGATTGCGGCCTGTGCCCGGACCATGAGCAGCATTCCTGCCTCGCCCTCATCGAGGTCAACGAGCACTGCAATTTGACCTGCCCGGTCTGTTTCGCCGATTCGGCGCCGCACCGGCCGAAGCATCTCGACCTCGCCACCATCGAGGGCATGATGGACACGCTGGTGGCGAGCGAGGGCGAGCCGGATCTCCTGCAGATTTCCGGCGGCGAGCCGACCCTGCACCCGCAGATCCTCGACATCCTGCGCGCCGCCAAGCGCCGGCCGATCCGCCACCTGATGCTGAACACCAACGGGTTGCGCCTGGCGCGCGAGCCGGATTTCGTGAAGCAGCTGGCCGAGTTCACCCCCGGCTTCGAGATCTACCTGCAATTCGATTCGCTGGAGCGCGAGGCGCTGATGCAGATTCGCGGCGCCGACCTGCGGAGCATCCGCCAGCAGGCGCTGGAGAACCTGGAGCGGCACAACATCTCCACCACCCTGGTCGCGGTCCTCAAGAAAGGCGTCAACGACCGGGAGATCGGCGCCATCGTGCGCCATGCGCTGAACTGGAACTGCGTGCGCGGCGTCACCTTCCAGCCGGTCCAGGATGCCGGGCGCAACGAGAACTTCGACAAGAACCGTGACCGCGTGCTGCTGTCCGACATCCGCCGCGGGCTGATCGAGCAGGATTGCGGCTTCGCGGCGGACGACATCATCCCGCTGCCCTGCAACCCGGAATCGATCACCATCGGCTATGCGCTGCGCGACGGCAAGAAACTCACCCCCATCACCAGCCTGCTGCCGCGCGAGGATCTGCTGCGCGACGGGCCGAACACCATCGCCTATGAGAAGTTCCCGGCGCTGAAGGAGCGGCTGTTCCAGCTGATGTCGCTGTCGGCGGCCGGCGAGATGACGGACCTCAAGCTGCGCGAGCTGCTCTGCTGCCTGCCGCAATTCGAGGTGCCCGACGCGATCGGCTATGACCGCGTGTTCCGGGTCCTCGGCATCCAGTTCCTCGACCGCTTCAATTTCTGCGTCGCCCAGGTGAAGCGCTCCTGCATCCATTTCGTGACGCCGGAGAGCCGCATCATCCCGTTCGACACCTACAACCTGCTCTACCGCGACGGCACCGACAAGCGCATCCGCCGCGAGCTCGGCTGGAGCGAACCGGCGGCCGCGAGCCGCGAGTTCGCCGAATAGGAGGAGGCACCGTGACCGAGACGCCGCCATCGAACCCGCCGCCGCCCGGTGCGCCGCCCGTCACTCCACCCGCGGCCACCGACGGCAAGCTGCGGGTCGTCTCCATCCTGGTGATGATCGTCAGCATCCTCGGCCTGATCGGCACCGGCTTCTGCGCGCTGGGTTTCATGGCCGATGGGTTCATGGGCAGCGGCGTCGACGTGCTGTGGATGCTGCTGATCGCCGCCCCGCCGCTGCTGTTCTTCGTCGGCTGCATCTGGGTCTGCTCGGAGCTGCTGAAACGGCTGAAGCGGTAGAGGCCCATGGCTTCAGGCTGAAGGGAGGGGCGCCAATGCGGCGATCGAGGATGACGCGATGGGCGGCCGGCATGGCGTTGCTGGCCCTGGGCTTCACCGGATGCACGGCGCCGCAAAAGCCGCCGGCGACGGCAAGCGCCGCATGCGATCTGGCGCTGGACCGCCTGGTCAGCGCCCAGGGCTGCGACCGCTATGTGGCCGAGGCGGTGCAGACGAAGAACACGACCACCATCGCCGAGGCCTATCACCGTCGCGCGCTGCTGCGGGAGTTCATGGGCGATCTGCCGGGAGCCCTTGCCGACATCGACAAGGCGATCGCCGCCGATCCCGGATGGACCTTCAGCCATCGCCGGCGCGCCACCCTGCTCGGCGAAAGCGGCGAATACGAGCAGGCGCTGAAGCTGTTTGCCGATATGGCGCCGATGAGCCCGACCCATTCCTTCGACGAGAACCTGGCGATGCTGGAATACGTCGCCGGCGACCGTGCCAAGGCCGTTCCGCTGTTCCGCTCGGCCGCGGACGACTATGCGGAGAACGATCACGACGAGAATACGGCCGCGATCCTCCGCTTCAACGCCGCCTTGATCGAGTCGGAATTGCGCCAGAGAGACCTGGCGCTGATCGAGGCCGAAGACGTCTCCGGCCGGACCGACACCATGCTGCCCCTGCTCAAGCAGCACCGGATGGGCGCGATCAGCGACGCCGAACTCCTCGCGCGCGCCCAGCGCATGACCGGGTCGGCGGCGCGCGAGAATCGATGCGACAGCTATTTCTCGGTCGGACACCGCAACGCGCTGGCGGGCGATGCCGCCGCGGCCAAGGCGGGCTTCCAGAAGGCCGTCGCGGAGTGCAACGTCGTCACCTTCGAATACCACGCCGCCAAGGCGTGGCTTAAGCAGCTGGGGGGCTGAAGCAGCTGGGCGGCTGAGCGGGTCGGAGTTCTAGCGGCGGTCGCGGACCCGGACCGGGATCGGCTGCAGGGCCGCGCGGTCGGTGCTCCACATGGCGGAGAAGAGGGCGGCGAGCTTGCCCAGGAAGTCGAGCTCGAACCAGCCCGGATGGCCGGCGTCCAGGTCCCGGGAAGTCCCGATCCGCAGCAGGTTGGTTTCGGAGATCTTCACCGAGGCATCGCCGGAGGAGACCGGGTGATCCGGCGACAGGGCCTTGAATTCCAACATCTTGCCGCTCCTTGGCCGGCCGTTACGCCGGGAGAACCAGGCCTGGATCCGATGCTCCGGAAGAGGTCCGCCGGCTGGATCCTGGCCGCCAATCCATCCTCTGCCTCACTGTTTAAGAACTGGTTGAGGCCTCCGGTTCCATCGCCGGCGGCGGGGCGCTAGGCATTCCCGCCCAAGCGGCGCCGTCACCGGCCCCCGGGAGCCCGGCCCCCGGCCACCCTTGCAGCCTGGGCCTATGCCCCTATACTCGCGCCCGTTTTCCAAACCGGGGCGATGATGAGCAAGAAGATCAAAAAGGTCGTGCTGGCCTATTCGGGCGGGCTCGACACTTCCGTCATTTTGAAGTGGCTGCAGACGACCTATGGCTGCGAGGTGGTGACCTTCACCGCCGACCTGGGCCAGGGCGAGGAGCTGGAGCCGGCGCGCAAGAAGGCCGAGATGCTCGGCATCAAGGAGATCTTCATCGAGGACGTGCGCGAAGAGTTCTGCCGCGACTTCGTCTTCCCGATGTTTCGCGCCAATGCGCTCTATGAGGGCCAGTATCTGCTCGGCACCTCGATCGCCCGGCCGCTGATCTCCAAGCACCTGATCGACATCGCCAGGAAGACCGGCGCCGACGCCGTCGCCCACGGCGCCACCGGCAAGGGCAACGACCAGGTGCGCTTCGAGCTATCCTGCTATGCGTTGAACCCAGACATCAAGATCATCGCGCCCTGGCGCGAATGGGAGCTGACCAGCCGCACCAAGCTCATTGAATTCGCCGAGCGGAATCAGATTCCGATTGCGAAGGACAAGCGCGGCGAGGCGCCCTTCTCCGTCGACGCCAACCTGCTGCACTCCTCCTCCGAGGGCAAGGAGATGGAAGACCCCTGGCACGAGCCGGAGGAATTCGTCTATCAGCGCACCATCTCGCCCGAGGCCGCGCCCGACAAGGCGACCTATATCGAGATCGGCTTCAAGAAGGGCGACCCGGTTTCGATCGACGGCGAGACGCTGTCGCCGGCCGCAGTGCTCACCAAGCTGAACGCGCTGGGCAAGGCCAACGGCATCGGCCGCCTCGATTTGGTGGAAAACCGCTTCGTCGGCATGAAGTCGCGCGGCATCTATGAGACGCCGGGCGGCACCATCCTGCACTTCGCCCATCGCGGCATCGAGAGCATCACGCTGGATCGGGGTGCGGCGCACCTCAAGGACGAGATCATGCCGCGCTATGCCGAGCTCATCTATAACGGCTTCTGGTTCAGCCCGGAGCGCGAGATGCTGCAGGCCCTGATCGACAAGAGCCAGGAGCATGTCGAAGGCACCGTGCGGCTGAAGCTCTACAAGGGTAACGCCACGGTGGTCGGCCGCAAGTCGCCGAAGAGCCTCTACAGCCTGGCCCATGTCACCTTCGAGGAAGACCAGGTCTATGACCAGCGCGACGCGGCGGGCTTCATCAAGCTCAACGCCCTCAGATTGCGGCTGCTGAAGCGCGGCCGCGGCTAGGAAAAGGGAACCCGCCGGTGGAGCGCTACCGCAGCATCGACGAGGTTCCCTCGACCCGCGCCCGGCGGATGTTCAGATACTGGTCCGGCAAGAAAGGCGACCGGCGCATGCCGTCGCGCGCCGACATCGACCCCAGCGAGTTCAAGGACCTGCTGCCCAACGTCATCCTGACCCGCATCGAGTACGCGCCGTTCCGCGTGCTCTACAAGCTGGTCGGGACCAAGGCGGTGGAGAACGCCGGCTACGACTACAGCGGCCATTATCTCGACGAGATGGACTTCGTCTCCGAGATCGGGACCGACTGGCCGGGCAACTATCGCTGGATCGCCGAGCACAGGGAGCCGCTCTACGGCCTGTGCCAGATCCGCTTCACCGACGGCGTGATCAAGCCCTACGTGGTCGCCATGTTCCCGCTCTCCGGCGACGGCGAAAAAGTCGACCAGATCATCGCCATCGAGGACCTCGACCTCGACCTGCTCGAGGTCGAGCGCCTGCCGCCCTCGGAAGTGACGCCGCGGAAGGACTGAAGCCTACCAGGCCGCCACGCCGGTCAGCTTCTCATGCCCGCCGGCGATCAGCGCGAGATAGAGCAGCAGCGCGGCGCCGCCCCGCAACCAGCCGATCTCGGACCAGCGCAAACGGGCGCGACCCTGCAGCAGCGCCAGGAACGGCAGGTTGGACGAGCGTGCGGCGAAGTCGGCCCAGGCGGCGGCACCCCATTTCGCCCGCTGCTTGGCCTCGATCCGCCACAGGAATCCCAGCGCCAGGACGGCGAAGCAGAGGAAACGCAGCGCCTGCGCCGCGTCGCCCACCACCGCCAGATGCGCCAGCGACCACAGGCCCAGCCCCCACATCACCGGATGGCGGGTGATGGCGAGCACGCCCACCATCTCACGCCGCGCCGCCCGTGCCGGCGCCATGCTGGCGGTCGGATTGTTCTGGCTGAAGCCGCAGACCATCAGCAGCAGCGCCAGCGGCATGACCAGCAGCGGCACCAGGTGCGTCCACGGCGGCGCCTGCCAATAGATGATGGCCGGCGCGCCGTCGAGCGCCCAGCCGATCCACAGCAATTGCAGGATGGCGAGCGTCCCATAGCCGACCAGGAAAGGCCGCTCGCCAAGGCGCCGGACCAGGGCGCCGCGCAGCGGCTGTTCCGCCAGCGCGACATGGAGGATGAGGAACGATGCCAAAGCGAGGAGAACCTGCCCCATGACGCTTTTACGCGGGGCGGAGGCGGATGGATGAGTGCTATTCGGCGGGTGTTTTCGCCGCCGCTTCCTTGCGCGCCTGGCGGATCTTGCGATAGGCGTCGTTCAGCAGGGCCGCCCGGCGGGTGGCCATTTCCAGGAATTCCGGCGGCAGGCCGAGGGTGTGCACCCGGTCGGGATGCACCGCGCTGACCGCCTTGTGATAGGCCTCCTTGACCGCCGCGTCGCTGGCATTGGGTTCGATGCCGAGCAGCACGTAGGGGTCGCTGGCATCGGTGTGGTGCACGGTCTCCATCGGCGTCAGCTTGCGGATCTGGCTCTTGGCCACCATCATCAGCGACCCGTCCGGCCGCTCGAAGGGCAGGAAATCGCGCTCGTCGTTGAGGGTGTCGCTGATCCGCTCGACCGGCGAGACGAACATGTAGACCAGCTCGTCGCCCTCGCCGGTGTCGAGCGCGACGGCGATCTTCTTCCTGGTGCGCTTGTTGCGGTTGGCGTCGAGCAAGGCGGCCTCGTTCCCGGACTGGCGGCCGCGATTCCCATGCGCAACGGCCCAGCAGACCCTAGGAGGCCAAGTCTTTCCAAGTGGTAAAGGCGGCCGGCCGAGGCCTTTGCAACCGCCCGCTCAGTAGAGCGGCGGCGAGGTGATCCACAGCACCCGGGTCAGCACGTTGCCGGGATTCTCGAAGCGGTGGATCCTGGTCGACAGGAAGCGGAAGGAATCGCCCTGGCTCAGGGTGCGCTTCTCGCCCTCGATCCACAGGTTGAGGATGCCCTCCTGGACATAGCCGCATTCCTCGCCGGCGTGGGAATAGCCGCTTTCGCCCGAGCCGGCGCCGGGGTCGATCTCCACCAGCAGCATCTGCAGGCTGCCCGGCTGCAGCGGCGAGGCGAGGCGCTTCACCACACCGGCCTTGCTGAAGACGATGCTCTGCCGCGCGCTGGCCCGCACCACATAGGGGTCCGCCGCCGGCATGCTCTCGGCGTGCAGGTCGAGCAGCCACCCGGCATTGATGTCGAGCGCCTTGGACAAGAGGCAGAGGGTGCGGATGGACGGCACCGACAGGCCGCGCTCCATCTCGGAGAGATTGCCGACCGAAACCTCGACCCTGGCGGCCAGCTCCGTCAGCGACAGGCCCTTGGCCAGGCGCAGGTCGCGGATGTGCTTGCCGACCCTGAGCTCGAGGTCGGCCAGCGGATCGTCCGCCGGCTTGAACAGCAGCGCCGTCTTGCGCGGCGGCTGCGCCGGCGCGGGTTTCGGTTTGAGAGCGGTCTTGGCTTTCGGCATCGAGGATCTCGCTTCTTCGCAATATGACCCCATCCGTCATGGTCGGACTTGGTCCGACCATCCACGAGTTTCGATCAGCGTCTCGGTCTGGCGGATGCAGACTCGTGGATGGCCGGGCCAAACCCGGCCATGACGAAGGAGTGGTGGAGGGAATAAAGGCGGTTCACCCGCCCGCCTTCACCTCTTCGAACATCTTCGAGATCTTGTCGCTGTTGTGGATCGTCTTGATGAAGATGGTGCTCCGCAGCATGGCGTCGGGATCGGCCGGCAGGCGCAGTTCCTCCAGCGTTGCCGGCGCCACCGCGCCCATCGATTCCTGGCTCGAGGCGCCGTAGCCGTAATTCTCCACCAGCCACTTGCCCGGCTCGACGCCGAGGCGCGCGTTGATGAAGTCATAGGCCAGGTCCTTGTGCGGCGTGTCCTTGATCATCACGTAGCCGCAGACCCAGGTCATCATGCCCTCTTTCGGGTTCATGTATTCGACCGGCACGCCCTGCTTCTTCAAGGTCACCGCCGAGGCGTTCCAGGTCATCGCCGCGACCAGCTCGCCGGAGGCCAGCGCCTGCTCCACCGAGGTCATGTCGGTGGTGTACATCTTCACCACGTCGCGCTGCTTCACCAGCTCTTCCTTGACCTTGGCGATGGCGGCGTCGTCCATGTTGAAGGGATCGACGCCGGCCAGCACGGCGGCCACCAGCGGCGTGTCGTGGATCGAATCGATGGTCGCCACCTGGCCCTTGTATTTCGGGTCCCACAGCAGCTTCCAGCTCTGCTCCGCATCGGGGATCAGGTCGGTGCGATAGGTGATGGAGACGTTGCCCCAGTCCCAGGGCACCATCCACAGCTTGTCGCCGTCCTCGACGCCGGGCAGGTCGCGGAACACCGGGAACACCTTGTCCCAGTTCTTGATCTTGGCCTTTTCCATCGGCTCGATCAGGCCGGCTTCCTTCCAGTGCTCCAGCTTGTCGTAGCAGGGATGCGCGATGTCGGGCTTGAATCCAGCCTTCACCTTGGTGAAGGCCTCGTCGTCGTCGCCGAACAGGGTCGTCTGCAGCGCGCCCGGATGCGCCGCGTCGAACTCCTTCTGCAGGTCCGGCACCTCGTAGCCGCTCCAGGTGAAGTAGTTGAGCTGCTCCTGCCCCAGCGCCATCGCCGCCAGCGCGACGCTGCCGCCCATCGCGGTCGCCACCAGGACCGCCTTGCCTTGCCATTTCATTCCGGTCTCTCCCTTGCGTGTCGAACTCATCGGCGGGTCCTTGCTACCGGCTTCGTCGTCGCCCGCGTCGGCGGCGGAGCCTCGTTGGTCAATCCGTCCGCAGCCGCGGGCCCTGCCGGCGCAGCCATTCGCTCAGCACCACCAGCACCAGGGTGGCGCCCAGCACCACCGAGCCCAGCGCCAGGATCATCGGCAGCGTGGTCGGGAAGCGCAGCTGGCCCCAGATGTAGAGCGGCAAGGTCTGCTCCGGCCCCGACAGGAAGAACGCCACCACGAACTCGTCGAAGGACGTGGTGAAGCAGAGGATGAAGGAGGAGGCGATGGCCGAGAGGCTGAGCGGCAGGGTGATGACGAAGAAGGTCTTGCGCTCGTTGGCGCCGAGATCGAGGGCTGCCTCCTCCAGCGCCGGGTCGAGGTCGACGAAGCGGCTCAGCATCACCGACAGGCTGAGCGGCGTGCACACCACCACATGGCCGCAGGCGATGGCCCAGAGCGAGTTGTCGAAACCGAGCGCCCGCAGCAGCACCAGCATGGCGATGCCGAGGATGACGGTCGGAATCAGCAGCGGCAGATTGGCCAGCACCGAGACCGGCTTGGCGACCGGCAGGCGGTAGCGCACGATGGCGAAGGCGCCCAGCGTCCCGAACACCGTCGCCAGCGTCGCCGCGAACAGGCCGACGGCGAAGCTGTTGCCGGCGGCCTGCAGCAGCGCGCCATTCGCCGCCATCTTCTCGTACCAGATGGTGGTGAAGCCCTTCAGCGGGAAGGCCACGTAGATGCCGTCGTTCAGGCTGAACAGCAGGATGAAGAAGGACGGCAGATAGAGCAGCCCGGCGAACAGCGACACATAGACATAGAGCCAGCGCCGCTCCACCACGTCCAGCACCCAGGGAACTTTCCTGGCGGGCGCCTTGCGCCGCGGCCCCGGAGCGGCTTGCCCGTTCGTCGCGACGCCGGCCACGCGCCCGGTCATGCGGCGCTCCCCGCCGGCCGGCGATACAGCTTCGCGCCGCCGGCGATCAGCGCCAGCAGCACGCCGATGGAGAGGATCACGGCGACCGACAGCGCCGAGCCCGCCGGCCAGTCATTGGCCTTGCCGAATTGCGCCTGGATCAGATTGCCGATCATGGTGCCGCCCGGGCCGCCGACCAGCGTCGGCGTGATGTAGTCGCCGACCGTCGGCACGAAGATCAGCAGCGCCGCCGCGATCACGCCCGGCATGGAGAGCGGCAGGGTGATCTGGCGGAAATTGGCGAAGGGCCGCGCGCCGAGGTCGCTGGCCGATTCCGCCAGCGACTTGTCGATCCGCTCCAGCGCCACGTAGATCGGCAGCACGGCGAAGGCCAGATAGGCGTGGGTCAGCGCCACCACCACCGAGAAGGAGTTGTAGACCAGGAATTGCAGCGGCGCGTCGATCAGGCCCGCGGTCTTCAGCGCCGAGTTCACCACGCCGTTGAAGCCGAGGATGATCTTCCAGGCGAAGATGCGCAGCAGGTACGAGGTGAAGAAGGGCGCGGTGATCAGCACCAGCATCAGCGCCTTGTGCCGCCCGCCCTTGACGGCGATGAAATAGGCGACCGGATAGGACAGCAGCAGCGTGGCCGCGGTGACCGCCGCCGAGATCGCGATCGAGCGCGCCAGCACGCGCCAGAACAGCGGCTGCAGCACGTTCTCGCGGTAGGCCGTCAGGGTGAATTCGGTGAACAGCAGCGTGGGGTCGACGCGCTGCAGGCTGAGGGCCAGGATCAGCGCCAGCGACAGCAGCACGACGAGCACCGCCGAGACGCCGAGCGGCGCCAGCATCAGATACTGGCCGAGCCTGTTGTCGCTGCGGACCATGCCCGCCCCTCCAGATCGCTGCGGCTTCTGGCGTCCGCGCTCCCTGGGCCGGATCAGATCATCAGGGCTGTGAAACGGTCAAGATTTTTTCGCATTTGTGAAAACCCTGCTCCGCACGCGGACTTGGCGCCTGCGATGCCTGCGCCGCCGCGACGCCCGTGCCGGCTCGCAATGCGGTCGCGCGCCGTGCGATGGTCGGGGCCGAGGCTCTGGATGGGGAGGATGCGATGGCGCTTCACCAGGAGGTGGCGGCACTCGAGGCGCGCTTTCTCGCCGCCTATCAGCGCGGCGACGCCGCTGCGGCCGCGGACGTCTACACCGAAGACGCGACCTACCTGACTCCGGGCAAGGCCCCCGTCCGCGGCCGGCCGGCGATCGCGGCGGTGACCGCCGAAGACATCGCCGGCGGCCTGAAGATCACCAGCCTGACGCCGTTCCACATCGAGCAGGCTGGCGAGCTGGCCTATGTCCTGGAGAACTGCAGCACCAGCGCGGGGCCGGCCACGACCATGCTGGTCCTGCGCCGCGACGGCGCCGGGGCGTGGCGCATCTGCGCCGAAGCGGTGGTGCCGTCCTAGCGCCTATTCCGGTAGCGCGACCTTGTGCTGCCGGCAGGCGGCGATCAGCGTGTTGTTGAGCAGGAGCGCGATGGTCATCGGGCCGACGCCACCCGGCACCGGCTTGGTCGACTGTGAACTTCTGACAGCTGCCGATGGCCAGTCGACAAGGAATGGCTCTGAGTCAAGGTGCAGGCTGTACTACCTGTACCATCTGCTGTTGCTTAACAAAGGCAACACCCAAATGGTTTTCGACGATCTTGAATGCCTGGGTATTCATCAAACTGTGCATATAGCAATGGTGGACCGTCAATACGAGATCTTGGAAAGTCTTGTCGGATTCTATTGATTTTATGTTTAGCCCAATCTGCTGACATTCATCAAAATGGATGTGTCTGTCATGAGCCTTGTTTCCGCTGAAATCGGTAAGCGTATCGACAACGCTAGCTGCCTTAAGAGAGCGCTGTGGATCCGCGGAAAACATGTTGGCTTCTAACTCGCTCCTGACGAAGCTCCTGGCCCATTCGATAGCATTCTCACACTGGCTAAGAAAGCTTGGAGGGTATTGTCGAATGATAAACTGCCAGAGTTTTACTCGGTCAGGGTCAGCCACAATTTCGCGATAGGCCCTTTCAAATTCCGCAGTCACACCTGCAGCGGGCACTCCATTCAGCTGAGGATCTATGGGGCCAAGATTCGAGTGTTTGCCCATCCAAATTTCACGACAGGAACATGCAATCATTGTGCCGGCCGACATCGCGATCTGTGGCACAATCGCGCGAATGTCCTTGCCGAAAATTCGCTTTAGATAGTCAACGATGGTTTCTGCTGCGGCGATGCTACCGCCGGGCGTGTGCAGAAATAAATCTAGGCCCTTTGATTTGTCCAACTGGTGAACAGCCATCATCAGACCGTTCTTGTCTTCGTCGATTATTTCGACGCCGGAAACATTTTTCGAAAGGAACCCGGAATAGTACGCGATCAGATTTCGACCGGTGTATTTGTGAAGTTTGAGGAGGTACTTGTGCCGTATAATGTCCTGCGCGCTTCGCGCATTTCCGTGATGGCGCAGCGCAGTTGCACTTATTTCACGTAGTACTTGATTCCAGTTGGGCACCGACTTCCTCTGAATCCGGACGTGGATGCAATCTGTCGGTTATCCCGTATGTCGTAAACGTTGGAACCACCTGACGCACGGAAGGATAGCGAAAGCGTAAAAGCTCATCAACCGGCTCGATCTGGCCCGATTGCACAAGTCCAAAATACAAATTTGCGAGACGGGTATTGAAGGGTCCGGTCATTGGGCTTCCCTGGGCAAGGACTATATATATAACCCTTTGATTCGATTAGTCAATATGTGCCAAGCTGTCACACGCAAGTCATTGCTTTGTTTTGGATTTAGGTGCTGCAGCCCTATTCCGGCAGCTTCACGCCGTGCTGCCGGCAGGCGGCGATCAGAGTGTTGTTGAGCAGGAGCGCGATGGTCATCGGGCCGACGCCACCCGGCACCGGGGTGATGGCCGAGGCCTTGGGATAGCAGCTGGCGTAGTCGACATCGCCCACCAGCTTGCCCTTGCCGTCCTTTTCGATGCGGTTGATGCCGACATCGATGACCACGGCGCCGTCCTTGATCCAGTCGCCCTTGACCATCTCCGGCCGGCCCACGGCGGCGACGACGATGTCGGCGCGGCGGACTTCGGCGGGCAGATCCTTGGTCCGGGAATGCGCGATGGTGACGGTGCAGCTTTCATTGAGCAGCAGCTGCGCCATCGGCTTGCCGACGATGTTGGAGCGGCCGATCACCACCGCATGCTTGCCGGCGAGATCGCCGAGCCGATCCTTCAGCAGCAGCAGGCAGCCGTACGGCGTACAAGGGACCAGCCCCTGCCCACCGGTCGCCAGCCGCCCGGCATTCACCACGTGGAAGCCGTCGACGTCCTTGTCCGGGTCGATGGCGTTGATGATCGCTTGAGGATCAATCTGCTTGGGCACCGGCAACTGGCAGAGGATGCCGTTGACCGCCTTGTCCTTGTTGAGCTTGTCGATCAGCGCCAGCAGCTCTCCTTGAGAGGTGGTGGCCGGAAGCTTGTATTCGAAGCTCGCCATGCCGGCTTCCTTGGTCTGCTCGCCCTTGTTGCGGACATAGACCTTGCTGGCCGGGTCTTCGCCCACCAGCACGACGGCGAGGCCGGGCGTGAAGCCGTGCTTGCCCTGCAGCTCCTTCACCTGGCGCGCGATCTTCTCGCGCAGCTTCGCGGCGAAAGCTTTGCCGTCGATCACTTTCGGGTCGGACATGGAAACCTCTTTCACTTCGGCGCTGCGCTCAGCACCGCGACTTTCTGCATCAGCTCCGCAGATTGGCCGCGAATCTCCACAATCTTGCGCCGGTCGGTTGCGCCCGCGACGACCGATATGGCCGATTTTGCGACACCGAATTCCTTGGCCAGCAGGGCGATGACGGCGGCATTCGCCTTGCCGTCCTCGGGCGCGGCGGTGACCGCGACCTTCAAGGCGTGACGGCCGTCGGGCTCGTCCAGCAACCCGCCGATCGCGTTGCGCCTGGCCTTCGGCGCCACCTTGAGGCGCAGGCGGACGCCGCCGGCGATGGGCTGGCAGGGCACCGGCCGACCGTCCCGCGCGGCGCGAAGCCTAGCGGACGGCCAGCTCCCACATCAGGTTGCGGGCGAATTGCAGCAGCAGCACCAGCACGATCGGCGACAGATCGAGGCCGCTCATCTTCGGCAGGAAGCGGCGGATCGGCGCCAGCACCGGCTCGCAGAGCTGGTAGGCGATGCGCTGCAGCGCGTTGACGAAGGGATGCCGCGCGTTGACGACGTTGAAGGCGGTCAGCCAGCTCAGCACGATGTGGACCAGCAGAACCAGCGTGTAGAGCCAGATGACGGTGTCGATGAGGTTGAGCAGTGCGAACATAGGCGTCTATCCGAGCCCCTTGTTGATGGCGTGCGGCGCGACCCCAACGGGGTCGCGCCAGCCGGAGATATGGGAAGAAAACCTAACCGCGCCAAGGTCTTGACGCAAGGCGGGCGGCCGCCCGCCGGAGCCGGCCGGCGAACCGGCCTTAAGCGCCTGAAATCGCCCGCTTCTCGGCGCCGCCGGGGAGGCTCCGGCGCCGCGCCTGACCATTGACAGCGCCCGCCCCCGTCATCATATTCCGCCCCGTTCCCCAGGGAACCTTCTGACCACGGTGGGCCCGTAGCTCAGTTGGGAGAGCGCCTCGTTCGCAATGAGGAGGTCGACAGTTCGATTCTGTTCGGGTCCACCAATTCAGGTTCTTTTCACCCGCCCGCTCCAGTATCGTCCCGGTTGATTTTCCGCCGCGCCCTGCGCGGCATCGGACATTGCGGGGGCCATGTTCAGATCCATCTGGCGCGAGGTGAGGTCGACACCGGGCCATATCCTGGCTCTGCTCCTGGCGGCGCCGGCTTTCGTCTTTGTCGACGCGGGTCATGTGCTGCGGCATCCCTTCGCCTTGAGCCTCAGCCACGTGGCCTATGTGGTCCTCGCGATCTGCTGCCTCGTGGCGCTCTTCGCGGAGGGCGCGGCGCCAAGGCAGTTGCACTCCGCCGGCCCATGGCAGCGCCCGCATGGCGAGCGTCGGCGGGATGCCTTGCGCGTCACGGTCTGCGTCCTTGTCGCGCTCATCCTGTGCGGCGAGGCGATCGATCTGCTCGAGCCCCTGCAGCCGGCTATGCATGTCGAAACCTGGGATGACGGCAAGTCGACACTTTCCTATCCCGAGATCACCGGCATCGGCGACGCGATCGCCTTCGCGCTTAAGGTCGCCCTGTCCCTTGCAGGGCTGGTGCTCACGATCCTCGGGCTCTGCGCGCCGGCTTGCGCCGCCCTGCACGGTTGGCGCCGATGCGGCCAAGAGGCCTGGCGCGCCTGGAGGGGACACTACTTCTCCCTCTTCGCGCTGACCTTTCTGGGCATGCTCGCGCTGATTCCCGCGGGCTTTCTGATTGCGCCGCTGGTGGATTACTGGCGTGCGATCGGATCGGGTGCAGTCACCGCGGGAAGCCTCCGGGCCGCATTCGACATCTGCAACCTGTTCGGTCCGGCCAGGATCATCTATGGCGCGGCCGCGGCGACATTGCTGCTTGGCATCGTACTGTGGAGCTACAGCCGCGCAATCGCCCGTCTTATCGAGCGACCGCGCGGCTGATGCAATGCGCCGCTACGCGATCTTCTGCCGGTGCTCCGAGAGCGAGGCGGCGGCCGGGGCTTCGCGGCCGGCGATGCCGGCTTCCTTCACCCACGGCGTCTCGCTGATGCATTCGAGGATGCCGGCGCGGTCGATCCAGGTGGTGTTCACCGGCAGGTCGGCCGTCGGGTAGTGGTTGACCCAGTTCGGCCCCGGCGCGCAGAAGCGCCAGCCATAGCGGTCGAGCGTCGACTTGTTGAGCTCGCGCCCGCGCAGCAGGTCGTCGATGACGATGCCGAAAAAGAAATCCGGATCCTCCGTTCCGTAGGACCAGGCGTAGAGCGACCGCGTGAGATACGAGAGGATGCCGCTCTTCAGCTCGCGCCCGACCGTCCCGCCGTGCCGCGCATCGGGATCGATCCAGATGCCGCCGACATAGACGCCGTTGCCCTTCAGCCCATAGGCCGCGAGCGGGATGTCGTCGAAGCGGTCGCGCGCGCTGATCGGCACGCCATGCGGATAGGGAAAGGTGAGATCCTCGTACGCCTCGCCCACCGAGCGGCCGTTGAGATCGAGCGGGCGCGAGGCGATGGTGGCGAAGACGCGGGTGAAGTCGCTGGCCGCGATGGCGAGGCCGCGGAAACGCGCATGACCGTAATGATCGTGCAGCGGATACCAGCCGCGATGCTCATGCGTGCGGTTGATCTCCATGAACTCGCCATGCTCCATGATCGCGAGCGTGAGGCCCTGCTCCTCCAGGTCCTCGATGGCGCGCGCGAGCACGCCGGCAAGAAAGCGCGCGGGTCCCTTGACCAATCTGATCTCGTCATATGCCGGACGCATCCTGATCTCTCCTATTAATTTTCCCCCGGGAGTCGAAGGTGCAGTTGAAGCTGCGCCTGCCGGCTCTTGCGCCGTGGCCCCCCAACGGCTGCCAATGATGATAGTGGAAGATGCAATGTCCGCAACCAGTCCATTATGAACATTGATGCGCAACGCTGTGATTTTGCAGCATGCACACCCGCGTGAAGCACCGGCGACCAGAGACAGACCGTTCGACGCGCGCCCGAAATTGCACCGCGCCATTGCACAACCATCCTCTGCATATCCGATGCAACGCGATCCGCAAATTGGCCGGGGGCCCTAGGTCGCTCGGCCGAGCGGCGTTCCTTTCGCAGCAATGATCAAGCCGCGCGCTGACGCTTGCGCGGAGCATGGCGCGCAGCGGATAGTCGCGCTGCATTGCAGTGAGACCGGGATCCAAGATGCCGAAAGACGCGCGCGACATGACCGCCCACGACCTGCATCGGGCGGCGGTGTTTACGATCTGGCCGGAGCGGCCGCAGAGCGCCGACCCGGCGCGGCACCAGATCTGGGCCTATTGCGACCGCCTCTCCTATGCCCCCGGCGAGACCGTGCGGGTGCATGTTTCCACCACCGCGCAGCACTTCGACCTCGAGCTCACGCGCGACACCGCGAATCCGGAGATTGTGCTTGTCCGAGAAGGACTAAGCGGCAGCGAGGCGGAGACGCCGGAGGATTGCTCGGCGCGCGGCTGCAACTGGCCGGTGGCGTTCGAGTTCGTGGTGCCGGAGGACTGGCCCTCGGCCGCCTATCGGCTCACCACCCGCGCCGCGGCGAGCGGCAACCGCCGCGCCAACGAGCATCATCACCTGTTCATCCTGCGCCCGCCCCGCGCCGCGACCTTGCAGCGCAACAACGGCGCGCCGCGCAAGCGCCTGCTGCTGGTGGCGGCGACGGCAACCTGGACCGCCTATAACGACTGGGGCGGGTCCAACCACTACGAGGGCATCACCGGGCCGAACCGGGACCAGTTCTCGCCGGTGCTGTCGATCCACCGGCCGCTGGCGAAAGGTTTCGTAGTACTGCCGATCAACGCGCCGCGCATCGCGCTGACGGAACCGCCGGCGCCGATGGCGCCGCCGCGATATCCCCACATGGAATGGGCCTATCGCCACGGCTATTCGAAGAAATACGCCTCCGCCGGCTGGGCCTCCTATGACCGTGGCTTCGCCCATTGGGCGGAGCGCCAGGGCTACGCGCTCGACATCTGCGCGCAGACCGACATCCATTTCGAGCCGGAGCTGCTGCGGCGCTACGCCTGCGTCGCCTTCATCGGTCATTGCGAATACTGGTCATGGGCGATGCGCGACGCCGTCGACGCCTATGTCGAGGACGGCGGCCGCGTCGCGCGCTTCGCCGGGAATTTCTGCTGGCAGATCCGCCTGGAGGACGCGGGCAGCACCCAGGTCTGCTACAAGTATCGCGCGCCGCAGGAAGACCCGTATTACGGCACCGACCGGCAGCGCTTCGTCACCAATCTGTGGGAGGCGCCGGAGATCGGCCGGCCGGGTGCCGCCACCTTCGGGCTCAACACCACCAACGGCATCTATGTCGGCTGGGGCGGCGCCGTGCCGCGCGGCAGCGGCGGGTTCCCGATCTATCGCCCGGATCATTGGGCGTTCAAGGGCACCGGCCTGCATTACGGCGACGTGCTCGGCGCTGGGGCGAAGATCTTCGGCTATGAGGTCGACGGCCTCGACTACGAGATGCGGAACGGCCAGCCCTATCCCACCGCGACCAGCGGCGCGCCGGCGGGCACCCAGATCCTGGCGATGGGCCAGGCGAGTCTGGTCGAGGAAGGCGAGAGCGTCGATCCCGACGATTCCTTCATCGCCCATCTCGACGTCGTGTTCCTCGCCCGCACCCTGCTGGGCAAAGACGGCCCCGCGGAGGTCGAGCGCATCAAGCGCACCAACGGCATGATGGTGAACTTCGCCAGGGGCAAGGGCGAGGTGTTCCACGCCGGCAGCTGCGAATGGGTCGCCGGGCTGATCCGCCGCGACGCGATGGTCGAGCGCGTGACGCGGAACGTGGTCGACAAGTACCTGGAAGAGGGCGCGCGCTAGTCCAGCCCGGCCTTGCGCAGGCCCTCGGCGATGAAGGCGCGATCGGCTTCGCTGCGGAACTGCGTGACGAAGGTGTCGACCTTGAAGAAGGGCCAGGCGCGCAGCGTCGCCGCCGCGGCGCGGGCGGCATCCTCCTTGCGGCCAAGCTGCGCATAGGACGCGGCGAGGGCCGCGTGCACGAAATAGTCCGAGGAGCTCTGCGACAGGCCGTTTTCCGTCACCCGGATGGCATCGTCATAGCGCCGGACGAGGTAGTAGGCCCAGCCCAGCGGATAGAGCCGGAACAGCGCCATCGGCGGGTTGAGGCGCTGCGCGACGGCGAAGGATTTCAGCGCCTCCTCCGCATCGCCGGCGAAGACCAGCGTGCCGCCGCGCGCCGCGTGGCTGAAGGCATCGTTGGGATTGAGCGCGATGGCCTGGTCGGCCTCGGCGCGGGCGAGGTCGTATTGCCCGCGGCTGAGATACACGTCGGCGAGGACCTGGTGCGCCTCGGCATTGCTGGCGTCCAGCTCGAGCGCCTTGCGCGCCAGCTGCTCGGCCTCCGCCAGCCCCTCGGCCATCAGTTCGGTCCAGCCCGAGGTGGCCGCCAGCACGCGCGTCTGCGCCAGCGCCACATAGGCCGAGGCGTAGCGCGGGTCCAGCGCGAGGGCCTGCTCGAACAGCTTGCGCGCCGCGCGGTTGTCGGCGCGCGTGTTGCGGCGGTAATAGTCCCAGCCGCGCTGCAGGTAGTCGTAGGCCTGCAGGTTTTCCGGCGGCTTCGCCAGGGATCGCGCGCGCTCGATGTCGCTGAGCCTGATCGCGAGCGTGCCGACCACCTTCTGGGTGATGTCGTCCTGCACGGCGAAGACGTCCTTGACCTCGCCGTCATAGCGGTCGGACCACAATTGCGCGCCGCTCTGCGCGTCGGTCAGGATCGCCGTCACCCGCACCCGGTCGCCGTCGCGCCGCACGCTGCCCTGCAGCGAATAGCGCACGCCGAGATCGCGGTTGAGCTCGCCCGGCTTCAACACCTTGCCCTTGTATTGCTCGACCGCCTCGCGCGCCATCACCGTCAGGTCGGAGAAGCGGCCCAGCGCCAAGATGACATCCTCGGTGATGCCGTCGACGAAATACGCCTGCGTGGCATCGCCGCTCAGGTTCTCGAAGGGCAAAACCGCGATCGACGGGTGGCTGGCGCGTTCCGCGTCCATCTTGGATTCCGGCGAACCGGTCGGCGCCCCGGCAAGGCCGAGATAAAGGCCGGCGCCCAGCGCGGCGAGCGCGGCCCCGAGGACGGCGAGCAGCCAAAGCTTCCGGCGCGGCGGCGATGCGGGCCGCGATTGCGCCGCCGTCGCGCCAAGGCGCAGGCGGTAGACATGGATCGGCTCGGCGATGTTCTTGACCGTGATCCTGCCCAGATCGTCGAACGCGAACCCCGCCCTGGTGTTAACCAGTTGATGGACACTGGCGGACATGCAGATCTCGCCCGCCTGGGCGACCTGCTGGATGCGCGCCGCGACGTTCACGCCATCGCCGATCAGGTCGGCGCCCTCGACCAGCACGTCGCCCAGGTTGATCCCGATGCGGAATCGGAGCCGGTTCGAGTCCGGCAGGTCTTCACCAATTTTTTCAACAGCTTGCTGGATCTCCACGGCGCAGCGCAGCGCCTCCACCGGGCTCGGGAACTCGGCCGTCACGCTGTCCCCGCCGGTGGCGAAGATGCGGCCCTGGTGATCGTCGACGGAGCGGTCGATCGCCTGGCGGCACAGGCGCAGGGCGCGGAAGGTCCCGTCCTCGTCCGCGCGCATCATGCGGGAATATTCCGCGGCATCGGCGGATAGGATCGTCGTCAGCTTGCGTGTCGGCTCGCCTTCGCGCAATGAGGCCCCCGCGCCGCGGCGCGATCGCGACCAAGTGACCGCGCCCGCCCAATGAGCATTAGACAGACCAGTCTGAATCTATAACACTTGCCGCTGGTTTCCGCATGGGCCGGCGAAGGCATCCCTGCCCCTGGCTGGAGCGCGGAAACCGGATGGAAGGTGACCCATGCAAATCGCGAAGCTGCGATGGGTCGTTGCGCTGCTGTGTTCGGCGGTCGCGTTCCAGTACAGCCTGGCTGCGGCCCATGCCGACGACGCCACGAACCACATCGCGATCCAAGGCTACGACGTCGTCTCGTATTTCACCGACGGAAAGCCGGTGAAGGGCAGCAGCGACATCTCGCTGCCCTATGACGATTCCAAGTGGCAGTTCGCCAACGCCTCCCACAAGGAGATGTTCGCCGCCGACCCCGACCACTATCTACCGCAATACGGCGGCTCCTGCGCCGGCGGCATGGCGCTGGGCGTCTCGGTGCCGGCCAATCCGGAGAACTGGGTGATCGTGGACGGCAAGCTCTACATGGTCGCCGGGACCAAGGATGACCTCGAGGCCTTCAAGGCGCACGCGGCGGAGAACATCGCCGCCGCCGACAAGCGCTGGGCGGAGATGAACGGCCAATAGGGCGGCGGCTGCACCGGCGCGGCGGCGCCGGTCTAGGCGGAGGAATAGAGCACCGGGAACCAGTCCTCGCGCAGGCGCTGCCCGGCCTTCATCTCGTGCCCCGGATAGGGCGGCGAGGTGCGGCCCGGGCGCTCGACATAGCGCGCGTCGTCGCCGACGAAGCGCATGGAGAAGGCGCGGCGGCGGCGCATGGTGGTGTTGCCGCGGGCGCCGTGCAGGGTGCGGTAGTGGAAGGCTACCGCGTCGCCCGGCTGCATCGCCCATTCCAGCACGCGGTATTTGTCCGCTTCCGCGTCGGGATCGGGGATCGGCAGGTACTCGTCGCTCGACGCGTAGAAGTTCTGCTCCGACAGCCAGCGCACGGGCAGCACCATCTTGGGCCAGAGATGCGAGCCGGCGACGCAGCGAAGGGTCGCGTCCTCCACCGGGTCGACCGGAATCCAGAAGCTCAGGGTCTGCGCGCCGTCGACGAAGTAGTAGGGCGCGTCCTGGTGCCAGGGCGTCGTCTTGGTGGTGCCCGGCTCCTTCACCAGCACGTGGTCGTGGAACAGCTGCGCGGTCTTCGATCGCATGAGGCGCGCCGCCGCTTCCGCCGCCGGCGAGGCCTTGGCGAAGTCGACGAATTCGGGGATGCGCTCCCAGTTGCAGTAATCGTCGAAGAAGCGCCCGCTCTCGCCGGGCTTCAAGTTCTCCGCCGCATAGGGGCCGGGCTCGCGCATGTTGCGCTCGATGCCGGCGCGCAAGCATTCCACCCAGTCCTGGAACAGGCCGGGCAGATAGGCGACGCCGTCGCGGGCGAATGACTCGATCTGGTCCTGGGTGATCATCTGGCTCCGGTCCGCAGTTCGGCCGCATGGTGGCGGAGCGCGGCCCTTGCCGCAAGGCGCGGTTTCGCCGCATCCTCACGGTGGGGAGCACCGCCATGACCGACCAGCCCGTCTTCGCCGCCGGCCTCTTCGCCGGACAGCACGTCCTCGTCACCGGCGGCGCCACCGGGATCGGCTTCGCCATCGCCCGGGAACTGGGCGGGCTGGGCGCCCGCGTCACCATCGCCTCGCGCGACGCGGCGAAGCTGGATGCGGCGGTGGCGCGCCTCGCCGCCGACGGCGTCGATGCCGCGCGCCGCGTCGTCAACATCCGCGACGCCGCAGCAATCGAGGCGCTGTTCGCGGAGATCGCGGCGACGCGCGGCCTGCCCGACGCGCTGGTCAACAATGCCGGCGGGCAATTCGCCGCCCCGGCGCTGGAGACCTCGCCGAACGGCTTCCGCGCCATCCTTGATCTCAACCTGCAGGGCGGGTTCCAGATGTGCCGCGCCTTTGCCGCCGCGCTGATCGGCGCCGGGCGGCCCGGCCGCATCGTCAACATCGTCTTCGCCCATACCGGCGCCATGCCGGATTTCGCCGCCGCCGCGGCCGCGCGCGCCGCGATGGTCAATCTGACCAGGACCCTGGCGCTGGAATGGGGCCGCCACGGCATCCTGGTCAACGCCATCGGCCCCGGCACCGTCGAGACCGAGGCGCTGCAACGCTATCCCGGGATCGAAGATTGGCGGCGCGAATTGTCGCACCAGCCGGTGCCGCGCTTCGGCGCGCCGCGCGACGTGGCTCTGGCCTGCGCCTATCTGCTGTCGCCCGCCGGCGATTTCGTCACCGGCGCCTTGCTGCGCATCGATGGCGGCGAATCGTTGCGGGCGCGGGATTCCGCGGACTGACCGGGCCGCGCGATGGCCTGCCATCGAGTACTTTGATTGTTGTTCGTTATAGTTGTCGCTGCGGATAGGCCAAACGACCTAGACTGATCGCGATATGCCATTTTTGCCAGCGCTTATCAGCGTTCCTATTTCCCGCAGCAGGGCGAAAGATTCACACACTTTATTTACGACTATACCACCAATAATCCACCTCGGCCCGCGCAGTATTGCCGGAAGGCATCGCGATGCGCGGCCATCGGGACGCCGTGCGCGTCATAAGGAGCGGGTGGGACCATGCGCCTCAATGAGCCAATCACCGATCGCGAAGTCGTCATGAAGGACGGCCAGTTGCTGGTGTCGCAGACCGACGCCGGCGGCAAGATCATGTTCGTCAATCAGAACTTCATCGACATCAGCGGTTTCAGCGAAGCCGAGCTGGTCGGCCAGCCGCACAACCTGGTGCGCCATCCGCACATGCCGAAGGAGGCCTTCCGCGACCTCTGGCGCGTGATCAAGTCCGGCGCGCCCTGGGAAGGCTATGTCAAGAACCGCACCAAGACCGGCGACTTCTACTGGGTCCACGCGAACGTGACGCCGGTGATCGAGGACGGCAAGGTGGCCGGCTTCATCTCGATCCGCACCAAGCCGTCGCGCGAGGCCGTGAAGGCCGCGGATGCGGCCTATGCCGCGATCCGCTCGGGCAAGGACAAGCGCCTGTCGGTCGAGAACGGCCAGGCCGTGCGCCTGGGCCTCAAGCACACCATCGTGACGAAGTTGCGGGCCCTGAATGCGCGCATGGGATTGGTCGGCGCGGTGGTGCTGATCGGCGCTCTGCTGCTCGGCGGCAATGGCTTGTTCGATCTCAAGGACTCGCAGGGCGAGATCGAGACGATGTTCAAGGACCGCGTGGTGGCGCTGGGCCAGCTCAGCGTGATCGAGGAGGCCATGCAGTCCGAGATCACCATGCTGCGGACGACGGTCGACGATCTCGAGCAAGGCAAGCCCGTCGCGGGCCTGGCCGACCAGCTGGAGCAGAACGACACGGCCACCCAGGCGCAGTGGGATGCCTATATGGCCACCTACCTGACACCGGAGGAATCCACCCTCGCCAAGCAGCTGGCCGAGGACCGCGAGGTCGTGCGGCAGGACATCCGGCCGGCGGCAACGAAACTCGCCGAGGCCGGCGACACAGCCGGCCTCAAGGCGCATATCCGGAACACGGTCGACCCGCATTTCGCCAAGATGCAGACCGACATGACGGCGTTGAAGCAGCTGCAGCAGGACATCAGCCGCGAGATCTACGAGGATTCCATCAAGCACTTCACCTTCAGCATGATGGAGACGGCGATACTTCTGACGATCGTCGTGGCGGCACTGAGTTTCTCCGGGTGGTGGCTGGCCCGTGGCGTCACCCGGCCGCTGCGCCAGTTCGAGGGCGATCTCGATGCCATGGCGGCCGGCAACACCGCGCATGAGATCAAGAGCGCCGCGATCGCCGAGTTCGACCGCCTGGCGACGCGGCTGCGCGCCGTGCGCGCCAAGTTGGCCTACTCCCAGGAGGAGCGCCGCGAACGCGATGCCCGCGCGTCGGAAGAGCGCGGCGAATCCCTGCACAAGATGGCGGACAAGATCCGCAGCGAGATCGGCACCGCGGTCGAATCGGTCTCCAAGGTGACCGGGCAGATGAACACGGATGCCGGCGAGATGTCGGCTTCCGCAGCCACGGTCAGCGACCGCAGCCAGGCCGTCGCCGCGGCTGCGACAGAGGCGCTGGCCAACGTGCAGACCGTCGCCTCCGCATCCGAGGAGCTGAGCGCCTCGATCAGCGAGATCGCCGCCCAGGTCAATTCGGCGCAGAGGGTGACCACGGAATCGGTCGAGGCGGCGAGCACGGCGCAGACCACCATCGCCAAGCTGTCCGACGCGGTCGGGCGCATCGGCCAGGTCACCAGCCTGATCAACGACATCGCCGGGCAGACCAACCTGCTGGCGCTGAACGCCACCATCGAGGCGGCGCGCGCCGGCGAGGCCGGCAAGGGCTTCGCCGTGGTCGCCGGCGAGGTCAAGTCGCTGGCCACCCAGACCTCGCGCGCCACCGGCGACATCAGCACCCAGATCGCCGAGGTGCAGGCCGCCACCGACAGCGTGGTCGCGGCGGTGCAGTCGATCGTCGATTCGATCAAGAACGTCGAGGGCATCTCCACCGCCATCGCCGCGGCGATCGACGAGCAGAACGCCACCACCGCCGAGATCGCGCGCAACGTCACCCAGACCTCGATCGCGGCGCAGGAGGTGGCGGCGCGCATCTCCGAAGTCTCGGAGGAATCGGGCAAGACCGGCACCCGCGCCGATTCGGTCCGGCAGATGTCGGCCGGCGTCGCCCAGAGCGTCGCCGACGTCTCCGCTACGCTCGAGCAGGTCGTCCGGCAGGCCCTGCACGGCATCGAGCGGCCGCGCAAGACCCGCCATATCCTGCGCGAGCCCGGCAAGGTGCTGTCCGATACCGCCACCGCCAGCATGGTGGTGGAGAATATCTCCGAGGGCGGCGCGGTCCTGCATGGCGCCGCACCCCGCGTGAAGCCCGGCGAGAAGCTGCAGATCGCCATCGAGGGCTTCACCGACCCCGTGCCCGGCCACGTCGTGAAGTCCAAGGACGGCGTCCTGCATGTGAAGTTCGACCTGCCGAAGGAGATGTCCCACCGGTTCCTGGAGGACTTCAAGAAAGCCATCGCCGGCAAGCGTCAGGTCGGCGCCGCCTGATTCCCCCAAGCGCGCGCGCCGCGAGACAGGCCGTCCGCGCCAGCGGGCGGCCTGTCCATTTCCGGCCTGTCCATTTCCGGCCCACCCATTTCCGGCCTGTCCATTTCCGGGCCGTCCGTTTCCTGCCCACCCATTTCCTGGCCGGTCAGATCAACCCGCGATTGGCCAGTTCGCTCTTGAGATAGGCGTAGTAGATCGGCGCGGCGATGACGCCGGGAATGCCGAAGGCCGCCTCCATCACCAGCATGGCGAGCAGCAGCTCCCAGGCCCGCGCGCGAATCTGGCCGCCGATGATGCGGGCGTTGATGAAGTATTCCAGCTTGTGGATCGCCACCAGGAAGACCAGCGAGGCGATGGCGACGTAGAAGCTCAAGGACAGGCTCACCACCACGATGACGGTGTTGGAGATGAGGTTGCCCAGCACCGGCAGCAGCCCGGCCACGAAGGTCACCACGATCATGGTCTTGACCAGCGGCAGATGCACGCCGAACAGCGGCAGCACCGCCGCCAGGTAGACGCCGGTGAGCAGCGTGTTGAGCGCCGAGATGCGCACCTGGCCGAACACCACCCGCCGGAACGAGCGGCTGAGGATGGTGATGCGCGCCTCGAGCGCGCGGGCCAGCGGCCCGGGCCGGCGGCCATGGCCGTAGCCATGCGTCGGGTCGGCCAGCACCACCATGCCGCCGATGATCAGGCCGATGACGATGTAGATGACCACCTTGCCCAGGCTCTCGCCGATATTGCCGAGCGTTGCCGCGTGGGCGCGCAGCCAGGTGGCCGCCTCGGTCTCCAGCTCGTCGACATTGGCCGGCAGATAGGGCTGCACCCAGGCCGGGAAGTGGGTGCGCGCGCTGTCGATGGCGTTGGCCATCTCCTTCATCAGCGGCACCACGCCCTCGTTGTTGCCGGAGAGCAGGTTGGCGAGGCGCACCGTGCCGTAGGTCAGCGCCACGGTGACGATGCCGCCGAGGATGGTGAGGGCGATGACCTTGCCGCCGAAGCGCGAGACGCCGACCGCGCGATGGCGCGCCGCCAGCATCTGCGCGCATTGATGCGCCAGCAGGCCGGCAAGCAGCGCCGTCAGCAGGCCCAGCTGCAGCACCACGGCAAGGCCGATCGCGGCCAGCACCAGCGAGGCGATCTCGATCCGGGCGGTGCGGTCGGTGAAGGTCTCGGGCAGGTTCATCCGGTCAGGTTCCATGGTCCGGCCGCCAGCTTAGCCCAGGCCGCGCGGCCAGTGCCATAAGCCAGTGCCACAAGCCAGTGCCGCAAGCCCGTCCCGCAACCCGGTGCCGCGCCGGACTTGCTAGGAAACCTACCCTTGGCGGCCGGCTACAGGCCCATCAGCTCGGCATAGCGACGCTGGAAGGCGTGCACGTTCACCTCGCTGATCCCCGCTTCCGCCCCGGTGACGACAAAGCGGCCGCCGCGATAGCCCCGCGATTTCAGCCCGCGCTGGACCGAGGCGCAGATGGCGGCGTCCTCCGGCCAGAACACCTCGCGCATATAGGCGCTGCGGTCGGCGGGCACCGTGGCGCCGGGCCGGGTCATCATGAAGGCGTGGATGCGCGTCTCCTCCGCCGAGAGCGGCTCGAAACGGAACACGTATAGGCTTTCCATGCCCGGCATGATGCCGAACTCGATATTGGGAAACAGGTGCCAGAACACGTTGTGCTGCACCGGGTCGTCCGCCGCCACCCGGTAGGCGCGGCTGTCGCGGTTGCGCAGCGGCGCCTCGCTTTTCATCCAGGCGCCATGCTGGCCGAGGCGGTACTGCGTCACGTCGACCATTTCGCTATAGGCCTTGTGCGCCGGGGCGCAGTGATAGCATTCCAGGCAGTTCTCGGCCAAAACCTTCCAGTTCGCGGCCAGCAGGGCATCCCCGTCATGGCTGGAATAGGCCGTGTTCACCGTGAGATCGCCGAGCCACGGCACCGCGCGCGCGAGATCGTCGAACATGTCGCCGGCCACGTCCTGCAGGGCGACGGCATGCGGATCGAGATTGACGCACAGGAAGCCGAGCATCACCTCCAGCCGGATCGGCTCGAGCCCGTAGGCGGCGGGATCGAATTCCGGCAGGTGCTGCGTCGCCCGCGCCTTGCGCAATGTGCCGTCGAGCTCGTAGCTCCAGGCGTGATAGGGGCAGACGATGACCGAGGCGACGTTGCCGCGCCCCTTCAGCAGCTCGTGCGCCCGGTGCTGGCAGACGTTGTGGAAGGCGCGCAGCTGGCCATCGGCGCCGCGCAGCACGAACAGCTCCTGGTCGATCACCCGCGTGCACAGGTAGTCGCCCGGATTGGGCAGTTCGCTGGCATGGCCGACGCATTGCCAGGATTTGAAGAACAGCTTCTGCTTCTCCGCCGCGAACACCGCGGGATCGCTGTAGAGCTGGCCGGGCAAGGCGGCGGAGCGGGCCGGGTCCGCGCCGAGGCCGCGGATCGCGGCGGCGCGGGCTGCGGATGCCGGCTGGGTCATGGGTGCCTCCCCTTCGCGGAACGGCCGCGGAAATCAATGAATGGATATTCATTGAAAACTGTAGTCTTCGGCTTATTTCAAGGCAATAGGAGCCCAGTCGGCCCGCGATCCGGACAGCGCCGGACGGCTAACCCCGGGCTAACCCCCGGCTAACCCCCCGGCTAATCCTGGCGCCGGGTGTAGCGGATGAAGCCGCCATATTGCGCCACCTGGTCGTAGAGCAGGCGCGCGGCCGCGTTGCTCTCATGGGTCAGCCAATAGACCTTGGGGGCTCCCGCGGCATCGGCCGCCTCATAGACCGCCTCGATCAGCCGCCGCGCCACGCCGGAGCGCCGGCCGCGCGGGTCGACGAACAGGTCGTTCAGATAGCAGACGTTCTCAACCGACCAGGTCGAGCGGTGGAACAGGTACTGCGCCAGGCCGGTCAGGCGCCCCTCGCGCTCCGCCACCAGGCAATGGACCGGTTCGCCGGGATCGAAGAAGCGACGCCAGTTGCTCTCGGTCACCGCGGCGTCGAGCTTCACCCGGTAGAATTCCTGGTAGCCCTGCCACAGCGGCAGCCATTGCGCCTGATCGGTTTCGCGCACCGCGCGGATGATGGTCTCGTCCTGGGGCATCGCGCCCTCCTTCGCGCCGTCGCTATTCCGCCGCCGCCGCGGCGCCGTCGACGAATTGTGACATCCACTTGTTGCGGCGCTTCACCATGTCGCGATACATCGCCTCGTATTCCGCCGGCGGGAAGCTGTGGGTCGAGGGCCGCTGGGCGAGCGCCTCGGCCCAGGCCTTCACCCGGGGGAAGCGGTCGATATGGCCGAGCCTGCGGATCCGCTCCAGGAACAGGTGGCGCTGCAGGAAGGGCGCATAGGCCGCGTCGACCAGCGAATACGCGGCGCCGTTGAAGAACGGCCCGCCTTGCTGCGCCATCAGCGCCTGCTCCAGCTTCTCGAAGGCGGCCGGGATCTTCGCCGCCGCCCGCTCATAGCCCGCCTCGTCATCGGCATAGGCGTGGCCGGAGATGATGTCGACGCAGCCCGGCATGTATTCGATCCAGGCGCGATTGACCGCGCGGCGCACCGGGTCCTCCGGATGCAGCCGTGGCGCCACGGTGTCGTCGAGGTATTCGCAGATCGCCGCGGATTCGAACAGCGACACCCGGTCGTCGATGCGCAGCACCGGCACCTTGTTGTGCGGCGAGACCGACTTGAACCAGTCCGGCCGGTCATCGGCCTCGATGTGGAGGAAGTCGAAGGCGATCTTCTTTTCCCGCAGCACGATGGCGACGCGCTGCACCCAGGGGCAGCCCTTGAAACTGACCAGCACGTATTTCGCCATGACGGCCTCCTTCGCAGGACGCCATGGTGGCACGGCCGTGCCCCGGGATCAAAGCAAAGCGACGGACATGGCCTGGGGTCGCGCGGCGCCAGGATCGCGCGGCGCTAGGGCGTGGCGTTTTGGCCCAGCGGGCCCGCCGGTCCGTTCACGTCGCGGAACGCCAGCATGGCGAGGATGCGGCGGTCGGCGGGCGCGTCGAACCCCACCTCGCCCGCGAAGCCGGGCGGATTGGCCAGCGTGCCGAACACCCAGTCCCACAGCGGCAGGTCGCTGTAGTTGCGCGCATGCACGCCGCGTTCGTGGTGCAGGCAATGCGCCTCCGGCCGCTGGCACAGGAGCGCCAGCCAGCGCGGCGTCCTCAGGTTGACATGCTGGATCATGCCGTTGAGCGCGGACAGGAAGCCGACGATGGCGGCGGCGCGCGGGTCGAGGCCGAGCACGCCCAGGGTCACCACCAGCGACAGCCCGACCGTGACCGGCATTTCCAGCGGATGGGTGAGGACGAAGCCGGAGAGGTCGACCCGCTGCGGGCTGTGATGGAGCTGATGAAAGCCGCGCCACAGCAGGTCGAAGCGATGCTCCGCGCGGTGCCACCAATAGGCCGCGAAGGTGGCCGCCAGCTGGCCCACGATCACGCCGCCGGGGATGCCGAGGCCGGAGAGGTCTAAGAAGCGGATGCGCGCCAGCAGCTCCGGCGGCAAGGCCAGCGGGACGAAGGCCGAGACCGCGCCCATGAGCAGGAGAAATCCGATTCCGGTCAGCTTCCACCAGGGAAGCTTGGGAAAGTGCCGCGCCGGCCAAATCTGCTCCACCACCAGCAGCGCCACATAACAGGCGGGAATGGCCAGGGTCAGGATCTCGTCGAGGGTCATGGAGCACCTTTCGCGCCGGCTGAGGTGGGGGCGCGGCCAGACAGCCGCGATCCGCCCTCCCACGGGTCCTACGCGGGAGGCAGCGATGCGGATGCGGCCCCCGGCGTCGCGCGGGCCACGCGACACCGCGCCGGACAGCGCCGCCCACCGTCGTCTCGAAACCGCGCCGCCGGGATGCTATGACAGGCGCGGAACGAGAGGGGGAGGCGTCCACATGCAGATTTCCGGTCAGGCGGCGCTGGTCGCCGGCGGCGGCTCCGGCATCGGCGCCGCCAATGCGCGGCACCTGGCGAAGCTGGGCGCGCGGGTCGCGGTGCTCGATCTCAACGCCGAGGGCGCGCGCGCCGTCGCCGCCGAGATCGGCGGCCTCGCCTGCCCCTGCGACATCGCCGACGCGCTCTCGACCGAGACCGCCATCGCCGCCGCGCGCGCGGCGCACGGCCCGGCCCGCATCCTGGTCAATTGCGCCGGCATCCTCTCGCCGGGACGCATCCTCGGCAAGGACGGCCCGATGGCGCTCGACGCCTTCCGCCGCGTGATCGAGGTCAACCTGATCGGCGGTTTCAACCTGCTGCGCCTCGCCGCCGCCGACATGGCGAAGCTGGCTGCGCTGGGCGACGGCGAGCGCGGCGTGGTCATCAACGTCTCCTCCATCGCCGCCTATGAGGGCCAGATCGGCCAGATCGCCTATGCGACGTCGAAGGCCGGCCTCGCCGGCATGACGCTGCCCGCCGCGCGCGACCTGGCGCGCCACGGCATCCGCGTGCTCTCCATCGCGCCGGGCCTGGTGGAAACGCCGATGATGGCCGGCGTGAGCGAGGAGCAGCGCGCCGCCCTGGCGCAATCGATCCCGTTCCCGCAGCGCCTGGCCGAGCCCGCGGAGATCGCCCGCCTGGCCCAGCACCTGATCGAGAATGTCATGATGAACGGCGAAGTGGTGCGCATCGACGGCGCCCTGCGCATGGCGCCGAGGTAGTTTGTTCAGTGTGCCTCGTACTTGTTCAAAGTCGCGTTGACGAGGCGCAGCACTGATTGCGCCTCCGCATGCGGGACGCCAACCCTGGTCTCAAAATGATCTAGCGGGAGTGCGTGGCAGATTTCGTTCAGTGCGTTGTTGATGAGCAGAAGCTCGTCTTGGCTGGCGTGAAGAACAAATCCACCAGCCTTCGTTCTTTCAATTCGCATTTGTAGCCACCTGCATCCTTTCAACCGCCCACGACCCCATCGATCGCCTGCGCCAGTTTCACGTCGCGCGCGCTCAAGCCGTCGCAGTCGTGCGTGCTGAGCAAAATGTCGACGCGGTTGTAGACGTTGAACCATTCCGGGTGATGGTCCTGCTGCTCGGCCAGCAGCGCCACCCGGTTCATGAAGCCCCAGGCCTCGTTGAAATTCTTGAACTTGAAGCTGCGGGTGATGGCGTCGCGGCCTTCGGCCAGCTGCCAGTTGCCGAGCTGCGCCAGCGCCGCCTTGCGTTCGTCCGCGCCGAGTTTCGCGATCATGATCCGCTCCGTTCCGTTGCGCCCAAAGCATTTTCCGCCGAAGTGGAGACCGGTGCGGCGTCGAAAATGCGACCAATCAACAAGATTGGAGCATGACGCGATTCCATCCAATCGCATCATGCTCCAGCTGGCCCGGCCCGCGCGCCGCCGTCAACCCGCCGCTGCACAGGTCCCCGGCCGCGCGGGACTTGCCCGATACAGTCTGCAGATTCTTTTTGCGAATGACTTGCAATTGCATCTGAGCCCTGCTACAAGGATCGGGCTCGCGGGGCGGCGACGGCTTCTCCCAGAAACGCCGAGACCAACACTGGCAAGGCCGGCCCGCGAGCGCCCCACATCCGACGCATCCGCGGGTTCCATGCGGCGGCCGGCAACGGCGCGCGCGGCCGCGGACGAAAGGCACCGCGCATGACCCTGAAGACGCCGCGACCGGTCAACGACAATTCCGGCCTGATCGAAGACCGCCCGCACGATGCCGGCATCCGCGTCCGCGAGCTCGACTTTCCCGGCCAGTTCCTGGTCTGGGGCATGCGCGCATGGCTCATGGCGTGGCGCCAATCCGGCGCAGTGCAAGATGCCGCGCAGGGCGGCGGGGCGGGCGCTCCGCTCGCAGCGCCCAACGCCTATCGCGGCATCGCCGGCGAAGGCTTCCTGCGCGCCGGCGTGCCGCAGGCGATGGAGCTGATCGACGACATCTTCCAGGCGCTCGCCGCCGCGGCCCTGCGCCAGATCGATTTGCGCTGCCCGCATTGCGCCTATCTCAGCGCCGACGAGGCGCTGCTGCTGGGCGCCGTCGCCGCCAGCCAGCGCCGGCAGCACGGCATCGCCTGGGCGGCGCTCTGCGCGTTGCTGCCGCCGGCCGCCGCGCGCGGCGCCCTGCCCGCGCTCGTTTCCTTGGCGCTGCTGCTGAAGGAGGCGAAGCTGGTGCTGGCGCCGCTCGACGCGGAGAAATGCGCGGCCCCCGATCTGCGCCTGGCGCTGGCCGCCGGGGCGACGGCGCCGATCCACTGAAGGCGGATCAGTCGCCCGCCTGTCGCGCGCGCAGGCGCGCGGCCATCTCCGGCGGCAGCACGTCGACGAAATCCTCCAGCTCGTTGAAGGGCCGGATCTCGATCACGCTTGGTCCCGGCATCGGGTTGGGGCAGCGCTTCACCCAGGCCACCGCCTCGTCCAGGTCCTTCACCCGCCAGATCCAGAACCCGGCCACCAGCTCGCCGGGATTGGCGAAGGGCCCGTCGCTGACGCTGCGCCCATCGCCGTCGAAGGCGACGCGCTTGCCGGCGCGGGACGGCTTCAGCCCGTCGGCGGTCACCAGGATGCCGGCCTTGGCGAGCTCCTCGTTGAACCTGCCCATCGCCGCGAACATCTCCGGCTGGGGCAGGATGCCGGCCTCGCTGTCTTCCGTCGCCTTCACCAGGACCATGACGCGCATGTGACGCTCCTCCTTGTCGCACCGGCGGGACCGCCGCCTCTGCTGGAACGACGGTTGACGGCGCGGGTTGCCGACATCGCGCCGGATTTTTTCGCCGCGCCCGGCTAGGCCGCCGACGGCACGTCCGCGCGGCTGTCGCCGTCCGGCCGAATCTCCGCCAGCAGCCAGGCGATGAAGGCGGCGACACGCGGGTTGCCGCGCGCCGCCTTGGTCGTCACCGCGTAATAGGCATAGGAGGATTGCCGCGTCACCGCGAAGGGCCGCACCAGCCGGCCGGAGGCGAGCTCGTCGCCGATCAGCACGCTGCGCCCGAGCGCGACGCCCTGGCCCAGCAATGCGGCCTGGTACAGCTGCACGGAATCGGTGAAATGCAAGCCCGGCCGCGGCGCCGCGGCGCCGCCGAAGGCATCCGGCCCCCAGAGATCCAATCCCCAATGATCCAACCAAGGCTGCCAGCGGATCCACGGCTCGTTGCCGAGCGCGCCGGCATCGTGCAGCAGGTCATGCGCGCGCAGATCCTCCGGCGCGCGCAGCGGCGGATCGGCGTTCAGCAAGGCGGGCGCGCAGACCGGGAAGATCTCCTCGCGCAGCAGATGCGTGGCCTCGAGATTGGGAAAATCGCCGAGGCCGTAGCGGATGGCGAGGTCGGCATCCTCGCGGTGCAGATCCACCGTCTGCCGCTCGGAGCGGATCAGCAGGTCGATCTCCGGATGGCGGGCGCGGAAGGCCGGCAGGCGGCGCACCAGCCAGCCCGCGGCGAAGGACGGCAGCACGGTGATGCTGAGCCGCCCGGCGAGCACGTTGCCGGCGGCGGTGTCATGCACCTGCAGCGTGGCGCGCGCGAGGCGATCGAAGCCTTCGGCGATGCCGGGCAGATAGGCCCGCCCCGCCTCGGTCACCCGCACGCCGCGCGCCTGGCGCCGGAACAGGGTGAGGCCCAGCAATTGCTCCAGCGCCTTGATCTGCTGGCTCACCGCGCCCGGGGTCACGCCGAGCTCCGCCGCCGCCTTCACGAAGGACCCGTGGCGGGCGGCGGCCTCGAAGGCGCGCAGCGCGTTCAGCGGTGGCAGGCGGCGCAAGAAGCCTCCATGGCTTAGAAAAACTAGGCCTTAGGATCACAACTTCTGGTTTGCGCCCCGCCTAGGGTTTGGTGGACTAAGCCTCGAGACAGATGCCGAGAGGCCTCCCCCCACGACCCCCACGACGCCCATGACCCCGATGACCGCGCCCGCCGCCAAGCCGCTGACCCTCTACGATTCCGCCATTTCCGGGAACGCCTACAAGGTGCGCCTGCTGCTGGCCCAGCTCGGCATCCCGATCCGCCGCGTCGAGTTCAACGTCGATGACGGCTCCACCCGCACGGCGGAGTTCCTGCGCCGCAACCCGAACGGCCGGGTGCCGACCATCGAGCTTGCCGACGGCTCGCATCTCTGGGAATCCGACGCCATCCTCTACTACTTCGCCGAGGGCACGAAATTCTGGCCGGCGGAGAAGCGTCTGCGCGCCCAGGCGCTGCAATGGATGTTCTTCGAGCAGTACAGCCACGAGCCGTTCATCGCCGTGGTGCGCCACTGGGTCGCCCATCTGGGCAGGACGCCGCAGAACGAGCCGCAGCTGCCGGGCAAGATCGAGCGCGGCTACCAGGCGCTCGGCGTCATGGAAAGCCATCTCCGGGATCACGACTTCTTCGCCGGCCCCGCCTATTCGATCGCCGACATCGCGCTCTACGCCTACACCCATGTGGCGCACGAAGGCGGCTTCGACCTGGCGCGCTATCCCGGCATCACCGCCTGGCTCGCCCGCGTGGCGGCGCAGCCCGGCCACATCCGCATCACCGATTGAGGCGCGGGAAAGTCCTGCGGGAAGCGCTCAATCGACGATCTCGTACGGCACCAGGATGTCGTCGTCGCGGGCGAAGATGATGCAATCGACCTTCTCCCGCCGACAGGAATTTAGGATGTCGTCGATATAGGTCGGGCCGCCCTTGTCGACGCAATTGTCGTAGTCGCGCGGGCAATAGCGATACGAATAGGTGCTGGCGACACCGACCCCGCCCACCAGCGCGACGCCGAAGGCGCCGTGCCGGCGCTTGTGGCCGAGCTCCTGCCCCTTGGCCAGGTAGTCCTGGTATTTCTTCCACACGTCCTGGGTGATCAGCAGCTTCTCGCCCGGCTTCAGGCTCACCCCCTCGGTGGCGGTGGTCTGGGCGCAGGCGGCGATGGCGGCGGCCAGCAAGATGGCGCCGACGAAGCGCGACATGGATGCCATGAAATTCCCCAAGTGAAGATCCCCCCTGAATGAAGATTCCCTGAGTGAAGATTCCCCGAGTGAAGACTCCCCGTGACCGCCTGAAACTCCCCCACGGTCCGGTTCGCCGAGACGCTGACGCCGGGTCGGGCCGGGATCGCCCGCCGGGAATATTTTCATCGCCCGAGCGGCCTTGTCGAGGGGCATTTTCCCATCCGCGGCCCGGCGGCAATCGATTGGATTTTCGCGGCTTTTTATGCATTCCGCGGCGCCGCATCCGGCGGTATTAGGCGGTTGTTAGGAATCCCGCGCTAGCCTGCTTAATCGGCTGTTTACGATAAGCTTTGAGGCGGGACATGGCTTTCATCGCGCGCGACTTCTCCTTTTCGCACGGACCCCATCACGGGCCCCAGGGCGGCGGGCATGCTTCGGCGCTGCGCCACGCGCTGCTGCTGGGCGGGCGGCTTCTCGCGCTCGCCATCGCCGGCGCGCTGGCGCTGATGATGGTCTATGCGGCGCTGACCGCGCGTCCCGCGGCGGCGCAGGGCATCCCGCAGGTGCCGATGCTGCTCGACACCGTGCTGAAGATGGAGGACATCGACCTGATCCGCCGCGACGACCGGCTCGGCATCGGCAACCTCATCGTCAAGCACCCGCCGCGCAAGAAGGCGGAAAAGGGCGAGCCGAATTACGAGAGCTGGGGCTCCGCCTTCCTGGTCGGCGCCTGCCACGTCATGACCGCGCGCCACGTGATCGACCCGGACGATCCGGACAATCACACCAACGAATTGCCGATGAAGAGCAAGATCCAGTTCGTCATCGGCCCGATCCGCGACCAGACCAAGGTCAGCAAGGCCAACGACCTCAGCAAGCTGTCGGAGATCCTGGATTCGACCACGGCGATCCCGGTCGCCTGGGGCCAGTACACCTTTACCGATTCCGAGGACCTGACCAAGCAGAAGGACGCCGCCTGGAAGAGCTTCCCCGAGGATTGGGCGCTGCTGAAGCTGGAGAAGTGCCTGGGCGAAGGTCCCAAGGGCTACATCCCGCTGCCGCTGCACGGCATCACCACGGCGAGCCTGATGGAAACCGCCGAGCCGATCCCGGCGCGCGGCATCAGCGGCCCGCCGGAGGCCGGCCTCTCGCACCTGATCGACGACAAGCACTGCTCCATCTTCGGCCAGGTCGAATGGCCGATCTGGGCCAATGACTGCTACGGCAAGCCCGGCTCCTCCGGCGCGCCGATCCTGGAATCCGACGGCAATGGCGGCTGGCGCGTGGTGGCGCTGGTGACGCGCGGCCCGATCGAATGGACCTTGCGCGCGCAGCTGTTCTCCAATTCGCGGCCCAAGGGCTGGCCCTGGCGCATCCAGTACATGCCGATGGCCAATCCGGTGTCCGGCTTCCTCGATCGCGTCCGTCCGCTCCTGGCCGGCGATCCCGGCGCGCGGATCGACGGCGCCGGCACCAACACGCCGTACGCGGAGAAGGACCCGGCCCTGGTCGACCACCTGGCGAAGCTGCACGAGGCCAGGCCGGACGACATGGCGCTGACCGTGCGCTGGCTGATCGGCAAATACATGACCGAGGGCGCCGAGCCGGCGCTGGCCGAGATCGACAAGCTGCTGGCGACGAACCCGGAGGCGCGCGAGCCGCGCGCCGTGCGGGTCGACATCGCGCTCTATACCGGCCTCAGCCACAGCGTGGCCGTCAACGAGGCGATCAAGGACCTGCAGGCCTTCCGCGAGACCTATCCGGAGCTGGCCGAGCTGCAGGTGATCCAGGGCATGCTGATGGCGCAGAACGGCGATTGCCAGAACGGCGCCAACCTGCTGCGCCGCACCTGGGACAAGCACGGCATCGACCCCACCGTCCGCCTGGACTGGGCCGACGCCATGGCCTGCGCCGGACAGCACCGCGCCGCGCTTGCCGCCTATGACGAGATGCTGCGCTATGCGCCGAAATACGAACGCGCGCTGTTCACCCGGTCGATGGTGCGCTTCCGCCTCGGCCAGTCGGAGCCGGCGCGGTCCGATTTGCGCACCATCCTGAAGGAAAACGAGCACGCGACCTGGGCGCAGGCCCAGCGCGCCATCTTCGCCATGAACGAGGGCCATCACCTCGAGGATGCCGAGCGCGACCTGCGCGCCGCCATCGCCGACACCGCCGACAACCCCGAGCCGGCGCTGGCGCTGGGCGCCGGGCTGCTGGCGCAGGGCCGCGACAAGGAGGCCGTCGAGGTGCTGAAGACCGCCGTCGCCTACAGCAAGAAGGACGAGCTCTTCCCCGCCTTGCTGCTCAGCGTCGCCCTGACCAAGACCGGCCAGAAGGAGGCCGCCAAGGCCGCCGTCGCCAACCTGATCAAGCCGCATGACGATCCCGACAACTGGCAGGTCCTGCTGGTGAAGCACTTCCAGGGCGAGATCTCGGCCGACGACGTGCTGAAGGAAGCGGAGAAGGGCCCGGAGGACACCAAGTGGACCCGGCTCGGCCGCACCCACGCCTATGTCGGGCTGCTGGCCTACGCCAACGGCCAGAAGAAGGACGCGCGGCGCTACTTCTCCACCGCGCCCTATCTCGACCGCTCCTGGAGCGACTACTCGGTCATCGACACCTGGCAGCGCGCGGCGGAAGGCTGAGCGTCGAACCGCCGCGCCTTCAAACGACAATCACCGGGCCTCGCGGCCCGGTGATTTGCTTTCGAGGCCTTGCTCCCTAGCTTCTACCGCTCTCCTCCGTCATCACCGGGCTTGTCCCGGTGATCCATGCGGCATCCCTGCAAGCTGCAGCGCTGCTTGGATTGCCGGGACAAGCCCGGCAATGACAACAGGGAGGAGCTACCGGTACGGGTCCGCCGCGTCGCGCAGGCCGTCGCCCATGAAGTTGAAGGCCAGCACCACGATGATGACCGGCACCATGGGCAGCATCAGCCAGGGATAGAGCACCACCACGTTGATGTTCTGCGCCTCGTTCAGCAGCACGCCCCAGGAGGTGATCGGCGGGCGGATGCCGAGGCCGAGGAAGGACAAGGCCGTCTCGCCCAGGATCATGTTGGGGATGGCGAGCGTGGCCGAGGCGATCAGGTGGCTCATGAAGCTCGGCATCAGATGGCGGAAGATGATGCGGTTGGGCGAGGCGCCCATCAATTGCGCCGCCACGCAGAAATCCTCCTCGCGCAGGCTCAAGAGCTTCGAGCGCACGGCGCGGGCGAGGCCGGTCCAGTCGATCAGGCCGAGGATGATGGTGATGCCGAAATAGACCCACAGCGGCGACCACGTCACCGGCAGGATCGCCGCCAGCGCCAGCCACAGCGGCAGATGCGGGATCGAGCGCAGCACCTCGATCACGCGCTGCACCACGTCGTCGACCCAGCCGCCGTAATAGCCGGCGAGCCCGCCGAAGACGATGCCGAGCACGATGGAGACGGCAACGCCGATGAAGCCGATGGTGATGGAGATGCGCATGCCGTAGAGGATGCGCGAAAGCATGTCGCGCCCCAGCCGGTCGGAGCCGAGCAGGAACATCGGCCCGCCCTCGGGCGGGCAGACGACGTGGAAATCGCCGGCGGTCCAGCCCCAGAACTTGTAGGGGTCGCCCTTGCAGAAGAAGCGGATCGGCAGCGGCTTCGAGGTGTTCTCGCTGTATTCGCGCTTCAGGTTGTCCATGTTGAGCTTGTAGTCGAGCGCGTAGACGAACGGCCCGACGAACTTGCCCTCATGGAACAAATGCACGCTCTGCGGCGGCACGTAGATATGGTCGACGTCGCGGCTGTGCAGGTTGTACGGCGCCAGCACCTCGACCACCAGGATCATCGCGTACATGATGGTGAGGATGATCGCCGAGGCCAGCGCCACCTTGTGGCGCCGGAACTTCAGCCGCATCAGCTGCCATTGCGAGGCGAGGTAGATCTTCTCCTGCTCGGGCGTCGTCTGCTCGACCGAATAGGGGTCGAACGGCGCCTTGGAGACGTAGTGGGAGAGCGGGGTCACGGTGTTGTCCGTCATTTCGACACCCCGCCGCCGAGACGGATGCGCGGATCGAGCAGCGCCAGCAGGATGTCGGAGATGAACACGCCCAGCACCGTCAGGAACGCCATGAACATGAGGAACGAGCCCGCCAGGTACATGTCCTGGCTCCGGAGCGCCGAGAGCAGCATCGGCCCGGTCAGCGGCAGCGACATCACCACCGAGACGATGACCGAGCCGGAGATCAGCTCCGGCAGCAGGCTGCCGATATCGGCGATGAAGGGGTTGAGCGAGATGCGCAGGGGATATTTCACCAGCAGCCTGCCCGGCGGCAGGCCCTTGGCGCGGCCCGTCGTGACGTATTGCTTGTTGAGCTCGTCCAGCAGGTTGGCGCGCAGGCGCCGGATCATGCCGGCGGTGCCGGGCAGGCCGATGACCAGCACCGGCACCCAGAGATGCGCCAGGATGGACAGGAACTTGTCCCAGCTCCACGGCTGGCCCAGGTATTGCGGGTCCATCAACCCGCCGATCGAGGTGCCGAAATACACCTTCGACAGGTAGAGCAGGATGAGGGCGATGAGGAAGCTGGGCGTCGCCAGGCCGATATAGCCGAGGAAGGTGAAGAAGTAGTCGCCGAGGGAGTATTGCCGCACCGCCGAGTAGATGGCGATCGGGAAGGAGACGATCCACACGAACAGGATCGAGGCCAGCGACACCACCACGGTCAGCGCCAGCCGATCGCCCACCACCTCGTTGACCGGCAGCGAGTATTCGAAGGAATAGCCGAGATTGCCCTGCACCAGCCCACCCACCCACTTGGCGTATTGGATGTAGACCGGCTGGTCGAGGCCGTATTCCTTGCGCAGGGCCTCGATCTTTTCCGGGTCGACCGCTTCGCCCTGCGATTGCAGCTCGGCGATATAGGTCTCGAGGAAGTCGCCCGGCGGCGCCTGGATGATGGCGAAGATCGCGATGGAGATCACGATCAGCGTCGGGATCATCACCAGCAGGCGTTGGATGAGATAGCGGAACATGCGCGACCGATTTTCCCGGGGTTCTTCTGCTCTATTCTTCCGCTTCGATGGCGCTGAGCGGCCGCACTTCGTCGAGCCAGAAGGTGTCCGGCTTGTGCACGCCGAATTGCGCGCCCGGCTCCCAGGCGAACACCGCCTTCTCCGGCACGTTGCGCAGGTGGCGGTTGACCACCACCGGCTGCGGCACGTTGGCGACGGTGCCGATGGTGTAGGCCTGGTCGGCCCAGATCGCCAGCACCTCGGTCCAGATCGCGGTACGCGTGGCGCTGTCGCCGGCGCCGCGCCATTGCTGGAGCAGGTCGAACAGGCGCTGCGCCTCGGGCATGTCGATGGGCTCGCCCGCCTCGCCCGAGGTCTCGATATACTGGCCCCATTTCGCCCAATGCAGCTGCTGCTGGGTCGAGGGGCAGAACTCCCACGGGCTCATGTCGGCGGTGGGGAAGCCGTTGTCGACGCCCGACCACACCGACATGATCGAATCGCCGGCGAAGATGCGGTTGCGGAACACCTCGCGCTGCGACGGCTTGGTGAACAGGCTGACGCCGATCTTGAGCCAGGAATCGCGGACCAGCTCCAGGATGTCGGATTCCTCGGTGCTCTCGCCGGCGGTGTCGACGATGATGATCATCGGCCGCCCGTCGGGCAGCGTGCGCAGGCCGTCGTCGTTGTAGGTGGTGAGGCCGAGCTCATCGAGCAGCGCGTTCGCCTTGTCGATGTCGTAGCCCGACCACGCCGCGTTCAGCTCCGGCTTGTAGAGCGGGCTGCGCGGCAGCACGGTGTTGGCGCCTTCCTGGCCCAGGCCGTAATAGATCGCCTGGTTGATCTCGTGCCGGTTGACCGCCAGCGACAGCGCGCGGCGGCAGCGCACGTCGCGGAACAGCCCGCGCCACACCATGTCGGTGGTGGTGAGGTTGGGATAGAGCGCGAAATTCGCGCCGCGGCCGTCGTCCCACAGCCGCACCCAGAACTTCCCCTTCTCGAGCTCCTCGTTCTTCAGGGCGGTGTAGTTGTCGAAGCGGATGTTGCGCGCCTGCAGGTCGGTCTCGTCGGCCTTGGCCGGGATCAGCCCGGCCGCGGCGATGTCGAACACCACCTGGTCGGCATAGGGCAGCTGCTGGCCCTGGGTGTCGACGCGGTAGTAGTACGGGTTGCGCGAGAAGATGAAGCGCTCGGCCGGCGGCTTGATCCGCAGCACCCACGGGTCGAGCGTGGGCAGCTTCGGATTGTCGTTCTTGTACTGGTTGTCCTTGCGGTTGTGGAGCGCCGCCCAGCTCGGCTGGCCGCTCTCCTCCACCATCTCGGCAAGCTTGGCTTCCTTCTGGTATTTCTTGTGGTACTTCTTCAGGTAGTGCCCGGGCCGGTAGAGATAGAGCGGGCTCGCCGCCGCCACCGCCGGCAGGAACTCCGCGTTCGGCTTGTCCCAGGAATAGCGGATGGTGAGGTCGTCGAGGAATTCGACCCGCGGCGGCTTGCCGTCGACCCGCAGGATGGTCGGGATGCCGGTCGGCATCAATTCGTCGTTGTTGGCGACGTCCTCCCAGAAATAGCGGAAGGCCTCCGCCGTGAACGGCTCGCCGTCCGACCACTTGTGCCCCTCGCGCAGGCGGAAGGTGAAGATGCGCCCCTCCTCCACGGTGAAGCTCTCGCAGATGTCGGGCACGATCTTGTAGTCGGTGTCGTAGCAGACCAGCCGCGCATAGGAGTAGGCGACCAGGATGCGGGTATCCTTCGGGCTCGCCATCAGCATGCGGAACTCGCCGCCGGCCTTGCCGAGCTCCGCCATCGTCGCCACCGCCGGGTTGCGCGGCAGGCGCTCGGCCACCGGCGGCAGCTCGCCGGCGGCCTCTGCCGCGGCGAAATAGGACGAGCCGGTGAAGGCGGCGAAAGCGGGGCGGGCGGCCAGCGCGAGGCCGGCGCCGAGGCTGGTGAGCAGGAAGTCGCGGCGTCCGAGATTGAGCGGGGTCATTCTGCGGCACTCCTGATGTCGATGCCGGCGCGCACCCAATGGCCGTCATAGACCTCCACCATCCCCGGCCGGCGCTCGGCGTCGATGGTGAAGGGCGCCGGCCAGGCCGCGGGGATGGAGGCCTTGCCTTCCATCAGGCGGTCGAAATTCAGCCGGCAAGTCAGCGACGGGTCCGGCACCGCCGCCAGCAGGGCGCGCGTATAGGGATGCACCGGATTCTGGAACAGCCGCGCCGCCGGGGCCATTTCCACCAGCCGGCCGGCGCACATCACCATGATGCGGTCGGCGATGTAGTCGACGACCGCGAGGTTGTGCGAGATGAAGATGTAGGTGAGGCCGAGCTTGGCCTGCAGATCCTTCAGCAGGTTCAGGATCTGCGCCTGGATCGAGACGTCCAGCGCCGAGACCGGCTCGTCGCAGATGATGATGTCGGGCCGCAGCGCGATGGCACGGGCGATGCCGATGCGCTGGCGCTGGCCGCCGGAGAAACTGTGCGGATAGCGGCGCAGATGCTTGGTGTCGAGGCCGACCAGGGCCATCAGCTCCTTGGCCATCTCCTCGCGCTCTTTCGCGTCGCCGACGCCGTGGATCACCAGCGGCTCGGTGATGATGTCGAACACCGACATGCGCGGGTTGAGCGAGCCCATCGGATCCTGGAACACGAACTGGATCTTCTTGCGGAAGTCCTGCAGCTTCTGGCCCTTGAGCTTCAGCGTCTCGACCAGGTTGCCGCCTTCGTTGAACAGGATGCGCCCGGTGTCGGGGGCGATGGCGCGCATGATGATCTTGGAGAGCGTGGTCTTGCCGCAGCCGGATTCGCCGACCAGGCCCAGGCACTCGCCGCGCTTCAACTCGAAGCTCACGTCGTCGACGGCGGTGAACTCGGTCTGCTCGCCGCCGGCGAACAGGCCGGCCTTGCGCACGGAGAACTTCTTGCTGACATTCTCGACCAGCAGCAGCGGCGTGCCGAGCCCGGCGCCCTCGGCCCAGGGCTGCTTCTCGGCGAACATCTTGCCGGTGGTCGCCTGGATCTCGCGGATCGGCGTCAGCCGCTCGCCCGGCTCCATGCCGAAGCGCGGCACCGCGCGCAGCAGCGCCTGCAGATAGGGATGCTCCGGCGCCTGGAACAGGTCCTCCATGGTGCCGGATTCCATGACCTCGCCGTGATACATGACGACGATCTCGTCGGCCACGTTGGCGACCACGCCGAGGTCGTGGGTGATCAGCAGCAGCGCCATCCGCAGCTCGCGCTGCAGGTCGATCATCAGCTTCAGGATCTGCGCCTGGATGGTGACGTCGAGCGCCGTGGTCGGCTCGTCGGCGATCAGCAGCGTCGGCCGGCAGATCAGCGCCATGGCGATCATCGCGCGCTGGCGCAGGCCGCCTGACAGCTCGAAGGGATAGGTGCGGAAGCCGCGCGCCGGATCGGGGAAGCCGACCAGCCGCAGCATCTCGCAGACGATCTCCTTCGCCTGGGCGCCGCCGACGGCGCGGTGCAGCTGCAGCGCCTCGCCGATCTGGTTGCCGATCGTGTGCACCGGCGACAGCGAGGTCATCGGCTCCTGGAAGATGATGGAGATGGAGCCGCCGCGGATCGACCGCATCACCGGGCCGTCGCGCGGCTCGCGCGCGATGTCGATCAGGCCGCCGTTCTTGCCGCCCTTCTGCGCGTTGTCGAACAGGATCTGGCCGCCGCTGATGCTGCCGATCTTGGGCAGGATGCCCATGATCGCCTGCGCCACCACCGACTTGCCGGAGCCGGATTCGCCGACCAGGGCCACGGTCTTGCCGTGGGGCACGCGGAAATTGACCCCGCGCACCGCCTGCAGCGGGCCGGTGTCGAGGTTGAAGGTGATGCGCAGGTCGCGCACGGTGAGCAGGTTGCCGTCGGTGGCGAGGCCGGCGGCGCCGGTGGCGCCCTGCGGGCCGGAAGCAATGCGTGGATTCTGCAGCACGTCGGTCATGGGTCAGCCCGTCACGCCGCGACGCCGATGGCGGCCAGGTTGTCCGCCGTGATCCGGTCGACCATCAGCCTGTTCTCGCGCGCCGCATGCGCCGCGCGGGCGACGATCTCGGCGAAGCCCGGCAGGGTCGATTCGATCTGGATCTTGGCGCGCGGATGGCCGCGGCCCGTTGCCGCCGAACCCGCGGCCGTGGCGTCGGCCGCCGCGGCGCTCTTCAGCGTCAGCGCCATCCAGCCCTTCTTGCGGCTGCGGGAGGTCGGGTAATAGCGCAACGACAATTCGCTGAGATCGGCCCAGCGAATCCGCTGCCTCCGGAACGCCCCGCATTCGATCCCCTCTTCCGACACCCGGATGCTTGCCAGGTTCTTCGCGACGGTCAGCATGGTGTAGACACCGAACAAGATGGTCAACCCCGCGAAAAGCCACACCAATTGGTTTTGCCAGTCGTTTGTGACGAGGATCACAAAGCAGACGATCATGCCGGAGACGCCCCGGACATAGTCCCAAATCAGGGCCGAGAGCGGATATCTCAGCTCGGTCATCTAGACGCCAAACTCCGGAAACAGGTCCGCCGCGTTGTGCCAGGCAATCGCCGGACGGGCCGCGGTCCAGGCCAATAATTCTCCCAGAAACTCCCACGTTTCTGTGTCATGGACCAAGTGATGCGTCAACAGACCCGTTGGCTCGGCCGCGTCCGCCATTCCCTGGCGCTTGGCGGCGAGGTGCCCGACGAGCAGGCCGAGCGCCCGCCCGGTGCCGAGGAACGGCCGCGCCATCCCGCCCGGCGCCCCGCCGGCCGCGGCGCCACCCGCGTGCCAATCGATTATGTCCACATGCGTGTTGACCTGGCGCAGTTTCGGCGCCGGCGCCGGGCTCCGCCGCGCCAGGTAGGTGCTGATGCCGCGATAGCCGAGGCTGGCCAGGATCGACAGATGGCTGGCGTCGAAGCGGTTCCACGGCGGCGTCAGGGCGGGAACGAAGCGCGGCCCGAACGCCGCGCCGAGCGCGTCGCGGCCGCGCGCCAGGACATCCGCCACCTCGGCCGCCGGGCGGGTGGCCGGGAACTCCGATTTCTTGGCCCCGGCCGGGGCGCGGTTGCGGTGATCGAAGCCGTGCTGCAGCACGGCAATCCCGCCGCCCGCGCGGCTCACCACATCGGCAAGGCCGGGGGCGCGTGACGCCGGGATGACCGCCAGCGCCACCGGCGCCCGGCCGGCGGCGAGATCGAGCAGCCGGCGCAGCGCCGGCGTATCGGCCACCGCGTCGTCGTCGCGCCACCACAGCGCCACCTGGCGGCCCTGCGCCGCCCAGGCATCGCATTCGCGCCCCAGGTCGTCCCAGGTCGCCGGTTCGATCGCCGTCATCGCCGCGCCTGCGTCCAGGCCGTCAGGAGATCGGCCGCGCTGCGGGCGGCGCCGTCGAGGTTGAGCTCGAGCGGCGCCGGCGGCTGCGCCGCGTCGATGGCGGCGGCCAGCGTGCCGGGGGTGAGGAAGTCCGGATCGACCATGCCCAGCACCTTGCGCTCGGTCAGCACGCGGGCGCGCAATGTCTGCTCGCTTTCGCCGCCCTCGGCGAAGGGCACCACCACCGCCGGGCATTTGAGCGCGATCAGCTCCATCACCGTGTTGTAGCCGGCCTGCGAGACCGAGAGCTGGCAGCCGGCCAGCAGCGCCGCGAAATCCGGCCGGAAGCTTTCGATGACGATGCCGGGATCGCCGCCGGCCAGCCGCTCGAGCTCCTGGCGCTGCGCCGCCGGCAGGTTGGTCCCGGTGATCACGCGCCAGGTCCGGTGCCGGTGCCGCGTCAGCTTGCGGGCGCGGATCGCCGCCGCCAGCAGGGGAAAACCGACCGCGCCGCCGCCGGCGGAAACCAGGATCTCGCCCTTCGCCCGGTCGAGCGTCGCCGGGGGCGGCGCCACGCGCTCGACCACGAAGCCGGTGTAGTCGAGCTTGCCGGCGATCTCGGTGGCGAGCGGAAAGGTGAGGTCGAAGCGCACCAAGCGCGGATCGCCATGCACCAGCACCTTGTCGACATGGCGCTTGACGATCTCCACCGCCTCGCGCGCGCGGTCCATGCGGCCCTTGTCGACCAGGATGTCGCGCACCGACACCGCGACCAGCGGCCGTGGGCGCGATGCGGCAACCTCATCCAGGAGCGGCAGCAGCTCGAAGCGGAACTGCCGCCGGCCGAACGGATACATCTCCAGCAGCACGATGTCGGGCTTGATCGCGGCATAGGCGTCGAGCAGCGCCTGCTTGCGCGCCGCCTTCCAGCGCTCGTCGACCTTGTTGCCGGCGGCGTCGAGCAGGTGGGTGAAGTTGGAATCGGAAGCCACCGCCGGCGGCAGCTGCACCACTTGCGCCCCTTGCGGCGCGATGCCATCGACCGGCGCGCCGCCGAGCACGAAATCGACCGCGGCGCCGGCCTCGAGCAGCCCGCGCCCGAGCGCCGCCGCCCGGCGCAGATGGCCGATGCCGAGCAGATGCTGCACATAGAAGAAGACGCGGGGCGAGGTCATGCAGAAACAAGCCCAGAAGGAAAGAAAAACCCTTCCCCCCTTGCGGGGGAAGGCAGCGGAGCCTTGGCGAGCAGAGCGAGCCTAGGCGCAGCCGGATGGGGGGTCCGCGCGCTACGCGTGCGCATCGCCGGAGGCGATAGGAAGCGACGATGGCTTGCGGACAAGCCTGGCGCTGCAACACCCCCCTTCCCATCCTTCCCCCACAAGGGGAGAAGGGGCGCATCCTGCGCGTCAATGCGCCGATGCTTCCTTCCGAAACCCATCACCCCTCCAGACTCACGTTCAACAGCTCGATTGCCGGCATCCCGTCGGCGCCCAGCGCATAGATGTGCGCGCAATTGGCCCGCAGCTTCACCGGCGGCTTGCCGATCATGGTCCATCCGCTGGCCAAGGCATAGAGGGCGCGGCCCACCGCCTTGTGGGTCACCAGCACCGTCGGCCGGCCGAGCTCCGCCAGCCGCAGCAGCAGCGGCCGCAGCCGCGCCTGCACCTCGCGCGGGCTTTCGCCGTCCGGTGCCTTGAAATCCAGACCGAGCGCCTCGCGCCGCTCCGCGTCGCCGCCGGGATCGCCGCGCAGATCGGCCAGGCGCCGGCCTTCCCAGGCGCCGAAATCCATTTCGATCAGCCGTGAATCCACGCCGATCTCCGCATCGGGGAACAGCACCGCCGCCGTCATCCGCGCGCGCTGCAGCGGGCTCGACAGGATGCGATAGTCGCGCCACGCCGGATCGATGCGCCAGCGCGCGGCGACCGCGACGCCCTCCTCGTCGAGTGCCACGTCGGTGCGGCCCTGCAGCCGCTTGTCGCGGTTCCAGGCGGTGGGCGCGTGGCGCAGCACGACGAGGCGCGTCATCTTACGCTGTCATCTCAGGGCTTCACGCCGAGCCTGGCCAGGACGCGCGCCAGGTTGGCCGAGGCCGCCGGCAGATCGTGCCGCTTCACCACCTTGGCCCGCGCCGCCGCCCCCAGCGCCGGCAGATCGGATCTGAGCGCCGCTTTCAACGCCGCGGCGAAGGCTGCCGCGTCGCCGGGCGGCGCCAGGAAGCCGGTCTTGCCATCGGCGACGATGGCCGGCACGCCGCCCGAGGCCCCCGCCAGCACCGGCAGCCCGCAGGCCTGCGCTTCCAGCAGCGCCATGCCGAAGGCCTCGTTGATCGCCGGCCAGACCAGCAGGTCGCAGGCGGCATAGGGCTCGATCAGCGCGCCCGGCGGCAACGCGCCGAGAAAGCGCACGTCGCACGGCACGCCGGCGAAGGCCTGCTCGACCTCGCGCCGCGCCGCGCCGTCGCCGGCGACGAGCAGCAGCGGCCGCGTCAGCTTCGCCCGGCGCAGCGCCTCGGCCAGCACCTGGTACGAGGCGAGCTTGTCGCCCGGCCGCATCATGCCGACGGCGAGCAGCCAGGGCTTCTTCGCGTCGAGACCGTGGCGGTCGGCGAGCGCCACGCGCGCCGCCTTGCGGTCCGGCACGCGCGGCGCGAAATGCGCGAGATCGAGGAAGGGCGGCAGGTCGACCAGCCGCCGGCGCGGCGTCGCCAGCGCCAGGCATTCCTTGTCGCTGGGGTTGAGGCAGAAGATGGCGTCCGCCGCCTTGATCGCCGCCTCGGCGCCGGCATGGTTGAAGGCCCAGGCGCCGGCGGCGCGCTTCGGCGCGTGGCTCGCCTCGGCCACCACATAGGGAATGTCGAGCGCCGCGGCGATGCGCGGCCCGATCCAGTCCACCGCCTTGTAATAGAGATGATAGGTGAAGAAGGCGCGCGGCCGGTCCTTCCGCGGCAGCTTCTTCAGCTTGGCGATGCGGCGGTCGGCGATGCCCCAGGCCTTCATGCGCAAGGTCTCCTGCGCCAGGGGCAGGGGCTCCGCGAGGCGGGCGCGCAGCCGGCTCGCCAGCTCGAGCTCGAAGCCCGCCTGCTCCAGCGCCCGCCACAGCAGCCGCGCCACGGTGCGATCGCCCGACGGCACCGCATGGTCCGGCGCCTTCAGCGGCGCGTAGAACAGGATGCGGGTCATGGAAATCCGCACAGCCCTGCGGAAACACCGGTCGAAGTTCCCCCTCCCCCAAGTTGGGGGAGGGCCGGGGTGGGGGTTGCTCGCTCCACCGAAGACTGAGCCCGGGGCGGCCGCCGTCGCCCCCTCCCTATCCCTCCCCCGCCTCGGGGGAGGGAATCGCGCCGCAGCCCTTCCATCACCTATCCTCCCGGAATCTGCGTTCCAGATCGTCGATGCCGCGCTCCATGCCGAATTGCGCGTGGACGCGCTGGAAGCCGCCTTCAGCAAGCTGCCCGCGCAGATCGGGATCGCGCGCCAGGCGCAGGATGGCGGCGGAGAGGTTCTCCGGCGCGTCGGGCAGCACCAGCCAGCCGCTCTCGCGATGCTGGATCAGCTCGGTGACGCCGCCGAGCCGCGTGGCGATCACGCAGAGGCGCTGGCTCTGCGCCTCCATCAGCACGTTGGGCAGGCCGTCGCGATCGCCGTCATCGGCGATGCGGCTGGCCAGCACGAAGAGGTCGGCCTTGCGATAGGCCTCCAGCACCTGCTCCTGCGGCGCGGCGCCCTGCCAGGTGACGCGTGGCGCGATCTGCAGGGTCTCGGCCAGGTTCTTCAGGTCCTCGAGGTCCGGCCCGCCGCCGATATGGTGGAAGCGCCAGTCGAGCTCGGTCGGCAGCAGGGCCAGCGCCTGCAGCAGATCGGGATAGCCCTTCTTCGGCACCGCGCGGCCGACCGAGAGGATGCGCACCGGCTCCGTCGCCGGCCGCGACGTACGCGCGGGTGGCGCAGGGAAGCGCGCGAAATCCAGGCCGTGATAGACCAGGTTGATCTTGTGCCGGTCGGCGGCGCCGGCGATGTCGCAGAGATGCGCGTAGCCCTCGCGGGTGCAGGTCACCAGCCAGTCCATGGTGGCGAGCTTCTCGCGCTTGTCCCAGTCGGCCGAGGTCCAGATGTCCTTGGCGTGGGCCGAGCAGCTCCAGCGCATGCCGGTCATCAGATGCGCGTAATAGGTGGCCGAGGCCGGCGTGTGCAGGAAATGCGCGTGCAGGCGCGTCGTATCCCGCGGCAGCTCCGCCGCCAGCACGCAGGCCTGGCCGAAGCGCCGCGCCCGGTTCGGATTGAAGTCGCGCCACAAATCCTTGCCCCATTGCCCGAAGGCGCGGCCGAAGCCGGGGCGGAACAGCGCCCGGACGATTCCGCGCAGCACGCGGAACGGCTCCTGGTAGAGATATTCCGGCAGGTAGGTGATCTTGGCCGCGATCTCGCGATGCACCGGGTGCACGTGCTTGTCGGTGGGAAAGCGCAGCGAGACGATGTCGATGGTGAAGCCGCGCCGCTCCAGCGCGCGGATCTCCTGTGCGATGAAGGTCTCCGACAGGCGCGGATAGCCCTTGAGGACGAAGATCAGGCGACCGGTCACGGCAAACTCACTCTCGCTGTCACCCCGGCCAAGCCCTCGGATCCGCGCGGCGCGCGGCCCAAGGACAGGCTCAGCGCGAATCGGGACCCATGCGATGCGGCGGCGCGCGCGATGGGCCGCCGCGATCGGCCGGACGGGGCCCGGGTCAAGCCCGGGGTGACAACTATTGCCATGTATCCGGTGCGGTTTGCCAGTCTTTCGCGCGATGGCCTTACCGGGCCTTGCGGCTGGCGACCCGGAGGCGGGACTTCGAGATCGTGCGCTCCGCCTTGCGCACCTTGGCGATGGCCTGGGCCACCAGGCGGTTGACGTTCGCCAGCCCGTCCATCAGCCCGGGCACCACCACCTCGCTGGGCAGCGCCTGCTGCGGCAGCTGGCGCAGGGCCGTGGCCATGCGCTTCCAGTCGCGCTTGCCGTCATCCTCCAGCATGGCGGAGAGGCCGAGCTCCTCGGCGCGCTTGGCGCGGATATACTGCTCCATGCGCGGCTTGGTCCGGGGCACGATCACCGCGCGCTTGTCGAAGCTGAGGATCTCGCAGAACGTGTTGTAGCCGCCCATCGCCACCACGCCGATGGCGCGCGCCATCAGGTGTTCGATCTGCGCGTCGAAGGTGATGGCCTCGACATTGTCGAGCTTGTTGGCGCGCTGGATGAACTCGGCCTGGCGGTCGGAATGCATGAAGGGCCCGAGCACCAGGAGTGCCGGATGCGGCAGCGCCTTGTCGTGCTCATAGGCGCGCAGCACCCAGTCGATCACATCCTCGCCGTCGCCGCCGCCGCCGGTGGTCACCAGCAGATAGGGCGGCTCGATCTTCTGCAGGGTCCAGTGCGCCGGCGTGCCCTGCGGCAGGGTGCGGTGCAGATAGCCGGTATAGGTCATCTTGCGGCGCACCGATTTCGGCAGCTCGATGCCCTCCAGCGGGTCGCAGATCTGCGGCAGGCCGTAGACCCAGATCGAATCGTAGAGGTCGCGCAGGGCCGGCACCGCCTTCTTGCGTTCCCATTCCGGGATCAGGTGCACCGGATCGTCCATGATGTCGCGCAGGCCCAGCACCAAATGCGTGCCGCGCTCCTTCAGCATCTTCAGCGTCTTCTCCACCTCGCCGCGCAGGCCCAAGGGTTCCTTGTCGACGATGAAGATGTCGGGATCGAAGATGTCGGCCGTGTGCTGGATGATCGAATCGCGCATCTCCAGCGTCTCGTCGATGTCGATCAGCAGGCTCAAGGGCGTGTAGTCGCCCGAGCGCAGCTTGATGACCCCGGGGATGCGCACGAAATCGACGCGGGCGCGGAAATTGAAACTGCCGATGATCGGCGAGCCGGTCAGGATGATGACCGACATGTCCTTGTTCTGGTCGACCAGCGAATGCGCGATGGTGAGGCAGCGCCGCAGGTGCCCCAGGCCGAACGTGTCGTGTGAATAGATCAGGACGCGCGCGTCCCGGTTCTTCGTATCGTTTTTCGGCACGCGCCTGTCCCCAATCGTCGGCGAGCCGGGGGAGTATGACATAGGGGTTTTCCTGGTGAAAAGGCTGGAATTGGTGACGCCGGGATGAATATCCCGGTCCGTGGCGCGGGCGCGTCAGCGCCGCCAAGACACGGAATTCATGCGGTTTTTCCACGGGTCGTGGCTTGTGGGACCAGCCCCTACCGCATATTGTCGCCGCTGGGGCCGACCACCCAGGAGGCTGACTGGCTGGCCGGGCGCGGGGCTGAGAGGCGGGTAATGGAACAATCCCTGTTTCGCTACATCTGGCGCAATTCCTGGCGCGACCAGACGCTAATCCTGGTCATCGTCGTCATCGCGCAGGTGTTCTACTTCATCTCGCTCGACCTGCCCAAGCAGATCGTCAACAAGGCGATCCAGGGCGACGCCTTCAAGGACGGCGCCGCCACCGCGACCTTCCTGCACCTCTCGATCGGCCCATACGAGTTCCTGAACCTGCCGGAAATCACCCTGTTTCCCGGCGTCGCGCTGGAGCGCCTGCCCTATCTGGTGGTGCTGTGCTTCGCGTTCCTGTTCTTCGTCGTGGTCAACGGCTGGCTGAAGCAGCTGGTCAACACCGAGAAGGGCCGGCTTGGCGAGCGCATGCTGCGCCGCCTGCGCTACGAGCTCTATGACCGCGTGCTGCGCTTCCCCATCAGCCACTTCCGCAAGGTGAAGCAGGCGGAAGTGGCGACCATGATCAAGGACGAGGTCGAGCCGCTGGGCGGCTTCATCGGCGATGCCTACATCACCCCGGCTTTCCTCGGCGGCCAGGCGCTGACCGCGCTCTATTTCATCATGGTGCAGAGCATCTGGCTGGGGCTGATCTCCATCGTCGTGCTGGCGGTGCAGCTGGTCGTCATCCCGCTGCTGCGCCGGCGCATCCTGGAGCTGGGCCGCCGGCGCCAGATCACCGCGCGCCAGCTGGCGAGCCGCATCGCCGAGAACGTGGACGGCACCGTCGAGATCCACTCCAACGACACGTCGAACTATGAGCGCGCCGACATCGTCGCCCGGCTCGAGGCCATCTTCCTGATCCGCTTCGAGCTCTATCAGCGCAAGTTCTTCGTCAAATACCTGAACAACATGCTCTCGCAGACGACGCCGTTCCTGTTCTACCTGATCGGCGGCTATCTGGCGCTGACCGGCAAGTTCGACGTCGGCTCCCTCGTGGCGGTGATCGGCGCCTACAAGGATTTGCCGAGCCCGGTGAAGGAGCTGATCGACTGGGACCAGCAGCGCCAGGCCGTGCAGATCAGCTACGAGCAGGTGATCGAGCAGTTCACCCCCGCCGGCATGCTGCCGGAGGAGATGCAGCGCCTGACCGAGGAGAGCGTGCCGCCCGCGGGCGGCCTGGTGGCGCAATCGCTGGCGCTCTACGACGAGGGCGGTGCACGGTTGCTCGACAATGCCGGGCTGGAGGTGCGCGCCGACGCCCATGTCATCGTCGTCGGCGGCGGCGATTCCGGCAAGGAGGCGCTGGGCCAAGTGCTGGCGCGGCTGACGCTGCCGAGCGCCGGCACGCTGCGCTGGGGCGAGATGGACCTGACGCAGCTGCCGGAGGGCATCATCGGCCGCCACATCTCCTATGTCGGCGACGAGACCTATCTCTTCCCGCATTCGATCCTGGAGAACCTGCTCTACGGCCTGAAGCACCGGCCGCTGCGGCCGGCGGAATACGAGGGCCGCGCCTTGCAGCACTACGAGCGGCGCATGGCCGAGGCGGCGCGCTCGGGCAACCCCCAGCTCGACATCCACGCCGAGTGGGTCGATTACGACTCCGCCGGGGTCGCCGACGCGGCCGGCCTGATCCAGCGTATCGCCGGCTTGCTGCCCGGCATGGAGCTGGAGGACGACCTCTACCAGTTCGGCCTGCGCGGCCGCGTCGACCCCGACCGCAATCCGGAGACCGCCAGCATGTTCCTGCTGGCGCGCGTGGCGATCCACCGCCGGCTGGAAGAGCCCGAATTCAACCACTTGGTCGAGCGCTTCGACCCGGCGCGCTACAACCGCAACATGACGGTGGCGGAGAACCTGCTGTTCGGCACCGCGCGCGGACCGGTCTTCGAGCCCGATTCGCTGCGCGACAACAAGGTGCTGGCCAAGGTGATCGAGGACCAGGGCCTGAAGCCGGCCTTGATGGCCATGGGCTTCAAGATCGCCGAAACCATGGTCGAGCTGTTCGCCGATCTGCCGCCGGGCCATCCCTTCTTCGAGCAGTTCAGCTTCGTCTCGGCCGACGACCTGCCGCACGCCCAGCAGTTGCTGAACCGGGTGCAGCGCACCGGCCTCGACAAGGCGGTGCCGGCCGACCAGCAGCGCCTCGTCGCCATCACCTTTCCCTATATCGAGGCGCGGCACCGCTTGGGCCTGATCGACGCGGAGCTGGAAGCCAAGATCCTGGCGGCGCGGCGCGCCTTCGCCGCCTCGCTGCCCGAGGAATTCCGCGGCGACATCGAGTTCTACGACCCCGAGCGCTACAACGCCGCCGCCACGGTGCAGGACAATATGCTGTTCGGGCGCCTGGTCTATGGCCAGGCCCAGGCGGCGCAGAAGATCTACCGCATGGTCTTCGAGGTGGTGCGGGAGCTGAACCTGAAAACCCAGGTCCTCTCCGTCGGCCTGGAACACAATGTCGGCACGGGCGGCCGCCGCCTGACCGCGGTGCAGCGCCAGAAGGTGGCGCTGGTCCGCGCGCTGCTGCGCCGGCCGCGCATCCTCATCCTCAACAACGCGCTGGCGCCGATGGAGGCCGCCTCGCAGACCCGCATCGCCCAGGCGCTGCGGCACGAGATGAAGGACCGCGCCCTGGTGCTGATGACCGAGAACGCCGCGCTCGCCACCGGCTTCGCCGAGGCGGCGGTGATGAAGGACGGGCGCGTTGTCGAGCACGGCCCGGTGGATCGGCTGTCCCGCGCCGGCAGCGCGCTGGCCGAGTTGGGCGCGCCCGTTCCGGCGGGATGAGGGGCGTGGAATGAAGAACCTTGGCCGCGCAAGGACTTGGCGCGTGGGACAAAATGCCCGCGCGGCTAGCCAGGGCCGCCGCGGCTGAGTCATAATCCGGGTGGAAGGGGTTTGAGATGAGTATTCTGGACGATGTGGAAGCGCTGAAGCGCACCCCGCTTTTTGCCAAGGTCGAACCGTCGCGCTTGAAGCTGATGGCCTTCGCCGCCGAGCGCACGCAGTTCCGCGCCGGGGAGGAGATGTTCCACCAGGGCGACAACGCCGACGCCGCCTACATCATCATGGAAGGCCGCGCCGACGTGGTGGTCGACACGCCGAACGGCCCGCTGAAGGTGGCCGAGGTCGGCCGCGACGCCTTCGTCGGCGAGATCGGCATCCTGTGCGACGTGCCGCGCACCGCCACCATCGTGGCGACGGAGAACCTCACCACCTTGAAGATCACCAAGGACCTGTTCTTCCGCATGGTGAGCGACTTCCCCACCATTTCCATCGAGGTCATGCGCGTGCTGGCGCAGCGCCTCGAGCACACCACGGAGCAGCTGCGCGACGCGGTGGCGAGCAAGCATTGAGCCTCTAGCGTTGAACCCCTGGCATTGAGTAACTGGCATTGAGCCGCCTCGATTCCTTCATCCGCCGCCTGGAGGCGCAGCGCGCCTGCCTCGACCACGCGGTCAAGCTGATCGCCGATCTGCCCGGCAACGTCCTTGAATTCGGCCTCGGCAACGGGCGGACCTATGACCATCTGCGCGACCGGCTGCCGGCGCGCGACATCTACGTCTTCGACCGCCAGGTGGCGGCGCATCCCGAGTGCATCCCGCCGACCGAGCGCCTGTTCCTCGGCGATTTCCGCGACACCCTGCCGAAGGCGATCCAGCTCCTGGGCCGCGAGACCGCGCTCGCCAATCTCGACATCGGCTCCGGCGACGAGGCGGCGAGCCAGGCGCTGGCCCGCGCCATGACGCCCGCCGTGCTGCATCTGCTGCGCCCCGGCGGCATCCTGATCAGCGACCAGCCGGTCGACGACCCGGCGCTGGAGAAGCTGCCCCTGCCGGAGGGGATCAAGCCGGGACGCTATTTCCTGCAGCGGCGGCGCTGAAAGCTCAGACACCGAGCAGCTCTGCGACCTTGTCCAGCGCATCCGAGCCGGTGGAGCCGTCGACCCGGGCGGCGGCCTTGCGCGCTGCATCGATGTCGCGGAACAGCTGAGCGGCCAGGCGATAGCCGAGCTCGCGATAGGCCTCGAACTGCTCCTCGTCGAAGAACTGGTCCAGCGTCGTCTGGTGCGGGAAGTCGTCGTTGCGCGCCTTGTAGCCGTAGATGTCGCCCGGCAGGAAGCGCGTGATGGTGGACTTGACATAGACGATGACGCCCCGGCTGCCGTCGGAATACTCGATCGTGCCGATGGCGTAGCCGCGCCTGGCCAGGTGATATGCCTCGGCGAAGTTCTTGCTGGCCGGGGTGTCGGACTGGGCAGAGCCCGGCATCAGATGGGTCAGGTCGTATTCCTCGTCGTAGAACCGGATGTTGACGCCGAAATCGACGCGCACGCGCTCGATCGCGCTGGACAAGTCCTCGAAGCTGAACTTGGTGTCCTGCCCCGCATCGCTCACCCACAGGAAGTCGACCTTGCGGCGGATCAGCTCGTAGAGCGCCAGGTTCTCGAAATGGCCACCGTCGGAAAGCTGCACATAGGTCGCGTTCTCGTGCAGCCCGCGGCCGGAGATGTTGCGCCAGCCGGGCGAGATCAGGTTCGGCATCTGGAAATGCGGCGTCTTCGCCGGGTCGGCGAATTTCAGCGGGTTGCGCGCCCAGTAGCCGAGATTGAGGCCGAGGAAGCTCAGCAGCGCCGCATAGGCCTTGTTGCGCAAGCCCCCGGAGCCGTGCGGGCCGGCATGGGCGTTGAGCGCGGCGCCCGACACCGCCGCGGCGGTGGCGATGCTCAGCGCCGGCATGGCGATACTGGTGCGCGCCCAGCCGGTGGCATCGCTGCCGCAATAGAGCGGGGAAAGCACGAAATTGTCGCCGCCGCGGCCGCGATAGCGCCGGGTGTTGGAATCGGTGGCGATGAGCGTGGTGCTGATCAGGTGATGCGGCCGTTTCATCTTGGTCATGTTCATCAGCCACCCGGTGCTCTTCTGCGCCAGGTCGGCGGCGCACCATTGGCCGTTCGTCAATGCCTTCTGCTCGGCGCAGAACACCTCCATCAGCCGGTCGCGGTAGAACCGGTGCTGGCTGGCGTGGTTGACGTTGACCAGCAGCGCCAGCGCCAGCCCGAGCAGGCCGACGAGCAGCGGAATGAGGATGCCGATCAGGGTCACCGGAACCGGGAGCCGCGATGCGATCGCCGGAGCCCAGCCACCGCGCGCGGCATTGGCAAGGTGGAAGCCGATGATGTAGGCGAGCAGCAGCACACCGAAGACGAAGGCCACGCCGGCCAGCGCCATGCCGGCGGTCTTGAGCGGCGACGGCGCCGTCTTCTCGCCGCCGACGATCGCCCGCAACTTGGCGATCTGCGCCGCGGCGCCGCCGATCGCCGCGAACAAAGCGGCCAGGGTCGCGGGCAATTCGCCGCCCGCGTTCAGCAGGCTGCCCAGATAGTCGTGCAGCCACGGCATCAGCGCCAGCAGCAGGAGCGCGCCGGCGAGCAACAGCAGGCTGCCGACCAGCGACATGCAGTCCAGGGCGGTGAGATACCGTCGCAGCGCCTTGTTCTCGTCCTCCCGGCCGCGCGAGGCGAGGCTCGAGCAGATGACGTGCCATAGCGAACTGCCCAGGGAGACGGCCAGGAGCAGTCCCGCCAGCGCCGCCGGAATCAACGCCAGGTAGGGCGCCGGCGTGCGCTGGTCGGTCATGGCGTCGAGGGCGGCGGCCGCTTCGACGCCGCCCGTCGTCAGGTGCCGGTCGAAAAATCCGCCCACCAGCAAGGTGCCGAATATGCCGACCAGGATGGTCATGTAGGGCAGCACGCTGCTGACCAGGCCGCGCAGGGTTCCGGCCGCCAGGGCCGGGCGGTCGAGCTTGCGGCTCGGCGTGAGGAAGCTGGCGTGCTGGCGCAGGAAGCTGACGATCTCGAAGGCGCGCAGGCTCGGCGCGTCGGTCGGCTTGGCGGTGCGGGCGCCGATCGCCCGCAGCCCGGAATTGCGCTGGAGATAGCCGAAGGGGAACCAGTTCAGGTTCCGGGTCGGGTCGGCCGGATCGGCAAAGGTGAACACATTGCGGAAATAGGTCAGCGCACTGCCGATATAGCCGCCGCCGGAGACGGTGGACAGGAACTGGAAGCGGTTGAAGGCGCGGAAGCCGTGCAGCGCCTGCAGCACGCCGAGGGCGAAAGAGGCGGAGCGGATGCCACCGCCGGACAGCGCCAGGCCATAGAGCTTCTCCCGCCCGGCGTCGATGCCGAGATAGCCGAGCTCGGCGGCTTTCAACGCCTCGAACTGCTCCGAGGTGAAATAGGCATCTGCTGGGCGCAGCGGCGTCTGGTTCGCGTCGGTCATGGCTTCCCCCACCCGGGTTCGGTGGAAAGGCTACGCCCGCACCTTCGGGAAGGCAAACTCATGCGCGCCGCGCGGCGATGCTTTTCCGTGACCGCGCGTCACGTGCCGCCTGGCCCCTGCTGACCGCCACTCACTTGAAATCCAGCACCACAGCGACGTGGTCGCTGGGCTGCTGCCAGCCGCGCATGTCCTTGCGGATGCGCGCCTGCTTCAGGTCCTTCTGCAGGTCCGGTGTCACCCAGATGTGGTCGAGGCGGCGGCCGCGGTCGTTCCTGGTCCAGTCGGGCGAGCGATAGCTCCACCACGAGAACAGCTTCTGGTCCTCGGGCACGAAATGGCGCACCGCGTCGACCCACTTGCCGGCCTTTTTTATCGAGGCCAACTTTTCCACTTCAATAGGCGTGTGGCTGACCACGTCGAGCAGCTGCTTGTGCGACCACACGTCGTGCTCGAGCGGCGCGATGTTGAGATCGCCCACCATGATCGATTTCTGCTTGCTGCGCCGCTTCTGGAAATAGCCCGTCATCTCGTCGAGGAACTTGAGCTTGTGGGCGAACTTCTCGTTCTTCTTCGGATCGGGAATGTCGCCGCCGGCCGGGATGTAGAAGTTCTGCAGGTCGAGATCGCCGGGCAGGATCACGCGGCCGTGCCGCGAATCGTTCTTGGCGCACCAGTTCTGTGGATCCTTGGCGAGGAATTCGCGGCGCGAGAGGATGGCCACACCGTTATAGCCCTTCATGCCGTGGCGCAGGATGTGCGGATAGCCGAGCGCCTTCACCGCCTCCTCGGGAAACTCGCTGTCCTGCACCTTGATCTCCTGCAGGCAGATGACGTCGGGCTGCTCCTCCTGCACCAGGCGCTGCAGCAGCGGCAGGCGCAAGCGGAGGGAATTGATGTTCCAGGTGACGAGGCGCATGGAAATTCCGAATCGTTCTGATGGCACGGTCCGGAGTGTTTAGCCTGAAAAGCGAACGCCCGGCCAGGGGAGGACCGGGCGTTCTTTTCTCCGTTGTCGGAGCCCGGTGGCGGTGGGGGAGACCGCTTCCCGGGAAAACCGCAGCCATTGCGGCCACGGCTATCTGCTCTAGAACTCTACTTGGGTAATGGTTGCCGAAGTTTCAACGCTCGGGAGACTGACGCGGAAGGAATTTTCGGGTCACGATTTCGCGAGACAAGATTTTGCGCGCGATTCCCGTGAGATGCTGGAAGCAGCTTACACCTTGCGGCAGTTCGCCGCTCTCTGTCTTATGGCTTAGGCCGCCTTGCCGCCGCTGCGCCCGGGCGTCCCGGCGCCGCCGCGGCGCTGCGCGCGGCGCGCCCGGCAGGCCTCGCCGAAAGCCTGGAACAGCGCCATGGAATCTGAGTTCTCCCGCGCGCGGTATTCCGGGTGCCACTGGGCGCCGAGCGCGAAGCCGGCATGGTCCTTGATGCTGACCGCCTCGATGACCCCATCCTCGGCGCGGCCTTCCACCACGATGCGCTCGCCCGGCCGGGCGATGCCCTGCCAGTGCAGCGAGTTCACCATGGTCTCGGTCTTGCCGAGGATGCGCGCGAACTTGCCGCCGGGCTGGAACGCGACCTTGTGCGCCGGCCGGTAGAGCTCGTCATACGGCTTGTTCTCCGGCGCGCGGTGGTCCATGTGGCCTTCGGCCGCGTGGATCTGCGTGTGGAGCGTGCCGCCCAGCGCCACGTTCAGCTCCTGGAAGCCGCGGCAGATGCAGAAGATCGGCACCTGGCGATCCAGGGCGGCGCGGATCAGCGGAAGGGTGATGGCGTCGCGCCCCGGGTCCTGCGGACTCTCCGGCCGGTCGGGTTCGCCCGCGTAGTGGTGTACCGCGACATTGGACGGCGAGCCGGTGAACAGCACGCCGTCGACCTGGTCGAGCAGGGCCGCCGGGTCCAGCACCGGCCCCAAAGCCGGGAAGGACAGCGGATAGGCCTCCGCCCCGTCGATGATCGCGGTCAGGTATTTCTCGCCCACGGTGTGGAAATCCTGGCCGCCGATATGCTTCACGCACATCGGCACGGCGATGATCGGGGCGTCATTGGCTAAACGCATGGGCTTCCGGCTCCACCAGGTGCGGCCGGCCAGGGCCGGGCGGCGTTAACGAACTGGCCTGGAATCTAATGCCCGGCGGCGGGCCGGACAATCGCGCGGGGCGCAGCCCCCCATTACCGGCAACGCAGGCCCCCTTTTTCCAGGCCCGGTTTCGCCCGGCCCAGGGCTCGCGGCCCTGCCGCCCTCCAGCCGCGCCCCGCGCATCGCCCCTTCTCAAATCATTCCGGGCGTGAAACAGATAAGGCCATGGATTCGCCCGTCGAAATCGCCCCCGCCTTGCAGCAATTGCTGGCCTTCAAGGGCGTGCTGGTGGTGTTGTGGCTGCTGCTGGCCCTGGTGCTGGAGCAGTGGCGGCCGGCCGCCCTGCCGCCGCTGAGCTTGGCCGGCTACGGCGCCGCCTGGTTCGCCCGCTGGGGCCGCAACTTGGGCCTGTTCGCCCTGGGCGCCGCGCTTTCCAGCCTGCTGGTCCTGCCGGTGACCATCTGGGCGTCGTCGCTGCAGCTGTGGACCCGGCCGGAGGCGGTGCCGCCGCTGGCCTGGCCCCTGATCGACATCCTGCTGCTCGACCAGTGGATCTACTGGTGGCACCGCGCCAACCACGTGGTGCCGTTCCTGTGGCGCTTCCACGAGGTGCACCACCGCGACCGCCACCTCGACGCCACCTCGGCGCTGCGCTTCCATTTCGGCGAGCTGTTCCTCTCCGCCCTGGTGCGCGCAGTGGTCATCATCGCGCTGGCCATCCCGCTGCAATCGGTGCTGGTGTTCGAGGCGCTGGTGCTGGTGGCGGCGATCTTCCACCATGCCAATTGGCGCCTGCCCGCCGGATTCGAGCGCGCCCTGTCGCATGTCATCATCACGCCGTCGCGCCACTGGGTGCATCACCACCGCGTGCGGCGCGACACCGATTCCACCTACGGCACGATTTTCAGCTTCTGGGATCCGCTGTTCCGCAGCACCACGCCGACGCAGCGCACGCAGCTGATGGAGATCGGCGTCGAGGGCCGCGAGGAGGCCGATTTCATCGCCCTCATCGGCCTGCCCAGCCGGGGCGCGGCATCGATCGAGGCCGCACCCGCCGCCGCGCCGGCGGAGGTGGCCATGCAGGCCCTGCCCGCCGCCAAGTAGGCCGCGGGCAGATAGCCCCCTGCGGCCATTTGGAGCGGCTATTTGGGGCGGCTATTTGCGGTCGATGTTCCGCTTGGTCGGCGTGGCGAACAGTTCGTTGGCGAGCTGCACCCCGAACTCGGTGTCGTAGAGCCCGACCCGCACCTGGGTCCCGGCCGGGTCGATCACCGTCCATTGCCGCAGCTCCAGCGGCTTGTCGCCGAATTCCAGCAGCACGGCGCCGGCATCCGGCTCGTCGGATTGCTGCAGGCCGATGCTGATGTTGTCGGCGACGCGCTTGAACTGGGTCACCGTGACGTCGCCGCCCAGCTTCACCTTGTCGCGCAGCAGGAACCACATCGGCGACAGGTTGAGCGGCACCTGCTCGATGTGGTTGAGCTCGGAATCGTAGTACGAGAGCAGCGTGCCGTCGGCCACCAGGATGATTTCCGACGGCGGATCGTATTCGACCCGCAGCCGCCCGGGGCGGCGCAGATAGATGCGGCCGAAGGCGAGGCCCTCGCTCTCGGTGTATTGCTGGAAGCTCGCCTTCACCGTGCTGAGCCCGTTGAGGTAGTCCTCGACCCGGGCCACGTCGATCTTGTCGGCCTCGCTCAGCTGCGCCTGCTGCGCCGTCTCGGCGCGGGCGCGGACCACGAAGGGCAGCGGCAACGCCGCGGCCAGCGCCGTGGCGCTGCCCAACCGAAGAAAGTCGCGGCGGAGGAGATGGCGGCGGGACAGGCGTAAATCCATGAGGCGAAATCCAGTCACTTGATGGGTGGGCGGTTCCGGGGCGGCACCGCACCCGCACAACGCTGCCGGAGATATAAGGTTGCCGCGCCAAATGCGCCAGCATTGGGGCGGCGTCGGCCGATCACACCCCCGTCAGACGGTAAGTGGTTGATTTGACGAAACTATTTTCAGAAGCGCGCAGCCTTGACCAGTCGGATACATCAGTACATATGTATCTAACGCAATTGGAGTCCTCCCATGCCCGCACCGGAAACCCGCGCCATCGAGCGGGTACAGACCGGCATCCGCATCGAGAAGCGCCTGCTGAAGGTGCTGAAGGCGGTGGCCGAGTATCGCGACCTGACCCTGGGCGACCTGGTCGAGGGCATCGTGCTGCACGCCTTCGAGGGCAAGGCGCCCTTCGCGCCGGAAACGCTCGAACGCATCGCCGAGCTGAAGCGGATCTACAGCCTCGACCTCACCGCCGCGGACAGCCACCAGTTGACGGAGCGCGCGCCATGACCGCTTCGCCGCCCGATCCTTCCTGCGCCGCGCTGATCGCGGCGCTCGAGGACCTGTCGCTGCCGCTGCCCGCCTTCACCCACCGCGCCCATGTCCAGGCCGGCTTCGCCTATCTGCAGCGCCATGGCTTTGCCGGCGCGCTCATCTCGATGGCGCGGCGATCCGCCGCTTCGCCGCCCATCACGGCAAGGCCGCGCTCTATCACGAGACCATCACCGTCGCGTTCCTGACCCTGATCCACGCGCGCATGGCGGAGGACCTGCTGGCGCGGACCGGCGGCGACGTCACCGCCGAGCTCGACCCGCAGGACCTCGACTGGCACAGCTTCGCCGCCAACCACCCGGACCTCTTCGCCGGCGACCTGCTCGCCCGCTACTACGACAAGGCCACCCTCGCCACGCCGCTCGCCAGACGCTGCTTCGTGCTGCCGCAGGTGTAGAAGACGCGCGGCGAGGCCGCCAGCTCGCTCTGCTCCTTCCCCCCTTGCGGGGGAAGGATGGGATGGGGGGTGTCGCAGCGCCGGGTCTATCCGCACGCATCCATCGCCTCTCATCGCCTCCGGCGTTGCGCCCTGTAGGCGCTACCCCCATCCGGCTTCGACTAGGCTCGCGTCGCTCGCCAAGTCTCCGCTGCCTTCCCCCGCAAGGGGGGAAGGAAAAAGCATCAATCCCGCCCGTGATCCGGGGCCAGGACCTCGCGCTTGCCGACATGGTTGGCCTGGCTCACCACGCCTTCCTTCTCCATGCGCTCGACGATGCGGGCGGCGCGGTTGTAGCCGATCTGCAAATAGCGCTGGATGAAGCTGGTCGAGCATTTGCGCTCGCGCGCCACCAGGGCCACCGCCTGGTCGTAGAGATCGTCGCCGGACCCGCCATTGCCCTCGCCCATCGCGCCGTCGGCGCCGAGGCCGCCTTCCTCCTCGTCCTCGGTCACTTCCTGCAGATAGGCCGGCTCGCCCTGGCTCTTCAGGAATTTCACGATCGATTCCACCTCGCGGTCGGAGATGAAGGGGCCGTGGATGCGGGTGATGCGGCCGCCATTGGCCATGTAGAGCATGTCGCCCTGGCCCAGCAGCTGCTCGGCGCCCGTTTCCCCCAGGATGGTGCGGCTGTCGATCTTGGTGGTCACGTGGAACGACACGCGGGTCGGGAAGTTCGCCTTGATCGTGCCGGTGATGACGTCGACCGAGGGGCGCTGCGTCGCCATGATGATGTGGATGCCGGCCGCGCGCGCCATCTGCGCCAGGCGCTGGATCGCCGCCTCGATGTCCTTGCCCGCCACCAGCATGAGGTCGGCCATCTCGTCGACCACCACGACGATGAAGGGCAGGGCCGAGAGATCGAACGGCTCTTCCTCGTAGATCGGCTTGCCGGTCTCGGGGTCGAAGCCGGTCTGCACGCGGCGCGTCAGCTGCTCGCCGGCATTGCGCGCCTGTTCCAGGCGCTGGTTGTAGCCCTCGATGTTGCGCACGCCGAGCTTGGACATGGCGCGGTAGCGGTTCTCCATCTCGCGCACCACCCATTTCAGCGCGACGATGGCCTTCTTCGGTTCGGTGACCACGGGCGCCAGCAGATGCGGGATGTCGTCATAGACCGAGAGCTCCAGCATCTTCGGGTCGATCATGATGAACTTGCACTGCTCGGGCGTCAGCCGGTAGAGCAGCGACATGATCATGGTGTTGATGGCGACGGATTTGCCGGACCCGGTGGTGCCGGCGATGAGCAGGTGTGGCATGCGCGCGAGGTCGACGACGATGGGCTGGCCGCCGATATCCTTGCCCAGCACCAGCGCCAGCTTGGCCTGGCTGCCGGTATAGGAATCGTCCTCCAGCAATTCGCGCAAGGCCACCGTCTCGCGCTCGCGGTTCGGCAATTCGATGCCGATGACCGAACGGCCGGGAACGACCGCGATGCGCACGCTGACGGCACTCATGGAGCGCGCCACGTCGTCGGCGAGGCTGACCACGCGCGACGTCTTGGTGCCCGGCGCCGGCTCCAGTTCGTAGAGCGTGACGACGGGGCCGGGGCGCACCTTGGTGATCTCGCCCTTGACGCCGAAATCGTCGAGCACGGTTTCCAGCAGCCGCGCATTCTTCTCCAGCGAATCCTCGTTGATGCGCTGCGCCGCCGCGTTCTGGGTCGGGCGCGACAGCAGGTCGACCGCGGGCAATTCGAACGCGTCCTCGAAATCGAGCTTCGCCTGCTTCGCGCTCTCGCGCCTGGCCGGCTTGGCCTTCGGCTTCTTCTCGCGGTTGAACACGGCGACCAGGCCGCCGCGCGGCTCCGGCTCCACCCGCGCCGAGGGGGCCGGGGGCAGGTCGATCTCCTCCGGTTCGCTGGCGCTGCCGTCGAAGGAGGGCTCGCGGCGGAGGCGCGGCGTCTCCGCCTTCGGCGCGCGCTGGAGCAGCCCGCCGAGGCGGGCGAGCAGGCCCGGCCGCGCCGATCCGTCCTCCGCGTCCTCCGCGTCGTCGTCGTCCGCGACGCGCGCCACGCGCGCGCGCTGCGGGGCGGTGTCGCGCGCGCCGCCTTTGGCGAGCGACCCGCTGAGGTTCTGCCGCCCGCGATCGACCAGCTGCGCCGCGTTGCGCCCGGCACTGGCGACGCGGCGGCCGAACGTCACATAGCCGCCCAGGGTGATGCCGAGGGTGAAGTAGTCGACGACCAGCGCGGCAAGCGCGAAGAGCGCGGTCGGCAGCAGCATCGGCGAATTGAGCACCGGCCCCAGCTCGAAGCGGGTCAGCAGCTCCTTGAGCCCGCCGGCGCCGTCGGCGCCGATCAGCAGCATGCGCCCGGCGAAGCCGCCCATGCCGGCGGTCCACGGCCAGTTGCTGACATTGGCAACACTTTCAGTCGGGATCGCCGCCACCGCCGCCGCGGTCAGCAGTGCTGCGACCGGCATCAGGACGAGCTTCAGCCACCAGCGGTCGAGCCGCCGGCGCGTCATCAGCTTCCAGCCCCAGATCATCGGCGCCAGCGCGAACAGGATGGCGGCGAGGCCGAGGCCCTGCAGCGCGAAATCGGCGACGAAGGCGCCGACCGGCCCCATCAAATTCATCACCGGCCCATCGACCGCACGGTTGAAGCTGGGGTCGCTCTCATGCGCGGTGGCGAGGCTCAGCAGATAGGCGAGGCCGACCAGCATCAGCGCGCCGCCGGCGATCTCCGCGATGCGCCGGCGCAGGAACTCGCGCCACCCGCCGCCCGCCTGCTGCATCGGCGGCACCCCGCGCCGCCCATAGATCTGCTCGCCCGTCATCGCCATGTGGTTACGTTCACTCCGCTCTATCCCGCCTCGCACCTAAATCATCGCCGTCATGGCAAGGCTTGGCCTTGCCATCCACGAGTTTGCTTCCGCTAGGCGTGAAGCGTCTCATACAAGTCGGCCCACTCCGGATTCACCGCATTGATCAGCCGCGCCTTCCAGGCCCGAGGCCAGCTCTTGATCGTAGTTTCGCGCTGAATGGCTGCGTCGATCGTTTCGTGGCGCTCGGCATAGACAAGTCGCGTTAATCCGTGACGAGAGGTGAATCCCTTGACCGCACCAGTCCGGTGTTCTCATGCGCGGCGCGCTATGTTGTTGGTGACGCCGACATAGAGCGTCCCATTTTTGCGATTGCTCATAATGTAGAGCCACGCATCCTTCATCGATGAGCGCCAGCAGTCTCATCTGTTCAACATTTGATCGCTTCGATGTTGCATTCCGAAACTCGTGGATGGCAAGGCCAAGCCTTGCCATGACGGCGAAGTTTTCGAGTTCGACCGGAGACATCATACCACCTCGCGCCGCGTCGCGCCCAGGGCGCGGTGCTGGGCCGCCACGCGCGCCAGGATCGGCGCCATGCGTTTCAGCGCCGGGGCCATCAGCTCCGGCTCCAGCACCAGAGCGACGCGGATGTAGGCCGCGCCCGGATTGACGCCGTTGGCGTCGGCGCGCGCCATGTAGCCGCCGGGCAGCACGCGGATCGCCGCCTCCGCCCACAGCGCCTTCGCCGCCGCTTCGCCGTCGCCGACATCGAGCCAGAGGAAGAAGCCGCCTGCCGCGCGCACCTCGCCGAAGACCGGCCCCAGGATCGCTTGAGCCAGCTCGAAATTCTCCTGGTAGAGCGCGCGGTAACGCTCCACATGCGCCTCGTCCTGCCACAGATGCGTGGCGGCGGCGAGGATCGGATAGGGCTGCGCCACGCCGCCGAAATTGATCAGCTGCACCTGGCGCTGCATCAGCCGCGCGTCGCCGGCGACGAAGCCGGAGCGCAGGCCGGCCCCGCTCGACCGCTTGGAGAGCGAATGGAACACGACGAGATGATCGAGGGCGCCGCCCAGATCGCGCGCCGCCTCCAGCGCGCCATGCGGCGGCGTGCCGCGATAGATTTCCGAATAGCACTCGTCGCTGGCCAGCACGAAATCGTGCCGCCGCGCCAAGGCGAGCCAGCGCTTCAGATCCTCGAGCCGCGCCGTGGCGCCTTGCGGATTGGCCGGCGAGCAGAGATAGGCGAGGCAGGTGCGCTTGAGAATCGCCGCGGGGATCGCGTCGATGTCGGGCAGGAAGCCCGTCTCCGCCGTGGCGGCGAGGAAATAGGGCTCCGCCCCCGCCGCGGCCGCCGCACCGGCATAGACGTGGTAGAAGGGATTGGGCATCAGCACGACCGGCTTCGCCTCGCCGGCACCGGCTTCGGGCACCGCCGAGAGCGCGATGTGGAACAGCGCCTCGCGCGTGCCGGCGACCGGCACGATGTGCTTCTCCGCGTCGATCATCCCGGCCGGCAGCTGGAACCGCCGCATGAGCCACGCCGCCACCGCCTTGCGGAAGGCCTCGGTCCCGGTCGCCAGCGGGTATTTCCCCCACAAGCCGGCCTGGTCGTGGATGATGCGCGCCACCTCAGCCGGTGGGGTGAATTGAGGTTCGCCCACCGATAACGCGAGCGGCGTATTCCCGCCGCCCGGCTGTACGCTTTCCAGCAGTTTGCCCAGCCGCGTGAACGGATGGAACGTCATCAGCGACTCGAGTCGGTCAGTCGTCATGCGCCCCCGATACCGTAGCGAATCCGGAAAAGTCCAACCGCCTCAAAGCGCGACTCGGTGCGACTCGGGAGAGGACAAACCGGAAACATCGAAACCACTTTAAGAAACCAACCTCAAGCCATTGTATTGCTTGAGTTTGAATCGCACAACCGCGTTCTCCTCCGGAATCCCGAATCGTTCCGATTCAGTTCCGCCCGAGTCGCGGTGCGTTGCGGTTACGTAAAAGGCGGTCTGGCGGCCCCTGGATGTGCGGATCGGGGCGCGCAATTTTTGCGGTTCATAATTTCCAGGGACTCGCGTCGCCAAGGCTTGCTGCCGTATGCTCAGCTCCGCTTCGCTCTGATTGGGGGGTCAAAATGGCGATTGCTGTCCCGATGACGAATCCTATGACCGGACAAGTTGCGGTCGGACTACAGGGCTTTTCTTGGACGACGCTCTTCTTCGGACCTTTCCCGGCGTTGTTCCGCGGTCACTTCGTCGGTTTCCTGGTCATCATTTTGGTCAATCTTCTGACGTTTGGTGTGACCACACTGATCTTCCCGTTCTTCTACAACGGGTGGCACTGGAATACGCTGATAGCGAAGGGTTTCATGCCGAACACTGTTGTGGCGCAGCGGACAAACGTGACCGCCGCATCACAGAGCATCGTCAACGTGCATCTCGGACAAGCCCAGCCCGCAACAAATCAGCTGAGCGCACAAGTCGTCGAGGAGTTGCCGTCGCAGCCACAGCTGCCGTCGGCGACAGCCTCATTGCCCACGCGAACTGCGCTCGAATGATTGTGCGCCACGCCGCCGGAATCTAATACCCGATCCCCACCACCACCGGCTGGCCGTCCACCGCCTTCACCAGCAGCACGCCGCGCGAGAGGCCGTCGCGGCCGATGCCGACGAGGCGGTCGGCCTTGGTCAGCACCTGGTCGCGCAGCGTCAGCGCCTCCTTCGCCGTGGCGCCGCGGCTGCCCTCGTATTCGAGCACGCCGAAGACGGCGTTGGGCAGCACGCTGTCATCCTCCATCGCCTGCAGCATCTCGGTGAAATAGGCGCGCAGCTCCGCCTCGGTCTTCAAGAGCTTCGCGTCCTCGGCGACGAAGGGCACGCCGCTGTGGCTCATCGCCGCGCCGACGTCCTTCTTGCGCAGGGCCTTCAGGAAGGCGAGCGCGCAATCGTTCACCGCCTCGTCGCTGAGGATGATCTCCTCGGCCTGGGCCGGCATCGCCCGGAATGCCGGCGCGGCGAGCGCAAGTGCCGCCGCGAGGATCACCGTCCGCTTCAACGCGCCCATGGGGTCACATCGCCTCCCGCAGCATCCGCGTGTAGTCCTCCGCGCTGGCCGCGCGCGGATTGGTCTTGTGCGTGTGGTCGGCCAGCGCGCCGGCGATGATGCGCGGAAACAGCGCCTCTGTCACGCCGAGCGCGCCGAGGCCTTTCGGCAGGCCGAGCCGCGCGTTCATCCGCGTGAGCTCGACATCGATCTCGGCGCCGGGATGCAGGCCCATCGCCTCGGCCAGCCGCTCCATCTTGCGCTCCCGCGCGACGCTCTCATGCGCGGCGTTGAAGCGTAGCACCGGCGGCAGGAACAAGGCGTTCAAGGTGCCGTGATGCAGCCGCGGCTCCAGCCCGCCCAGCGAATGGCTCAGCGAATGCACGCAGCCGAGGCCCTTCTGGAAGGCGAGCGCCCCCTGCATCGAGGCGCTCATCATGTTGAGCCGCGCTTCCACATCCTGGCCGTCCTTGGTCGCCCGCTCGATATGCGCCCAGCCGCGGCGCAGGCCGTCGAGCGCGATGCCGTCCGCCGGCGGGTTGAAGGCGGCAGACAGGAAGGTCTCGATGCAATGGGCGATGGCGTCCATGCCGGTCGCCGCGGTCAGCAGCGGCGGCAGGCCGAAGGTCAGCTCCGGGTCGCAGATCGCCACGCGCGGGATCAGGTGCGGCGAGATCACCGCCAGCTTGCGCCCGTCGGCCATGATGAGCACGGCGCCGCGCCCCACTTCGCTGCCGGTGCCCGCCGTGGTCGGGATGGCGATGAGCGGCGCCACCTTCGCCGTGATCTTCGGCCCGCCGCCCTCGATCACCGCGTACTCCTTCAGCGCGCCGTCATGGGTGGCGAGCAGTGCCACGCCCTTGGCGAGGTCGATCGAGGACCCGCCGCCCAGCGCGATGAGCCCGTCGCAGGTCTCGCTCCTGTAGAGCGCCACCGCCGCGCGCACCGCGCTTTCGTTCGGATTGGGCGGCGTGTCGTCGAAGACCGGCAGCGCCGCACCATTGTCGAGCGCGCCTATCAGCCGGTCGAGCAGCCCCGCCGCGCGCACGCCCTTGTCGGTGACGATGAGCGGCCGGGCGATGCCGAGCTTCGCGCATTCCCCCTGGGTCAGCCGCACCGCGCCGGCCTCGAACTGGATTTGGGTCAGGTATTGGATCAGGGGCATGGTCGCATTGCTTCGTGTTGGTGATGCCTTTCAACGCGCCGCCCTTGCCGCCTCTCCCGCGTCACCCCGGCCTTGCGCCGGGGTCCACGGTGCAGCCGCAAGGGCCCTGCCGCGCGCTTGCTCCGCCCTTGCGGCGGAGGAATGGGTCCCGGCGCAAGGCCGGGACGACGAACGAGAGAGATGCGACGGCGGTGCGTCGCGCCGCCCTGTTCCGTGCGTTCTATTTGTGATGCGCGGTGGTGAGGAACTGCTTCAGGCGGTCGGAGCGCGGATTGGCGAAATGCTCCTTCGGCTCGCCATGCTCCTCGATCTTGCCCTGGTGCAGGAAGATGAACTTGTTGGCGACCTCGCGGGCGAAGCCGATCTCGTGCGTCACCACCAGCATGGTGCGGCCTTCCTCGGCCAGCTGCCGCATGACGCGCAGCACCTCGCCCACCAGCTCCGGGTCGAGCGCCGAGGTCGGCTCGTCGAACAGCATCACCTTGGGCTCCATGGCCAGCGCGCGGGCGATCGCCGCGCGCTGCTGCTGGCCGCCGGAGAGGTGGCTGGGATAATGGTTGCGCTTGTCGGCGATGCCGACCTTGGCCAGCAGTTTCTCCGCCCGCTCGACCGCTTCCTTGCGCGGCAGCTTCAGCACATGCACCGGGGCCTCGATGACGTTCTCCAGGATCGTCATGTGGGACCACAGGTTGAAGCTCTGGAACACCATGCCGAGGGTGGAGCGGATGCGGTCGACCTGCTTCCAGTCCTCCGGCACGGCGTGGCCGTCGCGGGTGGGCCGCATGCGGATCAGCTCGCCGCTGACCGAGACCTTGCCCGAATCCGGCGTCTCCAGCAGGTTGATGCAGCGCAGCAGGGTCGACTTGCCGGAGCCGGAAGACCCGATCATGGCGATCACGTCGCCGGTCTCCGCCTCGACCGAAACGCCCTTCAAGACTTCAAGATCGCCGAAGCGCTTGTGCAGATCCTCGACCAGCAGCGCCTGTTCCGCCATCCCTCGACCCCCACCGTCAACCCTGTCGCAAGTCCCCTGTTCCGGCGCTCCCCGCGCCGCGCGCATTTCGCTGCGCCCCCGCCTATCGGCTTGTTAACGCGACCTTATGCCGGGGAAGGACATCATGCAACCGTCCCGCCTGGTCCCCCATTTCGTGCCTCCCATGTCAGGCCTGCGGCCTCGCCGCCACCGTCCGTCTGATAATCCGGCGACGGACCGCGCGCGCAGGGAGAATCGGGCCTGGCGCGGCGGCCCCGAGGCGCTGGACGCCTGCGGCCGGACGGGCCAGACTTGCCGGGATAGGTTCGTGGGCCAGGTCTGGCGGCTGGCCCCGTGGGGCCGAAGCCGGCGGGAACAGCGGGCGGGCCGCGCCCGATGGGATGGGCGCACCGGATATTGGCAGTGCAATTTTGACGAGGGCAATTCGCATGCAGGCATTTTTCGGCGTTTCGTTCCGCCGGTGGCGCTCCCGGACGGCGCCCGGTCTCGCGATGCTGGGGCTGATGGCACTGGTCGCCGCATTGCCGGCGCTGCCGGCCGGGCCGGCCCGGGCGGCGTCCGACGACGAGCCGATCGATTGCAGCGAGACGCCCTTCGTCTTCTCCGGCCAGGGCTTCTTCGTCGATTGCCTGCGGATCAGCGGCCGCGCCGCCAAGGACGGCGCCAGCGGCGAGACGCGCTCGGACCTGATCAGCATCACCTCCGAGGACCGCTCCATGTTCCTGACCGTGGTCAGCGTGCGGCTGACCGCGACGCGGCTCTATCTGCGCCGGCAGGATCTGCGCGAGGGCACGCGCGACTTCTTCTCCTCCATCGAGCTCGAGGGCTGGAACGGCCTCGGCAACAAGAACGGCTACGACACGGCCGAGTTCAAGGCCGATATCAGCGGCCAGCCCTCGCATTGCCTCGCCATCCAGCGCTACATGAACCCGATCGAGACCGGCTTCAAGCGCCGGGTCATCGGCATCGGCTGCGCCTCCGGCGGCCTGGACATCGTCTACGACGCCTTGTCCAAGCTCCAGGCCCCCGGGGATTGATGCCACAGGAGACAAGACTCCAGCGGGCCTCCTAAACTCCGTCATGCCAAGGCTTGGCCTTGGCATCCATGAGTTTGCCGAAACTTGGCCAGTGGGGGCCAATGAGTGGCTGGGTCTCCATCATGACCAACAAGCCAAGCGGCATCCTCTATGTCGGGGTCACCGGCAGCTTGCGGCATCGGGCCTGGCAGCATCGAACCGGCGCTCTGTCGGGATTCACCAGGAAATACGGCCTGAAAAGGCTCGTTTTCACCGAGGAACACCAGACGATCCAGGGCGCCATCCGGCGCCAGCGGGTCATCAAGGGCTGGCCGCGCGCCTGGAAAGTCCGGCTGATCGTGGAAAACAATCCGGACTGGGCTGACCTCTACGACCAGCTGGTCTAATGACCCCAAACTCGTGGATGGCAAGGCCAAGCCTTGCCATGACGCGGGGGCCTTGTGCCCCCGCGTCACTTTCCCTTAACCCCCGCTGCGCCTATGTTGAGGCCATGAACATCCAGGCCGCCCGGGGCAAGAGCGAACCCAGTTCCGACCGCGACATCGCGCGGCAGCGCGACATCCTGGACCGCCGGGCGCTGACCCAGGCGTTGAAGGATGCCGTGGCAGAATCGCCCGATCCGCGCATGGAGACCGCCGCCATCGGCGCGGTGCTGCGCGAGCACCTGGCCAGGGGACGGGCGGAGATCCGCCGCCGCTTCGACGCCGATCCGCGCGCCGCCGAGAGCGGCCGTCGCCTGTCGCGCGAGATGAGCTTCCTGATCGACCAGCTGATCCGCGCCATCTACGACTTCACCGCCGAGGTGCTCTATCCGCTCGCCAACCCCTCCGCCGCCGAGAAGCTGACCCTGGTCGCGGTCGGCGGCTATGGCCGCGGCGAGCTGGCGCCCTTCTCCGACATCGACCTCCTGTTCCTGCTGCCCTACAAGCTGACCCCGCATTGCGAGCAGGTGGTGGAATTCATCCTCTACCGCCTGTGGGATCTGGGGCTGAAGGTCGGCCAGGCGACCCGCTCCATCGACGAATGCCTGGCGCGCGCCAAGGGCGACCTCACCATCCTCACCAGCCTGCTGGAAGCGCGCTACCTGTGGGGCGACCAGGAGCTCTACGACAAGTTCCGCAAGCGCTTCTTCAAGGACTGCGTGGCCGGACAGGGCGAGGCCTTCTACCAGGCCAAGCTCGCCGAGCGGAAGGCGCGGCACGAGAAGTTCGGCCCCTCGCGCTACCAGCTCGAGCCCAACATCAAGGAGGGCAAGGGCGGCCTGCGCGATTTGCAGACCCTGCGCTGGATCGGCCGGTTCCTCTACCGCGCCGACACGCTCGACCAGCTGGTCGACCAGGGCGTGCTGACGGCGAAGGCGGCGCAGCGCTTCGACAAGGCCGAGGCCTATCTGTGGACCTTGCGCTGCCACCTGCACTATCTGCGCAACCGCGCCGAGGACAAGCTCACCTTCGACACGCAGCTGGAGATCGCGCGCCGATTGGGCTACCGCGACCACGCCGGCAACAACGCGGTCGAGCGGCTGATGAAGCACTACTTCCTCACCGCCAAGAATGTCGGCGAGCTGACCCGCTTCTTCTGCACCGCGGTCGAGGCGCAGCACCTCAAGCGCTCCTTCATCCGCCTGCCGTCGATCGGCCTGCGCAAGCGCGAGATCGAGGGCTTCGGGCTCGATGCGGGCCGCCTCTCGGTGCCGAAGGCGAAGCATTTCGACGAGCATCCCATCGACCTCATCCGCATCTTCCGCGTGGCGCAGAAGCACGACCTCGACATCCAGCCGATGACCTTCACCTGGATCGCCGAGAAATCGAAGCTGATCGACCGCTATCTGCGCGAGGACGCGAAGGCGAACGCGCTGTTCCTGAAGATCCTGACCTCGTCGAAGGGGCCGGAGCAGACCCTGCGGCGCATGAACGAGGCCGGCGTCTTCGGCCGCTTCGTGCCGGATTTCGGCCGCGTGGTGGCGCAGATGCAGTTCGACATGTACCACCACTACACGGTGGACGAGCACACGCTCTTCGCCCTCGGCCTGCTGCACAAGATCGAGACCGGGGCGCTGAAGGACGAGGCGCCGATCGCCAGCTCCGTGGTGCATGAGGTGCTGTCGCGCCGCGTGCTCTATGTCGCGGTGCTGCTGCACGACATCGCCAAGGGCCGCAACGGCGACCATTCCGTGCTGGGCGCCGAGGTGGCAGAGCAGTTCTGCCCGCGCGTCGGCCTCACCGCGGAGGAGACCGAGACCGTCGCCTGGCTGGTGCGCTATCACCTGCTGATGTCGAACACCGCCTTCAAGCGCGACATCGACGACCCCAAGACCATCGCCGATTTCGCCGACCAGGTGCAGTCGCTGGAGCGCCTGCGCCTGCTGCTGGTCCTGACCGTCGCCGACATCCGCGCGGTGGGGCCGAAGACCTGGAACGGCTGGAAGGCGCAGCTGCTGCGCGATCTCTACAACCGATCGGTCGAGTACCTCTCCGGCGGCCTGGTCTTCGCCGGGCGCGAGGCGCAGGTCGAGGGCATCCTCGCCGAGCTGCGCCAGAAGCTGGCCGACTGGCCGGAAGCGGAGATCGAGGCGCATTTCGCCCGCGGCCACGCCGCCTATTGGCTCTCCTTCCCGCTCGCCATCCTGGAGCGCCATGCCCGGCTGATCCGCGAGGCGGAGCTCGACAAGCGCAGCCTGTCGGTCGATTTCCGCATCGATGCCTGGGAGGCGATGACCGAGGTCACCATCTACGTGCCCGACCGCGTCGGCCTGGTCTCGCAGCTGGCCGGCGCCTTTGCCTTGAGCGGCGCCAATATCGGCGAGGCGCGCATCTTCACCCTGAAGAACGGCATGGCGCTCGACGTCTTCGTGATCCAGGATTCCGAGGGCGGGCCCTTCGACCAGCCGACGCGCCTCGCGCGCCTCAGCTCGACCATCGAGCGGGTGCTGGAGGCCCCCGAGCAGACCCTGGCCGCGATCAAGTCGCTGCCGCCGCATGTGAACCCCGCCGTGCGCGCCTTCCCGGTGGCGTCGCGGGTGCTGATCGACAACAAGGCGAGCAGCGCCTTCACCGTCATCGAGATCACCGGGCGCGACCGCCGCGGCCTGGTCCACGCCTTGACCGCCGCGCTGATGGCGCAGGATCTGCGCATCGCCAATGCCAAGATTTCGACCTTCGGCCACCGCGCCGTCGACACATTCTACGTCAAGGATCGCTTCGGCCTGAAGATCGAGGCCGAGCCCCGCCTGAAGGCCATCCGCGCGGCGCTGATGGAGGTGCTGAAGGACGGCGACACCGCCGCCGCCGCGACCGCGGCGCAGTGATCTATTTTCTCCTCCCCCTTGAGGGGGAGGACGCGGAGGCTTAGCGAGCGCAGCGACCCCCGGGCTCTATCGACCCGGGGGCGGAGCTAGGTGGGGGTGACCTCGGTCTCTCAGCTTGCGTTGCACCCTCAAACCCGGCGCTGCATCTCACCCCCATCCCACCCTTCCCCCCTCAAGGGGGAAGGAGCACAGTGAGTCGGGATGAAACAGCCACACAACCTTGATGACGCAGCCGACATTTGTCGGTTTGGGGGGAAGACACCCTGCGGAGCAGTGGTGACGCCGGAGCGCGAATCTGCCACATCTAGCATCTCAAACTTGGTCCCCTGACTCGCCCCATGTTCTCCATCCGCTCCGTCCTCAGCGTCGGCATGTTGACCCTGGCCAGCCGCGTGCTGGGCTTTGTGCGCGACGTGCTGATCGCCGCCTATCTCGGCACCGGCTTCGCCGCGGATGCCTGGTTCGTGGCCACCCGGCTGCCCAACCTGTTCCGGCGCCTGTTCGCCGAGGGCGCCTTCAACTCGGCCTTCGTGCCGATGTTCGCCGGGCGGCTGGAACAGGGCGGCCAGCCGGTGGCGCGCGCCTTCGCCGAGCGGGTGCTGGCCAGCATGCTCGCCTTCCTGCTGCTGCTGACCCTGGTGGCCGAGATCGGCATGCCGCTGCTGATCCTGGTCTTCGCGCCGGGCTTCGCCGACGACCCGGCCAAGTTCGGCCTCACCGTCCTGCTCACCTCGATCGCCTTCCCCTATCTGCTGTTCATGTGTTTGGCCGCGCTGATGGGCGGCATCCTCAATTCGCTGCATCACTTCGCCCATGCCGCCGCCGCCCCCATCCTGCTCAACGTGGTGCTGACCCTTGGATTGCTGCTGGTCGCCCCGCATGTCGAGCAGCCGGCGCTGATCCTGGCCTGGGGCGAGACCTTCGCCGGGCTGCTGCAGTTCCTCTGGCTCTATCTGGTGGCGGCGAAGCTCGGCTACGGGCTGCGGCTGCCGCGCCCCAGCTTCGGGCCGGAGATCCGCCAGGTGGTGAAGCTGATGGTGCCGGGCCTGATCAGCGGCGGCGTGGCCCAGATCAGCATCATGATCGCCGGCATCCTCGCCAGCCTGCAGGACCAGGCGGTGTCCTATCTCTCCTATGCCGACCGGCTCTACCAGCTGCCGCTGGCGCTGATCGGCGCCGCGATCGGGGTGGTGCTGCTGCCGGTCCTCTCGCGCGCCATCCGCGGCGGGCGCGAGGTCGAGGCGATGGCCGCCTTCAACCGCTCCATCGAGTTCGCCCTGCTGCTGATCCTCCCCTCCGCCGTCGGGCTCATCGTCGCCGCCGAGCCGATCGTGCGCGTGCTCTACCAGCGCGGCGCCTTCACCGCAGAGGCGACGCACAACACCGCGCTGGCGCTGATGGCGATCTCCATCGGGCTGCCCGCCTTCGTGCTCAACAAGGCGCTGCAGCCCGGCTTCTACGCCCGCGAGGACACGGTGACGCCGTTCAAGTATTCGGTCGCCACCATCATCCTCGACATCCTCATCTGCCTGTCGCTGTTCTGGTACCTGTCGCGCTGGCAGATCGGCTTCGTCGGCATCGCGCTCGGCACCGCCATCGCCGCCTGGGCCAATTGCACCCTGCTCTATCGCAAGCTGCACCGCCTCGGCTACCTGGTGCTGGACGCAAGGCTCCGGCGCAACCTGCCGCGCCTGGCCCTCGCCAATATCGTCATGGCCGGCGCGCTGTTCGGCGGCCAGTACCTGCTGGCGCCGCGGCTGGCCGGCGGCGAGGTGGACCGCGCCAGCGCGCTGGTCGCGCTGGTCGGCGTCGCGGCGGCGATCTATTTCGCGGTGATCCTGGCGACCGGCGCCTATACCCTGGCCGACCTCAAGCGCAACGCGCTGCGGCGCTGACCCGCTCTAGGAGCCTTCCAGCAGCCGCGGCACGCCCTCGAAGGGCGAGATTGCCGCGTTGGCCGCCAGCGGCATGGTGAACCACACGCCGAGGATCTTGTCGACGCCGGCGCCGTCGCTGGACAGCGGCAGGGCGAGGCGGCCGATATCCTCATGCGCGTCGCTGCGCGCGGTGACGCGGCCGACCAGATAGGCCGGCCGCAGATGCTCCACCGTCATGGTCAATTGCCGGATCACCGGCGCGGTGCGCTCCGCCGGCCCCAGCTCGTCGAAGCACAGCCCGGTGACGTCGCGCCCGGCGATCTGCCGGAAGGCGGTGCCGGCCAGGCGGAACCGGAAGCGCAGCCCAGTCGTCGTAGGGGCCTCAGCCGGCACCACCTCGAACAGCAGGATGTAGGGCAGGATCGTTCCGCCAAGATCCAGCGGATCGATCTCGCGCCGCGTCGGCAGCTTGCCGTCACGGCGCTTGCTTTCCCAATAGCCGAGCACGGTCGAGAAGATGGGCTCCACGCAATCGGGAGGAAGCTGGAACATGCGGATGGGCTCTTGGAGTCGCGCGAGACCCCGACAGCTTCCACCACTTGGCCGCGCAAGGTCAATGCGTTGCCGGGTCTATTCGTTGCGCAGATAGGGCGCCGCCTTGGCCCCCAGCGCCTGCCACGAGCCCCAGAAGCCGAGCAGAAGGGCGAGGCCGAGGGCAATCGCCAGCACCGTGGCGATCAGCGCCGGGGCCAGCACCAGGCTGGCCTCCACCTTCAGGGTCAGGAACAGCCAGGCGCCGAACGCCCCCAGCGCCACCGACAAGGCGGCGCTGACCAGGGCCAGCAGGCCGAATTCCCACAAATAGCCAAGGGCGATGTCGCGCCGCCGGCCGCCCAGCATCTTCAGCAGCACCGCCTCGTAGATGCGCTTCTCGCGGCCCGCGGCGACGGCGCCGGCCAGCACCAGGATGCCGGCGCCGAGCGTCGCCAGCGCGGTGCCGCGGATGGCGCCGCCGACCTGGGACAGCAGGTCGAGGGCGGTGGCGAGCGCGTCCTTGACCCGGATCGCCGAGATGTTGGGAAAGCGCGCCGCGACCTGGTTCATCAGCTCGCCCTCGGCCGCCTCCGGCACGCGCACGGTGGCGATGTTGCTTTGCGGCGCCGATTCCATCAGCCCGGGCGAGAACACCATGACGAAGTTGATCGACAGCGAGGACCAGTCGACCTTGCGCAAATTGGCGATGGTGCCGGTGATCTCGCGGCCCAGCAGGTTGACGGTGATGCTGTCGCCGAGCTTGAGGCCGAATCCCTCCGCCGTCTCCTGGTCGAGCGAGATCAGCGGCGCGCCCTTGTAATCCGGCGCCCACCACTGGCCGGCGACGATCTCGGCGCCTTCCGGCGGGGCGGCCGACCAGGTGAGGCCGCGATCGCCGCGCAGCACCCATTCCAGGTTCTTCGGCGGCGTGATCCGCTCCACCGGCACGTCGTTGAACCTGGTGATGCGCCCGCGCAGCATCGGCACGCGCTCGAAATCGCTGGCCCCCGACACGGCCATCGCCATCGCCTGCAGGCCTTCGACCTGGTCCGGCTGGATGTCGATGAAATAGAAGCTCGGCGCGCGGGCCGGCAGGTTGCGGGCGAAATCGGCGAGGATGCTGCCCTGGATCAGCGCCACGGCGATCAGCACGGTGAGGCCGAGGCCGATGGACAGCACGATGGAAGCGACCGGCGCGCTGGGCCGGCCGAGCGTCGCCAGCGCGAAACGCAGGGCGCGATGGTGCCGCGCACTGTTCGCCGCCTGCAGCCGGCGCTGCACGCGATGCGCCAGGGCCTGGATCGCGGCGGCGAGGCCGCGGAACGCCGCCAGGGTCAGCGCCGCGGCCAGCGCGAAGCCGGCCGCCAGCAGCTTGTTGTCCGAGCTCGCCACCACCAGGGCGACGAGCGCCAGCGCCGCCAGCGCGATGACCAGGAGGTCGCGGCGGCTGGCGCCGCCCAGTTCCAGCGCCGCGGCGCGGAACAACTGGGCCGGCTTGGTGCGCGCCGCGCGCAGCAGGAACGGCAGCGCGAAGGCGAGCGCGGTCAAGGCGCCGAAGCCGGCGGCGCGCAGCAGCGGCGCGGCATAGATCCCGGTCTTGAGATCGAGGCCGAGCCCGCCCAGCGCGGTAGCGAACAGATAGGGCGCCGCGGCGCCGAGCATGAGGGCGATCGCCATCGCCAGCGCCGCCATGGCGCCGATGGTGAGCAGGTTGACCGCCGCCACCTGCCGGGCGGTGGCGCCGAGGCATTTCAGCACCGCGATGGCGCGCGCCTTGCTCTCCAGGTGCGCGCGCACCGCATTGGCGATGCCGAGCCCGCCGATCAGCAGCGCCGAGAGGCCGATGAGATCGAGATAGGCGCGCGTGTTCTCCAGGAAGTCGCGCGTGCGCTGGCCGGCATCCTCCAGCTGGCGGATGCGCCAGCCGGCTTTGGGGAATTGCGCGTTGAGGGTATCGGCGGCGGCGATGCGGTCGATTCCCGGCGCCACCTTCACCCGGTAGGCGTGATAGACCAGGCTGCCCGGCTGCACCAGGCCGGTCGCCGCCAGGCCCGCCTCGGAGATCAGCAAACGCGGGCCGAGCGCCCAGACCTGGGTGGTCGCGTCCGGCTCGCGGGTGATCGCCGCGGTGATGACGAAATGCGCGTTGCCGACGGTGAGGCGGTCGCCGAGCTTCAGATGCGCGCGCTGCAGCAGCACCTCATGCGCCGCGGCGCCGAAGCTGCCATCGGGGCGCGGCGCCAGCAGGTCGGCGAGCGGCGCCGCCGGCGCCACGGCAAGGCCGCCATAGAGCGGATAGGCCGCGTCGGCCGCCTTCAACTCGACCAGCACCGGCAGCGCGTCGCTTGCGCCCGTCGGATCTACTCCCGTCGGTTTCGCCATGGCGCGCATCTCGACCACATGCGAGACCTGGCCCAGCCGGTCGATCGCCGCCAGTTCCGGGTCGCTCGCCGCGCGGTGGGTCAGCCGGATCTCCAGGTCGCCGCCGAGCAGCGCCTGCGCATTGGCGGCGATGCCGGCGATCGCCGCGGCGCTGATCGAGCCGATGCCGGCGATCGCCGCGACCCCCAGCACCAGGCAGGCGATGAACAGCCGGAACCCGCGCGTCCCCGCGCGCAACTCGCGTGCCGCGATGCGGAGGGAGATCGGAAGGGTCATGCGAGGCCACCGCGCACATCATTTCCTTCCCCCCTTGCGGGGGAAGGCAGCGGAGCCTTAGCGAGCAAAGCGAGCTTAGGCGCAGCCGGAAGGGGGGTCGCGCGCGCTACGAGCGCGCATCGCCGAAGGCGATGCAAACGAAGAATGCTGCCGGCCACACCCAATGCTGCATCACCCCCCTTCCCAACCTTCCCCCGGCCCGTCGGCGAATGCCGACATTTGTCGGCGTGGGGGGGAAGGGGTTCACCGCGTATTGGCGCGAACATCATGACTTCGTCTTCAGGGGTCGCCTTCACGCCGCCACCCAGGCGCTGTCGCTGATGATGCGGCCGTCTTCCATCTGCAGTTGCCGGGCGCAGCGCGCGGCCAGTGTGGGGTCGTGCGTGATCAGCAGCAGCGTCGCGCCGATCGCATGGGCCTGGGCGAAGAGCAGGTCGATGATCCGGGCGCCGGTGTCGTGGTCGAGATTGCCGGTCGGCTCGTCGGCCAGCAGCACCTGCGGCCGCGGCGCCAGCGCGCGGGCCAGCGCCACGCGCTGCTGCTCGCCGCCGGACAATTGCGCCGGATAGTGGCGCAGGCGATGCGCGAGGCCCACCGCCTGCAGCGCCGCCTCCGCCCGCGCGAAGGCATCCGCGGCGCCGGCCAGCTCCAGCGGCACGGCGACATTCTCCAGCGCGTTCATGGTCGGGATCAAATGGAAATTCTGGAACACGATGCCGATGTGGTCGCGGCGCAACAGCGCCAGGGAATCTTCCGACAGCTTCGTGAGGTCGCGTCCGGCGATGCTGATGCGCCCGCCGCTCGCCTGCTCCAGCCCGGCGATCAGCAGCAGCAAGGAGGTCTTGCCCGAGCCTGACGGCCCGACCAGGCTCACCGTCTCGCCCGCGGCAATGTGAAGCCCTATATCGTTCAGGATGTTGACGCGGCCGGCTTCGCTCGCCAGTGTCAGGTGCACGTCCTCCAGGTGGATCGCCGGTGGAGGACCGCTTTCTCCCGCGTTCTGGCTTCGGGTGTCGCGCTGCATGCTGCCGTCGTTCAAAATTCGCTTCCTTGCGCCGGATCTACACGCTGTCGCCGCGCGCGCCTGCTGCGCCCTGCTGCTGCTCGTCTCGCTTGCGCACCATCCGGCCGCCGCGGCGGCGGAGCCGATGCGCATCCTCGCCTTCGGCGATTCGCTCACCGCCGGCCTCGGCCTCACCGAGCCGGAGACGCTGAGCGCCCAGCTGGGCGAGGCCCTTACCAAGATGGGGCGCGCGGCAATCGTGATCAATGGCGGCGTTTCCGGCGACACCAGCGCCGGGGGCGCGGCGCGGATCGACTGGGCGCTGGCCGACAAGCCGCAGGTGATCATCCTGGCGCTGGGCGCCAACGACATGCTGCGCGGCCTCGACCCCGCCGCGACCAAGGCCAATCTCGAGGCCATCATCGCCAAGGCCCAGGCGGCCGGGGCGGAAATCGTGCTGGCCGGGATGCTGGCCCCGCCCAATCTGGGCCCGGACTACAAGACGGCTTTTGACGCGCTTTATCCGGATCTCGCCAAGGCGCATGGCCTGTTGTTCCTGCCCTTCCTGTTGCAGGATGTAGCCCTGGATTCCGACCTCAATCAGGCGGACGGCATGCATCCCAATGGCAAAGGCGTGGCGGTGATCGTGCAGCATCTGCTTCCCCTGGTGACCGAGGCGATGGACCGCGCCCGGCAAAGGAGCGCGTCATGACCCGCTTCCGCGCCGGCCACGCCTCCGGCCAGGATTGGCGCCAAGCGGTCGAATCCTGCCTGGCCGAGCTCAGCGCCACCGCGCCCGGCGCCGGCACCGACCCGCTCGGCTTTCTCTACGTCACCGACGTGATCGCCGATCACGCGGTCGAGATTCTCGACCGTCTGCGCGACGCGACCGGCGTGGCGAACTGGATCGGCGCCACCGGCATGGCCATCCTCGGCAATTCGACCCGCGGCCCCGGCGAATATTTCGACCAGCCGGCGGTCAGCGCCCTCATCGCCGATTTGCCGGGCGATTCCTTCCGCGTCTTTCCCGGCCGCGGCGACGATGCCGCCGGGGCGGGCAGCGAGTGGTTCGAGGCCCAGCGCCCGAACGTCGCCATCGTCCATGCCGATCCGCGCGCCCAGCGCCTGCCGATGATGCTCGACCGCCTGGCCGAGGCGAGCGGCGCCTATCTGGTGGGCGGCCTCGCCTCGTCGCGCAGCAAGATGGTGCAGATCGCCGGCGAGGTCAGCGAGGGCGGCGCCTCGGGCGCCTGGATGAGTTCGCACATCAATCTCATCGCCGGGCTGAGCCAGGGCTGCTCGCCGATCGGCCCGGCCCATGTCGCCACCACCGCGCAGAAGAACGTGGTGATGGAGATCGACGGCCGCCCCGCCCTCGACGTCTTCAAGGAGGAGATCGGCGAGATGCTGGCGCGCAACCTGGAGCGCTGCGCCAATTTCATCTACGCGGCCCTGCCGGTCGGCGGCTCGGACACCGGCGACTACCTGGTGCGCAACCTGATGGGCATCGACCCCAACAAGGGCTGGATCGCCATCGGCGACCAGATCGATTCCGGCGACGGCATCATGTTCACCAAGCGCGACCGCTCGACCGCGCGCGACGACCTGGTGCAGATGCTGGAGAAGCTGAAGAAGCGCATCTCGCGGCCGATCCAGGGCGGGCTCTATTTCTCCTGCCTGTCGCGCGGCCACAACCTGTTCGGCGAGGCCGGCATCGAATTGCAGATCGTGCGCGACGTCATCGGCGACGTGCCCCTGGCCGGCTTCTTCGCCAATGGCGAGATCAGCCACCGCCGCCTCTACGGCCATACCGGCGTGCTGGCCCTCTTCCTGGAACCGAACTAGCGCCGTCTTACCCACACTCTGCCAGCACTATACAGCAAATGGCAGATTGAGGTTGCCGGTCCTAAGCGGACAATAGTTGGCATGCTGGGGCGAGACATTGATTGCGCCGTCGCCAGGGATTTCTACGCAGATATCGCCCTGACATGTTTGTCGATGACCAGAGTCTATGGTTACCTCGCCTAGCCAGCGAGACAGTTCCGGTGCAAGATTCTTGACCGTATGCAGCTTAAGTATGTTTGCCCCGCATTGAGGCATCAGATTTGTGCAAAATGGTTGAATGCCGTTTTCTGAGCACCACCTAATAATTTGATAGTCTGGATGAGAATGGCCATCAGCTGAAGTAATGGCAAAGCGGGGGGCCGCGTCGTTCTGACCCGCAAAAATCCCCTGCAGAACGTCGGCGTCGCAGTCATGTGCCGAACCGTGATGCGGCAAATTCACGACAGTCGCGTTCGCCGTCTGCCCGCCTCGACGCTCATAGCCTCGGCGGCGCTCCAACCAATTGGCTTTCGTTGAGTCTCCGCTCAGAAGGACACGGCAGCCTCCGTAGTCAAACAGCAGTGATAGTGAAAGGCTGTTCTCATTGCTGCTTCCGAATCCTTCGAGGCGCCCACTTTCAATCTGTTCAATAAAGCTACCTTTTGCGGTTCTTGGTGGCAGAATGGTCTTTGCACTCACGCCGTCAAAGCCCAGCAGCGCTAAATCGGTTGATGTCCCATCGCTTTCTTGCCAAAGCGGCCGATGCAAATCGCCCCACTGGAGGATATTTATCAGTTCAACAAAGGAGGAGCGAATCTCCGGATCGTCTCCTTGAAGCAGAAGCTGCTTCAGGATATTCGCGTACTTTTTTAGACGATTTGGTGAAGCAAAGAGCCCACCAAACGGAAAGCATATGAACTGATCGATTTTGCCTTGAAAGGCCTGCAGCAAACGATGCATTCCCGAGTAGTGATCTCGATGAGGATGCGTCAAAGCAACGAATGAAAGCGCCTCCGCGCCCAGACTCTGAAGCTTTTCAAGCGCCGGCACCGGATCATTTTCGCGGGCATTGCTGTCCACCACGCCGAATGACGCAGCTGCGCCAACTGGGTGGTACTCAATAACTATGGAACTGCCGTGGAGTACATTGAGGAAGTGAAAGCGCAGCATTCGGGAGCTAAAGCCCGACTAGAGCTTGTCTACCCAGCCGATGGCATCTCGCTCGGCTTGATTCAACTCGTGCGGCTCGATCGGACGAGCCGCAATTACTGGATAGCGAACTCCGGTTGACCGACTAAGCGTCACCGTGACCGTCTGCCCTACGCGCTGAAGGGCAGCCGGAACCAAATCCCTCGGAACCTGGATCCTAAGCGGGTTGGGTTCGACCAAACACCGAAGAACCACAGAACCCTCTAGCAACTCCAAGACTGAAGCTTTGACGGCATTCTGAATTCCCTGCGGTTCCTGCTGCACTTGGAACTGCTGAACTGCAGCAGGACGAGATAGAGCTTCGCCATCGGTCGGGGTGGGTTCAGTTAGTCCTTTGCGCCGCTCAGTGCCCTTTGACGTATCCGTCGACATGATTGGTGCCTTGAAGTCGGCACCAGTCATTGGGATAGAAGTACTGGTCGTTTCAGCTGCCGCCAAACTTGCCATTGCATCCTCACGTCAACCCAGCGTAGCTACCAGATCATTTAGAAGATCCTGCGCCTTTTCAAGCTTCGTTCTTGACCATCGATAAAGTGAGTGTTCGACAAATGAAATATTTTGCTCGTAGAGGTCTACGTCTGCAAAGTACTGACTCTTCAGGAGCGACGAAAATGCAGCATCATCTGTGGGATACTGCAGAAAATTCTTAATATTCTTTGCTTCAAGCGGTCCAAATAAGAACTTATACTTCAAAGAAGGATCGAGCTCCCCTTCCCATGCGATGCCGATATCTTTGATAGTCCCTAAGTGCTTGGCTGCAAACTTACGTGCGCTGTCAGTAAAAAGTTGCAAATTCCTCTGCAATCTCTGCGACGTGTCCTCTTTTGGCCCGGCCGTGACGATGAACCGAATTCCTGCGCGGTTGAGTTTTCCAACCTGACAGTGCTTGAGAAACGACTTTAGAATTCTATCGAGAGAGCGGAACTCATCAGTTTGCAGAACCTTTGAAAGTTCGATGCCCTTGTACCACTCCATTGTTCCACTGACTGCATTCGGCTCTGCCACAATGGTGCGGATTTCAGATGGGGAGATTGTGTCGGCAAAAAAAGAATCTCTGATTTCACGATGAAAGCCGTGGCGACTCCAATAGTTATCTACTTCTTCTGTTAGTATTCGGAAGGCTGTTCCTCTGTTATCGAGGTATGCGCAGCTAACGTCGTAATCAAGGCGCCAAACGAGTTTGAATATGTCAGCCATTGCCTATCACTTGTAGCCCCGCCCCCTCTGAGAAGGGCAATTTACTCTCAATTCATTCCAACATCATGTCCCTTCTCAGCCGGCATAGCATTCGGCCGATCCAGGGCGGGCTCTATTTCTCCTGCCTGTCGCGCGGTCACAATCTGTTCGGCGAGGCCGGGATCGAATTGCAGATCGTGCGCGACGTCATCGGCGACGTGCCCCTGGCCGGTTTCTTCGCCAATGGCGAGATCAGCCACCGCCGCCTCTACGGCCATACCGGCGTGCTGGCCCTGTTCCTGGAGCCGTGATCCCGGAACCGTGATCCTGGAACCCTGAAGCGGGAGCGGAAGCCTAGACGGCGGAGGACTTGACTGGGGCGGGCGCGGCGCCGAGCGCGTCCGGCAGGCGGTGGCGGCCGGCCACCAGGGCAAGCGCCCGGCCGGCGGCGAACCAGCACAGCGGCACGATGACCAGGGCGGCGAGGCCGTCGACGGCGTAGTGATAGCCGAAATGGATCGAGCCCAGCCAGATCGCGAGCGCGAAGCCGATGGCGGCGAGGCGCAGCGCCAGGATGCGCCAGCTGGCGAAGACATAGAGGACGGCGACACTGACATGGACCGAGGGGAAGGCGGAGATGCCGCCGCCCTTCACCGCCTCGCTGTAGTCCCAATATTTCGCCAGGTACATCTGGCTGAGGCGGATCAGGTCGTTGCCCGGCAGCAGCTGCGCCAGGCTGTCCTGCAGCGGCTGGAACCGCGCCGCCAGCTCGGGATGGAACAGATAGGCGAAGCACGGCCCGGCCGAGGCGAACACCGCCGCCAGCAGCAGCCCGGTCACCGGCCACACCAGGAACATGGCGAGCAGGAAGCGCGCGCTGTGGGCGCGCTTGGCGAAGATCGGCACCAGGGTCATGGAGAAGACCAGCACCACGCCCCAGCCGACATAGAGGTATTCGAGCGCGCGGGTGCCCAGCGGGCCGAACACCGCATGGGTCAGCCGCCACGGATCGGTGCCGAAGATGGCGGCGTCGAGATCGGTGAAGAACGCGTCCCAGCCAAAGCCGAGGCGCAGCCCGATCAGCGTCTTCATGATGGTGAAGCTGGCGAAGAACACCGGCGCCATCAGCGCCGGCACGGCGAGCCAGGTCCACAGCGCGCTGTCGGCCAGCACCAGGCGCACCTTGGGCAGGGACGGCGTCTTGGCCCGCATCGCCGCGACCATGTGCCAGATCACCAGGATCAGCACGCTGACGCCGGCGACCTTGACCGTGCCGCTGGCGTAATCGGCGACCACGCTGCCCCAGGCCAGGAAGCCATGCGACAGCACTAGCGCCAGCGCATAGAGCGCGACGACGAGCAGACCGAACATCACCAGGATGTCGCGCTGGGCCCTGTCGAAATTCATGCCCCGATTAGACAGACCGAGCGTTACCAAAGCCTAAAAAGGCGGTGCGCCGCGGGCCGCCACTTCGCGCGGCGACCCAAGGCCCGGATGGATTGGAATTTAGCTAAAGGCCGCGCACCGGAGGGGACGCTGGATCCGTCGGCGCGGATCGGCCGGGAGCTGGCTCAGGTGCGGCTGGTTCGGTTGAGGGGGTTGGTCGACGCCGGTTTGGTCGACGCCGGCTCAGTCGACGCTGGCTCAGTCGACGCTCACGGGCAGGCGCTCGGTGCCCACCGAGAACACATCCGCCGACGCCCGCATCTCGGCCCGCTGCGCCACGGCCACGCCGATGGTCAGGGCGGCGACGACGAGGACGGAAACAAGAGTGATCGGTCGCTTCAGGGTCTGGGTCATGGTCTTCACTTGGCGGCTATTCGTGTGCAACGCGGGCTCGAGGCCAATCCTGCGCGAAGTTGTTTTCACACTCGTTAACGTCAGCGCCCGAATCCGGAAAAATGACCTCGACCTACAGGCGCTGATGTGAGGCGCGTTGTTTTTTGCCCGCCTGCATCAGTGGCCCGCATCAGCCGCGCGCAACGTCGCGCGGCGCGGCGGTGTCGAAAGACAGCGTGCCGAACTGCAGCCGGTCGGCGGCGGCGCGCTCCTGGAGGCGGTCGGCGACGGCGCCGCCGATGCTCAGCGCCAGCAGCGCCAGCACCACGCCGATGGTCAGCAGCTTGGTCGGCGACAGATGCATGGTCATGGTCGTTCCCCTCCGGTGGGGCCGCGATACCCGCGCATTCCACGGGACCGGTTCGGCCTTTTCATGTGCTAGACATGGCGATGCTGGGGCAAAGCCGCTGTGACCGCGCTCACCCGGGCTTGCAAAATGCCGCCGTTGATCTTGGTTAACTAAAGGGAATCAATGCATTACCGGAAACTGGGCCGCACCGACCTGAGTGTCAGCGCGATCTGCCTCGGCACCATGACCTGGGGCGTGCAGAACACCGAGGCCGAGGGCCACGCCCAGATGGATTACGCCCTGGACCACGGCGTGAACTTCTGGGACACGGCGGAAATGTACCCGGTGCCGCCGACCGAGGAGCGCTTCGGCAATACCGAGCGGATCATCGGCAGCTGGTTCAAGAAGAGCGGCAAGCGCGACCGGGTGATCCTGGCCAGCAAGATCATCGGGCCCGATGGCCGCTTCCGCAACATCCGCGACGGGCAGAACCGCCTGACCCGGGCCAACATCCTGGCGGCGATCGACGGCAGCCTGAGCCGCCTCGGCACCGACTACATCGACCTCTACCAGCTGCATTGGCCGGAGCGCAGCGTGAACATCTTCGGCCGCCTCACCTATACCCACCACCCGGACGAAACCTTCACCCCCTTCGAGGAGGTCCTCGGCGTCCTGGGCGAAGCGATCCGGGCCGGCAAGATCCGCCATGTCGGCCTCAGCAACGAGACCGCCTGGGGCGCCATGCGCTGGCTGCAGCTGGCGGAGCAGGGTCTGGGTCCGCGCATGGTCTCGATCCAGAACTGCTACCACATGCTCAACCGCGGCTTCGAGGTGGGCCTCGCCGAGGTGGCGATCCGCGAGCAATGCGGGCTGCTGGCCTTCTCGCCCCTCGGCATGGGCTCGCTCAGCGGCAAATACCTGAACGGGGCGCGGCCGGCCGGCGCGCGCATGACGCTGTTCCCCAATTTCCCGCGCTACATGACGCCCCGGGCGCAGGACGCCATCGCCGTCCATGTCGATCTGGCCCGCAAGCACGGCCTCGACCCGGCGCAGATGGCGCTGGCCTGGGTCAACAGCCGCGACTTCGTCACCGCCACCATCATCGGCGCCACCAACCTGGACCAGCTGAAAAGCAACATCGCCAGCATCGACCTGAAGCTGTCGCCCGAGCTGGTCAAGGAGATCGAGGACCTGCACAAGGTCTACACGATCCCGGTGCCATAGGTGTGGCCGCGGCGGGATCAATACCCGCCCCCTTCGTCATCACCGGGCCGCCGCGCCAGCGGCGAGACCCGGTGATCCAAATTCCGGCGTGCCGCACCGGCGCATTTGGATTGCCGGGTCAAGCCCGGCAATGACGAAAGTGTGTGCCGGTTCTCTGGCGTCCCTCACCGCGTCGGATCGAATTCCGCCGTCTCGGCATTCTGCAATGACTTGCCGGTGAGGCGCAGCAGGAAGCCCCAGTGGCTGACCACCGCCACCTCCGGCCAGTCGGCCCAGCCGGCGGCGCGGGCCTGGAAGGCGCGGGCGCGCTTCAACACGTCCTGCTCGGTCTCGTCCAGCGCCGGCCACCAGGTCTCCTCGATATGCTCGAAATTGAGCGCCGGCCAGGTCTCGCTGAGCCGCGAGCGGTGGGTGCCGATGTCGCAATGGAACTTGGCATGCTCGCGCACCAGCGGCTCGACATCGATCGGCAGGTCGAGGATGCCGGCGATGATCTCCGCGGTCTGCAGGGCCCTGGTATACGGGCTGGTCAGCAGCCGCTTGATCGGCCGCTCGGCGCGCTGCAGGGCCAAGGCGGCCTGGCGCACCTGGGCGCGGCCCTCAGGCGTCAGCTGCGGGTCGGGAATGCCGGGGTCGCGGCCGGTGCGGTTGTAGTGGACGTTGAACTCGGATTGGCCGTGACGGATCAGCAGCATGACAATTCCAGAACTCACTCGACGTCGATGATCGGCCGGTCGTTGTCGCGACCGATGCGGCGCGGCGCCTCGGCTTCGCCGCCGCCCGGCTCCGGCGCGTCATCCGAGACCACGGTGAACTCGCCGTGGATGATGCCGCTGCGGCGATAGACCCTGCTGTCGAAGTGCCGGGCCATCCGGCGCAGCAGCCAGTGGCGGGTCGCCGGCAGCATCAGGACCAGCGCCAGCGCGTCCGAGACGAAGCCCGGGATGATCAGCAGCATGGCCGCGGCGGCGAAACAGGCGGCGTCCAGCATGGTGCTGCCCGGTTCCCTGCCTTCGGCCATCGCCTGGCGCAGCCGGCCCACCGCCTGCAGCCCGGTGCGGCGCAGCAGCAGTAGGCCGGCGACCATCGCCGCCAGCACCCAGAGCAGGGTCACGGCGACGCCCAGCTTGCCGCCGATCCACACGAAGCCGGCGATTTCGAGGAATGGCAGGGCAAAAACCAGCAGCCCGATCCATCGCGTCATTGTTACCCGCCCATCTGCGGCAAAACCGTACAGGGGCGGCCGCTGACCCGCCCAGATGCTTGCCGGCTCGACCGCTATTGCCTATCTAGGGGGGAGCGGGCTTCGCCGCAACCGCCAAAGCCGGCGCGGGTTAGGTTCCAGACGGCCGGAGCACCGGTTTTGCCGGGCTTTGCCAGGAATCCCGCGCTAGACTGGCCCAGGCGGGAAGGCGCGCCGGTTGCCACAGGAACAAGGTCTCGCAGGTCGCTGATCGTGCTGCAAATCATCTTTTTCGCCGTGGTCGCCGCCGTGCTCGGCTGGAAGCTGTACAGCGTCCTCGGCCGCCGCACCGGGCATGAGAAGCGCTTCGACCCCTTCGGCCAGCCGGACGCGACCAACAGCCTGCCGGACCGCGATGCCGCGCGCGACAACGTGCGCAAGCTGCCCGAGCCGGCCGGCGCCCGCGAGCGCACGCAGGATCGCCCCCAGGATCGGGCATCCCAGGATCGCACCCCCCTCGACCGGGACCGCCGCAAGATCGAGGCCGCCGTGGCCGCCATCGCCGGCGACGCCCGTCGCGGGCTGGACGAGATCCGCGCCGCCGATGCCAAGTTCGACCCGGTCGATTTCGTCGGCGGCGCGCGCATCGCCTTCGAGATGATCCTCGGCGCCTTCGCCAAGGGCGACGCCAAGGCGCTGCGGCCGCTGCTGAGCGACCAGGTCTTCGCCAATTTCAACGGCGCGATCGAGGAGCGGGCGCGCAACAAGCAGAAGCTGGAGACCACCCTGATCGGCATCCTCGCCGCCGACATCGTCGCCGCCACGCTCGACAAGAGCGCGGACAAGGCTGGCGAGGCGCGCATCACCATCAAGTTCCTGTCGCAGCAGATCAGCGTGACCAAGGACAGCGAAGGCCGCATCGTCGAGGGCGACCCGCACGAGGTCGCCAGCATCACCGACGTCTGGACCTTCCAGCGCGCGGTCAAGTCGCGCGACCCCAACTGGGTCCTCGTCGCCACCGAAAGCCCGCAATAGGCGGCCCGGCCGCTCAAAACGCATCAGAGGCTGGCGTTCCGCATCGGCGCATGGCAAGCCTTGCGCCATGCGCTTTTCCCGTCTGATTCGCCATCACGCACAGCCACCGCTTCTCCGATCGTCACCCCGGACAGCCGCGAAGCGGCGTGATCCGGGGTCCATTTTCGGCGCACGCGCCAAGCGGAACCATGGACCCCGGCTCAAGGCCGGGGTGACGACTTGGTTGCGGCAACGATTGCGTCTTGCCGCAGCAGCTGGACTGCTGCTCGCCCTCGCATCCTGCGCCACCGTGCCACCGCCACATCTGCGCGAGCTTTCGCAACTGCCAGGCTGGCCGGAAGACAGCATCAGCGGCGGGTTCGCCGCGTTGGGCGGCACTTGCGCGATGATGTTAGCGAGCCCGCCCGAGAGGTCCTTTGGCATTGCGGGGATGGCCAAAGACTGGGGTGACCCGTGCAAGGCGATGGTTATCGCCGCGGTGACCACCCGTGTCGAGCACTTCCAGCGAGCGATCGAGGACGGCTTCATCGCCCTCGATCCCGGCGCCGGCACCACGGCGCTGATCACCGGCTATTACGAGCCGCTGCTCGACGGCAGCCGCGCGCGGGACGCGGCGCATCCCTATCCGCTCTACCGCCTGCCGCCCGACCCGACGCGGTTCGACCGCGCCGAGATCGATGGCGGCGCGCTCTCCAGCCAGCAGCTCGAACTGCTCTGGGTCAGCGACCCGGTCGACGCCTTCTTCCTCCAGGTGCAGGGGTCGGGCCGCGTGCGCCTGGCCGATGGCAGCATCGTCCGTGTGGGTTTCGCCGGCACCAACGGGCGACCCTACGTTTCCATCGGCCGTGCCATGGTCGATGCCGGGATCATGACCAAGGAAGAGGTCTCGCTCGCCACCATCCGCGCCTATCTCGCCGCCCATCCGGGCGAGGTCATGGACTGGCTGCACAAGAATCCGCGCTACGTGTTCTTCCGCGACCTCGGCCCCTCGGACGAGAGCGGCCCCATCGGCGCGCTGAACGTGCCGCTGATCCCGGGCCGGTCCGTCGCCGTCGACCCCGAATTCGTTTCCCTGGGACTGCCCCTGTGGTTGAATACGACGCGGCCTGATACCGGCGCCCCGCTGCAGCGCTTGGTGGTGGCGCAGGACAAGGGCGGGGCCATCAAGGGCGCCGGGCGCATCGACCTGTTCTGGGGCGCTGGCGAAGAGGCGGAGCGATTGGCGGGCGAAATGAAGCAGCCGGGACAATACTGGATCATCGTGCCGCGCGCGGCCGGCGAACGCTGGCTGGCGCAACAGGCCGGGTACTAGCGCATGCGCGTCGGCTTTTTCGTCACCTGCCTGGTCGATCTCTATCGCCCCGTCGTCGGCTTCGCCGCCATCCACCTGCTGGAGCGGGCGGGCTGCGAGGTGGTGGTGCCGGAGGCGCAGACCTGCTGCGGCCAGCCCGGCTACAATTCCGGCGACAAGCAGAGCGCGCAGCAGATCGCCCGCCAGGTCATCGCCGCCTTCGATGGCTTCGACTACGTGGTGGCGCCGTCGGGGTCCTGCGGCGGCATGATCAAGACGCATTACGCGGAACTGCTGGCCGACGACCCGGTCTGGGCGCTGCGCGCCCACGATCTGGCGGCGAAGACCTATGAGCTGACCCAGTTCCTGCGCGACGTGCTGCACTGGGACGGCATCGCCGCGCGCTTCGACGGCAAGGTCACCTATCACGATTCCTGCTCGTCCCTGCGCGAGCTGAAAGTGAAGCGCCAGCCGCGCGAGCTGCTGGGCAAGGTCGACGGCCTTGCGCTCAGCGAGCTGCCCAATGGCGAGCCGTGCTGCGGCTTCGGCGGCACCTTCTGCGTCAAGTTCCCCGACATTTCCAACCGCATGGTCCAGGACAAGGTCGAGAACATCCAGGCGACCGGCGCCGGCACCGTGCTGGCCGCCGACATGGGCTGCCTGATGAACATCGCCGGCAAGCTGAAGCGCGACGGCAGCAAGGTGCAGGCGCGCCATGTCGCCGAGGTGCTGGCCGGCATGGCCGATCAGCCCGCCATCGGCGAGGAAGGGTGAGATGCTCTTGCTCGACATCGCGCGCCCGTGTCCCCTCCCCCGTTCCGGGGGAGGGAGTTCGAGCGCGGAGAGCTGACATGCATTCCACCTCGCATCAATTCAAGGACAACGTCGCCAAGGCGCTGGTGGATCCCAATCTGCAGCAGGCCCTGCATCACGTCCGCACCAAGTTCATCGACAAGCGCCAGGACGCGATCAACGCGCTGCCCGAGTTCGAGGCCCTGCGCGACGCGGCGCGCGACCTCAAGAACCACGTGCTCTCCCGCCTCGACCAGTACCTGGTGCAGTTCGAGGAGAACGTGACACGCCACGGCGGCAAGGTGCATTGGGCGCAGACCCCGGACGAGGCGCGGCAGGTCATCCTCGACATCTGCCGCAAGGCGGGCGCCCGCACCGTCACCAAGGGCAAGACCATGGTGGGCGAGGAGATCGCCATCAACGATCATCTCGCCGCCAACGGCATCGAGCCGATCGAGACCGACCTCGGCGAATACATCATCCAGCTGCGCGGCGAGACGCCGAGCCACGTCATCGCGCCGGCCGTGCACGTGACCAAGGCGCAGGTGGAAGAAACCTTCCGCAAAGTCCACACCGACCTCGACCCCAGGCGCAATTTGGAGGAGCCGGCGACTTTGCTGCACGAGGCGCGGGTGAAACTGCGCGGCCGCTTCATCGCCGCCGATGTCGGCATCACCGGCGCCAATTTCCTGATCGCCGATTCCGGCACCACCACCATCGTCACCAACGAGGGCAACGGCGACCTGACGCAGACGCTGCCGCGCATCCACGTCGTGCTGGCGGGGATCGAAAAGATCGTGCCGTCGATCAAGGATGCAGGATTGCTGCTGCGCATCCTGGCGCGCTCGGCCACGGGTCAGGAGATGTCGGCCTATACGACCTTCTCGACGGGGCCGCGCCGGCCGGAGGATCTCGACGGGCCGGACGAGTTCCATGTCGTGCTGCTCGACAACGGGCGCTCGCGCCTGCTCGGCACCGAGTTCGAGGAGATGCTGCGCTGCATCCGCTGCGGCGCCTGCCTCAACCACTGCCCGATCTATCACGCGGTGGGCGGCCATGCCTATGGCTGGGTCTATGCCGGACCGATCGGCGCCATCACCACACCGGCCCTGATCGGCATCGAGAACGCAGCGCCCCTGCCGGAAGCCTCGTCGCTCTGCGGCCGCTGCGAGAGCGTCTGCCCGGTGCGCATCCCGATCCCGAAGATCCTGCGCCATTGGCGCGAGGAGAGCTTCGACCGCAAGCTGAACGGCAGCCGCGCCCGCTGGGCACTTGGCCTGTGGGCGGCGCTGGCGACACGGCCCGCGCTCTATCGCCTGGCGACCGGGCTCGCCGCCCGCGTGCTGAAGTTGCTGGCCGGCGGGAAGGGCCGCTTCAAGTCGCTGCCTTTGGCCGCCGCCTGGACCAGATACCGCGACCTGCCGGCGCCGCAGGGCAGCACCTTCATGGCGCAGTACAAGGGTCGCAGATGACGATGCTTCATGAAGTCCTCCTCCCCCCTTGCGGGGGAGGGATGTGCAGGCTTAGCGAGCGAAGCGAGCTTAGCCGGAGCTGGGTGGGGGGTAGCGCGCTTTGGAAGCGCGGATCGCCGGAGGCGATACGAGCGAAGCTTGTTGATGGCGATACCCGGCGCTGCATCACCCCCCTTCCCACCCTTCCCCCGGCCCGTCGGCGCATGCCGACATGCGTCGGCACGGGGGGGAAGGGGCAGAGCGGAGTCGCCCCATGACCTCCGCCCGCGAGCGCATTCTCGGCGCCATCCGGGGCAATCTGGAGAATGGCGGCCGCAAGGCGAATGCCCATCCCGGCTCCGGCCCGGAGCCCAAGCGCGCGAAGCTGCCGCCGGCGGAGCAGCGCGCGCTCTTCCTGCGCATGGCGCGCAAAGCGGCGGCGACCGCCGACGTGGCCACCTCGCGGGCCGAGATCCCGGCGCTGATCGCCGCCTATCTCAAGGGCCACAACCTGCCGGCGCAGCTGCGCCTGGCGCCCGATCCGCGCATCACCGGCCTCGACTGGAAATCGCAGCCGTTGCTGGAGGTGAGCAGCGGCGGCACCGAGGGCGATGACCCGGTCTCCGTCACCGGCGCCTTCTCCGCCGTGGCCGAGACCGGCACCCTCGCGCTCACCTCCGGCGCGCCGTCGCCGACCCTGCTCAACTTCCTGCCCGAGAACCACATCGTCGTGCTCGACGCCAAGGACCTGTCCGGCTCCTATGAGGATCTGTGGGCCAAGCTGAAGGCGCAATACGGCGCCGAGATGCCGCGCACGCTGAACCTGGTCACCGGCCCGTCGCGCAGCGGCGATATCGAGCAGACCATCCTGATGGGCGCGCACGGCCCCAAGCGCCTGCACATCATCCTCGTCGATGAGCCGGCGTAGGATCCCGCCGCAGGAGCTGGAGCTCTGGCGCCACGTCGCCAAGACGGTGCGGCCGCTGCGCCCCGACAAGCCGAAGGTCAACCCCAGGAAGCACGCCGCCGAGACCGCGCCGGCCGCGCCGCCGCCGCCCGGCAAGCTGAAGAAGGCAAAGGCGCCGCTGCCGCCGCCCGCCGCGGCGCCCGCGCCGCCGCCCAACCAGCCGCATCACCTGACCCACGGCCTCAGCCACGGCATCGACCGGCGCCAGGCCGAGCGCTTCCGCAAGGGCAAGCTCGCCATCGAGGGCAAGATCGACCTGCACGGCCGCACCCAGCAGGTGGCGCATGACGACCTGCTCGGCTTCCTGCGCCGCGCCCGCGACCACGGCAAGCGCTGCGTCCTCGTGGTGACAGGCAAGGGCATGACGGCCTCCCAAGGCAAGCCGACCGGGAGCGGCATCCTGCGCCAGGCGGTGCCGCGCTGGCTGAACGAGCCGGCCTTCCGCCCGCTGGTCCTCGCCTTCGACTACGCCGAGCCGCAGCATGGCGGCGAAGGCGCCCTCTACGTCCTGCTGAAACGGGTGCGCGAATGACCCCCTTCGGCCGCAAGCTGCGCCAGCTGCGCGCCGGCAAGAGGTGCCAGCTCAAGGACCTGGCCAAGGCGCTGAAGGTGAGCTCGGCCTATCTCTCGGCGCTGGAGCATGGCCGGCGCGGCAAGCCCTCGCCCGGCCTGGTGCAGCAGGTTGCGGCCTATTTCAACCTGGCCTGGGACCAGGTCGACGAGCTGAAGGCGCTGGCCGACCTCAGCGATCCGCGCGTGGTGATCGACACCGGCGGCCTTTCCCCGGAGGCGACCGAGCTGGCCAACGCGCTGGCCGCCCGCATCGCCCGCCTGGACGAGGACGAGATCGCCAGGCTGCTCGCCCTGTTGAACCGATCTCGCCAGCGTCACGACTGAACGGTATTCTGGCCGGGCTGCAATGCGTGTGGTCGCGGATCTGGGGAGGGCTGGGTGCGCGCGAAACAACCCTGGGGCATCGCCTGGCGCCGGCGCGCCGGTCTGATCATCGTGTGGTCGTCATTGCTGGTCCCGCCGCTTGCCGCCGCGCCGCCGGCGCTGGCCGCGGGAGAGAACGACGCCCAGGCGACGGAGCCCGCACCCGTCGATGCGGCCGCGCCGGCCGCCGCCACGCCGCAGATGCAGGCGCCCGACCAGGAGCAGGCCGGCTGTCCGGTGCCGCCCCAGCCGGGCTGGAGCGAGGCGGAGAAATGGGTCTGGGGCGAGCTCTGCCGCGGCAATCTCGCCAATCTCGGCGCGCACTACAACGAACCCGGCCTGATGACCGGCGACGTGGACAAGTGGAATCCGCAGCGCCGCCTGAGCCCCGCCTTCCTCACCCGGATCATGACCGACCCGGCCTATGTCGCGGCCATCCCCTTCACCGGCATTCGCATCGACGGCGCGCATTTCACCGAGCAGGTCTATCTCTCCGACGTCGAGTTCAACAAGCCGCTGCAGATCATCAACTCGGTGTTCGACGGCCAGGTCTTCATGGAGGGGTTCCGCACCCGCTCCTGGATCAGCCTCTACGGCAGCTGGTTCGCGTTTCACGCCGCGCCCGATGCCGGGCCCGACGCGCCCAATGTCGCGTTCAGCATGAGCGGGACCGAGATCGGCCAGGGCTTGAACCTGGCGCTGGTCTTCATCAATGGCGACGTGAACCTGATCGACCTCAAGGTGGAGGAGAACCTCTGGGTCAACGACGCCACCTTCCTGTCCAATCTGTGGATGGACCGCGCGCATTTCGGCATCCTGTTCGCCAACAAGGTGAAGGTCGGCCGGACCTGGATCCTCGACGGCGCCGAGGTCGAGCGCAACATCCTGATCAGCGACCTCACCATCTCGCGCGACCTCGACAACGGCCAGCCGGAATACGGCACCCTGTCGGCGACGCAGATCCATGTCCGCGGCCTGTTCCAGATCGGCATCTCGGACTACCAGATCCGCATGCCGCGCATCCTCGGCGTCACCGCGCTGCCGGCGCCGCCCGCGTCACCCGCGGATCAACCGACAAGCCAGCCGGCGGAAGCCACGCCCGAATCGACTCCGGCAACCGGCCCGGAATCCGGTGCCGCCAACCTGCCCGCCGCCAACCTACCCGCCGCCGGAGAGACCCAGCCGCCCCTGCCGACCGGCGACCTGGCCGCCGGCAGCCTGGCGGCCGATGGCGGCGCGGCGACGCCGGCGCCGGAGCGCCCGCACAGCGTGACCCTGCGCAAGATCAACCTGAACGGCGTGCGCATCGACGGCGAGCTGCGCATGCGCCGGGTGTCCGCCTGGGATTCCATCACCCTCGAGGACGCGGTGATCGGCGACGATCTGTGGCTGACCGAAAGCGATGTCGGCTATGCCGGCCTTTCGGCCGTCTCGGTCGGCGGCTTCGTGCTGCTGCAGCAGAGCCGCATCGGCAATTCGCTGCTGCTCGACAGCGGCAGCGTCGGGCGCTCCGTCGTGCTCGACGACGGCACCCAGGTGACCGGCAGCTTCGGCCTGCCCGGCACCACGGTGAAAGGCAGCGTCTATTTCACCGGCGCCGAAATCGACGGCGTCACCAATCTCAATTCCGCCGCCATCGAGCGCGACCTGATCCTGGGCGGCGGGCGGTTCAGCGGCCCGATCGACGGCACCTTCGCCCGCATCGGCGGCTCGCTCGACCTCACCGGCGGCCAGTTCGCCTCGGTCGATCTGACCGGCGCCCGCATCGCCGCCGAGCTGCGCCTCGCCGCCGCCGGCACCGTGCCGCAATTCGCCCGCACGGCCGAGCTCACCTTGCGCAACGCCACCACCAACTCGCTGCAGGACGTGGTCGAGGCCTGGCCCTGCGTGCTGCACCTCGAGGGCTTCACCTATCAGCGCCAGATCCGCTCCGAGCGCCACGGCGCGCGCGCCAAGGGCGATCCCTGCGGCGCGGA
>JBDHTX010000004.1:0-185977 GCA_039808885.1 Dongiaceae bacterium | reverse complement strand
CGCCACCTCCGCCGCCGCCACCGCCCGCTGGCGGCGGCATGATCAGCGGCAGGCTGGGCGTGGGCGTGGAGGCCGTGCCGGCCGCGAGCGCGTCGGCGATCGGCGCAGCCGCGGTGGCAAGGCCGAAGACCAGGCAAACTGTCAGTGGAAGCGTGCGCCAGAACAAGGCGATCTCCTTCCGCCCCGGAATGGGTACGGGACGCGAGCTATGACCCGCGCAGGACCGATTGCACGAGGTCCTTCCGCGCCACCAGCTTCTCCATGGCCGCGGCGACATCCGCCGGATCGGCGGACGGCAGGCGCAGCACATAGGCATTGCCCGGTTTCGGCCCGTCCACGATCACCGCATCCAGCGAGATCAGCAGGGCCGACATATCGGCATTCGGCGCGCCGGGCAGGAAGGTCACCACCAAGGTCGCGCCGGGTTTGGAAGCCGCGATGTTGGCGGCCGTGCCGAAGGTGGCGGAATCGCCGGGCTCATAGAGTCGCGCGCCCATGAAGGCGATGGCGACACAGGCGGCGGCGAAGGCGACCTGCCAGACGATGCGCCGGCCGAACACCGTGGCCAGCCAGTCGGTGCCGGAAGCGGCCGGCTCGATCTTCGGCACGCGCACCTGGCGGGTCGTTTCCACCTGCTGCAGCAGGCGTTGCAGGTTTTCCGGCGGCGGCGGCTCCACCGCCTCGCTGCCGCGGGCGACCGCGTCGCGCTCGCGCTGCACCGCCGCCAGCTTCTCGGCCAGGTCCGGCATCGTCTGCAGCGCCGCCTCGATGCCGCGCGCCTCCTCGCGCGTCACCCGGCCGGTCACGTACCAGGGCAGCAGTTCCTCGACATCCTGCGGCTCGAGCGGACCGTGCGGATGCTTGACGTTTCTCATGCCGCGGCTCCCGCTATGCCTTCCGCCTCCAGCAAGGCGCGCAGGCGCTGCCGGGCGTAGAACATCCGGGTCTTCACCGTGTTCTCCGGGCAGTCGAGGATTTCGGCGATCTGGCTCACGTTGAATTCCTGGAAATACGCCAATTGCAACACCACGCGATGATCGACGCTGAGCTTCTCCAGCAGCCTGGCGATGGCCTGGGCGACGTCGGCCGCCGCCAGCTTGCTGTCGGCCAAGGGCGCGTCATCGGCGATCTCGGCGCTGGATTCCTCGTCCAGCTCGACCTCGCGCCGCCGCCGCAGCCACGAGATGGCCTTGTGGTGCGCGATGGCATAGATCCAGGTGGCGACCGAGGATTTGCCCTCGAACCGGCCGGCCTGGCGCCAGACGTCCAGCATCGTCTCGTTCAGCACGTCCGCCGCCGCCTCCCGGTCGCGCAGCGTCTTGACCAGGAAGGCAAAGAGCGGGCGCTCCAGCCGCTGGTACAAGGCCGTCACCGCCTGGTGATCGCCCTTGGCAATCCGCGCCAGCAGCTGCCCGTCGCTCACATTGGCGTCCGTTCCCCGGGTACTCAGCATATCCATCCCGCTCATCCGTCGCAGGCCGGGCGCAGGCGGTTCAAATCCGCCGGTGCCTGTAGTTCAAGTCTTTGTTTTTTTGTGACTTTCAGCGCGCCCCCAGGCTAGCGCAAACTGAGCCGGATTGTATAGGTGGCAGGTTCCCCGAGGGCCGGGCTGGCAATTGACAGAATCCCGGCGGAGGGGCAACAACTGGCCGCGCCCCCGCCGGCCCGCCCGCCGGAATTGCAACCCTTTCGCGGCCCCGGCGGGCTCTTGGCCGGGAACCCGGCATTCTCCGCAACAGCATGAAACTCAGGTATTTTTTACCGACGACCCACCACGAAAGGCGGCGCTCGCACCTGACCTTCGTGGAGCCGGCCGAGATCGCCGTGATGTGGTCGCCCAAGGCCGCCTGCACCACGGTCATCTCCTGGGCGTTCCACCACAACGGGTTGCTGGAAGAGGCGCTGGCCTTCAGTCCCTGGGTGCATCGCTATCGCCTCCGCCGCTATCAGAAGACCGGCCGCTATCTGGACCGCCTCGCGCATCCCGGCCGCCGCAGCCGGCACGTGGTCAAGATCGTGCGCAACCCGTTCGAGCGCGCGGTCAGTTCCTTCATTCACGCCTACCGGCACGGCTACGAAGATGCGGCGCTGGCGGCGCTGCTCGGCCGGCCGGTCGACACGCAGCGGCGATTCTCGTTCCGCGAGTTCGTGCAATTCCTGGAAGGCATCGACCTGATGCGCTGCAACCTGCATCACCGGCTGCAGGTGACGCCGCTCGAGCTGCATGTCCTGTTCGGACTCAGGCCGCACCAGATCATCCGCATCGAGGACGGCCTGGAAAGCGCGCTCGCGGGGATCGAGCGGCAATTCGGTCTGCCGCCGACGGACTTCTCCCAGCCGGCCTTCCGCTCCAGCCATCACACGGCGCGCGTCGCGTCGAGCACGGCCGCGGCCGATCAGATCGAACTGTCGATCCATCACTTGCCGGCGGCGGCGGCGTTCTATGATGCCGATCTGGCGGCGCGCATCGGCCGCCTCTATGCGGAGGATTTCGAGCGCTACGGCTATGACCGGAAGAGACCCGGTTGAGGGCGCCGTGGCGGCCGCACGCATTGGCAGCGGCGCCCGGAGGCATGCTAAGCTGACAAAAATCGCGCCCGCCGAGTTGAAATGATCCTGTTCCATGTCCCGCGCATCGATAGCGGCGATCTCCGCCTCTGGCGCCGCGTGCTGCTGCCGGCGCATCTGATGCGTCGCGCCGGGATGCCGGTCAGGATCGTATCGGGGGCGATCAACGCCGCCGATCTCACCGGAGTGGCGACGATCATCTTCGCGGGCGCGGCCACTCCGGAGACCGCAGGGTTGTGCCGCCTGGCGCGGGACGCCGGCCCGCAGGTGGTGCTCGATGTCGGCGACACGCGGTCACTGACCGCCGAGCTGCCGTCGCTGCGCCCGGCGGCCGCATTCGCGCACCGGCTGATCGCCGCCAACGCCGCCCTCGCGCTACTCGTCGCGGAACGGCTGGGCCTGGCGCCCGCCGCGGTCGCCGTATTGCCTGATCTGCCGCTCCGTCGCGGCAGCCTGCGCGCGTCGTTGATGGCGTTTCCATCGACCGGCGTGCGGGTGTTCGGTGACGCGCTCCGGGTTCGCGCCATCGACCTTGCACGCTGCGTGCGGCGCCGATTGCTCGACCGGCATCGACCGCCGGCATCGCAAGCGTCGAAGCGGGGGCCGCGGGTCCTGTGGTTCGGCGATGGCGCCGGGCTCGGCGACGAAGGCGGCCTTGGCGAATTGCTGCTGGCCGCGGGCGCGCTGGTCGACCTGGCGCCCGAGGTGCCGTTTCGACTGCGGGTGGTCGGTTCCTCCCGGCGCCTGTTCCGCCGGACGGTCGGGCGTCTTCCGCTCGATGCGGATTTTCGCCGGTTCACCCTGACGACCCTGGCGCGCGAAATCGAAGCCGCCGACCTCTGCCTGTTGCCGGCCGGCGGTGATCGAGTTGGCCAGGCCCAAGCGGACGCGCGGGCGGCCTTCGCCGCGGCACTGGGACGGCCGGTCATCGGCCCCGGGCCGGAAGGCGCGCCGATGGAAGAACGCCTGCGGACGGCCTTGCGGCCGGCATCGGCGAAGGCGGCAGCGCCTGCGCCGGCGGCCGCAAGGCCGGATGCGGCGCGGGCCGCATTGGACGCCTGGCGCATCATCCTGGGGCAGCGTGGCGGTGGGATGGCAAGCCATGCCGCTCCCGCAGCCGGGCATCGCCTGCGAGTCATGTTCCTGCTGCAGCAGTTCCAGGACCTGGACTTGATCTGTCCAGTGGCCGAGGCGGCGAGCCGGTGTCCCGACATCGAGGTTCGTGTCGCGGTGTTGACCAAGGTCGCGGTACCTGCCTCGCGGCGGCTCGATCTGCTGCGCGCGCGGGGCGCCAGGATCGAATTCTTGCGGGCGCGTGACGTGGCCGACGGCAGGGGCGGCTGGCGCGCGGATGCGGTCGACGTCGCCGTCACCGCTTCCGATGGAGAGGGCGTCGGGGCGCGCCACGCCGTGGCGTTTGTCCGCGCGGCAAACGCCGCCGGGGCGGTCACGCTCAACCTGCAGCACGGCCTGGACAATGCCGGCCTGACCTATGGCGAGCCGCACCGCCAGAAGAAGGAGCAGTTCGCCAGCCGCCTGGTGCTGACCTGGGGTGGGTTCGAGCGGCTGACGCGATCGGCCAATGCCGACACCCGCGCCAAGGTGGTCCCGGTCGGCTGCCCCAAGCGGCGGCTGCAGCGCACCGATGTGGCGGGATTTCCCTGCCGGGGGCGGACGATCATCGCGGTGTTCGAGAACCTGCATTGGAACCGCTATGACGATGCCTACCGGCAGCGATTCATCGCCGACCTGGTGGCGACGGCGAAGGCCGCGCCGGACCTGCTGTTCCTGTTGAAGCCGCATATGGGCGGGCGCTGGACCGCCGGCGCGGCGATGGCCCGGCCCTTGCCCGCAAACCTGGTCGTCGCCGATCCCGATGCGCCTGAGTGGCGCCGGTTCACCGCCGACGCCTTCCTGGCGCATGCGGCGGCGGTGATCACCACGCCGTCGACCATCGCGCTCGACGGCGCGCGCTACGACCTGCCGACGGCGCTGGTCACCTATGGAATCGAGGCCGACAACTACGCGCCGCTGCCGCGTATCGAAGACGCTGCGGACTGGAGCGGTTTCGTGCAACGGGTGCGCGGCGGCGCATTCGACATGCGCCCGGTGCGCGCCTTCCTGGGCTCCGCGGCCGTGCCCGGCGACGCCGTCGCCCGCAGCCTGGAGGTCATCCGGCTGGCGGCCGCCGGGCGGTCGCCGGCGGAGATCGTGGCGCGGCTGGGTTCCACCCCGGCATCCGAATAGCGTCGTCCAGGCGGCTTGTCTCGGGCGCGGGGTTGCATTAAGGCTCAAGGCGAGGCGATCGCGCCGGAAATGCCCGGCGGTCGGGTTCTCGGCCGGGTCTCGGGCCGGACCCTGGTGGGAAGCACAGGCATGGGATCAGTCATCAACTGCGCCGTCTACGAAGGCGGCCACAAGATCCGGGACCTGGACATCAACAATCCGGACGAAATGCAAGTCATGCCGGGCCGGGTCATCTGGATCGGCCTGCATGAGCCGAGCCAGGAAATGCTGGCCGAGTTGCAAAAGGAGTTCAAGCTCCACGAGCTCGCGGTCGAGGACGCCTACAAGGCGCACCAAAGGCCGAAGATCGAGATCTACGGCGAGACCCTGTTCGTCGCCATGAAGACCTTCCAGCGCGTCGGCAACGACTTCGCCATGGGCGAGACCTGCATGTTCGTCGGCCGCGGCTACGTCATTACCGTGCGCCACGGCGCTTCGCGCTCCTATGCCGCCGTGCGCGCGCGCTGCGAGAACTCGCCCAACATGCTGCGCCAGGGCGAGGATTTCATCCTCTATGCGCTGATGGATTTCATCGTCGACAACTATTTCCCCGCCATCGACGAGCTGGAAGAGCGCATCGAGGAGCTGGAGGAATCGCTGTTCTCTCCGGTCGAGGACCGCGACGAGCTGGCGGAGATCTCGACCCTGCGGCGCGAGCTGACCGAATTGCGCCACGCGGTGGCGCCGCTGCCCGACATCTGCCAGCGTCTGATGCGCTTCGACGTGCCGGTCATCGACCCGCATTCGCACCCCTATTTCCGCGACATCTACGACCACACCGTCACGCTGCTGGACCGCATCGAGCAGCTGCGCGAAGGCGTCAAGACGGTGGTGGAAACCAAGATGCTGCTGTCGAGCACCCGGCAGAACGAGGTGATGCGCAAGCTGGCGGCCTGGGCCGCCATGCTGGCGGTGCCGACGGCCATTGCCGGCATCTATGGCATGAACTTCCAGAACATGCCGGAACTGAACTGGCAATACGGCTATTTCACCGTCCTCGGCGTGATCTTTGTGATCTGCGGCCTGCTGTATTGGCAGTTCCGGAAATCCGGCTGGCTGTAGGCTTCCGCGCTACATAAAGAACGGCACCAGGGTCGAGATCAGGCTGTTCAGCGCTTCCCATTTCTTCGGCGGCGATTTCAGCAGGCTGTCCTTCTGGTAGGCCTTGGGCAGGTCGATGATCTTGGCCGCCTGGCCCTCGGCGGCGTTGTAGGCCTTGACCATCTCGTTGGCGATCGCCGCATAGCCGATGGCCGAGGGGTGCATGTTGTCGAGGCCGGCGATGCCGCCCTGGAATTTCAGCGGCGACGAGGCGAAGGGCAGGTTGGTGATGCGCTTCACCAGCTTGCCGCCTTTGCGGATCTCCACCGCGCGCGCATCGCCGTAATGCTTGGAATCGTAGGCCTCGATCCCGGCAAAGAGATCGACCGGCACCAAGGCGATCGGCGTGCCGGAAAGCTCGGCCCGGATCGCCTTCACCGCCTCGTCATTGGCGGTCTTGATCACCTGGTCATAGGCCTTCATCGCCTGGGGCGTCACCGGCGCGCGCAGCGCCACCTTGGTCGAATACTCGCTGTAGTATTTGCCGTTCAGCGCCTTGCGCTTGGCGTTGTCGAGAAAATCCGCGTCCTGGTAGGGCGCTAGGTTCGGCACCGCGCGCGGCCGGATCAGCGTGTTGAAGTAGACGAACTTGAGATCGTTCCTGAGGTGCGCGGCGAGAAACTGGCCGAGCCGCCGGGCCTGGCGCACGATCTCCTGCGCGCCGGGGCAGGTGGCGAAGTCGAGATCCTTGGAATCGTAGGCGCCGAGCATGCCGAAGCGGAACAGGCCCTCATTGGCGCCGATATTGATCAGCAGGCGCTCCGGCAGGCGCGAGGCGACCTGCTCGAGCTGCGAGAGCTGCGCGGTCTCGGCATAGGCGGAGCCGGCGCTGGGGTCGAGCAGGAAGGCGTCGTTCAGGCTGAACCACAGCCGGGCCGCGGCGCCGAGGTCGAGATTATCCGCCGCCTGCAGCTGGTCGAGGCTGGCCAGGGCTTCGGCCCGCGCGTCACCGCCGCGGCGGTCGAACAGGTCCGACCAGTCGGCGCCGGCGCAGGCGATGTTGTCGAAGAAGATCGGCTTCGCCTTCGGCTTGGCGCCGAGCCAGGCCTTGGCGTTCTTCAGCATCGCCGATTGCAGGGTGAAGAGCGAAACGATGCCCTGGCGCGCCATGTCCTCGAGGTCGAACAGGACCGCGCGCGGATAGACCGGACGCCGGAAGGGCAGGCCGACGGCCTCGACGAATTGCTGGACCGGCGAGACGGCGGCGAGATCGTCGCGAATGGTGAGCGAGCGGACGCCGTTGAACATGGAATCGCCGATCGCCATGACCGGTGGGCGCATGGCGCCGTTCAGCGCCAGATGGTTGGGCGGCAGAATCATCGCACATCTCCCCCACCGCGCCGCGCGGCCCTCTGCGGGGCGGTTGTCACGCCACTGTAACCGGCGAAATGCGCCGCGGCAACGCGGGGCCCCGAGTCGCGGGAAGCAGCCGGATGTCAGATGTTGCGGTTGAGGACGATGGAGGTGGTGACGTCGGCGACCGCCGCATGCGCGGCGACCCGGTCGCGCACCGCGTTGACGCGCTCGGTGCTGTCTGCGGCGATCTCCAGCAGCAGGTCGATGTCGCCGGTGAGCGACGCGCAGCCGCGCACCTCCGGCACGCTGCGGAGGAAATCGATGAGGTCCAGGGCCGGAGTGCGCTTCAGGCGGACGAAGAGATAGGCGGAAACGCCCGGCGCGGGTGCCGCGATGTCCGCGCGGTAGCCGCGGATGACGCCCTCGGCCTCGAGCCGCGCCATGCGTTCGCGCAGCGAGGAGCGGGCGATGCCGACCTGGGCCGCGAGCGCCTTCTGGGACAGCCGCGCGTCCGCCCGCAGCAGATCGAGGAGTTTCAGGTCCTTGTCGTCGAGGGGGCGCATGGGCGGCGGGAAACTTGGCCTGGCAAAATGGCGGCAAAACGCCCAAAAGGGCGGTTGCATTCGGGCCCACATCCTCAGCAGATTGGGCGCTCGGTCAATGGGTTAATAGGCCCACCGGCACGGATAGGGTCGGCGGGCGAAGGGCAGCCAAGATGTCGGTTCTCACCACCCCACCGCCCAGCTTCTCAGCCGAGGAGGCCGCAGCGATCGGCCGCCGGCTCTATGGCCTGGAGGGCGCGTTGTCGCCCCTCAACAGCGAGCGGGACCAGAATTTCCGCCTGACGGAGGCCGACGGCACCTCCTGGGTGCTGAAGATCGCCAATGCGGCGGAGAGCTTCGAGGCGCTGGATTTCCAGGCGGCACTGTTGCGCCATGTCCAGGGGGTGGACGCGGATCTGCCGCTGCCGCACCTTCGTCCCACCCAGGGTGACCTGGGCGGCGGCAGCGGCGGCCGGCGGGACCTGGGCGAGGCCCAGGGGCGCGACGGCGCGCGTCACTATGTGCGCGTGGTGAGTTGGCTCCCCGGCCGGCTCTATTCCAGCGCGCAGAAGACGCCGGAATTGTTCGACAGCCTGGGCGCGACGCTGGGCCGGCTGGACCGCGCGCTGCAGGGCTTCGGCCATGCGGGCGGACACCGGGTGTTCGACTGGGACATCAAGCAGGCCGGCACTTCGCGCCAGCGGCTGGATTTCGTCGACGACGCGGATCAGCGCCGCATCCTCGAGCACTTCCTGGGCCGCTTCGAGAACGGCGTCGCCGCGCGCTTGGCGCGGCTGCGGGCCCAGGTGATCCACGGCGATGCCAACGACAACAACCTGCTGGTCGATGGCGAGGTGGGCCGGCGCATCACCGGGCTGATCGATTTCGGCGATGCGATCCACAGCGCGGTGATCGGCGAGCTGGCGGTGGCCTCGGCCTATGCGATCCTCGACCAGGATGCGCCGCTGGACGTGGCCGGGCGCATCGCCGCCGGCTATCACCGGGAATTCCCGCTGCAATCGGACGAGCTTGACCTGCTGTTCGACCTGATGGCCATGCGGCTGGTGACCAGCGTCACGCTCTCCGCCTCGCGCCGCGAGCGGGTCAAGGACAACGCCTATCTCAATATCAGCGAGGCGCCGGCCTGGGCGGCGCTGGCGCGGCTCAGGCGGATGGACCCGGCGCTGGCGACGGGGCTCCTGCGCCATGCCTGCGGCTTCGAGGCGGCGCCGGGGGCGCGGCGCGCGGTGGCCTGGATCGAAGGGCATCGCGCTGCGCTGGCCCCGGTGCTGGACCAGGCGCCGGCGCGGCTGCGCAAGGCCATCGTGCCGTTCGGCGACCCGACGCATCCGATCGCGAAGGTCTCGGCCGCGCGCCAGCCGGAGCAGGCGGAGGCGCTGTGGCGGGAGATCGCGGCGAAGGACGGCGTCGACCTCGGCATCGGGCCATGGCGCGAGGACCGGCCGGTCTATTCCTCCGAAGCCTTCGAGAGCGTCTTCATGCCGGGGCAGCGACGGTCGCTGCATCTGGGTCTCGATCTGTTCGCCCCGGCGGGCACGATCGTGCGGACGCCGCTGGACGGCGAGGTGGTCGACCTTTTCGCCACCGATCTGCCGCTCGATTACGGCCATGCGGTGCTGCTGCGGCACGAGCCGGAGCCGGGCGTGGTGTTCCACAGCCTGTGGGGGCATCTGGCGGCGCAGACGGTGACGGAGCGCCGGCGCGGCGAGCGGCTGCGGGCCGGCGCGGCCATCGGCCGCATGGGTGCTCCGGCGGAGAACGGCAACTGGCAGCCGCATGTGCATATCCAGCTGGTGACCTATGATTCGCCGCGCGCGGCAGATGTGATCGGCGCCGGGGAGGCGATCTATCGGGACATCTGGGCGGAGCTGTTCCCCAACCCGGCCAGCTTCGCCGGCCTGCCGCCCGAGGCGCTGGCGCGGAGCGGGCGCGGCAAGGACGATCTGCTGCGCACGCGCAAGGCCAAGCTGATCCGCAATCTCAGCATCTCCTATCGCCAGCCGCTGAAGATCGTGCGCGGCGAAGGGGTGTGGCTGATCGACGATACCGGTCGCACCTATCTCGACTGCTACAACAACGTGGCGCAGCTGGGTCACGCCAATCCCGAGATCGTCGAGGCAATGGCGCGCCAGGCGCGCAGGCTGAACACCAACACGCGCTACCTGCACGACAACATCATCGCCTATGCCGAGGCCTTGACCGCGACGCTGCCGGCGAAGCTGAAGGTCGCGGCCTTCACCTGCACGGGCAGCGAGGCCAACGACCTGGCGCTGCGCATGGCGCGCACCGTGACCGGCGCCAGGGACGTGATCACGCTCGACTGGGCCTATCACGGGCACACCCAGGCCCTGATCGAGGTCAGCCCGTACAAATACAAGCGCAAGGGCGGCAAGGGGCGGCCGGAGACGACCTGGGAAGTGCCCTTGCCGGATTCCTATCGCGCGCCTTCGGACTGGCCGCAGGGCGAGATCGGACGGCGCTATGCGGCACCGGTGGCAGATGTTGTCGCCACGCTGGCGCAAGCGGGCCGCAAGCCGGCGGCCTTCATCGCCGAATCGCTGCCGAGCTCGGCCGGGCAGATCGTGCTGCCCGACGGGTATCTCAAGGCCGCGCATGATGCGGCGCGTGGCGGGGGCGCCATCGTCATCGCCGACGAGGTGCAGATCGGCTTCGGTCGCGTGGGCTCGCATCTCTGGGCCTTCGAGACCCAAGGCGTGGTGCCGGACATCATCACCATGGGCAAGCCGATCGGCAACGGGCATCCGATGGCGGCCCTGGTGACGACGGAAGAGATCGCCGACGCCTTCGCCAATGGCATGGAGTATTTCAACACCTTCGGCGGCAACCCGGTGTCCTGCGCCGTCGGTCTCAAGGTGTTGGAGATCATCCAGCGCGATGGGCTGCTGCGCAATGCGACGGAGATCGGCGCCTATCTGCTTTCGGGCATGCGGAAGCTGATGGACCGCCACGAGGTCATCGGCGACGTGCGCGGCCTGGGGCTGATGCTGGGGCTCGACTTGGTCAAGGACCGCCGGAGCAAGGAGCCGGCGACGGAGCGCGCCGGCCGGGTGGTGGAGCGCTGTCGCGATCTCGGCGTGCTGATGGGGACCGATGGGCCGTACGACAACGTCATCAAGATGCGGCCGGGGTTGATCTTCACTCGCGCCCATGCCGATCTGCTGCTGGACGTGCTGGCCCAGGCTTTCGCCGACACGGAGGCGTAGCGGCTAGCGATCGCGGAGCAGGTCGCGGAACCTGGCGAGAATGACTTCCGCGCGCCGGTCGAAGCTGTGTTCCCGGCGCACCGTCTCGCTGAAGGCGTTCCGGGCGGCGCGGCGTTCGGGGGAGCCATCCAGGGCGCGCGCGATGGCGGTGGCGATCGGGCGGTCGGGGCCGAAAGTCTCGATATGGTTGGCGAAACCCGGCGGCAAATCGGCAATCTCGTCCGAGACGATCGGCGCGGCGCAGGCAAGCGCATCGAAGACCCGGTTGGAGAGGATGCCGGCCCGCTGCATGTCCGGCCAATGGTCGTTGAGAACAAGTCCGGCGTGGCGATAGAGGTCGCCGACCGCCTCATTAGGGACGCCCGCCGCCCGGACATGGCGCGGATCGATCAGGCCCTCCCAGCGCGTGCCGTAAACGGCGACATCGTACCCGGCCGCCAGGGCCGCGGTGACGGCCGGGCGCTGAACGTTGCGCGAATTGCCGACGAAGACGATCTCGCCGTCCGGCCGCACACCCGCCGGGGGATAGAAGATCCCGGGATCAGTGCATTGCAGCAGGGTCTCGACGCGGCCGGGAATGACCGCCGCATATTGCCGCGTCAGTTTCGGAGACGCCGCGAAGACGTGGCCGTAGTGGCGCAGCTCTTCGTCCCGCACCAGATCTGGATGGCTGATCACCCAGAGAATTGACGGCCGCGAATCCTGCGGCCCGAAACGCTCCAGGCCGCGCAGGACCAGATCGCAATCGGCGGCGGGGGCGCCGGCCCAGTCGCGCCGGAAGTCGATGCGGGCGCTGCAGCCGAGCGCCGTGAGGGCGCGCGCCAGGCTGGCGGCGAAGTGATAGTCGCCCCATTCGGCGCGCACCGCCGCATTGGGGCAGGCGACCCTGATGGCGATGACGGGCGGGCGGTCCGGCGCATGCAGATGTGGCGCTCCGACCGCGCCGGGCTGCGCATCCGGGGCGGGCACGAGACTGGGGCGGAAGGAGGCAAGCCCGGCAGGCGCCCATTCGGGAACGTCCGGGTGGTAGTCGCGGGCCACGAAGCCGTCAGCGGCATAGATCGCGGCATCATCGGCGCGGAGCCTGCCGGTCCAGCGCGCCGCGAAGATGCGGCGGTTGGACTGGGAGAAGCGGCCGCGACCGGGCGTGGCGCCCTCGCGGTGGATGACCACGGCGGCGGGCTCGACCAGGCAATGCCGGCCAGTGGCCTCCGCCAGGCGCAAGCAGAGGTCGTTGTCCTCCTGGCCATTGATGAACATCGGGTCGAAGCCCTCGAGGGCGGCGAAATCGCCGGCGCGGATCGCCATGCAGGCGGCGGTGACCATCTGCAGCACATGGGGCCGGCCCACCTGCGGCGCGTCGCCAGGCTGGCCGCGATAGAGCTCGTAGGGGATGGTTCCCTGCGGGCCAAGCACCGTGCCGAAGCTCTGCACCTTGCCATCGGGATAGAGCAATTTCGGCTGCACCGCGCCGACCTGCGGATCATCCAGCGCCGCCACCAGGGGCCGCAGCCAATCGGCCGTGACCAGGGTGTCGTTGTTGAGGAAGACGACGATGGCGCCGCGCGTGGCGGCAAAGCCGAGGTTGCAACCCAGCGCGAAATTCAGGTTTTCCCAGTTGCGGACCAGCTTGATCCGCGGCTGGCGGGCGGCCCAGGAATCGAGCATGGCCGCCGTTTCGCCGTCGCTGCCGTTGTCGACCAGGACCACCTCGAAGGGACAGCCGGCCTCGGTGGCGAAGAGCGAACGCAGGCAATCCTCGGTCATCGCCTTCTGGCCGTAGATCGGGATGACGATGGAGACGAGCTGCGGATCGCGCGCCGGGGCTTCGGCCTGGAGACGCGGCCAGTCGAGGAGATGCTTGGCCAGCACGACATAGAGCCAGTTCATCGGCTCGGCCACGGTGATGCGGTCGGGCTGGGTCAGCCGCGCGTCGTAGACGCAGCCGATGAAGGGCGCATAGCCGACGCGCGACCCGCGGCAATAGCGCAGGACGAGGTCCCAGTCGGACATCCGGCGCAGCGACTCGTCGCAACCGCCCCGGGCCTGGTAGAGCGCACGACGATGCAGCGCCACATTGATGTCGATGTAGTTGCGCTTGGCGAGGGCGTCGAAATCGAACTCGGCGCCGACATAGCGACGGCGCCAGCCGTCATCCGCCTCGATCGCGGCATAGACCAGATCGAGATCGCGGTCGAGCAGATGGGCGGCAGCGATCTCCAGGAACTCCGGTTGCCAGGCATTGTCGCTGTCGAGATAGGCGATCAGGGCGCCTTTGGCCTGCGCCAGGGCCAAGTTGCGGGCCGCAGCGACGCCCGCGCCGGTCGCGCGCAGCGGCCGCACGCGCGGGTCGGCCTCGTATTCCGCAATGACGGCGGGGGTCTGGTCGGTGCTGCCGTCATCGACGATCAGCAGTTCCCAGTGCGCGTAGGTCTGGTCCAGCACGCTGCGGATGGCGCGCGGCAGCAGGGTTGCGCGGTTGCGCGTCGGCAGGATGACCGAGACGAGGGGCTTGTCCGCCAGCAGGCGCGCGTGACCGCTGCTGGCGCGGACGCCGGCGACGAAGCGCGCCGCGAGCTCGGCGTCGAAGCCGGCGCGCTGCGCGTCCTTGCCATGCGGCGAGGCCACGCTGACGGCGAGGGGCATCCAGGATTGCGCGTCGCCGCCGCTTGTCGGTGCGCGGCCCTCGCGCATGCCGTGCCGGAGGAAGTGCAGCAACGGCGGGATGCCGGCCTTGGCAACATCGGGATTGCTCTCGAGATACCACGTCGTACTGAAAAGCGGGCTCGGGTCACGGCCCAGGGCGACGCCGCTGCGGATGTAGTCGGCCAGGGGGTTCTCGCCGCGTTCCGCCACCTCACGATAGGTCGCCAGGTACCAGCTGGAGCTGAACAGGCTGTTGGGGTCGCGGCCCTCGCGCGCGCCGTGGCGGATATAGTGCAGGACGGGGTCGACGCCACGGGCCGCAACGTCGGGATAGGTCTCCAGGTACCAGGCCGCGTCGAACAGCCCGGACGCGCGGATCAGGCGCAGGATTGCGGCATGGCGCCGGGCGGCCAGGCGGTCACGCAGGAACTGGCGCAATGGGCGCGGCAGGAGGGTTCCCATCAACGACATTGCCCGACAGCATCCTGGTTAGACGGCAATGGCGCAGCTCCGGGCCTTCGATCGCTTGGCCGGCGCCCGACGGGTCGAGGGACGGGTTGCGGATGGGGCCAGTAGGCCAAGCGGATTACGGGTCGGCGCGGTCCCGCGCCGATGGGCTTGCACTCTATCCCGGCAGGTCCCGCCGATCAACGAAAGCGGGCATTTTGGCGGACCGCGTTTTGCGCTATGCATGAGCGTCCCGCCCGCAGTGCCACCACCCCCGGAGAGCCCCGGTTGCCGACACAGCCATCGACCCGAAGAACCGCCGGGCTGGTTCTCGTCCCCAGCAAGCTGAAGCAGTTGCGCCGCATTGGACCGGCTTCCGACGGCGTCTTCGAATCGCTCTCGAATGATCCCCACTGCCGCCTGCAATCGCGCCGTACCGGCGCGCTCAGAACCCTGGCGCCGGGGGACTATGACATCGTCGCCGTCATCATCGGCATCCACGGCTCGGTCCTGGGGCCGGAGGTGCATGTCGATCACGACGGCGCGGATTCGCTGCGGGTGGCGATGGAGCCGGGCGAGGCCGGCATCTTCATAGCCCGCGTGCGTATCGACCGGCCGCTTGCCGGGCTGCGCCTGGACCCGACGAACCGCAACGGCAAGCTGGTGCTGGGGCCGATCTGGATCCAGCCGCGGCTCGACGATGACCAAGCCGGCCCGGTGCCGTTGCCGCTGCGCGCGCTGTTGAAACTGGTGGATTGGACCGTGCCGGCCTCGGCCGCCCGCTGCCGCGCGAAGGCGGGGCTGCTGGTGCGGGGGCTCGGAGACCGCATGAACGCCGCAGCGATCGCGGCCCGGGTGATCGGCGACCTGGATCGCCGCGCGATCAACAACCAACTCGAAAGCGCCTTTCGCAAGGTGGCGCGCGAGCGCGACTACGCGGCGCTCTATCGCAGCCAGTTGCAGGCGGCACAGGGAGCGCGCGGGCCAGCCTGGCGGGACCGGGTCGCCGAGCCGGTCAGTGCCGATTCCTGCTCGGTCAAGGCGGTGGCGTTCTATCTGCCGCAATTCCATCCGATCCCGGAGAACGACCGGTGGTGGGGCGAGGGCTTCACCGAGTGGCGCAATGTCGGCAAGGCGGTGCCGCAATTCGTCGGCCACCAGCAGCCGCGCCGGCCGGCGGAACTGGGCTATTACGACCTGCGCAATGTCGAGGTGATGCGACGGCAGATCGCCCTGGCCAAGGCGCATGGCCTGCATGGCTTCTGCTTCCATCACTACTGGTTCCATGGCACGCGGCTGCTCGAGCGGCCGGTGGACCAGTTCCTCGCGGACCCGACGTTGGATCTCCCGTTCTGCCTGTGCTGGGCCAACGAGAACTGGACGCGGCGCTGGGACGGCGCCGAGCACGAGATCCTGATCGCGCAGGATCATTCGCCGGAGGACGATCTGGCCTTCTTCCGAGACCTGTCGCGCTATCTGCGCGATCCGCGCTACATCCGCATCGAGGGCCGACCGCTGGTGATCGTCTACCGGCCCGACCTGCTGCCGGCGCCGGCGGAGACGGCGGCGCGCTGGCGCGCGGAAGCCGAGAAGATCGGCCTGCCGGGACTGTTCCTGGCGGCCACCAACGCCTTCGGCTTCGCCGATCACCGCGCCATCGGCTTCGATGCGCTGGTGGAGTTCCCGCCGCATGCGCGGCCGGTTCCCGTCATCAACGAGACGCTCACATTCTACAATCCGGACCATGCCGGGATGGTGCACGCCTATGCCGACATCGTCGCGGCGCCGGCGAGCGAGGCGCTATCCGGCGCATTCGTCATCCCGGGCGTGATGCCGGGCTGGGACAACGAGGCGCGCCGGCCGGGGCGGGGCAAGACGTTCCATGGCGCCACGCCCGAGCTGTTCGCGCGCTGGCTCAATGCCGGATTCGCGCGGGCGCGGGAGAGTGCCCCCGAAGGCAGGCGCTTCGTCTTCATCAATGCCTGGAACGAATGGGCCGAGGCGGCCTATCTGGAGCCCGACCAGGACAACGGCTTTGCCTATCTGGCGGCGCTGGCCGATGTCGTGCGGGCCCGGGCCGCGCTGGAGCGCAAGAGCTAGAGCAGGTTTCCCCAAAATAGAAGCGGTTCTGCCGGATCGATTTTCGGCAAGGGGGAGGAAGAGGGCGCAGGCGGTAGTGGGACTACCGCCAAGGCCTCTGACGCTGCCCTTGCCGAAAAGCGCCCGGCCCTCCGGGTTCGTCCCAGGAAACTATGGGGTCGGGCATCCGCGTCGTCAGGCCGCCCGCCGACGAAGTCGGCATGCGCCGACGGGTCCGTAGCCCCACTACGACCCCATGTCCGCGCAGGCGGACATTCGCCATGCGAGCGCCGACGAAGTCGGCGGGGGCCTTCCTAGCGGCCTGCCGCAACGCTGACGAACAGAACCGATTCTATTTTGGGGAAACCTGCTCTAGACCAGCTTGCCTTCGAAGGGGTTGCGGCCCTGCTTGTCCTCGATCTCCACCACCCAGAGATCGGGGTCGCGTTTCACCTGGCGGTCGATATAGGCGCCGGCCTCGTCCTCGCGCATCAGGGCGCCCTGCTGCACCGCCAGCCAGGCGACCTTGCCGTCGAGGTCGCGGGTTTGATTCAGCAGCTTGAAGGTGCCGTCGAGCAGGTTGAGCTTCACGATCACCGCACCGCCCCAGGCATCGCCCTTGCGCAGGACCGCCGCGAAGATGCCCTGGTCGTTGCAGCGGCGCAGATGCGCGCCGACCCAAAGCTCGGTGGAAAGGCGGCCGTCGGTGCTCAAGGCTTGGCTTGCGCCGCCAGCGCAGCCGCGCGGATCTGCGACAGGGTCTGGCGCGGGGTCAGCACTTCGGCGCTGAGGCGGATCTCGATCAGGGCCGGCTTGCCGGCTTTGGCGCTGCGCTCGAAGGCGGGCGCGAAATCGGCGGTCTTCTCCACCAGCTCGCCATGCGCGCCATAGGCCTTGGCCAATGCGACGAAATCCGGATTGACCAGGTCGGTGCCGGAGACGCGGCCGGGATAGGTGCGCTCCTGGTGCATGCGGATGGTGCCGTAGGTGCCGTTGTTCACCACCACGAAGATCACGGGCAGGCCATACTGCACGGCTGTCGCCAGTTCCTGGCCGTTCATCATGTAGCAGCCGTCGCCGTTGAACGAGACGACCAGCCGGTCCGGGGCAACGCCCTTGGCGGCGATCGCGGCGGGCACGCCGTAGCCCATCGAGCCGTTGGTGGGAGCCAGCTGGGTGCGGAAGCGGCGGTGGCGGTGGAAGCGATGCAGCCAGGTCGCGTAGTTGCCGGCGCCGTTGGTCATGATGGCGTCTTCCGGCAGGCGCTGCTCAAGCCAGGCCATGATCTCGCCCATCTGCACCGGGCCTTCGACCTGGGGCGGGGTGGACCAGTCGAGATATTCGGCGTGCGCCGACCTGGTCTCCGCGTCCCAGGCGCGCGCGGTGATCGGGGCGAGTGCCTTCGCCATCGCGGCGAACTCGGCCATGCCGGCATTGATCGGCAGCGCCGCCTGATAGACGCGCCCCAGTTCCTCGGCGCTGGCGTGTACGTGGACCAGTGTCTGCTGCGGCACCGGGATGTCGAGCAGGGTGTAGCCGGAAGTCGTCATCTCGCCGAGGCGCGCGCCCACGACCAGCAGCAGATCGGCATTCTTCACCCGCGCGGCGAGCTTCGGGTTGATGCCGATGCCGACATCGCCGGCATAGTTGGCATGCAGGTTGTCGAACAGGTCCTGGCAGCGGAACGAGCAGCCGGTCGGCAGGTTCATCGCCTCGGCGAAGGCGCGGATGTCCGCCACCGCTTCGGCCGACCAGCCGCCTCCGCCGAGGATCATCAGCGGGCGCTTGGCCTTCGACAGGCGGTCGCGCAGCTCCTGCATCTGGGCGGCGCTGGGGGCGGGCCGCACCGGCTTGTAGCGGCCGGCATCGGCGATGCCGACGCGGTCGGTCAGCATATCCTCGGGCAAGGCAAGCACGACGGGGCCGGGGCGGCCATTCACGGCGCGGTGGAAGGCCTGGCTCACATATTCCGGGATGCGGGTGGCGTCGTCGATCTCCGCCACCCATTTCGCCATCTGTCCATACATGCGGCGGAAGTCGATCTCCTGGAACGCCTCGCGCTCGACCTGGTCGCGCGCCACCTGGCCGATGAACAGGATCATCGGCGAGGAATCCTGGAAGGCGGTGTGGACGCCGACCGAGGCGTTGGTGGCCCCGGGGCCGCGGGTGACGAAGCAGATGCCGGGGCGGCCGGTCATCTTGCCATAGGCCTCCGCCATGTAGGCGGCCCCGCCTTCCTGGCGGCAGACGATGAGCTTGATCTGATCGCGGGCATCATGCAGGGCGTCGAGGGCGGCGAGGTAGCTTTCGCCGGGCACGCAGAACGCGGTGTCGACGCCGTGGATCTTGAGCTGGTCGATCAGGATCTGACCGCCGGTGCGCAGGTTGCTGGAATCCGCCATGAGATGCCCCTTGTTGACGAGGAGTGACATAGCCGAGGGCGGCGGCGGCGGCAAGGAACCGGGTGGATCAGCCGGCCGCCGAAACGTCGCCGGAACCCGTCAAAGCGGCGGGTTTCAAGCGGGTTGGCGGAGGGCGGCGGCGATTCGCCCGATGGCCTGGCCGCCGCTCTGGAAAGCGCCGCCACAGGTGGCGACCATGGGCATGGCCACGGCCTCTCCGGCGAAGAACAGGCGATTGTCGACGGGTTCGGCCAGGGCCTCCCGGGCGCCGGCGCGGCCCGGCCGGATCGAGGCATAGGCGCCCAGGACCCAGGGGTCGGTATCCCAGGCCGAGACGATGGCACGGGTGAAATGCTTGCGGATGGAACTGCCGAAGACGGCGATCGTGCGTTCCATGGTGTAGTCGATGGCGGCCTTCTGGCCGGCGCGGGTCAGGTGGGCGGCGAAATTGCCGCCGGTCTGGCCGATGATGCAGTTGAAGCCGAAGGGCGGGATGTAGACCGCCAGCGGCTCGGGATCGCCGTCGACCACGGTGAAATTGTGCGGCGCGTCGCTGAACACGTCGCGGTCGAAATGCAGCGCGATGCGGTTGGCGGCGCCGGGGAAGAAACCGTCGAGCGCGGCAAGAGTCGCGGCCGGCAGGGCGGGCCGGAAGCGGATCATCCCCGATTGCAGGATGCCGATGGACACGGTGATCAGCGCGGCGCGCGCCGCGACCGCGCCCTTGCTGGTGCGCACGATAACGCCATCACGGCCGGACCAGTCGATCTCCTCGGCGACGGTGTTGAGCGCAACCGGCAGGCCGGCGCCGAGGCGGGCGACCAGCCGGCCCAATCCCTCCTTCACCGGCCAGTCGCCGCCCTCCATCGATTGCGCGGCAATGTCGCGCGTGGAGACCTGGTCGGGCTCGGCCGCGTGGATGACCGTGAAGACGTGGGCGTAGGGGCGGAACCAGGGGCTTTCGGTGTCGAGCGCGGAGAGCGCGTCGGTATCGCCGGCGGCAGCGAAGCGGCGATGGGTGTCGTCGAAATAGGCGGCGTAGGCGGCGGATTCGGCGCGGTCCGTCAAGCGGTCGCCGAGCCAGGCGCGGGTGGTGAAATTGAAGTCCCGGTCCAGCGTAAAGCCCAGCCGGTCCGCCTCCGGCACCAGCGGATTGCGGTCCGCCATGTGCAGCCAATGGCAGCCGAGATCGAACGGCACACCGGGCGCGAGGTCCTCGGTATAGGCCCGCCCGCCGATGCGGTGCGAGGCCTCGATCAGGCGGAACGAGAGGCCGGCCGCCGCGGCTGCGCGCGCCGCCGCGCTGCCGGCGGCGCCAGCGCCGATGATGACGAGATCGAGATCGGGTCCTGCCATTGTCTTACACCGGCGGGCGGTTTTGCGCCCAGGGCGTGCGCTGTTCGAGCGTCGCGCCGATGCGCAGCGCCAGGCGGTCATCGTGGCGGCGGGCGACGATCTGCAGGCCCATGGGCAGTTTGTCGCGGGTCCAGCCGCAGGGCACGGAGAGCGCGGGGCACATGCCGAACAGGCTGAAGACCGAGGTCACGTCCAGGCAGCGATAGCCGCCATCGGGATCGACCTCCCAATACTGGGCATCGTTGCCGCCATGCGGCACCGGCGGCTGGCCCATGGTCGGGCAGAGCAGGGCGTGGTGGCGTGCGAGGATCGGCGCCAGATCCTCGACCCAGGCGCGGGTGCGCTCGATCTCCAGGCTCTTGAATGCGACCGCCGACATGGCGAGGCCGCGATCGAGATAGGCGACGACCTTGGGGTCCATCTTGTCGCGGAACTCCGGCAGCTTGTGGCCGAAGAAGGTGGCGAGATAGACCGCCCAATGCCTGGCCCAGAGGTCGTCGAGCTCGACGCCCCAGGGCAGGCTCACCTCCTCGATGGTGGCGCCGGCAGCGGCGAGGGATTGCGCGGCGCGGCGCACCGCGGCTTCGACTTCCGGATGCCAGATACGCTTGCCGAAATCGAGGCACAGGGCGAGGCTGAGGCCGCTGAGATCGGTGTCGAAGGGCTGGGTGAAGTCCTGCGGCACGGTCAGCGATTGGATGTCGCGCTCGTCCGGGCCCTGGGTCGCCTGCAGGAACAGGCAGGCATCGCCGATGCTGCGGGCGAGCGGACCGAAATGCGACAGCTGGTCGAACTCGCTGGGCAGGATGGTGAAGGGGATGCGGCCGAAGCTGGGCTTCAGGCCGACGATGCCGCAGAAGCTGGCCGGGATGCGCACCGAGCCGCCCATGTCGGAGCCTTCGGCCAGCGGCACGCAGCCGGTCGCCACGGCGACGCCCGAGCCGCCGGAGGAGCCGCCGGCGCAAAGCGCCGGGTTCCATGGATTACGGGTGATGCCCCAGAGCGGGCTCTCGGTGAAGGAGGAGTAGGCGAATTCCGGCGTGGTGGTCTTGCCCACCATGATGCCGCCGGCCTTGCGCAACGCCTCGACGATGGGGGCATCGTGATCCGGCACCCAGTGCTCGTAGGCGAAGGAGCCGAGGGTGGTGCGCTTGCCCTTGGTCGGCGTCAGGTCCTTGATGGCGAAGGGCACGCCATGCAGCGGCCCGCGGAACTTGCCGGCCTTGGCCTCGCGGTCAAGCTCGGCCGCCAGGGCGCGGGCTTCCTCGGGATAGACGAAGCAGAAGCAGTTGAGCTTCGGATTGATCTCGGCGATGCGCGCCAGGGAATTCTCGATCACCCGGGAGGCGGTGAGCGCGCCGGCGCGGATGCGGGCAGCGATCTCCGTCGCCGGCAGATAGCTGAGGTCCAGATCAACCACCGCCGGAGGCATCAATGGTGGCCTTCGTGCAGCACCTGGTCCTTCATGCCGGTGTCATAGGCCGCGCCTGACGGCGTCAGTACGCAGGCGGAGGGGAACAGCGACTTGATCAGCTTCTTGCGTTCCAGCGCCACCCAGACGCTTTCGTTGGCGAGCCCGGAGGCATCCTGGGCGCGGACGATGTAGTGACCGAGGTGGAAGTGGTCGCCATGCGGCCGCGGCATGCCGGAGATCATGATGTGACCCGGTTCGCCGCTCGGATCCTCATACGGCTTGGCGACGCCCTCCATCTGCGACAGGGCCTGGAACAGGGTCAGGGTCTTGAGCTGGAGCGGATTGAGGTTGAGCGGATTCTTCTTCGGCATGGTCTTCCTGTCGGGTCTTGGAAACGGCGGCAGCTTAGTCGCGGAAATTCTGGTACTGCAGGGGCTGCTCGATCTTCATCGCGCGGACGAAGGCGATGGCGTCCTGCAGGTCGTCCTTCTTCTTGCCGCTGACGCGCAATTCGTCGCCCTGGATCGAGACCTGGACCTTGAGCTTGCTGTCCTTGATCTCCTTGACGATGCGCTTGGCGAGGGTCTGGTCGATGCCCTGCTTGACATTGACCTCCTGGCGCAGGGTGTTGCCGGAGGCGGCCTGCGGGTCCTTGAAGTCGAGGGCGCTGGCGTCGAGCTTGCGCCGCACCATGTAGCCTTTCAGCAGTTCCTGCATCTGGCGCAGCTTCATGTCGTCGTCGGCGAGCAGGGTGATGAGCGCTTCCTTGCGCTCCACCGAGCACTTCGAGCCCTTGAAATCGAAGCGGGTGCCGATCTCGCGCACCACGCCCTGGACGGCGTTGTCGACCTCGGCGAGGTCGGTCTTGGACACAATATCGAAGCTCGGCATCGGAATCCTCCGCGGGTCAGCGCGCCAATGCGCGCGGGATGCGCCGATACCAGAGGATCAGCGGGATGGCGCGAATGACATAGAACACATAAAGCGCCGCCCAGATGCCGTGATTGTCGAAGAAGATCGGCAGGGTGAGGGCGGCGGCCAGGCCAAAGATCACGGCGAGCAGCATGCCGTTGCGGATTTCGCGCCCGCGCGTGGCGCCGAAATAGATGCCGTCGAGCTGGAAGCACCAGATCGCGACCAGGGGCGCGCCGGTGATCCACAGGAAATGCGCCCCGGCGATCCGCAGGATGTCGACGTCGTGGGTGAACAGCGGCAGCAGGCCCGGACCCCATTCGCGCAGGGCGGCGCCAATCGCCAGGGCGAAGACCAGGCACCACAGGCTGGCGGCGCGGACCACGCGCGACAGGCGCCGCGGGTCGCGCGCGCCGATCGCCTGGCCGACCAGCGTCTCGGTCGACTGGGCGAAGCCGTCGAGCCCCTGGGCGATGATGGAGATGAAGCCGAACAGGATATGGTTGGCGGACAAGGTCGCGTCGCCGCGCTCCGCGCCCAGCCGCACCAGGTAGGCGAGGAACGCCATCAGCACCAGGGTGCGCAGGAAGATGTCGCGGTTCACCGCCATCAGGCCCAGCAGCTTCTCGGATTCGATCAGGCGGGATTCGGCTCCGCGCGGGGCAAGACCGCGGAACTGCCGGCGCACCAATCCGAGCCCGGCGAAACAGGCGAGGGCGACGGAAATGGCGGTGGCGATCGCGGCGCCATCGACCCCGAGCCCCTGTTGAACGACCAGCAGGTAGCAGAGCGCGACGTTCACCAGGTTGAGCAGCAGCTGGAGCGCCAGCATGTCGCGCACGCGCTGGCGGCCGAGCAGCCAGCCGATCACGACATAGAGGACGAGATCGAAGGGAGCGGCGAACATGCGGTAGTAGTAGTAGCGCCCGGCGACGTCGAGCGATGCGGTGCCGGCGTTGAACAAGGTGAAGGCGAGCTTGCCCAGCGGCACCATGAGCAGGATCAGCGCGAAGCCGAAGATGAGGGCCAGGCCGAGGGCCCGCAGGAAGCTCGAGCGCTGCTCGCTCTCGTCATGGGCGCCATAGGCCTGGGCGGCGAAACCGGCGGTGCCGAGGCGCAGGAAACTGAAGGCCCACAGGATGAAGCCGGTGATGGTGGCGCCAAGGGCGATCCCGCCGAGATCGATCGCGGTCCCGGTACGCCCGACCAGGGCCGTATCGACCACTCCGGGCAGCACCGACGTCAGATTGGCAATGATCGCCGGCAGGGCGATGCTCAGGATCCGGCGGTGCACCGGCTGGCGCGACAGATCGGTGACCGGAGCCCCGCCCGCCATCGTGGATTCGCTAATGCTCATGGTCCGCCGTCGGGTTGTGCCAGCGCCGCGCGGCGGCCCATTCCCGGGCCGCCGCGAAGCGGGCGCCAGTATAGGCAGCGGCAGGGCGAATGCCAGGGGCTCCCCAGGCCGTGCGGCGACCGCCTCAATTGGCCCTAAGCCCTTGACCTGTCTCGGCAATGAATCTGTCGGGCCGGCTCCGGCGCGCGGCGGCCGGGATGGCGGCACTCCCCGCGCGTGGCCAGGCCAGCCGGCCCGCCGATGGGTGGGAATGCCCAGGGATTTCACTAAAATTCTAAATAAATCCGCGACTTCGCCCTAGGAAAGTGTGCGTAGCGGTAAGGAAGGGTTAAGGCGCGCTGGCTACGCTGACCTCCTGATCGAACGGCATGAGGGCCGACATGGGTGCCGACAGGGCGAAGGGTGGATTGGCGGCGGGTTCCGACCGCGGCCGACGCCGTTGCCGCCCGGCACCGGGCGGCGGAGCGATGCAATGACCGACGTCGTCATCCTGGCGGGTTCCGGGCCGGCGCTTGACGAGCTGGCCGCCGCGCTGCTGGCGGCCGGGCTGCCCGCCGAGCGCATTGCCGACCTGGTCGAAGCGGAAGGGCAGCTGGAGGAGCGCCCCAAGGCGCTGCTGGTGCTCTATGCCAATGCGGCGTCGGACGAATCGCTGCGCATGGTGACGCGCCTGCGCAAGGCGATGAACTCCGCCACCCTGCCGATCGTCGTGGTGACGGCAAAGGGCGGCGAGGAGCTGATGACCAAGGCGCTGGAGGCGGGCGCCGACGATTGCCTTGAATCGCCGATGCATCCGCCCCTGGCGTTGGCGCGGATCCGCGCCCTGATGGCCCGGGTCGCCGAGATCGCCGAGGGCGTCGACCAGCGCCAGCGCTTCGACCTGGTGGTGCGCGGCGCGGGCGACGGCATCTGGGACTGGCGCCTGGACGACAACAGCGTCTATTTCTCGCCGCGCTGGCGCGAGCTGCTTGGCTACCAGGCCGAGGACCGCTTCAGCGCCATGGAGGACTGGCTGGCGCTGGTCCACCCGGAGGAATCCGAGATGGTGAAGCGCGAGCTGCGCAACCATCTCGAGGGCATCTCCCTGGCCTTCCAGATCGAGTGCCGGCTGCGGCACAAGAGCCAGTCCTACCGCTGGTTCCTGATCCGCGGCACCTCGCAACGCGACAATTACGGCCATTCCGTGCGGGTGGCGGGCTCGCTCACCGATATCAGCGAGCGCAAGCTGACCGACCCGATGACCGGCCTGCCCAACCGCATCGTGCTGTACGACCGCATCAACCAGTCCATCGTCAAGGCGCGCCGGCGCAAGGGCGGCAGCTTCGGCATCATCCTGCTGCAGATCGACCGCTACGAGACCATGCGCGAGGCCTATGGCCAGTCGTTCTGCGACAATGTCCAGCGGGTGGTCGCGCAGCGCATCGTCGGCATCCTGCGGATGACCGATACGCTGACCATCATGAGCGACACCACCATGTGCATCCTGGTCGACGTGATGCGCGAGGACACCGACCTGGTGCGCGTGGCGCAGCGCGTGCGCGGCGCGGCCGAGGAGCCCGTCTCGCTGGGCGACGAATCGGTGGTGCTGACGCTGTCCATCGGCATGGCGCAGGGCTCGCAGCACCATGTCGCCGCGGACGAGCTGATCAAGGACGCGACCGCCGCGCTGAACAAGGCGCGCCAGCACGGCGCCGGCCAGGAAGCGGTGTTCGACCCCGACATGCAGCGCCGCGCCCGCGACCGGCTGCGCATCGAGGCCGATCTGCACCAGGCGCTGGGGCGCGACGAGTTGCGGGTGTTCTGGCAGCCGATCGTTGAGCTTGGTCCCAACCGCCTGGCCGGCTTCGAGGCGCTGCTGCGCTGGGAGCATCCGACGCGCGGGCTGATCTCGCCGCTCGAGTTCATCCCGGTCGCCGAGGAAAGCGGCCTGATCGTGCCGATCGGCAAATACGTGCTGCGCGAGGCCCTGCGCCAGGCCAAGGCCTGGCACGACGCCGGTGCGCAACGCGGCCTGTTCGTCTCGGTCAACGTCTCCAGCCGCCAGCTGGATTCCCCCGACCTGGTCGAGACGGTGACGGCGGCGCTGAACGATTGCGCGGCCCCCGCCGGCTGCCTGCATATCGAGATCACCGAAAGCGCCGTCATGCGCGACGTGGCGCGCAGCCAGGACGTGCTGCGCCGCCTGAAGGCGCTGGGCTGCCACCTGGCGCTGGACGATTTCGGCACCGGCTATTCGTCGCTCAGCCTGCTGCAGCGCCTGCCGCTCGACTACGTGAAGATCGACCGCTCCTTCGTCGCGGCGATGAGCGGGGAGTTCTCCGGCGAGAGCATGGTGGGGGCGATCATCCAGATCGCCAAGATCCTGCACCTCACGGTGATCGCCGAGGGCATCGAGGCGGAGACCGACGAATTCCGCCTGCGCGCGCTCGGCTGCCAGTACGGCCAGGGCTATCGCTACGGCAAGCCGCTGCCGGCGTCGCATTGGCAGGACGCCCTGTTCGCGCATCGCCGGCTGGGCGTGGCGCAGTAGCCGTTCCGCCTAGCCGCGCGACCGCTCCCGGCGCGCCAATTCCGCGACATCACCCGCTTTCTCCGCCAGCCAGGCGGCGCTTTCCGCCAGCATCGCGATCCGTCGGCGGTACAGCTCCGCGGCTTGGCCGTCGGCGCCGGCCGGGTGGCCAGCTTCCAGCAGGACCTGGCGGCTGGCTTCCGCCAGGGCGCTGTCGCGCAGCACGTCGCCATAGGCGAGGCCGAGCGACCTGACGCCCCGCTCCAGCGGCGGCAGGGCGCGGTCGAAGGCCCGCTCCGCCGATTCAACGATGCGAATGCGGTCGCGCTCGACGGCGGGGATCGGGCCCTCGAAATGGTCTTCCGCGGCGGCGCGGAGAAAACGGCTCAGGCTGGCTTGCATCGTGCCTCACTTTCGCCGCGGAACGATACATAATGAATTGACATCAGTCAACGCAAAACGTATCAGGTATGGATGCGCCCGTTCACCCTCCTGCTCCTCTTTCTCCTCTCCTGTGCCGGTGCGGCCAGCGACGGCGCCACGGGCGGCGACCGCTTCGCTTGGCCGGTCCTCGCGGTGAAGGACGGCGACACCCTGGCGGTGAGCCTGCCCGGTCTGCCGGAAGGACTGAACCCGGTGGCCATCCGCGTGCGCGGCATCGACACGCCGGAAACCGGCGGCCGGGCGAAATGCGCGTCGGAGCGCAACCTCGGCGGACGCGCCACCGATTTCACCCGCGAGGCCATACGCCGCGGCAGCGTGATCGAATTCGCTGAACCCAGCTGGGACAAATATGGCGGCCGCATCGATGCCGATGTCTGGATCGACGGCGAATTGCTGGCGCAGCGGCTGATCGCGGCCGGGCTGGCGCGATCGTATGGCGGGGGCAAGCGCGGCGGCTGGTGCTGAGAGGCAGGTCGCCGCCCATCGGCGCCGTATCGCCTGCGCCCTCTCCTACAGACCCATGAGCTCGTGGTTCTTGAGCACCAGGTGGATCGCCGCCACGTCGCGGTCGTCCAGCACGATCTCCTTCTCGGGATTGAACTGCTTGACCCGCCACTGCGTGCCGCTGCGCCGCACCAGACGCTTCAGAAAATAGCGCATTTCGCCGTCCGGACCCTGCGCCCGCAGCTGGATCACCACGTCCCGGCCCGGCCAGGGCGGACGATGCGGATCGACATAGATGAGATCGCCAGCCTCGTAGACAGGCTCCATCGAGCTGCCCTCGGCATAGATGCAATAGATGCCTCGCCTGCTCATCTGTCCCGGCGGCCGACGCACGAAATCGATCGGCTCCCCTGCGTTCAATGTGAAAGATCCGTCCCCGCCGCATTCGGCGGAACCAAGAACGGGAACATCCTTGCTGAGAACATGAAAATCGGGCGCCTCGGACGCCGAAAGCCGCGCGTTCGAGGGCGCGTCGGCCGGATCGCCTGCAATCGCCTCGACGTCTTGCGCGTAAGGGAGCGCGCCGGAGTCACCGCCGCCCTCGAGATCGCGCGCGATCCTGCCCTGGCCGTAGATGAGCCAGGCCGGATCGATCCGCAGCGCCCGGCTGTAGGCCTCGGCCGCCTTCTTGGAAACGTCGCGCGTGCCGTTGACATGCGAGCGCACCGTCACCTCGTTCTGCCGCGTGAGGCGCGCGAGCTCGGCGCCGGAGCCGATGCCGCGAAGCTGCATGGCGGTGCGCAGACGATGGGCGGAAGAGCGCGAGGCGGAACCAGTCATGGTACACAGTGTAACGGAAAAAGGATTCATTGTGTATTGATTTGTTCCGCTACTTTTCGTATCGTTCGGCCATGAATTTGGTTCCGCCAGACCCCACCGCCGATCCGGCACCGCCGGCCAGCTTTCGCGACCTGATCGGACGCTGGCCGGCCACGCGATCCTTCGCCCGCGATGCGGGCTGCTCGGCGCTGTTGGCGCGGCAGTGGCGGCACCGCAATTTCATTCCCCCGCAATACTGGCCCGGGATCGTCGCCGGCGCCGCCCGGCGCGGCATCCCGGCGGTCGATGCCGCGCTCCTGGCCCGGCTGGCCGCGGCCTTGCGCGGCGCCGGACATGGAGCCGGCGCCGGCGCGGCACGTCGCGAAAGCAGCCGGGCGCGAGGGGCTGGATGATGGAGCGCACACCGCAGCTGCCGCATCGCCACCTGCCGCGCGAGCGGCGGCGGGTATCGCGGATGATCGGCCGCTGGCCGCCCGGCATCCGCTTCGAGGATGCTGTCGTGCCATCGGAACCGTTGTTCCGCGGCGGCGGCGGCGATGGGCCAGGACTGTGGCCAGCATCGAGCCTCTCGATCGTGGCGCGGGTCGCGGGCCGCCGCTAGCAAGGCAGGCTCGCAGCCGCGAAGTCGGCGGGAGCGGATCACTCTCAGGAGATCGGCATGGCGGGAACTTCGAGGCGGGCGCGGCGGCGGACCCCAGAGCGCACTGCAGAACGTGGGACGATGCGACAGGTGGCAGGCGCCGGCGAGGACATTCGGAAACTGGCGCGCGACGCCGCCGTCGCCGCCATCGCCCGGCTTCGGGCGCTGTCCGACAGCGACGACGAGCGCGTGGCCCTGGCGGCGACCCAGGAATTGTTGAACCGCGCGTTCGGCAAGGTCGGCACATCCGGCGGCGAGGAGCAAGGCGGCGGCACCCAGCCGCCGCTGGTCATCAAGATCGTGCGCTTCGGCGCCGGCGAGGATGCCGCCGAAAGTGCTTCGACTGCCGCGGGCAAACCGGGCGAGGCGTCGTGATGTCGCGCGATCGGCCGGCCCGAACCCCGCCGCGGGACATGATGATGCCCGATGCCAAGGCAATGGATGAGATGGCGCGCCGGGCGTGGCGCGAGCGCGGCATCGTCATCCTGTGGCCGGAGCGCATCCGCGACGACTGGGACCGCCAGCACCTCCTCAATCTCGCCAACAGCTTCTATGGACCGCGGCATGGCAGCAACGGCGGCAGATAGGCATGCCGGTGATCGGCGGCCGGGCCGGGACGAGGATGCGCTGTGGACCGGGCATCTGGCGGTGCTCCGGCAGGCGCTGCTCATGCGCAAGCCCGACGCGCGCGACCGGATCCGCAGCGAGCGCGCGCGACTGGAGCGCGAGATCGCCGCATTGAGCGGCCGGCGGGCACTGGCGCAGCGCAGCCTGCGCCGGGACGACGCGGGTACGAACCGTTCCGAGGCCGCGCTCTGCGCGCAGCTTGCAGAACAGATCGCCCGGCGGCTGTGCCGGGTCAGCGATCTCGCGGCGTTGCTGCGCGGTGAGTCGCGCCCGCCCGGCGCCGCGGACCGCGGGGCAACACCGGAAACGGCGCTGCGGCCGGCGGCGGTCGACCCGGTGGAGATGCTGCTCGGCAGGGGCCGGCTGACGGAAGACCAGGCGCGGGCGGCGCGCGAGATCGCCTGGGTCTGCGAGGCGATGGGCAGGGCCGGCCGGGCGCGCGTGTCGCGCATGAGTCAGATCGATCCGCCGGCCGGTTGGCAGGACATGCCGCTGCCGGAACGCGCGGCGCTGCTGCATGCGAAGCGGTTCCTGCCCTGGGCGCAGGGTTTGAAGCGCGATTGCCCGGTCACCCTCGATGTCGTGCTGAAGGTGGCGGTGCTGGGGCTTTCGCTCTATGCCGTGGCGCGGCACCACCGGCTGGGATGGAAGACCTGCGTCGACCGGCTGGCGCGGGGGCTCGACCAGTATCTGCGGCCGCCGCGGCGCACCCCGTCTGTGCCGGACGGGCAGGGGGCATGGCCCGGGCCCGATGCGCGCAAGCGGCGCAATCGCCGCGCGGCCTCCGACCGGGATCCCGCGGCCAGCGCCGCCTCCGGAGGGCGTCGATAGGCTCCGGCCGGGTGGCGCGTCTGGCATTCGGGGCGGAGTGCTGGCAGATTGCGCTGGCCGGCATGGCACGGCCGGGGCAGGAGCGAGTTCATGGGTTTCCAGATCGCGGACAGGTGGTTCGAGTTCCAGCGCATCGACGACCAGATCACCTTGATCTGGGAGCCGCATGTCGCGCCATTGATCCGCTGCAACATCTGGCATGTGCGCGGCAGCGAGCGTGACATGCTGGTCGATACCGGGCTCGGCATGGCGAGCCTGCGCGAGGCCGCGCGCCATCTGCTCGAGAAGCCGGTGGCGACCGTCGCGACGCACGCCCATTACGACCATATCGGCGGGCTGCACGAGTTTCCCGAACGGGTCGTGCACGGCGCCGAGGCCGCCAAGGTGGCGGCGGGACATGCAGCGTCGCTGTTCGGGGCGGCGAAGGGCGATGCGATCCTCGATAGCATCCGCGCGGCCGGATACGACGTGCCGCCGGAGCTGTTCACCGCGGTCCCGGCGGTGGACTACGATCCGACCGCCTATTGCGTCGCGCCGGCGCCGGCGACCCGCATTGTCGCCGAAGGCGACGTGATCGATCTCGGCAACCGCCGCTTCGAGATCCTGCACCTCCCGGGCCATTCGCCCGGCAGCATCGGGCTGTGGGAGGCCGAGAGCGGGGTGCTGTTCTCCGGCGACGCGATCTATGACGGCCCGCTGCTGGACGAGTTGCCGGGATCGGATATCGGCGCCTATGTTGCGACGATGAAGCGGTTGCGCGACCTGCCGGTCGACGTGGTCCATGCCGGCCACGACCCGAGCTTCGGGCGCGAGCGGCTGCGCGAATTGTGCGATGCCTACCTGGCCAAACGGGCCTAGGCAGAGTGGCGCGAGGAAGAGACGAAGCCATCATGAAGATCCTTCTGGTCGAGGATCACCGGGAGCTGCGCGACCTGATCGCGGAGCATTTTGTCGGTCGCGGATTCATCGTCGACGCCGTCGGCACCGCCGAGGAGGCAAGGGCAGCACTCTCGACCGGCGGATATGACGTGCTGATCCTCGATCTCGGGCTGCCGGACAGCGACGGGATGGATCTGCTGCGCGCGGCGCCGATGCTGGTCCCGGGCGGCGTGCCCACCCTGGTGGTCACCGCGCGCGACGCGCTGGAGGACCGGCTGCTGGGGCTCAACGAGGGCGCCGACGACTATCTGGTCAAGCCGTTCAGCCTGCTCGAGCTGGAGGCGCGCCTGCGTGCCGTGCTGCGCCGGCCCGGCACCCGCGAGGGGCCGAAGCTTTCCTGCGGGGCGCTGCTCTATGACGCGGCATCGCGCGAGGTTTCGGTGCGCGGCGAACTGATCGAAATGAGCCGCCGGGAATCCGGCCTGCTCGAGGCGCTGCTGCGCGCATCGGGACGGGTCGTGGTGCGCGACATCCTGGAGGAGCAGCTCTATTCCTTCAACGAGCCGGTGACGCCGAACGCGCTCGAAGCGGTCGTGTCGCGCCTGCGCCGGCGGTTGACGAATGCCGAGGCAGGAGTACGGGTCGAGACCCGCCGCGGCATCGGCTACCGCCTGGTCTCGGAACTCGCTGGAGACGGCGCGTAGCCATGTCGCGGCCGCGCGCCTTCAGCCTCAAATACCGGCTGCTGATCTCGCTGTTCGTCGTTTCGGCGATCGGCATCGCCTTCGCCGCGATCTTCGCGTATCGCGAGGTCTACAACACCGACGAGGCGATCGCCGAGCGGACGATGCAGGGCCAGGCCAACGAACTGCTGGAGTCGATCAGCGTCGACGAGGCAACCGGCGCGGTGAGCGTCAACCTGCCGCCCGAATGGACCGACGCCTATGGCCAGGCCGACGGCAAGTTCTCCTATACCTTCTACGGCGCCGACGGCAGGGCGATCGCCATGTCGTCCAATATCTCCAAGCCGCTGCCGCTCTCGATACTTGCGCCGGGCGAGGATTTCGGGCCGCTGGAGTTCCACGGCCCGGACGCACAGATGACGATGACCGCCTTGGCCCCGGGCGGGCGCCGGCTTGTCGTCGCGCGAAACCAGGTGGAATCCGAAGCCCTGGCGGAAAGCATGCTCGAGGAATCGGTCGAGCCGATGCTTCTTCTGGTGCCGAGCGGACTCGTCGCGCTGGCGACGATCTGGCTGGTCGGCAGCTGGAGCTTGCGGCCGCTGGAACGCGCCTCGCGCGAGGCGGCGGATGTCGGACCGGCCAATCCAAACGCCCGGGTCACCACCGAAGGGCTGCCGGCGGAATTGTTGCCGCTGGTCGGCGCCGTCAATGGCGCCCTCGACCGCCTGTCGCGCGCCTATGAGGCAGAACGTCGGCTGACCGCCGATGCCGCGCACGAATTGCGCACGCCGCTCGCCGTGCTCGATCTCCGCCTGCAGCGCGCCCAGCTCACCGGAGAGGTCGATTGGAGCATCGTGCGCCGGGATTTCCAGCATCTGAACCGGGTCGTTGCGCAGCTGCTTGACCTCGCGCGGATGGAAAGCGCGACGCGCGCGCAACCCGAGCCGCAGCCCGTCAACCTGCCGCGTATCGTGCGCGAGGCGACGGCCATGGTGCTGCCGCTGGCGGACGAGGCGGAACGCGACATCGAGATCGAAGTCGAGCAGGGCACGGCGCTCTCGATCCGCGGCTATGCGGCGGATCTGCGGAACATGGTCCGGAACCTGCTTGACAACGCGCTCTACCATGGGCGCGGCAAGATCACCGTGGCGATCCGCCGCGCGGCGCCGCGGGGCGACAATCATCCGATCGTGCTGCAGGTGCGCGACGAGGGCAGCGGCGTGCCGGAGGAGCTGCGGGAGACGGTGTTCGACCGGTTCCGCAAGGGCAAGGCCAGCTCCGCCGGATCAGGCCTCGGCCTGGCCATCGTGCAGCACGTCGCCCATACACATGGCGGATATGCCCGCGTCCATCCGAAGTTCGAGAATTGCATCGAAGTGGTCCTGAATGGCGTAGTCTGGAGACAAAGCGGGCAGATGCCGGCGGCGCAATGATGGCAAGCGGGGGTAAGCGTCAGATTGCCGTCAGACTGCGCTCATATCTCCTAGCCAACCGCCGCCGCAGGATGTGATGAGACTCAACAAGAAGAAGCTTCGCCGTGCCGTCAGCTATTGGAGCTGGCGGTTCACACACCCTTTTACGCCGTACGAGCAGTACTACGTTCACCGTGTGCTGGCGAAGATCCGCGGCGGCCAGGGGCATCCGGCAATCGGTCCGGGCGCCCGCCCTCTGCGTTCGCGCTCGGAGCTGCTCGAGTTCCTGCTGAGATTCGGCGTCACGCCGGCGGACCTGGTCATCGATTACGGTTGCGGCAGCCTTCGGCTGGCGACGCCGCTCATCGAATTCCTCGAGCCCGGACGGTACTGGGGCATGGACCTGGCACAGGAATTCCTCGACCTGGGCCGGACGCATCTGGCGCCGCAACTGACCGAACAGAAGCGGCCGCGGCTGGACGTGATCGCGCCGGCGGTGATCGAGCGCGCGCGCCAGGAGAAGCCGCGTTTCATCATCTCCTGGCATGTCTGCTCGAAGGTTCCGGAAAGCAGGTTCGAAGCCTATCTCGGCAATATCGTCCGCATGATGACGCCGGGCGCCATCGCCCTGATCCATTTTCCCGAGACCGAAGCGCGGCGCAAGCTGACCGGGCTCGCCTGGGCGGTGCCGCGGTCGCAATTCACGGAGATGATCGCGCAGCTCAACCCCGCGATCACCTGCGACTTCGGTTCGGTCATCGAGGGCGTCGTCAACGGCGTCCGGCAGAGCTTCGCCATCCTGCGGCATCCATAGTCCGCGTCGTTTCCCCGGCGGATTTGCGTGACGCTCCGACACGCGCAAAGCGGGAAAATCTTGACCGGCGTTATGGCCGCTGGCATCATCCGTCCATCGTCGCAGAGGTGTCGCGGGCGATGGCGCGCCAGCAGGCGGAGGGCCGCATGAGTCTGGGCCCCGCGAATCGAATTCCGACATTTCGAATCCTGACATTTCGAATCCTGACTGATCGAATCCGCGCGCAGCCGCAGCGCTCAAAGCCGGCCTGTCGGGCGAACCCAATTTGAACTTGGCGGCAGCGCGCCGGCCGCGTCGATCCCCGGTGACGGAGGCTGCATGGAAATTACGCTGCCGAACACGTGGCGTCCGCGCGCCTATCAGCAGCGGCTCTGGCGCTACCTGGAGCAGGAGGGGCCGCGGCGTGCCGTCGCGGTCTGGCATCGGCGGGCGGGCAAGGACGAAGTCTGTTTGCACTGGGCCGCCTGCGCCGCAATGCGGCGAACCGGGAACTACTGGCATATGCTGCCCGAGGCGGCGCAGGCGAGAAAAGCCATCTGGGATGCGGTCAATCCGCACAGCGGATTGCGGCGGCTGGACGAGGCGTTCCCGCCGGCGATCCGCGCCGCGACGCGCGACGACGAGATGCGAATCCGCTTCGTGAACGGCTCCACCTGGCAACTGGTGGGATCGGACAATTTCAATTCGCTGGTTGGGGCGCCGCCGGCCGGCCTGGTGTTCTCCGAATTCGCGCTCGCCAATCCGCTGTCCTGGGACTATCTGCGCCCGATCCTGGCGGAGAACCGCGGCAGCGCCTTGTTCTTGTTCACGCCGCGCGGCCGCAACCATGCGTGGAATCTGTACGACCTGGCCCGGCGGAATTCGCAGTGGTTCGCCGAGCTGCTGACCGTCGACGATACCGGCGCGATCCCGCCTGCGGTGATTGCGGAGGAGCGCGCCTCCGGGATGCCGGAGGACATGATCCGCCAGGAGTATTACTGCAGCTTCGATGCCGCGCTGCCGGGCGCCTATTACGGCAGATTGCTGCAGCGGGCGGACCAGGACGGGCGTGTCGGGCGGGTGCCGTGGGCGCCCGATCTGCTCACGCATACCGCCTGGGATCTCGGCATCGGCGACAGCACCGCGATCTGGTTCTGCCAGGTCGGCGGGCAAGAGGTCCGCATCGTCGACTACTACGAGAATTTCGGTGTCGGCCTGGATCACTATGCCAAGGTGCTGCGCGAAAAGCCCTATGTCTATGGCGAGCATCTGCTGCCGCACGATGCGCAGGTCGCCGATCTGTCGACTGGAAGGAGCCGGCTGCAGACCTTGGCGGGGCTCGGCATTTCCGGGCGGGTACTGCCGCGGGAACCCAATATCGAGGACGGCATCAACGCGGTGCGCAACCTGCTGCCGCGGTGCTGGTTCGATGCGGAGAAATGCGCGCATGGCCTGGAGGCTCTGCGCCAGTACCGCTGCGACTATGACGCCGAGCGCGGGATCTACTCGGCGCGGCCGCGCCACGACTGGACCAGCCATGCCGCGGATGCCTTCCGCTACCTGGCGCGCGGGCTGCCCGAGCCGGCGGCGACGCCCGCGCGGCGCGCGCGCTATGCGGCGGCGCAAGCCGGCACCGGGACTTGGATGAGCGCATGATGGTCGCCGGAGGCGCCAGCGAAGCCGACCGCTTGCGTCGCCGCCCCTTTCCGGTGCGGCCCTGCGACCGCGAACACGGTTGCCGCCGGCCTTTTGCACCGCCCGTCTCACAGCTACGAAGGTTTTCGCATGTTCGATGACAATGCCGCCCACCCTGGCGGTGGCGAAGCGCCGCTGGCCGAGGCGGAACTCTACGAGCGTCTCAAGGGCTGGTTCCTCGAAGACCGACGGGCGCAGAGCGAGTGGTACCGCGACGCCGAGGCCGACTTCGCCTTCCATGCCGGTCATGGGCAATGGGACGAGGCCGACCGCCAGCGCCTGAAAGGCCAGAACCGGCCTTGCGTCACCTTCAACCGCATCGCTCCGGCGGTGGCCGCGGTGATCGGCATGGAGGTCGCCAACCGGCAGGAGGTGCGCTTCATACCGCGCACCACCAGTAACCGAACAATGCCCGCCATCGATCCGGTGACAGGTCAGTCGACGCCCCAGCCGGTGCCGGGCGCCGACGACCAAGGGCCGGCCGAACTCTATACCGGCGCCGCCATGTATCTGCGCGACCAGTGCAATGCGGAGGACGAGGAATCCGACGCGTTTCAGGACGCCGCCATCTGCGGGATGGGGTGGACGGAGACGCGGGTGGATTACGACGAAGATCCGGCCGGGCGCATTGTCATCGACCGGATCGATCCGCTGGAGATGGTCTGGGATGCGCGCGCGGTCAAGCGCAACCTGGTGGATTCCCGCCGGATGCATCGCGCGCGGGAAATCGATATCGGGGCGGCGCGGCAGATGTTCCCCGGCTTCGACGACGATGAGCTCGATGCCGGATGGGCCCGCCTGGGGTCGCTCGAATCGCCGCTGCATGACCGCGAGGCCGCGCGGAACTACGGCGGCGCGCAGGCCGCCGGAGATGCGCGGCGCGGAACCGTGACCATCGTGGAATGCGAATGGTCCGAGATGAAGGTGAGCTACCGCGTCGCCGACCCGGCGAGCGGTGGGATCACCGAGGCCGCCGACGAGGACGCGCTGGCAACCTTGCAGGAGCGTGCGAAGTCGGCGGGCGTCACGCTGGTCGTCCAGCAGCAGAAGAAGCGGATCCTGCGCCACGCATTCCTGGGAGGAACGCTGCTCGAGAGCGGAGCGGCACAGGCCCAGGCGAGCTTCAAGTTCAAGGCCATTACCGGCTATCGCGACCGGAACCGGAGGCAATGGGTCGGCCTGGTGCGGGCGATGCGCGATCCGCAGCGCTGGGCGAACGCGTTGTTCTCCTCGGTGCTGAACAGCATCCAGACCAGCGGCAAAGGCATCATGGCCGAGCGCGGCGCCTTCGACAACGATCAGCAGGCCGAAACGGATTGGGCCAATGCCGGGCGCATCGTCTGGCTGAAGACCGGCGCGCTCTCCGGCGCCGGGCCGCGTGTGACCCCGAAGCCACCGGCCCTGATGCCGACCGGCGTCGAGGCCCTGATGCAATTCGCGCTGCAATCCCTGCGCGACGTGAGCGGCATCAACGTGGAGATGCTGGGCCTCGCCGACCGCGGCCAGGCGGCGTCGCTCGAGTACCAACGGCGCCAGGCCGGCACCACCATCCTGGCGCCGTTCTTCGACGGCCTTCGGCGCTACCGCAAGGACCAGGGGCGGTTGCTGCTGCACCTGATCCGGGACTATCTGAGCGATGGCCGCCTGGTCCGCATCGCCGGGCCCGACTTCGAGCGCTATGTGCCGCTGATCCGGCGCGACGATGTCCTGGAATTCGACATCATCGTGGATGACGCTCCGGCATCACCGAACCAGAAGGAGGCGAGCTGGGCCATCCTGCAGCAGATGCTGCCGCTGCTGATGAAGCAGCCGCTGCCGATCGAAGCATGGGGCAGGCTGCTGAAGGCTTCGCCGCTGCCGGGCAGCTTGGTGGCGGAGTTCGTGGAGAGCGTCACGCAGGACCAGCAACGCCAAATGGAGCAGAGCCGGCAGCTTCAGGAGATGCAGGCGCAGGCGATGCAGCCGCCCGCCATGCCGGCTCCCGTGCAGGCGCGGCTGCAGGCGGACCTGCAGAAGCTGGAGGCCGAGGTGGCCTTGAAGCAGCAGGAACTGCAGTTGCGCCGCTACGAGGCGGATCTGAACGCCGCGCTTGGATTGCGGGAGATCGAGGAAAGGCAGGCAGCCCGCCTGCACAGGGCGGTGCCGCTCTCCGGTGGGTTCGCCTGAGAACACCTTCCAGACTACGTTGTTCTCACCGAGGTTCCAGATGGCCGACACGACTTATCAGTTCACCGACCCGATCCGCCGCACTATGCTCGATGTGCTGGCTCGGATGGAAGGCGGCGGGAATTTCCTCGGGCCGAAACGGTGGCCTTACGACGGGCCCCCGTTGAGCAAGCCGGCATATGACCGGCTTACGGACAAGGAGCGGCCGAAGCTGTTCAGCGGCTATACCTTGGGCAAGCTGCAAGGCGATGCGGCGGCCGGCAATCCACACGCGCGGGATGCCTTCTACGACGTCATGGGCGATGCACTGGCGGCGGGGAAGATGCGGCCGGAACGCTATGAGGAGATCATGAGCGGTATCGGCTACATGGCGACGTCGCGGAATCCCATCGATCGCCACCGGGCCTTCATCGATTCGCTCCTGCAATCCTCCGATGGCGAAGCCCGCGTCGCGCAGATGGACGATGCGATCCTGCAGGATGACCAGAACAAGGTCGGCGAGCTGGAGCAAGCGTTCGAGAAGCGGTGGAGACGCGCGCTGGATCCCGCCTCGCTCGCCATGCTCGCCGGCTGGGCCAACAAATTCGGCGATCTGAAGCAAACCGAACAAGTGCTGACCGGCAGGCGAGAAGGCACCGTTGTCGGCACGCTGAACCACGCGCCGCGGCTTGGCGAAATCCTCGACTATCTCAGCGGACAGAAGTTTTTTCGCGCTTCAGAGGGTGACAAAAAGAGCGGGAGCAAATCGGGTGGGCCGGCACGATATCGCAACCACCTTGAGGCTCTGGCGCAGGGCATCGCCGAGTCCGTGTCGGCGGGGGAATTGCCGGCTCAACAGCTCTTGTCGGCTGACGTTCAGGAGCTCAATCGCAGGTTGCTGGAATCCGGCTCGCGGGTTAGGTTGGACGTGCCGGGAAGCAGGTCGGTCGGCATCCAGAACGACAGGAATGTCGACGGGATCCCGGACGACTGGGAAATCGACCATGCCGGCTTTGTCTCGCCGCTGGTGCGCAAGAAGGCCGAACGCGACATGCCCGACCTGCGAAAGCTGGCCAGTCTCGATGCGGCGGATTTCGACGCAGCGACGCGGGGCGCGAAGTGGGAAAGGCTTTGGCGCTGATTGATCCGGCGCGGCAACCGCGGCACGAAGCTTGGGAGGGGAACATGGGAGGCGTGGCGTGAAAGTGCGCGGGCTCGCCGGCATATTGGTGCTGGCGTCACTCTTCCCAATGCGGGCGGTGGCTGACAGCCCAGATCCGTGCGACTTGATCGCCGGCAACGAGATATCGCCGGCGCCTTCGATCGCTGCCGCGGATCGCTATGCGGATCTGCTGACGATGTTCGGCCGCGCACCGGAGCTGCGCAACCTGGCCCTCCGGCGCTTGAAGTCCTCGGCGGATTTCCAGGATCTCCTCGACCTGATGGACAGGGGTGGGGCAAAGGGCAAGTGGCGCGCTGCCGCCGCGACCCTGCGTGGCGTCATTGCCTCGCGCGAAGAGGCGGTTCTGGAAAGTGAGAGCGGCGGAGAGTCGCCGGATGACCTCTATCCCTACACCGAAGCGCCGCGTGTGTTCGTGCTGGATGAGCGGGGCAGCGACGGGCTGCCGCAACCGATCTACTTCGTCGCGGAGGCCGGCGATCTCGTCGAACTGACTTTCGAGGGCGGGAAGCGAAGGCCGCAAATTGCCGCGATCCGGCATTTCGGGGATTTCGAGCGCTTCGGCGTCTTCGACCTGGGCGGGACGCGATTGCTCTATCGCCTGGTCGATGGAATGGAAGGCGACCAGCCCCCGGGCGAGCGGATCGAAGTCTCCGAGTTGACCCTCACCGCAGCGCAATCAACAGGCGCCCCTGAGCGGCCGTTCTGCGTCGCACAGGTCATGACGACCCTGATCCATCGGCTTGAGCCGTATGTCTCCGGCGGAGCGAGGGCGCCTCGGAGCGACATCCTCCCGGGCCTTCCCTACATGCTGACGTCGTTGCTGGATCGTCCCGATGCCGGCGATGCCCCCGACGGGCAGACCGCGTTGCAGATCCTGGATTCAAGCAGCGGTGCGACCCGGGGAATACAGACTGCCGCACCGACCGATTTGGTGGCGGCGGAAACGCGGCGGGACGTCAGTGTGATCGAGGCTTCCCTGGCGGTGATCGGCCTTGACCGTTACGCTGCGCCAGGGGCGAAGGAGGCACGCTCCGCCGCGCCGAACATACGGGATCTGATCGGTGCCGGAGGCTGGGACACGGAGATGCTGGTCCTCGCTGATCCCGGCGAGCCGACGCCGGCCTTGTGCGCCGTTCTAGGGGTCTCCTCGGCAAGCAGCCTGGAAGCATGGACAGCGCTGCTCAATACGGGGCGTGTCTCGGGCATCATCACCTGCACGATATTGCCGCCAGGCAAGCCAGGCGATGCGGCTTCGGCCATCATCGCGGATCGCATCGCGGCCGAGTCCGGCGACGGACTCGCGTATCGCGTGATCGAGAACGAGATCATCATCGGCTTGCCCGACGCCAACTAGGCGATCGGGTTAGCCTGCATCGCGAGCGACCGGCCAGCGGTGGCCGGCGGCGGTGTGCCGCGCCAACAATCGTTTCCCAGGATGGGGCTGTTCATGACCGACACCGACGCAGGGATGCCGGGTGGCGCCGAGCCGGCCAATCCACGGCCTGGCTCCGACGCGCCAGAGCGGAACTCGGCGGCCGAGAACCGGGCGCAAGACGCCGGGCGTGACTCCCGGGAGCCGCCGCGTCTCGCGGGGGGCGAGCGAGCACGCATGGTTCCTTATGGCGCCCTGGCGGAGGAGCGCGCGCGTCGCCGGGACTTGCAACGGGAGCTGCAGGAATCGCGCGATGCGCGGCAACGTCTACAGGCAATGATCGAAGGTCAGCAGGAGGCCACGCCGGGCGAGCCGCCTCCCGGTCTTGCCGAGGGGCCATCGGATGGGGGCGGGCCGGTCGACGATACGGCGGAGCCGGCCGCCCTGCCCGAGGACCTGGCCTACCTGCAGGCGGAGAGCGCGTTCCGGACGCAGATCCTGCAATCGGTGCGCGGCTATGTGCGGACGCAACCGGACTTCATGGACGCCTATCGGCACGCACGCCAGGCCCGCATCGGCGAATTGTCGGGGCTGGGGTACAGCGGAGATGAAGCCGCGGCAATCACCTTCGACAACGAACTGGAGTTGATCCGCAATGCCTATGCGAACGGGCGCAATCCGGCCCAGGTGATCTACGAGTACGCAGTCCAACGGGGGTATTCCCGGAATGCCGGCGCGCTTCGTTCGCCTGACAAGGGGCAGTCACATGCGGCGGCGCCAGGAAAAGCGCCGCACGGGATGAGCGAGGTCGAGAAGGTCGCCTTGGCCGCCCGCGGGCAGGCGGGTGCGAAGTCACTCTCGAGCGCCGGCGGGGGCGCGCTTGGGGCCTTGACCCTGGAGGCCCTGGCCGGCCTGACCGACGATGAGTTCGCCGAGGCGACGAAAGGCGACAGGTGGCAACGTCTGCTGCGCGGGTCGTGAGGAGCCGCGCAAGCAGCTTCGTGTCCTGTTGAGCGGGATCGGGCGCCTGCAGCGTACAAGCCGCTCTCGAATCCGATGAACTGTCATTCGCCTGCTTCAGCGAAGGAGCCCCCATGCCTGAGGAGCCATCGGTGATGGATTCCACCAACATGAACCCGGACGATTCAATCGCTGCCCGAGGCGGAACGCCCTCCATTGTGCCCGAACATGTCCACCTAGCGAGCGGGAGCACCGCGAGCGACGCGCCAGCTCCGGAAGGGCCGGAACGGCCGGCTCTGGCGCCGCAGGACGACGCGCTCGCCTTGCAGCCTGCCCCTGCCGCGAGCGCCGGGAGCCGGGAAATCGCCGCCGCGGTCGACGTGCTCACGCAGATCGCATTGCAACTCGACGATCCGGTGTCGGCCCTCGAAGAGGGGGCGGAAGCGCTGGCCGAGGCGCTCGCGGCGCGAGACGCTGGGATCGAGCGACAGGATCATGCCGCGGCTGCCGACGCCGCCCAGGCGAACATGCGGCGTGTCGAGTTTGAGGACGCGTATCGGCACGCCCGGATGCATCGGGTGGGAGAACTGGTCGACCTTGGCTACCAGCTGGACCAGGCGGTGGCGATCACCAATGCCAACGAGGCTGACATTCGCAAGCGCGCGCTTGCCGCCGGTCGCGATCCGGCCGGGGTGATCTATCACTATGCCTTGTTGCACGGATACCTGCCGCGAAGCGCGCGCGGGTGGGATAGCCACCCGGCACGGGAGGAGACCGGTCCGGCGACAAAGGCCCGGTCGCCGGATAGCCCCGGCCGTCGGTTTTCGGAGCTTGAGGCGCTCGCCGCCATGAGCGACGAGGAATTCGGCCGCGTGACGAAGGGAGATCGCTGGCAAAGGCTGCTGCGGGGGAACTGAGCGATTCTGGCGCGTCGCGAGGTCACAACCCTGGATTGACCAAGAGGCGAGCGGATTGATATATTACTCCCGTCAAGATTGTGGATGCCGGAGCTGTCACAGACTGCAAGCGACTATGATCGGCGCGCCACGACATAGAGAACCTGGGTCGCAACTGGTCACCGTGCCGCGTGAACTGCGGTGCCATCATCACTGACGCGCCAGCATTTGGCGGTCTGCCGCCAATCGGCGGCGACGTGGATGCCGGCAATTGCGCGTGGCGATACGCGCCACCAGACCGGCCACCCGGGCGAAGAGTCCGGCGCTACGGCGATCGATCCCCGACCACCCCTCTGCCAAGGATGGCTCCATGGCCCCGGACGTCTCGCATCAAAAACGCCGCTATCAAGAGCTCATCTTTCAGCACATCAACGACAACCCGGAACACTTCGTGGATGTTGAATCCCGTTCGACGCCAGCCGCCAGGGGACAAGCAAAGACGCTTCCGGCGGGCGGCGGACGTTTCGGGCCACGCCGCCAGCCGACCGAGGCCGAGCGGGCCTTCAATGCGGGGCTCTATGACGGATTGACGTTCGGACTTGGCGATGAACTGGAGGCCGGTTGGGAATCTCTCGGAGCGGCGTTCGATGATCGCGCGATGGGAGACGTCTACGACGCCGCGCTGAGCGAGGCCCGGGCGGAGGCAGAGTATCTGCAGCAGCAGCACCCCTATGCCTTCGGCGGTGGCGCGATTGTCGGGTCGGTCGCCAACCCGGTCACCTATCTGCCCATCGGCTGGATTGCTCGCGGCGCATCGGTTGCCGGACGCGCCGGAAACGTGGCCAAGCTCGCGCGAGCCTCCTGGGACATGGCCAGAGCCGGCGCCATCAACGGCGCGGCCTATGGTTTCAACAGCGGCGAGGGTGGCCTGGAACAGCGTCTGGAGAAGGCGGCAGCGGGAGCTGGAACGGGCGCGGTGGTGGGCGCCGCATTGCCGGCAACCGCTCAGATCGCGACGCAGGGCGGCAAGCTCGCCGTTGCCGGTGCGCAGCGCATCAGCCGGGAGGTGGAGGCGGCAGCATCCGCAGCCGCGGCGGCGCTCGCGCAGCATCCAGCGGAATTCGGGCCGCTATACAGGCTTGCCCGGAAGATCGTGGATGATGGCGGCGGAACCATCGACTTGACCCAACGCCTGCGCAACACCGTCGAGTTGCTTGCCCGGCCGAAAGAAAGCCGGATCGCCAACGAGATCGCGATCCAGCGCGCCGCTCGCTCCGGGAAGGGAAACTTCGGCCTCGGCATGGCCGATGAGGAGACGGCGCTGCGCATGGCCGAGAGCTTTCTCGGTCCAGGGGCTCGCCAGGCGTCTTCAGGGCCTGCGGTCATTGCAGCGGACAAGCTGAGGCAGTACAGATTCCCCAAGACGGTCAACAACCCCTATACCAGGACAGGGGTCCAGGCGAATTTCGAGCGCCGCTGGGTGCCGGAGGGGGCATGGCAATCCAATGGGCATTTGGACATCGTGAAGTGATACCGTGGGGGGATGAACAAGATGCGGGCCGCGTTGAAGTCTCTGCTCATTTCCGATGTCGACCTGGACACCGGCTTGCCGCCGGACAGCGAGGATTTCTGGCTGCCGGTTCAGGCGGACATCGGCCCGGAGGGCGACGCGGCATCGGAGACATTCGCACTGACATTCGGCTCGTCGCGGCGGCTGACGCGGCAATGCGAAGCCGGCGGGGTGGTCTGGGGCCGGCACCTCCTGCTGGCCAGGCGTTTCGATCGCGCCTTGCTGCATTCCTATCTTGAGGACCACTGCCGGACCTGCACGGGGTCTGACTGGCCGCAGATCGTCGCCAAGCTGCGCCGGCTCGGCGAATGGGAATTCGAGGCTTACCAACCGAGCGCCCAATCGGCGAGCATCGGCGGATCAGTGGCGAAGCTGCTGTCCCTGCGCACGTCGAATAGTGAGCTTTCGGCATATTCGCCGCAGCATGACACCGACTTCAGCTTCGACCTCTTCGCCTCGATCGCTGGTACCGACGGAAAGCAGGCGATCCTTCGCCTGTCGGTGATGAGCGCGACCGCGTTTGCGGCCGCAATGCCGGACCGCGCCGTGTGCGCGGCGCAGGGAAAGGTCCTTATGGCATCCTATGACGGCAGGGCTCTAGCGCAGGCTGTGCAGCGGCGCGTCGAGCGGTTGTGGGGAGACACCTGGGAGGCGCTGCTTTCCAAGCTCGGGGAATATGGCGAGTTGACGGATCCGGGCACGACGCCCGAGGGCCGCGACTAGCCGCAATCCGCCCGTCGCAAGCGGGCAATATTCGCCGCGCTCCCCGGCGTCGTTCGGGAGCTTCGCATCGGATGACGACGCCTTGCCGCGCGCGCAGCGCCGGCGAGGCCGCATGTCGTGTTCCGCGGTCCGGCGACATGGACCGATCCGCGACCGTCGGGTCGCGCTGATGCATCAGGACATTCATCGACAAGGAGCCAACATGGCAAAAACCGAGTTTGGGGTGAATCACCCCTTGGCGGTCAAGGTCTGGTCCAAAAAGCTACTGGCCGAGGCCATCGCCAATACCTGGATCGGGAAGTTCATCGGAAATTCCAAGGACTCGCTGATCTATCGCAAGGACGAGTTGTCCAAGAACGCCGGTGACCAGGTGGTCTGCGGCCTGCGCATGCGCCTGGTCGGCGAGGGCGTGCAGGGCGATGCCACCCTGGAGGGGCAGGAAGAAGCCCTCACCACCTACAGCGACACGCTGGTGATCAACCAGCTGCGCCATGCGACGCGCTCGGCCGGGAAAATGAGCGAGCAGCGCGTGCCTTTCGACGTGCGCCAGGACAACCTGGAAGGCCTGCGCGACTGGTGGTCGGAGCGGCTTGACCAGAGCTTCGCCAACCAGGTCGCCGGGTTCACCGCACAGACCGACACGCGGTTCACCGGCAACAATGCGGCTGTCGCGGCGGATGTCGACCACCTGATCCGGGCAGGCAACGTCGCGAATGACGAGAGCCTCGCGGCTGGCAACAAGTTCGATCTCTCGCTGATCGACGCTTGCGTGGCCAGGGCCAAGACCTATTTCGAGAACGGTATCCCGATCATCCGCCCGCTGCGAGTCGACGGCGAGGACAAATACGTCATGTTCCTGCATCCGTACCAGGTGCGCGACATGCGGAGCAATGCCTCGAATGGCCAGTGGCTGGACATCCAGAAGGCGGCGACCGCCGGTGGCGACCGCGACCGGAACCCGATCTTTACCGGCGCGCTCGGCGAGTACAACGGCGTCGTGCTGCACGAATGGACGCGCCTGCCGAAGGGCGTCCACTCGACCAGCAACGCCGCGGTCGACAACACGCGCCGTGCCGTGTTCGCGGGGGCGCAGGCGGCCTGCGTCGCCTTCGGCTCGGAGAACGGGGTCGACAAGATGACCTGGTTCGAGGAGCTGTTCGACTACGGCAACCAGCTCGGCGTCTCGGCGGGCGCCATCTTCGGCTTGAAGAAGACCCGCTTCAACAGCAAGGACTTCGGCACCATCGTGGTGCCGACCTACGCCGCCGCCAGCTAGCGATTCGATCTCCCATCCCTCCACATTGCGCGCCGTAGCACGGCAGATCGACCCCACGGTCTGCAGCACCGGCGCGCCGGCGGCCCTTGTGCGACCTCCCCGGCGCGAGGGCCGCCGTTCATTCCCGAAAGGATCTCAGCATGGCTGTCGCACAGCAATATCACCAGAACCTGGTGCACTTCCTGCGCAAGGAGGTGAACTACAACGATCCCGGCATCGCCGCCGGATACGTCATCGGCCGGCTGCCGGCCGGCGCCCAGATCACCCAGGCGCTGGCCCGGGTGAAGGCCGCCTTCAACGCCGGCACCACCAACGTGCTGACGATCGGCACCAACGCCAGCAGCTACGACAACATCCTCGGCGCCGCCGACATCGCGGAAGGATCGGCCGGCAACAACGTCGCGCCGACCGCCAACCTGCAGGAGGCGGCGAGCGAGACCGACATCTACGTGAAGTATACCCAGACCGGCACCGCCGCCAGCCAGGGCAAGGCGATCATCCACATCGCCTACACCGTCAACAATGGCTGACGCGAAGGTTGTTGACCGCAGCACTCGGCATCGCCAAAATACAACCATAAGGTTGTATCCGGCGAGGTCTGAAAATGAAGAAGCTTCCTGTTGCTCTCTTCCTTGCCGTCATCGGTCTGTCGACGAGAGCCGGCTGGGCCGAAATCACGGCCGGGCAGACCCAGCAGGCCATCGCCTTCAGGACTGAAGTGCAGGCGCTCGATCCGCACACGAACGCGAGCGAGCTGGATTTCCAGGTCCTGGTCGCGAAATACGTCCGGGCGGCGGGACCGATACAGGATTTTCTCGATTTCATGACGGCGAGCGGATTTAAGTGTCCGCCGGTCACGAGCCTCGCCTATGACCAGTTCGATGGAAGCCTGGTTTTCCGCTGCACGTTCGAACCCGATCTCGGCTCCACCGGAGAGCCGAGCCTTTCCAGCGTCGTAGAAGTCTCGGTGTTCGGCGTGGTCGCGCACAGCGACGTGAAACTGACCGTCACAAAGGTTGACGGATACATGACGCACGGGTTGACCGGCCCCTAAGGCTCGGCGACTTGCAGATGAAGGGTGAAAGGAGTGAGCGAAAGCATTGACGTCTTCTACAGCCGCATAAATCTCCCCGCTTCCGTGGAAGGCATCGTTGGTCCCGTCTATCACAAGTACCTGATATACACGGACAGTTCCGATCGTCGTCACATCCTGCGCGCCGGGCCGGACCACTATGCTCCCAACAGCGATGCACTCAGCCCGCCGGTCAATCCCCATGCGAAGAGCTCCTTTGGGCCGGTGCGATTTCTCGACAGACAGTTCGACAAGACCAGCCCCGAGTACAAGACGCATGCGCAGAGTCTCGGTGAACCTCTATTGAAGGGTGATGATCTGTCGAGTTCCTGGAACCGCATGCGTTCGGCCTTCCACGAAATCGAGGACATGCACTATCAATACTGGCCGCAGGGTGTGAACAGCAACACCATCATCGATGCCACGTTGGCGCGCAGTGGTCATCGGCCAACCTATCGCGACGGCACGGCGGGAAATAGCGAATGGACCGCACCAGATCGTGCCGGCATGGATACGATCGAGACCCCAGGCTACGATCATCTTCCGGCGCCGGCCGGGTACTATGAGTCGCATCGCAAGCTTCACGGAAACAAGAAGTCGCGATCGGTCGCCCCGCATCCGGAAGCTCTTCTCGAGCTATCCGACGATGAGTTCATGCGCGCAACGCAAGGGGCCAGGTGGCGCCGTCATTGGGAGCGATAACGGCCACCACGTTGCGTGTGCGGCCGCATAGAACGAACTGCGCGCCATCACGCCCGTATCCAGACTGACCTCCGCCGTCCAGAAGCGCCAAGAGCGATCAACGCACCGACACAGGTCAGCGCCTATGGCTTCCGCTCGCGCTCGCATCCGCGCGGCCGCCCGCATCGCCCCGGCGCGAGGGCCGCCGTTCATTCCCGAAAGGATCTCAGCATGGCTGTCGCACAGCAGTATCACCAGAACCTGGTGCACTTCCTGCGCAAGGAGGTGAACTACAACGATCCCGGCATCGCCGCCGGATACGTCATCGGCCGCCTGCCGGCCGGCGCCCAGATCACCCAGGCGCTGGCCCGGGTGAAGGCCGCCTTCAACGCCGGCACCACCAACGTGCTGACGATCGGCACCAACGCCAGCAGCTACGACAACATTCTCGGCGCCGCCGACATCGCGGAAGGATCGGCCGGCAACAACGTCGCGCCGACCGCCAACCTGCAGGAGGCGGCGAGCGAGACCGACGTCTACGTGAAGTATACCCAGACCGGCACCGCAGCGAGCCAGGGCAAGGCGATCATCCATATCGCCTACACCGTCAACAATGGCTGAGGAGCCAACGGCGGGGGCGAATGCTCCCGCCGCGCCGTGCCGCCGCCGCGCTATGCAGCGCCGGCGCCTCGGGGTGAAGGTTGCGGCCGTCGAGCATGTGATGCCGGGACCAGCGGACAGCGCCGCGCCGCATTGCAATCTCGGCGGGACAGCCAAGCGAAAGCGGGAGGCCAAGGATGGGCACCTATCTCGACCTGATCAATCGCATCGCCGATGAGAGCCTGCGGCCCGACATGTCAGGCCAGATCAAATTGTGCGTGCAGGAGGCGATCGCGCATCACGAGGTCGAGCGGTACTGGTTCAACCAGTTCCGCGACCGGACCTTCGACACGGTGCCGGGGCGCGAGTTCTATGACGGCACGGATCTGTCGGACATTCCCGATCTCCTGGAGCTTGATGCCGTCACCATCACCAATGGCGGAGCGCGTATGATCCTCTCCAGATCGAGCTATGGAGAGATCGAGGCGATCAGCGTCGCAGTCGGCACCCGCGGACAGCCGACGCGATACGCCTTTTGGGGCCAGATGCTGCGACTCTATCCGGTACCCGATGCCGTCTATGCCGTGCGGCTGTCCGGCCTGTTCAAGCTGCCGGCTCTCGCCGCCGATGGCGACCAGAATGCCTGGACCAATGAGGCGGAGGATCTGATCCGGCACCGCGCCAAGTCCATCCTCTACAGCCAATATCTGCGCGATGACGCCAATGCGGCTCGGGCCGCGGCCTTGGAGGGGGCCGCGCGCGACAGGCTGGCCACGAGTACGGCAAGACGGCTCGCCGGCGGCGAGATCAGGCCATCGCTATGATTCCCTTCTCCGAGTTCGCACCCGACCAGCCGCGCCTGGAGAGCGCTGCGTCAGGCCATGTCCTGAACGTGGTGCCGGCGACCGCGCAGAGCTATGGCCCGATGCCGGGCCTGGCGCCGATTGGCAATGCGCTCGAGGCGCGCTGCCAGGGTGCGGCATCGTTCCGCGGTCCAGATGGAACGATCCTGAACGTGGCGGGAGACGCGACCAAGCTCTATCGCTGGGACGGCACCAGCTGGAACGACGTTTCCCGATCGGCCGGGGCCTACGGCACGGCGGCGGACCAGGGATGGTCGTTCGCGCAGTTCGGCAAGTTCGCGGTGGCCACGAACGGCGTAGACCGACCGCAGATCTTCGACATCACATTGGGCGGTCAGTTCTCCGATCTGACGGCCGCACCCCTGGGTGCCCGCTTCGTGAGCACCGTTCGCGATTTCGTGATGATCGGACGGAAGGCGGACGGCCAAAGCGCCGTGCAATGGTCCGCCCTGAACGATCTCAGCGGCTGGGTGATCGGAATCGACCAGGCCGACGAGCAGCATTTCCCCGATGGCGGCAGCGTCACCGGCGTCGTCGGTGGGCAGTATGCGGTCGTCTTCCAGGAGACCGCGATCCGACGCGGCACCTATGTGGGGCCTGACCTGATCTTCCAGTTCGATCCGATCTCCGCCGAGCGCGGCTGCGCCGTGCCCGGATCGATCGCGAGCTACCAGCAGCTCGTCTTTTTCCTCGCCGCCGACGGCTTCTTCATGCTGGCGGGCGGCGAAGCGGAGCGCGCAATCGGCAACCAGAAGGTGGACGAGTGGTTCTGGGCCAATGTGAACCAGGACTATCTCTACCGCGTCAGCGCCGCGATCGACCCATCACGCAAACTCTACATCGTCGCGTTTCCTTCGAACGACAGCAGCGACGGGACGCCGGACACCCAGCTGCTGTACAACTGGACGATCGACCGGTGGTCCAGGGCCCGCGTGGACCTGTCCGTGCTCTGCCGCATGATGAGCAAGCTCGGCTATACCCTGGACAGCCTGGACGCAGACTATCCGGATCTCGATGCCATGCCGCTGTCGCTCGACAGCGCGCTGTTGACTGGATCGCCGCTCGGGCAGTTGGCGGCCTTCGGTACCGACCGCCGATTGGCGTTCTTCGAGGGGCCAAACCTTGCCGCGGAGATCGACACGGTCGAGGCGGAAATCGCGCCAGGACGCCGCAGCTTCGTGCAGTCGATCAGGCCGGCCGTTGATGGCGGGCTGCTCACGGTTCAAGTCGGCAGGCGAGAGAAGTCGAACGATCCCGTGACCTGGCATCCGCCGGTGGCGCAAAACCAGGTGGGAGAGTGCCCGCAGCGATCCGCGGCCCGCTACCACCGGGCTCGGGTGGCGATCGCCGCGGGCAGCCAGTGGTCGCATGCACAGGGCATCGATATCGAAGCCGGCCCGGAGGGCGAGCGATGAACCCAATGAGGCTGTTTCCCAAGATCCGGCTGAATCAGCCCTGGGACCTGCAGGCCCGTGCCGTGATCAACAACGTCGTGGCCGGGAAGCTGAATGTGCTGGGCGAGGTGACCCTCGAACCCAATGCGGCATCGACGACACTGAATGATCAGCTGATCACCCAGGCGAGTTTCATCGGCTTGATGCCGATGAGCGCGAATGCCGCTGCGGCGTTGGCCGGACTGTATTTCGCGCCGAGCGTGACCGGCGGCGTGACGATCTTCCACGCCGACAACAGCCAGGCCGACAGGACGTTCCGCTACGCAATTCTCGGATAAGGAAACGAAGGATGGCAAATGACAAGACGATCGCGCCTATGCCGGTTGGCCAAGGAGCGGCGATGCGGGTCTTTTCGGGCGGCCCGCGGGCGCCGCATGCGGCCTTTGCGCCGTTCGGAGGCGGCATGACCGGACAGACCGCGCATGTCAGCCAGGCCGGGGGCTTCGATGCGCCGGGCGGCGGCGGTCGCGCGGGACCGGGCGGCGGCATGAACGGCGCCCAGGGCACCTGGCTGTCGAACCAGCAGTACAACGAGTACCTGCAGCTGCTGAAGGAGCGGGCGCAGGCGCAGCAGGCGATCTCGGTTCCGCTGAGCTCCGCAACCTATCCGTCGGTGACGCTGGGCGGTGGGGGCGGCGGTCTTGGGCCCTATTCGGTCACGCAGCCAGGGTACGGCTTCATCGCGCCGCCGGCATCCGCCGGGAAGGGAGCGGGATATGGCGGCTTGCCCATGTCGCGCCCGGCCGGCCTGCCCAGGCGGACTCCGTGAGGCGATCATGAGCGAGCAGCAAGCAATTGCCGGCGACGTGTCGCCATCCCCGGGCTTTCGTCCGCCATCCGAAGGGAAGAAGGATGGCGTGGGTCGCACGACCATCTGGCTGGTGCCAACGCGCCTGGTTCCCGCCGTGTGGGACGATGTCGCACCGATCCTGAAGCCGGCGGTGGATCTGTCGGGCGGCAGGCACTCCCTGGCCTCGACGTTCGACCAGTTGCACAGCGGCCATATGCAGCTTTTCGTCGCCGTCCAGAATGACGCGGCCAAAGCGGCAGCAGTGACGCAGGTGCTCGAATACCCCAACGCCAATTGGCTGGTGGTCCTGTTCTGCGCCGGCAAGGGATTGCCGGAATGGGGCCGCGACGGCATCGAGGCGATCGAGGATTGGGCGCGGCGCTGCGGTTGCAACGGCGTCGAGATCATCGGTCGCGCCGGCTGGGCCATGGCGCTCGGCTACGAGAAATCGGCTTCCATCATCCAGAAGGTACTGACATGAGCAGCGGCGGCGGCAGCCCGAAGAACCAGACGACGACCGTCAACAATGCGCCGTGGTCGGAGCAGATTCCATTGTGGAAGACGAGCTATCAACGGCTGAATGACCTCTACAAGGCCGGCGGGCTGCGGGTGAATCCGTATCCCGGCCAGACGGTGGCGCCGGTCGCGCCCGAAACCAGCCAGGCCTGGGGCATGATCGCCGATCGGGCGCAAGCGGGTTCGCCGCTCAATGCGGCGGCACAGGGATATTACGGCGATGTCCTGAGCGGAAAATACCTGGCCCAGGATGCGCCGGGGTTCTCCAGCGTGCTGGATCGCGCCCGCAACGCGGTCAACGCCAGCTACGCACTGGGCGGTCGATATGGCAGCGGCGCCCATGACGCGGCGGTGGCGCAGGGGCTGGGCGGCATCCTGAACGACGCCTACCAGGCCGAGCGCGGCCGCATGGACGTGGCGGCACAGCAGGCGCCGCAACTGGCGCAGCAGGACTATTTCGATGCCCAGCAGCTGGCGCAGGTCGGCGATCGCCGCGAGGCCAACATGCAGGACCTGATCAATGCCGAGATCCAGCGCTACAACGCCCTGCAGCAGGCGCCGATCAATGAGCTGGCCCTGTATCAGAACCTGATTGGCGGCACTATCGGCGGCACCCAGACGACGACGCAGCCGGTACAGCGCAACGGCGCCAATCCGTGGCAGATCGGCGCCGGCCTCATCGGCTCGGTCCTCGGCGCCGCGCTTGGCGGCTGAGCACACAGCCCTGCCCGCCGCCTCCAGCAAGATTCTCCCCAACCCTGCGGAAAGGTCTCACGCATGCCGATGACGGGTGCTCAATTCGACTGGCGCGGATTCTGGGCGGATCTGCTGAGCGGTGCGGGTCGCAGCCTGCTGGAACTCGACGGCAGCCGGGAAGCGGCAGCAGCCTTGTCGGGCCTCGACTACTTCGCGGCGATGCAGCGCCGGCGCCTGTCGGAGCAATCCCACGCGCCGGCGGACGCCGCGGAAGTCGACCCGGGCGAATTGCCGGAGCAGAGCGATCGTGCGACCGGGGCCCGCCCGGCACAAGATTTCGGCGCCCGCGAAGATGAGCTCCCGATTGGCGTCGGCGGCTTGCCGCCGCGGACGCGACCGGCGCCGCTTTCGGCCAATCCGTACGACCATCCCGGCCTGCCGTTCGAACCCCGGCTGGGACAGCGCGGATTCATCCGCCGCCGTTGAGGCGCCGGTTTCCCGCTCACGACCTTCATCCCGCGATAGGAGAGCACCGATGGCGCGCATACTCGCCACGATCGGCATACTGTGCCTGACTTCATTTGCCGCCCAGACTGCGATCGCCTGCGCCACGAAGGAAGACCTGACGCAGCGGGTGGCCAGTGAACTACCCGCCGCGGCTGTGACCCTCGCCGAGGGCGCGACGGCGGAAAAGATCGCCATCGGCATCGCGCAGCGAACCGGCGCCGCGGTACCGGCCGGCGGCGACTACCTTCTGGTCGATATGCCCGACGGGCGGCTTACCTATGTCGTCCGCTTCGCCGCGGGGTGCGCCACGCATCATGGCAGTTTCGCCACCGAGCTGGTGCGCAGCTGGCTTGCCGGCCGATCGGCGGAGGGCGGGCGATGACGGATGACGAAGCTGTGGAGGTCAACGAGGACAGCGCCCTGACGCCGGAGGGATACTTCGCCCAGGCGACTCTCGATGAATTGCGGCGCTACGTCTGCCTCGATCTGGCGCGGCTGGGTGGGGCGATGCCGGAAAAGCTGGTCAGGACCGCACGGGAGATGGAGCGCTTCCTGCTCGGCCGCTCGTTGCGCGCCGCCGACGAGCACGATTGACCAGGCGCGCTTGAGGCCAGCCCCCAACATCGCTCGTCCAGTCCCGCCCGCAATGTCCGCGCCAAGAGGTCGCCATGCCGTTCAACGCCATTCATGAATACGACGCGAACAGCGCGCCAAACAACATCGATATCGGCGGCGCCAACATCGCCGAGGGCTGCGCCCCAAGTGGCATCAACAACGCCTTGCGCGAGCTGGCGAAACAGATCCGGCGCGCGGTCGCCAACCAAGGCGGCGACATCGCCTCGGCCGCCGCCATCGATCTCGGCGCCGCGACCGGGCAATACGTGAAGGTGACCGGCGGAACAACGATCACCTCGCTCGGCACGGTGAACGCCGGCGTTCTGCGCTGGGTCGAGTTCACCGGAGCGCTCACCTTGACGCATCACGCGACGGCGCTGAAGCTTCCCGGCGCCGCGAACATCGTCACGGCGGCGGGCGATGTCGGCTGCTTCGTCAGCTTGGGCGGCGGCAACTGGAAATGCCTGGGCTATTTTCCGGTTTCGAGCATCGGCGCGATCGGCAAGCACATGATCTTCGTGCCGGCGGCGGCGTTGATCGGATCCCTGACCGCGGGTGCCGCCGTCGGCACGATCGAAACCGCCACCAACAAGCACAATCTCCGTGTCTTCGACTTCGATCCCGCAACGACGGAATCGGCGTGCTTCACGCTGACCATGCCGAAATCGTGGAACGAGGGCACGATTACCTTCCGGCCGATCTGGACCTATGCCGGCGCCTCCGGCAGCGTGGTGTGGGCGTTGCAGGCCGTCGCCATCTCCGACGACGACGCGCTGGATGCGTCCTATGGCACCGAGCAGACGGTGGAGGACGCCGGCCTGGCCGCCGGGGATCTGCATCGCGGCGGCGAGAGCCCGGCCATCTCCGTTGCCGGATCGCCCGTTGCCTCCGACACGGTTCTCTTCCGCATCAAGCGCAACGCAAGCCACGTCAACGACACCCTGCCGGGCGATGCGCGGCTGATCGGCGTGGAGATCTATGTGACCACCGACAGCGGGAGCGATGCATGATCCGGCTAGGCACGGCGCGCGGGCGCATTCTCGCGCCGATCGAGCGCTCCCTCGCGGCGCAACTCGCGCCCGCGGAGTTCCGTCGGCTGATCGAGCCGGCCGAATTCTCGCCTGCCGTGTGGCGCGGAATCTGCTCCATCCATGCACGCCACTGGCTAGAGAACCTCGACAAATGGCCGGTCGCTTCGCTGTTCGCGTTCCAACTCGGCGTGCTCGCCGCCGGCCAACACCAGACCTTCACGAACAAGGATATATACGCCAGCGCAGATGCGGGCAGTGCCTACGTAGTAAGTCCTATCGCAAGCACGCTGCTGGTGAAAGCATGGGGTGGCGGGGGAGGTGGTGCAGACAACAAGCAAGGAGGCACCGCTTTGGGAGGGGATGGCGGTGGCGGCGGTTTCGCCTTTGCCGAAATCAATGTCACGCCTGGAGAGAACCTATTGCGCTACATCGGTGGTGGCGGAGCGATTGGTGGATCAAGCGATGGCGGCGCGGGTGGCGGGGGCTATTCAGGGGTCTTTCGAGCCGCTGCCGCGTTGGTTGTAGCTGGAGGTGGAGGCGGTGGCGGATCAGGATACGGAAGTTCGACCGCTCTTGGAGGCAATGGGGGGGCTGCTGGTGGCACAACTGGCGGTCCGGGAGCCGCTGGCGGAACGTTGTACGGTACATGTGGTGGTGGAAGCGGTGGCACACAGTCGACTGGTGGTGCTGGCGGCACTACGTCTGTAGGCATCAATGGTGCTGGCGGCTCGTCGCTTGCGGGAGGTGCGGGAGCTAGGGCGAATGGCGGAACTGGTTCCGGAGGGGTTGGTGGCGCGAATGGTGGAGGTGCCGGAGGCGCCGACAACGGTGGCGGGGGCGGTGGTGGTGGCGGCGGCGGATACTTCGGTGGAGGCGGTGGGTCTACCACGGGCGACGCGGGCGGCAATGGTGGCGGCGGCGGGGGCGGGTCCAATTTTGTCAGCGGCACAAATACCGTAACTACGCAGGGAAGTGGCCGCAATCCAGGCAATGGCGCAGACGTCGACTACAGCGGCAATGCCGGTCTTGGTGGCGTGGGCGCAGATGGGCCTGGCGTGGCGTTGGCGGGCAACGTCGGACGCTTGATAATTACTTGGTAGAATCGCGATCTATGCCTGCGGGTTTTCCTGGCCGACTCATATTGCGGAAGGGAGAAGCATGATTGATCTGACGCAATCGAAGGAACCTTGGCATCTCGACCGGCAAATTCCTCTGGCGCTGATTGGCGCAATCCTGATTCAGACGGGCGCAGCATTCTGGTGGGCGAGCAGCATCAATGTGCGAGTGGAAGCGCTCGAGGCTTGGAAGCAAGATAGCAAGACGATGGCTACCGATATCGCCGTCGTTAAGAGCCAGGTCAGCGACGTAAAGGGGATACTCAATCGCATCGAAGAACAGTTTTCTCGAAACCGCAATTGAAAGCGTCTTCTTAGGAGGTTGAGCCATGGAGTTTAGGTTTCGTCATGCTTGGAGGAGGGCGTGCCGGCAAATTTGTTTCGCGACTGCGGTCGCGCTTGCTGGCTGCTCCTTGGCGCCCGGCTCAGCGAAGATAAAGACGGCGGCAGACACGGTGATTGCCACGGGAATCTCTGACCGGCGAAGTTACAATGACAAGAAGGCCGAGACATTGCTGACTTTGCCTTGCGATATCTCGATTGGGGCGTACTACCGTCTCAGCAACACAGTACAACAGGAGGCGCTGACCATGCTCTGCAGCGGCAAGCGGCCGAATGAGATAGCACCGCCATTGACCGAAACCGTCGGTGCTCCCTAGTGAGATACTGATGCCCGATTTCCAGAGTAGACTATACTATTTCGGCAACCGCGCTTCGATAACGCCTGCAGAACAGAGGAACATCCCGCGCCAGGAGCCCTCATGTTCAAGTCGCATAGCAGCCTCTCGGAAGAGCGAACCTAGATTGGGTTCTAGCATCGGGGGAGCGGGATGATAATGATACCAGTGTACTGATACTTCCTCAAATCCTGCGGCTCTAAACTGCTCCTGCAACTCGAAAGGATTGTGGAACTTCGACAAGATCTCGTCGTAACCAAGCTCCGCACCGGGACGAGCCGTACGGAGTCGTGGCTGATCTAGTGCGCAACGCTTGTCAAGCTCACTCTCAACAATAGCCTTAACTTTTGATGGAACATTGGTGAGAAGATCATCGAGTATGAACTCCTTTGTCAGGCGATTGAAAGTGAACAGTGAGAAGAGCTTGTTGCGAAATTCGATCAAGGCGACACCGCCAGGGTTTAAGCACATCCTAACGGTATCTAGCATTAAGCGATCGTTGCGAACGTGGGGTAGGACTCCAGCAGCGATGACTGCGTCATACCGTCCATTTGCAAGTTGCTTTGCAAGTGTGGTTGCGTCTTCGACATCACCCCATTGGATAAGTTCAGCAGATAGTCCATTCGCTACGAAGTTCTTACGCGCAGCGTCGACCATCGCCTCGGAGATATCGCACCCTTCCACCTCCAGCCCCAGCTTGGCCATTGCAACCAACGGCGTGCCTTCGCCTACGCCAATCTCATAGACTCGCCTTGCGCCCAGAGTTGCAAGGCGGCGCACCAGAATCTGTAGCCGGAAATAATTGGCCGGGTAGCGATCGAGAGACAGCAGATTCTCCCGTTGATACATTCGATGATAGTCGCTCGCCTCGGCGTCATAGAAGCGAGCAACATCGCTCTCGCGTCTTTCTGTCATGGTAGACCTATTTTGGGTTCCGGTTCACAGACACTTCTTTAAGCAATTCGTGAGCGAGTAATTTGTCAACGATCGACTTCAGCTCCCAAATTGGTACGTTCAGCAGCCTTGATATGCCAAGCAAATCGAGATTTCCATCCGAATAGGCTAGAATATTCATCGTGTTGCGAACCGTGTTGCTGCCCACGCGTGTGCCTAGTGTTGGATATAGTCCTCGCCGCCCCAGTTGAGGCTCGCATGGCGTCGTTGCTTGGTAGGTTGCATTGAGCTCAATGGCAAGAAGAGCCTTGGATAGCAGTTCCACGCTCCCTGCCAAACCGTTGGCCGTGATGAGTGTGAGGTCATCGAGTGATGTATGGTATTCAGGATAGTCGCCATACTTGCTACGCATCAGGGAGACAACCGGCAAATCTACGCCGGGGCTGCAATACTGCCTTTCGTCACTACCTCGATCCAGAAACGTATAGAGCCGATAGTTTCCGTCTCCGACGTGATGAGTCAAAGCATGCAGCGCTGCGCAGTCAGCAGTAGTTTTCCCGTGCCGAGATGGCAGAAATGAATATGTGCGGTCGTCGCCCACACATGTGATATTGAATCCGGCGACGACTCTGGACTTTAAATGCTCCAAGTGTCGGCTCAGATAGACAATTGAACCAATCGTCTCCGGCACGAACACAGCGCGATAAGTAAACCGCCTTTCTGGCAGGGAGTACAACCACTTCAGTATCTCGGTCGCGACTACGGGTCCAGAAAGCTCGTTGTTTGCTAGCGAAGGATGGCAGACGTATGTGGAAAGAAAAATCTCCTCGCGCGTCCTACCCGGAATTACGACTTCACCGTAGGTCAGGCTGCCGGGGGCTATGCTTGAATCAATTCGTGCGCGATATTTTCCTGGTTTAAGTTTTTGGAGTGCCGTGTGTGATAGGCAGAATCCCCACCTTTTAGAATAGTAGGAAGTGACGTACGGTATCGCTTCGGGCATCTCGGGGATGGTGTGCAAGTGTGGGCGTAGTTCTTCCAGCGACAACACAACGTCGATTGGATGCGAATAGTTGACCACATGTAGGTTGTGGTCAGCAAAATCTACAACGCGAGTGCCATCAGGGTTCTCAATATAGGCATCGCGGATTGTCCACTCGTCGGGAACCGTCCAATCGAAACACTTGGTTCCGCTCGGCACCTCATGAAGCTCTAACTCTGGAAGCTCTTGCTGCAGTCTACGCAGGGTGGCGCGAACGCCGGCACCAGTTATGCTCCGACAAATCGGAAACAGCTCGGTTGCGAGCGCATGCGCTCGAGCTCCTGCCAATTTCCAATCGGAGAACTGCACATTGTGCAAGTCATGCGTGATGGATGATATGCCCGTCATAGCGGTTGTCTCAAACTCCCTGGCGAGCAGGGCAGGTCGATGCTTCTCTTGCCATCTGAGACACCCGCTTGCTTTGGGTCATGTTGGGTTGATGCTATACGAGACTTCCAAATGTGCAACAATCCGCTGGCGGTGGTAGTCTTGGCACGTCAATATATGCTCTAGCCTACAGGTCTATTGGCGCGCAGGCATTCCAGCGCTTCCCGAACTGATCGGTCGAGTTTGGCGACAACCTCATCGAGTTCCGCTTCAGACGCGTTGTAGGGCGGGGCGAGAATGACCGTGTCGCCTTTGACGCCGTCCACGTTGCCGCCCATCGGATAGCAGATGAGGCCGTTCTCGAATGAGCGGGCGCGGATGCGGAGATGCAGGCCGCTTTCAGGGGGGAAGGGCTCTTTCGTCGTGCGGTCGGCGACAAACTCCAGCCCAATGAAAAAGCCGCGGCCGCGAATGTCGCCGAGCGACGGCAGGTCGCCCATCCGGTCGGCCAGCATCCTCTTCAGGCGTTCGCCATCGCGAGCCACGCGCTCGACCAAGCCGTCGCGCGCGACAATGCGCTGGACCGCGACCCCCGCAGCGCAGGCGAGCGTGTGGCCGGTAAAAGTGTGGCCCGTCATCGGCCCGCCGGCCTTGCGCTGCAGCAGGTCGGCGACCCTGTCGCTGTAGATCGTGGCGCCGAGCGGCACGTAGCCCGCGGCGAGTCCCTTGGCAACCGCCATGATGTCCGGCGTCACGCCGTCATGCTGCAGGGCCCGCCAGGTGCCGCAGCGGCCAGCGCCGCACATCACCTCGTCGGCGATCATCAAAACGCCGTGGCGGTCGCAGATCTCGCGGACCAGGCGGGCATATCCCTCCGGCGCCGGCACCACGCCGCCCGCCGCCCCCACCACAGGCTCGAAAATGAACCCCGCCACCTTGCGTGCCCCGAGCCGCACGATCTCCTGCTCCAGTTCATCGGCGCAGTATTGCGCGACCTGATCCGGCGCCACGCCCGCCGGCGGCCGGTAGGCGTTCACCGGCGAAAGATGCGAGGCCGGAATGAGCGCTCCTTCAAAAGGCTCCCTCCGCTCCTTGAATTCCGAGACCGACAGGGCGCCGAGCGTATTGCCGTGCCACGACCGTTTCCGGGCGATGAAGTGGCGCCGCGATCTCTCGCCATTCGCACTGTGGAAATGCAGGGCGACCTTGAGCGCGGATTCGACGGATTCGGACCCGCCCGTGGTGAAAATCATGTGACCGAGCCCGGGGCCGCAGCGTGCGGCAACGATCTCCGTCAGCTCCTCCAGCGGATCGCTGGTGAAATTGTAGCGATAGCCGTGGGCAACCCGGTCGAGTTGCTGCTTGATGGCCTCATTCACTTCCGGATGGGCATGGCCAAGGCAGAAGACGGCGGGTCCGCCGGAACCGTCGATGTAGTCCTTCCCGGTTGCGTCAAAGAGCCGGCTGCCGCGCCCATAGACGATTTTCGGCAGCGCGGCGCCAGGGACTTCGCCGTGGCTCTGGAGGGGGCCGAGAGCCGGAGTGGCCGCGGCGTCGTGTTTCAGGACCATGAAAGTGGCGCCTCCCGCTGGGCAAGATTCGGTCCGCATTGCTAATGGAGATCGGCAACCGGCGTCAAAGGGGTTTGCAAGGCGTTGATTTCCTGTTGAAACCCGGAAGGTTTTGATTCATGGATGGCGCGCGCCACCGCGTCCGCCGTCGCGACGCGCATGGTGCCCCGAAGGTTTGTTCCCATGCGAATCCTGGTGCTGCAGCATTGCCCGGTGACGCCCGCCGGTCTGGTCGGCGCGGTGGCGCAAGCGCAGGGTGCGGAACTCGATACGCGTTTTCCCCATGATGGCGACCCATTGCCCGGTTCGGCGTCGGCGATCGACGGGCTCATCGTCCTCGGTGGTCCGATGCATGCGGCGGACGATGCAGGCTATCCGGCCTTCGCCGGAATTCTCTCATTGATCCGCGATTGCCACTCCCGCGGTATTCCAATCCTGGGGCTCTGCCTTGGCGCCCAGCTTATTGCCCGGGCTTTCGGCAAGCGGGTCTACCGGTTCGGCGGCCTGGAAGTCGGATATCCATCCGTCCATCTCACCGATTCCGCGGCGGAGGATGCGTTGCTCCAGGGCATGTCGCGCGAGTTGCGGATCATGCAGATGCACGAGGATTCCTTCGAGCTGCCGGACGAGGCGGTCCTGCTGATGCAGAACCAGACCTGCCGCAATCAGGCGTTCCGGCTGGGGCAGACGACCTACGGCATCCAGGCGCACCCGGAAGTGACGCTGGCAGATGCGCGCAATTTTCCCCGCGATTGCTGGGCGGCGATGACCCGTCACTACGGGGCCGAGGCGGAAGCGGTCGAGCGCCGGGTGCTCGGCGAGATCGAAGCGCATTTCGACGCCGGGGCCGCATTCTGTCGCCTGTTCGCGGAGCGCTGGCTGGGCCTGGTGGCCGGGCGGAAGGCGTCGGCCACAGCGGACAAGGCTGTTCTGGCCGCTGCCCGAGGCTGACCGGTTAAGTTCGGTATACTGCCAGGAAATGTCGGGAGTGTTGTATCACAGTCACGGCGCCGGACTTGATGCGCGGAGCGATCGGCCTATCTGATTGCGTCATACCACGTGCTCACCCCTTTGATCTGTTCGACCGGATATTCTTTGGGGTCTTGTCATAAGCGGTATGAATATGGGGTCTGCAGCGGCGGAATAGCTCGGACGCCCGGCCATGTCACGGGCCGGGTCGACACGAGATTGTCGAGCCACTACGATCTTCGACCTCCGATGGTCAGGGATCGGTGCAGCGACTAAGAACGTGGGGTAGATCTATGACCATGCCGGATTCTTCCAAGTCCCCGAACTCGGGCGGCGGCCGCCGGCGAGTGCTGTGGACGGCCATGCTGATCCTGGCCGGAGCCGCGGCCTTTGGCGTCTGGTGGCATGAGCGGGGCGCGGGTTCCGGAGGCGAAGCGGAGCAGGCTGCCGCGAGTGCCGGCGCGCCACCTCCACCGCCTGTCACCGTATCGAAGCCGCTGGTCAAGGACATCATCGAGTGGGACGAGTATCCCGGCCAGTTCAAGGCGGTGGACGCGATCGATGTCCGCGCCCGCGTCAGCGGCTACCTGGAACAGATCCACTTCACCGACGGTCAGATGGTGAATCAAGGTGACCTGCTGTTCTCGATCGAGAAGCGGCCGTTCGAGATCGCGCGTGATTCCGCTGAGGCACAGCTGGCGGAGGCCAATGCGCAGCTCAGTCTCGCCAACCGGAACCTCAAGCGCTACGAGAAGATGCGCGAAGGAAACATCGTCGGCGAGGCCGACTACGACGATCGCGTCGAAGCGGTCAGCGCGGCGAAGGCGGCTGTCGCTGTGGCCCAGGCCCAGGTGCGGGATGCGGAACTCAATCTGGGCTATACAGAGATCCGGGCGCCCGTGACCGGACGGATCAGCCGGCATGAAGTCAGCGTGGGCAACCTGATCACCGGCGGCTATTCCGGCGACGTCACGCTGCTGACCACGATCGTGTCGGTCGATCCCATCTATTTCGACTTCGACATGAGCGAGGCCAACTATCTCGCCTACCAGCGCGCCTCCGAGCGCGGCGCCATGCCGTCCATGCGCGACAACAAGATCAAGGTCTTCGCCAAGCTGCCAGATGAGGATGGTTGGAAGCACGAGGGCTCGCTCGAGTTCCTCGACAACCAGGTGAACGAGACTTCCGGGACCATCCGCGCCAGGGCGACCTTCGCCAACCCCGATGGCAGCTTCACCCCAGGTCAATTCGCGCACCTGCGCGTTCCCGGGTCGGAGCTCTATACCGCAATCCTCCTGCCGGAAAGCGCCATCGTCACCGACCAGTCGCAGAAGATCGCGCTCGTCGTGGACAAGGACGGCATGGTCGGCGTAAAGATCCTGCGCGTCGGCCCCACCTATGATGGGATGCGGATCATCCGCGAGGGGCTTTCTCCCGAAGACACCGTGATCATCGACGGATTGATGCGAGCGCGACCGGGCTCAAAGGTGACGCCGGAAGAAGGCAAGATCGATCCAGGCCCGCAGGCGGCGTTGGCAGAGTAATCGATCATGAAATTCGCCCGGCTCTTCGTAGATCGCCCGATCTTTGCGGGTGTGGTGTCGATCTTCATAACGCTGATCGGCGGCATCGCCTATTTCGCCTTGCCGGTCTCGCAATATCCGGAGATTGCGCCGCCGACGGTCGTGGTGAACGCGCAATATCCCGGCGCCTCGGCTGAGGTGGTGAGCAACACCGTCTCGACGCCGCTGGAGCAGGAGATCAACGGCGTCGACAACATGCTCTACATGCTGTCGCAGGCGACCAGCGACGGCAAGCTGACGATCACCATCACATTCGCGCTGGGGACCGACCCGGACGAGGCGCAGGTCCTGGTGCAAAATCGGGTGGCCGCCGCGGAGCCGCGGCTGCCGGAAGAGGTGCGCCGGCTTGGCGTGACCACCCGCAAGAACTCGCCGGACTTCCTGATGGTCGTGCACCTGGTTTCGCCGGACAAGACGCGCGACCAGCTCTACATCTCGAACTACGCAACGCTGCAGCTGGTCGACGTGCTGAAGCGCATCGACGGTGTCGGCGACGTGCAGGTGTTCGGCGCGCGCGACTATGCCATGCGCATCTGGCTCGACCCCGACAAGATCGCGGCCCGCGGCATGACCGGCTCCGAGGTCGTCGACGCGGTGCGCTCGCAGAACCTGCAGGTGGCTTCCGGTGTCGTCAACCAGCCGCCGACACCGGATCCGGGCGCGTTCCAGATGAACCTTGAGACCCTCGGCCGCCTGGTCGAGCCGCGCCAGTTCTCCAATATCGTGGTCAAGACCGGGAAGGACGGCGAGGTCACGCGCCTGCGCGACGTGGGCGACGTCGAACTCGGCGCCCAGGACTATGGCCTCAACGCCTATCTCGGCGAAAAGGAGGCGGTGGCGATCGGCATTTTCCAGCGCCCGGGCTCGAATGCGCTCGACACGGCCGATGCGATCCTCAACACCTTGAAATCGATGGAAGGCCAGTTTCCGCCGGGCATCGCCTATGACGTGGTGTACAACCCGACCGATTTCATCGCCAAGTCGATCGACGAGGTGATCCGGACAATCTTCGAGGCCGTCGCTCTCGTGGTCCTGGTCGTCGTGCTGTTCCTGCAGACCTGGCGCGCCTCGATCATTCCGATCATCGCGATCCCGGTTTCGCTCATCGGCAGCTTCATCGTGATGGCCGCGCTCGGCTATTCGATCAACACGCTGACCCTGTTCGGCCTGGTCCTGGCCATCGGCATCGTGGTGGACGACGCCATCGTCGTCGTCGAGAACGTCGAGCGAAACCTCAGGCTCGGCCTGTCACCGAAGGAGGCGGCGCGGCGCACGGTCGACGAGGTCGGCGGCGCGCTGGTGGCCATTGCCCTGGTGCTGACGGCGGTGTTCATCCCGGCAGCCTTCCTCAGCGGCATTTCCGGGCAGTTCTTCCGCCAGTTCGCGATCACCATCGCGACGTCCACGGTGATCTCGCTGATCGTGTCGCTGACATTGAGCCCGGCCTTGAGCGGCATCCTGTTCAAGCCGCACCGTCAGCATGAACCGGAGCATCACTCGCGGTTCAACCCGATCGCCGGATTCTTCCGGTGGTTCAATCGCGGTTTCGATGCGCTGGCGCACGGCTATTCGCGGCTGGCGCAGCGGCTGATCAGCTACAGCGCGGTGATGCTGCTGATCTATGCGGGATTGATCGGCGTCACAGCGTGGCAGTTCAACCGGGCGCCGACCGGGTTCATCCCGGCGCAGGACGAAGGCTATCTCATCACGATCATCCAACTGCCGCCCGGATCGTCGCTGGCGCGCACCAACGAAGTCGTCATGCAGGCGACCAAGCTGATGCTGGAAACGCCGGGCGTGGTCAACACCGCGGCCTTCGCCGGATTGGACGGCGCGACCTTCACCAACGCCTCGAACGCGGCGGCCATCTTCTCGGTCCTGGCGCCCTATGACGAGCGTATTCCGCAGGGCCTCACCGCGAACCGCATTCTCGGCGAGATGTCCCAGCGCCTTGGCGCGGTCCGTGGCGCCTTCGTCATCACCGTTCCGCCGCCGCCGGTACGCGGCATCGGCAATGCCGGCGGATTCAAGATGATGATCCAGGATCGCGGCGGCCAGGGATTGAAGGCGCTCGAGGGCGTCGCCACGCAGATGATGATCGCCGGCAACCAGACGGCAGGACTTGCCGGCGTCTTCACCCTGTTCAACACGCGGACGCCCAAGCTGTTCGCCGAGATCGACCGCGTGCGGGCGCAGATGTTCCATGTGCCGGCGGAACGGGTGTTCCAGACGCTGGAGGTCTATCTTGGCTCGACCTTCGTCAACGACTTCAACTTCCTGAATCGCACGTTCCGGGTGACGGCCCAGGCGCTTGGAAAGTTCCGCGAGGATGCCGCCAGCATCACCAACTTCAAGACCCGCAACGAGCTCGGCGAGATGGTGCCCATCGGTGCCGTCGCCAAGATCAAGGATATCTCCGGCCCCTATCGCGTTGCGCGGTACAATCTGTTCCCCGCCGCCGAGATCCAGGGCAACGTGGCGCCGGGCACCTCCAGCGGCACCGCCCTGGCGGCGATGGAAGGTGTCGCCAAGCAGCTGCTGACGGCGGGTTTCGGCTATGAATGGACGGAGCTCGCCTATCAGCAGAAGCTGGCCGGCGATACCGGCCTCCTGGTATTCGGCGCGGCGGTGTTGTTCGTGTTCCTGGTGCTCGCGGCACAGTACGAGAGCTGGGCCCTGCCGCTTTCGGTCATCCTGATCGTGCCGATGTGCCTTCTGGCGGCGGTGACGGGCCTCCTGATGCGCGGGCTGGATGTCAACGTGCTGTCGCAGGTAGGCTTCGTTGTGCTGGTCGGATTGGCGGCAAAGAACGCGATTCTGATCGTCGAGTTCGCCAAGCAGGCGGAGGAAGAGGGCAAGGAACCGGTCGAGGCGGCGGTGAAGGCGGCCGGTACCCGGTTGCGACCGATCCTGATGACGTCGTTCGCCTTCATTCTGGGCGTGGTGCCGCTGGTCATCGCCAGCGGGGCCGGTGCCGAGATGCGCATTGCCATGGGCACGGCGGTCTTCGCCGGCATGATCGGCGTGACCTTCTTCGGATTGTTGTTCACGCCCGTGTTCTATGTCGTGGTGCGGCGCCTCGCGATCTGGCTCGGAGGCCGGCATGGCCATTCGGGCACGGCGGCCGCTCGTGGTGCGGAGTAAATCGTCCCAAGAGCCGCGTCTCCGCGCCTATTCCGGAACGGATAGGCGCGCGCCGATAGGCTATCCTCATATGGCGCCGTCCGACGGCGCGGCTGGATCCATGGCGGCGGCGATATTCTCCGCCACGAGGCGCTGGAGCTTCCAGAGATAGGGGTCGTGGATGCCGCGCTCTTCCAGATGGGCGACGGTGTGCATGAGGTATTCCGCGCCCGTACCCCAATGGCCGCATGCCCGCGCCAGAATCGCGGCGGTCTCCTGCAGAGAGTGGCGACAGTAGTTGGGCCCCCGGCGATTGATGGTGAATGCCAGGGCGCGGCATTTTCCCGCGGCGCCTTCCACCGTCATCCAGCGCGGGAGATTGCTGACCGGCTTTACGCTGGTTTCGCGCCGCAGGACCAGTTCCAGCCGTTCCCTGGCGAAGCGTTCTGGAATCCGTTGCAGGACACCCTTGCACGAACCGCCGGTATCGAGCGCCATCATCAGCCCCGGCGCCTCCACAGTGCCGCGGAATCGCTGCAGGCGAAGGCAGAACCTGCGATGCCAGCCTCGCAGATACCCGTAGCCATGGTCCTCGGCCTCGCAGGCGGGCTTCCAGATGAGCGAGCCATAGGCAAAAATCCACAAGTCGCCTGCTGGTAGCGTGGCCAGCAATTCATCGCGTTTGTCGGCGTAATCCTGGTCAGACAATGGAATAAATCCGGGAGCAGGGCCGGTATCGGCGATGTTGCGATGGATGCGCGCGACGAGTTCGGGCGTCAGCTGCATTTGCCTGCGACGTGACATTGGGGCTTCGCATGGACGGCCTCTGGATGCAACTATGTAGCACGATCCCGGTGCTTTCGAGCAAGCACGCGGAATCACGGATAGGCGACGCGGCGGAGTTCGCTGTCGGGTCTGGACCGGGGGAGCGTCGGTGTCGGGTTTTCTCAGCGGCTTTCGCAAGCGAATGCCATTTTTCCCGGCCGCCGATCGGTCTCGCCGGGCGGCTGTCCCCTGCGGAGTCGAGACATTCACAACTTTGCAAAGCGCCGTGGTCGGTCGCGAGACGTTGCTCGCCCGGGAGTGCGTCGAGGGCGCGCTTTTTGAGGCGCGCCCGGCGGAGACGATCCAAGTGGCTCCGGGCTGGCATGCGGAGCTCAGTCATGGCACGGCGCGGACGCCGTTGCCCGCCGACCTCAGGAGCGGCAGCGCCTATGTCGCCGATCCAATGCGCTTCCTTCGACTGGGCGATCTCGACGTGAACAGTCTGTGGGGCGTGTCAGTGACGCGGTCGGGAGGCATTGTCGCGGAAAGCTGCCGAGCCGCCGAATACCGCCTGGGGGGCGTTGAAACACTGCCGGGATTCGCGAAACAGGATGACGGCCTAACCTATCGGCCGGCGCGCCGGAAATATGCGCCTGAGATCGATGCGCCCTGTCTGCATTCCGGTCATCGGTATTGCGATGTTTATGGTCACTGGTTCTCGGACCTGATGTCCGCAGTGTGGATCTGGCGCGAAGAGATCGTCTCCGGGCATCTGCTGCTGCTGCTGCCGGCGCATACGCCCGCCTGGGGGCTGGAGGTGTTGCGGCGGCTGGGCATCACGCCGGCAAACTGCGTCATGCCGCGAAAACGGCGCATACGCCTCAAGCGCGCGATCCTCAGTTCTTCGATGAGCATGGAATGTGTCGTCCGGCCGCCGGCGCTGCTTGCTGACCTTGGTGGTGACCTGGTCCGGAGGATCGTACCGGCCGGAAGCACGTCGAAGCAGCGCCTGCTCTATGTCACGCGGGACGGCGATTTGGGCCATTCCATCCGACAGCTCGTCAACGAAGATGAGTTGCTGGCGCGTCTCATCCCGTATGGATTTGAAGTTGTTCGTCCTGGCAGGCTACCCTTCGACGACCAGGTCCACCTTTTCGCCAACGCCCGGGTGATCGTTTCACCGCATGGCTCCGCACTGATGAACCTGATCTTCGCGCCCGCCGGTTGCGGCGTGGTCGATCTGCTGCCGTGGACCTGGATCAAGAAGGCGACGGCACCTTGGGCTCTGCGGCTGGCCAACATCATGGGCCAGCGCTACGCAGTCGTGATGGGAGAGGAGTGCGCCGCATCGGAAACGGGCGATGTGTCTCCGCGGATCGAGCGCTACACGGTAGATGTTGACGCTGTCGTCCGGGCGGTGCAAGCATTCCTCGCTTGAGCGTGCCGCAATTCGCGAGCAACCGGTCGATGCGCAGATGACGATCGCGACTGTCATAACCGCAAAGGCGAAGGACATCGGCGGATTCCAGGTTCGCCGGGCCTTGCCGGCAGCGCAGCTGCGGGCGGTGGGTCCGTTTGTCTTCCTCGATCAGATGGGACCAGTGAGCGTTCCCGCGGGACATGGGCTGGACGTGCGACCCCATCCGCATATCGGCTTGAGCACGATGACCTATCTGTACGAAGGCGAGATCCTGCACCGCGATTCGCTCGGCACCGTTCAATCCATTTCGCCCGGCGCAATCAACTGGATGCTCGCCGGTCGCGGCATCGCCCATTCGGAGCGCTCACCCGATCACCTCCGGGCAAAGGGGCACAGGTTGTTCGGGCTGCAGTTCTGGGTGGCCCTGCCACAGCCGCAGGAGGAGGCCGCTCCCGCCTTTCGCCACATCGATCGCGACTCCGTACCGGCGTGGCAGGAGGCGGGGATCGCCGCCAGGTTGCTGGCTGGAAGCATGAATGGCGTAGAGGCTCCCTTTCGGGCGCCGCATCCGATGGTCTGCATCGATTTCAACATGGCCACTGGCGCGACCACGATTGTTCCGCCGGGCTGGCCGGAGCGCGCCCTTTACGTGTCGGCCGGTGACGTCGTGATTGCCGACGCGCAATTCTCCGAAGGGCAGCTGATCCTGCTTTCACCGGGAGCGGAGGCGCGCTTGCATGCCGCTTCCGATGCGCGCGTGATGCTGATCGGCGGCGAGCCGCTGGATGGTCCGCGGCACATCTGGTGGAATTTCGTCTCCAGCTCCGAAGACCGCATCGAGCAGGCCAAGGCTGATTGGAAAGCCGGTCGCTTCGCGCCGGTCCCCGGAGAGACGGAATTCATCCCGCTGCCGGACTAGCCGGGACCGAGGTCTGCAAGCCGCAGCATCCCGAGCGCCAGTTCGTGTTCGCCGATGACGACCTCGGTGGCGCCAAGCCGTTTCAAATGCGCCATCTCGGCTTCGGAATGGGCGCGGGCGACGATCTTCAGTCCAGGATTCAGGCGCCGCGCCTGTTCGACGATCTGGCCGCTTTCGAAGCCGTCGGGAATGGCGACGAAGAGGCAAGCGGCCTGTTCAAGATTGGCTCCCGCCAGCACGTCCGGGTCGGCCGCGTTGCCGTCGATGCCCTGGCTTCCAAGATCGGTCAATCCGGCGACGAGTTCGGCGTTTAGCTCGATCACATAGGTGGCCCGGCCGGACCCGCGCAGCTTCTCGCCGATCATCCGCCCGACGCGACCGAAGCCGATCAACACGCAGTGTCCGGTCAGCGCCGTCTTCACCGGCCGGCCGGGTAGCGGGCCAGCGGATTGCGGGATCTGGCCGGCGTTCGGAGCTTGGTCGTGCCCGGCGCGCTGCAGCCGGTCGATGGCGAAGAAGAATGCCGGGTTGATCAGGATCGATATGATCGCCCCCGCGAGGATCAGATCCTGGCCCTGCTCCGGCAGGAGCCCGAGGGAGAGGCCGAGGCCGGCCAGGATGAAGGAGAACTCGCCGATCTGCGCCAGACTGGCGGAAATGATGAGAGCGGTCCTCTGGGCGTAGCCGAAGGCCCGGACGATCAGAAAGGCCACGGCGGACTTGCCCAGGGTGACGATCAGCAGGGTCGCCAGGAGCAGCCAGAACTGATCCAGCAGCGTCGCGGGGTCGAGCAGCATGCCGACTGAGACGAAAAACAGGACTGCGAAGGCATCCCGCAAGGGCAGCGATTCCTGAGCCGCCTGGTGACTGAGCTCGGATTCGCTCAGGATCATTCCGGCAAAGAACGCGCCGAGGGCGAAGGAGACGCCGAACAGCAGCGCCGCGCCGAAAGCGATGCCAAGGGCGATCGACAGCACCGCCAACCTGAACAATTCCCGCGAGCCGGTGTGAGCGACCTGGTGCAACAGCCAAGGCACGAGCCGCCGGCCCGCGACCAGCATGATTGCTACGAAAACGGCGACTTTGCCGAGGGTGAAGGCGAGGGTAAGGCCGATTTCCCGAAATCCGGGAGTGGCGCCCGTGGTGTCGTCGACGGCGCCCAGCAGTTCGGCCAAAGGTGGCAGCAGCACAAGCGTGGCGACCATGAACAGGTCCTCGATGATCAGCCAGCCGATCGCGATGCGTCCTTCGTTGGTGGCGATCAGCCGGCGGTCCTGCATGGCGCGCAGCAACACCACCGTGCTGGCGACCGAAAGAGCCAGGCCGAAGACGATGCCGGCGCCGATCGGCCATCCGATTAGGGTGGCCAGACCCCAGCCAAGGCAGGTCGCCGCCCCGATCTGCGCGATCGCGCCGGGCACCGCGATTGCCCGGACCGACAGCAAGTCCTTCAGGGAGAAGTGCAGGCCGACGCCGAACATCAGCAGGATGACGCCGATTTCCGCCAGCTGGTTCACCAGGAGCTGGTCGGCCACGAAGCCCGGTGTGAATGGCCCCACGACCACTCCGGCCAGCAGGTAGCCGACCAGCGGCGAGATTCGCAGGCGGTGGGCCAGGGCGCCGAGCAGGAATGCGAGCACGATTCCGGCAACAATTGCGGCGATGAGCGAGGTCTCGTGCGTCATTGCGGCGACGGGCTCCTGTTTGGGCCGGTGACTACATCCTATCTGTCAGAATAATGCGGCCGGTCCAAGCAACTTCGACAGGCCGGTTTGCCGCCGCATCATCCGATGCGGCCAAAGATCTGCATCAATAGCTGGCCGGCGGCCAAGCCGGCCAGGTTCGCGAGGGCGGAGAGCCCCGCGGAAACGCGCCAATGGCCGCGCAATGCGGCCGCATAGACAGGCGTCTCGACCAGGATGATGAGGCCAAGCGCTGCCGCGAGGCCTCCCCACCCGGATCCGGTCAATTCAATCAGCCGAGCCTTCCAAAGCCAGAACGCGGGCAGGGTGACGCCCGTTCCGATCAAAGCGGCCGCACCACAGCGCAGCATCGAATCCGGGCGCACGCGGGCAATGCGCGGCGCAAGCGGCCAGGCGAGCGACGTGGCCGTGGCGATCTCCACAAGCGTCGCGAGGAGAAAGACAAGGCCCTGTTTCACCGGTGCCCTCGATTCAACGCTCCGGAAATGCCCGGCCCTTGGCCATCCGCTACCAGGCGGTATGGCCGCCGTCGACCGGCAACATCACACCGGTCACGAAGCCGGCGGCATCGGAGGCGAGAAAGGCCACCGCCGCCGCGATCTCCTCCGGCCTCCCGACGCGGCCCAGAGGAATGGATTTCCCGAACTCGGCCAGCAGCGCCGCGCGCGGCGCTTCGCCTCGGTCGGACAGAAGCATGTCGGTCTCCGTGTCGCCCGGGCAGACCGCGTTCACGCGGATGCCGTCCTTGGCATGGTCGGCGGCCATCGACCGCGTCAGCTGGACGATGGCGCCCTTGCTGGCGCCATAGGCGGCCGCGTTCACCGCCGCGACCAATCCCCAGTCGGAGGCGATATTGACGATCGATCCGGCGCGACCGGCCTCCCGGAACTGGCGCCGCATGACCGGCACGATCGCCCGGCACAGCCGGAAGACGGCGGTCACGTTCGTCTCGATCATGGCGTCCCATTGCGCATCGGTGCAGCTCTCGACGTCGCCGCGCGAGAGGATGCCGGCATTGTTGACCAGGACGTCGACGCGTCCCTCCCGGCCCAGAACGTCATCCACCAGCCGGTCGGGAAAACCGGGCGCGGCGACATCGCCCTGCAGGAAGCGAACCTCGTCCGGCTTGGCGACCTGGTCCTGCACGGCTGCACCCGCCACGTCGTCTCGGCCGGTGAAGACGACCCGTGCGCCGAGGCCAGCGCACATTTCCACGATCGCGGCGCCGATGCCGCGGGTCCCGCCGGTGACGATGGCAACCTTTCCGGTCAGATCGATCACGTTTCCGCTCCTGAATTGGCGCCATGTTGCCTGCTCGGCGGTCGCATTGGCAATGCCGGGAAGCGGGCCGGCGGCACAAATCGCCGGCCTGTTGGCAAGCCGCCGGCTTCACGGCAGACTGGCCCAGCATCGAAGGCGAGGGGGCCATGCCGGAAGACAAGCAAGGCGGTTACGTCGTCCAGGAGAGCGATTTCCCATGGCGGGAGCTCGCCAATCCGGCGCTGCGGGCGAAATCCTCGATCCGCTGGAAGACCCTGGTCGGCGAAGGCGGCACGCCGACCTCGCGGCTGACCTTCGGTCTGGCGGAGATCCCGGTCGGCGGCACCTGGGTACTGCACCGACATGCGCCGCCGGAAGTCTATATGATCCTCTCGGGCGAGGGCCGGACCGAGATCGACGGCATCGCGCACCAGGTGCGTGGCGGCAACGTCATCTACATTCCCGGCAACGCCCAGCACCTGACCGTCAATACGGGCCCCGAGCCGTTGCGCTTCGTCTACGCATTCCCGACCGACTCCATCGAGGAGATCGAATACCACTTCGCCGAAGGCGTCGAGATCCTGGCCGGCGGCTAGCCTTTGCGGCCATCCTTCTTCGGCTCGGGCAGCCGCGGAATGCGGGCCCGCCTGTCGGTGTCGTAGAGCTCGGCGCCGTAGTTGCGGTTGTACTGCTTCGACGCGTCCTGGAAGGGCTGGAAGTCCCAAGGCGTGATCTTGCCTTTGAGCAGCGCGTCCTGGACCAGGATGCGCTGGCGCTGGCTCTCGATGATGCGTTCACGGATGGCCGCGCCGTCCCACTTCGCGGCGACTTCGCTTGCGAACGCGGCCGCCAGCTTGGCATGCCGCGGGTCGCCGGCAAGGTTCACCAGTTCCTTGGGGTCGGCCTTCAGGTTGAAGAGCTGCGGCGGGTCGCCGGCGCAGGCGACGTATTTCCATTGGTTGCGGCGGATCATGAAGGCGGGCTGGAACGTGCCTTCGGCCATGTATTCGCCGTAGACAGTGTTGGACCATCCCTTGTCGGCGCCGTCCGCCAGCGCCAGAAGGCTGCGGCCGTCGACCGGCGCCGCATAGTCCGTGCTCTTGCCGCCGGTGGCGATGTCGCAGAAGGTCGGCAGCAGATCCATGAGCGAGACATGCTCCGCGACCCGGCGCGGCTTCCAGCGTTTCGGCGCGTGCAGGATCATCGGCACGCGCGTCGAGTGCTCGTAGAAGTTCATCTTGTACCACAGGCCGCGCTCGCCCAGCATGTCGCCGTGATCGGCGGAGACGACGATGATGGTGTTGTCGGCTTGGCCGGTCTGGCGCAGTGCCTCCAGCACCTGGCCCATCAGGCGGTCGCTGTAGGTGATCATCGCGTAGTAGCCGCGCCGCGCCGCGCGGACGTGGCTCTCCGTCACCCGGTATTCGTCGCGGTCGTAGAGATCGTACAGGCGCTTGTCGACCGCGTCGCGCTTCGCTGGCGCGATATAGGGGGCCGCCGGCATGTCGATGTCGTCGTCGCGGTAGCTTTCCCAGTCCCGGCGCGGGCCGAGATAGGGGTCGTGCGGCTGCATGAACGAGACGCACATCATGAACGGACGGTCGTCATTGCCGCGGGCATGCTCGTGCAGCCAGCGCATCGAGGTGTAGGCGACCTCGTCGTCGTGCTCCATTTCCAGCGAGCGGTCATAGGGACCGGCTTCGGTCACGCTCAGCATGTTGTGGAACCACCAGTGGATCTTCTTCGGCTGGTCCCAGGTCGGGGTCCAGCCGAAATCGCCCGGATACATGTCGGTGGTGACGCGGTCCTCGAAGCCATGGAGCTGGTCGGGGCCGACGAAATGCATCTTGCCCGAAAGGCAGGTGCGGTAGCCGGCGAGGCGCAGGTAATGCGCGAAGGTCGGGATGTCGGAACGGAACTCGGCGGCGTTGTCCCAGGCGCCGATCCGGCTCGCCAGCTGGCCCGCCACCATGGAAAAGCGGCCGGGCGCGCAGAGCGGCGAGTTGGTGTAGGCGCTGTCGAACTGCACGCCCTCCGCCGCCAGGCGCGACAGGTTCGGCGCCTTGACCACCTTGTGGCCATAGCTCGGCAGGAACTGCGGGGCGAGCTGGTCGAACATGATGTAGAGGATGTTCGGACGCTTGCCGCGCGGGGCCTTGCGGGCGGGCGCGGGACTGGGACGCTTGGTCTTGGCGGGCATGCGGGCTGGCACCTGTGGAATCCGGATGGCGCAGCTTAGCGGCGAAGGGCCGATTCCCAATATAGCGAACCCGGCCTCGCCTTGCGGATCAGCGACAGCATCGACCGCAATTCCTATGCCGGGGGCCCGGAAGAACGAGGAAATCCGCCGATTCCCGGCGCGCATGGCTGCCCTGCGCCTGGATTCATTGACTTTTAACCCGGCCGCCCGCATGTTCCCCCCGCCGAGGCCATCAGGGCCTCTCTCTCGCGACAGCGCGCAGGACGTTTCGGTCCCACCGACCGGTCCCTCCGTCCCGAGATCCTGATCTCCAACATTTCCCTGCACTAGCGCGCATGCCGGGTCTGAACCCGGGCCCTTCCCAGGAAGCGCCCTATCCGTCCGCGTTCGCGCCGGCCATGTGGCTGCGCGGCAAGCGCGGCGACACATGAACTGAAAGAACACTGACCATATGACCACGTTTACCGACTTGAAGCTGAGCGCCCCTCTTTTGCAGGCGCTCGCCGCCGAGGGCTATGAGAAGCCGACCCCGATCCAGGCGCAGGCGATTCCGCCGCTGCTGGAGGGGCGCGATCTGCTCGGCATCGCCCAGACCGGCACCGGCAAGACTGCCGCTTTCGCCCTGCCGCTGTTGCAGCGCCTGACCAGCACCGACCGCCGCGCGGCGCCGCGCAGTGTCCGTGCGCTGATCCTCACGCCGACCCGCGAGCTCTGCGTGCAGATCCTCGATTCCTTCCGCTCCTATGGCCGCCACTTGCGCCTGAGCCGCGTGGCCATCTATGGCGGCGTCAGCCAGGGGCCGCAGGTCCAGGCGCTGTCGCGCGGCGTCGACGTCCTGGTCGCCACGCCCGGCCGCCTGCTCGACCTGATGAACCAGGGCCAGGTGAAATTCGACGGCCTCGAGGCCTTCGTGCTCGATGAGGCGGATCGCATGCTGGACATGGGCTTCATCGTCCCGGTGAAGCGCATCGTCGCCAAGATCCCGGCCGAGCGCCAGACGCTGATGTTCTCCGCCACCATGCCGCAGGCGGTGCAGGGGCTGGTCGCCAGCCTGCTGAAGGAGCCGGTCCGCGTCGAGGTGACGCCGGTGGCGACGACCGCCGAGCGCATCGCCCAGCGCGTGCATTTCGTCGAGAAGGCGAACAAGCGCGCCTTGCTGGAAAGCCTGCTGGGCGACAAGGCGATCGCCCGCGCGCTGGTCTTCACCCGCACCAAGCACGGCGCCAACAAGGTTGCCGAGAATCTGGCCAAGGCCGGCATCCGCGCCGACGCCATTCACGGCAACAAGTCGCAGAACGCCCGTCAGAAGGCCTTGAACGATTTCCGCAGCGGCAAGGTCCGCGTTCTGGTGGCGACCGACATCGCCGCCCGCGGCATTGATGTCGATGGCGTCACCCACGTCATCAACTTCGATTTGCCGAACGAACCTGAGAGCTATGTCCACCGCATCGGCCGCACCGCGCGCGCCGGAAACGAAGGCATCGCCATCTCCTTCTGCGATTCGGAGGAGCGCAGCTACCTGCGCGACATCGAACGGACCATCCGCCAGGCGGTACCCGTCGATGCCGATCACGCGTTCCACGCGGCCCATATCGCCGAAGGCAAGCGCGGCGGCGCCGGTGCGCCCCCGGCGCGAGGCGGCCGCGGCCGCTCGGGATCGGCACAGGCCCATGCCGGGCACGGCAACCGGCCGGCTGGCGGCGGGCGGCCGTCCCACGGCCACCATCGCGACGCGGAAGCGCGTGGCGAAGGCGGTCATCGCGGCCGCCGGCATGACGGTGACCAGGCGCGCGGCGAAACGCGGCAGGTTCGCGGCGACCACGCCCAGGACCGCCAGGCTCATGAGCGGCAACCGCGCGACCGCCAGGACAGGGGCGGCCAGTCTCATCATGGCCAATCCCGCCATGGCCAGTCTCAACATGGCCAGTCTCAACATGGCCACGGGCATTCGCACGCACAGGCCCGCAACGGCCACGCCCATGGCGAGAAGTCGCATCGCGGCGGCGGGCGTCCGGCCCAGCACGACGGCGACCGCCAGCCGCGTCAGGAGCATGCCGGTGGCCAGGCCCGCCAGGCTTCGGCCTCTCGCGTGGATGCGTCGAACGGCAACACGCCGCCGCGCCGCTCCGGCCATGGGCATGCCGAGCATCGGCCGCGCGAAGGCCACAAGGGACGCGACCATGCGCATTCCGGCAAGCCCGGCCAGCGCCGGCCGCAGCGCTTCGAGCCGGTGCGCATGGGCTGACGCCCCGTCTTGATCGGTTCTGAATTGCGAAGCGCCGCCAGGAAACTGGCGGCGCTTTCTTGCAACTGGAGTTCGCCTGCGCGCCTCGACCTTAGGCCGTTCGCTACTCGGCGTGCGCCCTGGAGCGTGGCGCCGGCAGGATGCGCGTCGCCGGCAGGTGGATCGTCGTAACCGTGCCCCTGCCGACCTCGCTGCTGATGCGCAGGACGCCGCCGTGCAGTTCGCAGAACGCCTTGACGATCGACAGGCCCAGGCCGGTGCCCTCGTATTTGCGCACCAGCCAGTTCTCCAGCTGCACGAAGGGTTTCGCCACCTGTTCGATTTCGGCCGGCGACATGCCGATGCCGGAATCGGTCACCGATATGTCGATGCCGTCGCCGCCGTCCGCAAACGCGGCCTTGACGCGGACGATGCCGCCGCGCGGGGTGAATTTGACGGCGTTGGAGAGCAGGTTCAGCAAGGCCTGCTTCAGCAGCCGCTCGTCACCGTTGATCATCGGCAGGGACGGCGGAACTTCCGATGACAGCGACAACGCATTCGCATTCGCCTTGCCGCGCACCAGAATCAGGCAGGACGAGATCAGGCCGTCGAGCGAAATGTCGCTCTCGCTGATGGCGGTCTGGCCCGCCTCGACGCGGCTGAGATCGAGGATGTCGTTGATGATGGCGAGGAGGTGGCGTCCGCTTTCATGGATGTCGCCGCTGTATTCCCGGTAGATCGGCGCGCCCAGCGGCCCCATCAGCTCGTCCTTCATGATCTCCGAGAAGCCGATGATCGCATTCAGCGGGGTGCGCAGCTCGTGGCTGACATTGGCCAGGAACTGCGATTTCGCCCGGTTCGCCATCTCGGCATCGAGCTGCGCCCGGCGCAGGGCATTCTCGGTCTGCTTGCGTTCGGTTATGTCCTGAACGGTGCCGAAGGCGGAGACCAGGTGCCCGGCCTCGTCATAGTTCCGCTTGCCGATCGCGGACACGTTGGCGACCGAGCCGTCCTTGCGCACCACGCGATACTCGATGCTGAAATCCCGCTGGCGGCTCGCGGAGGAGCGGGCGAATTCCTGCGTGATCCGGGCGCGGTCCTCGGGATGGACGAAGGCGTCGACGAAATCCCCGATCGTGACGTCGAGCTCGCCGGACGTGGCGCCGAAGAACCGCTGGGCGGTTTCGGAGAAGACAAGTCGGGCGTCCTCCCAGGCGTCGGTCGCGCCGGGAGTCGCGTTCCAATGGATGATGCCGGCCACGCTTTCGGCCTGCTGGTAGCGGGATTCGCTCTCGCGCAGGGCCTGCTCGCGCGACTTTTCCTCGGTGATGTCCACCATCACGCCGTAGAGCCAGCGCTGTCCCTCATCGCCCTTGATCACGCTGATGAGGTCACGGATCCACACCACGCGGCCATCGGCAGCGATCAGCCGGTATTCGAGGTTGTGGTCGATGCCTTCCCTGGCGCGCTCCTCGCCTTCGCGGATCACCCGCGCGCGATCTTCGGGGTGCAGGCGCTGTGGCCACATGTCCTTGTCGACCCAGTCCGACGGCGAAAAGCCGGTGATCCGCTCGATCTGCGGTCCGACATAGGTGATCCTGAAGGTCCTGACATCGGCCTCCCAGGGCACGGCGCGGGAAGATTCGGCAAGCGCCCGAAAGCGCTCCTCGCTGCGCCGCAGGGCGATTTCGGTATCCTTGACGCCGGTGATGTCGAGATGCGTGCCGATCACCCGCGCCGGCCGGTCCTCCTCGCGGCTGACGACGCGACCGCGGCTGAGCAGCCAGCGCCAGCCGCCATCCTTCGTGCGGACGCGATAGATGACTTCGAAGACCTCGACCGACGGCTCCAGCGACGCGCCGAAGCGATTGCGGATGGCGGCGAGGTCCTCTGGATGAGTCAGCGCTTCCCAGGCATCGACCGTGGAAGGGATCTCGCCCGGCTCGTAGCCCAGCCGGCGCAGCATCGTCGCATCGACATGGAATGAAGAGGTCCTGAGGTCCCAGGCCCATGGGCCGACGCCGGTGCTCTCCAGCGTCAATTGCAGCCGCTCGTCGCTGCGCCGCAGCTCCTGCGTGACGCGAAGCTGCTCGGAATCCGCCTGGATCGCGGCCATCACGGCGCCGCAGGCGCCAGTCAATGGCTCCAGGAAGTCCACGATTTTCTCGTCATAGCCGCCCGCGCGATTGGCGAGGCCGATCACCCCGATCAGGGTCTTGCCGGAAAACAGCGGTATGCCGAGAAAGGCGTTGAGCGGCGGATGCCCGGCTGGCAGGCCGCCGCTGCGCGGGTCCTCCGCCGGGGAATTCGAGATGACCGGCTGCCCCGTACGAACGACGGCGCCGAAGAGGGTATCGGGATTGTGGAACTCGAAGCCGCTGGACAGGCTGTCGTCGTAGCGCTTTCGCGTCGCGGCGTCCCAGGCGATATCGGTGAGGGCGTGAATCTTGATATAGCGCTGGCCATCTGCATCGTTGCGGATTTCGCCGACGAAGCCGTAGCCGCTGGAGGTCAGCTCCAAAAGGGTGGAGAGCATCTGTTCGCTGGCGGCCTTTCGCTCCGCGCCGCCGATATAGCTGCTCTGGATCTGGCGGACCGCGTCGAACAGGGCGTTGGCGCGCTCAATTGAGTGCCTCGCCTCGACCTCGGCGGTGATGTCGCGGGCGGTACCGCGATAGCCGCGGAAGCGGCCGTCGGCGTCGAACAGAGGGTGTCCGCTGATGCTGGCATACTGGCGCTGGCCGTCTGCGCCGGAATAGGAAAACTCGAAATCGTGGAAGGTCTCGCGCGCATCCAGCATTGCATTGTAGCGCTGCCACACGGGATCGGCTGGATCGATGCCGGGCATCTCGGTGCGCCGCAGGCCGATCAACTCGGTCCCGACCAACCCGCCCACCATCACGCGGCCGGTATCCATCGTGAAGCGATACGCCGCGTCGAGTTCCCACAGCCACCCGGTGGCGGCCTGGCTGAATTCTTCCAGCCGCTCCTCGCTGACTTTCAAGGCGGCCCGGGTGGCGACGTTCTCGGTCTCCGCGGCGGCCAAGCGACTGGCGCGGCGCCGCAGGACCAGGGCCCAGGCGGTCAAGGCCGCGGCGGCCAAGGCGAGGCTGGCGATCGTGATCAGTCCGCCGGCCGTGATCATGCGGCGAGCCCCGGCCCCGAAGCGCAGGCGCAACCAGTGCGCGCGGCAGCGAGGCCAGGCGACCGGCAAGCGAAGACGGGCAAAGAGGCGCTCAAATCGGGCATGGCGATGGATAACAGTGCGCGGGGTTTGGGAGTATGATCATGGGCCAAACACGATTAATACTCTGTTGCCAACAAGCCCTCGCAATTGCCCCAGATCGCGTGGCTCATCTGTTTGTTCCATAACGGTATTTCAGGCATCGCCAGGCCCGCGGCCGGGCAATGCGGAAGCGCCCGGCAATTCGGTCCGCCCAAGGCCGGGCAGGCGCAGAGCTGGCGGCAGGAAATCGATCCCGAAGGAAAGGCCGAGCAGGTTGGCCTCCACACCGTCCTGCAGCCCCACCATAAGGCCGGCGAGGCCGAGCAGCGAGACCTGGACTCCCGTGCCACTGGGCGACCGGGCGATGGGCTCGTACCAGCGGCGGTAGTCCTTGCCGATCGCTGTCGGGGGAATATCGAGGCGCAGCTCCGGCACGTTGCGCGCGATATGGGCCAGGAAGGTGTTGCTGTTGGGGCCGGGCCAGGTGCGGTACTGGTCCTTGAACGGATAGCTGGCGATCGCGGCTTCGATGCGGTCGATCATGGCGGCGGCGCGCTCGCCGCGAATATCCGCCAGCAAAGCGGGTTCCGCGCCATACCACAGCCCGTCCGTGACCCCGTAATTGGCGCGCAGCTTGGGGCCGTCGCCCCAGCCGACGACCTCATGGCGGGTGAACCTCAGTTCGCCCGACCGTTTCACCGCGATCCAGGGATGGGTCGCGAACACGCCGCGCCAGCTGAAGGCGCGCGCGGTGTAGACCTGAACGACGGCCTCCGGCGTCTCGGCCGGGTCCGGCGCCAGGCCGGAAGAATGCCGTGGCGCCTGGCTCCACGACCAGGGCGGCGGCGAGTACCGCGCGTAGCTGATCGCGAGCGGCAGGGCCACCCAGGCGCCAAGGACCAGCAGAACTATCATCACCCGTCGTCTCGTCATCGCCGTGCCAGGCCGCGCCGCGGCGGGCGGAAGCGCGCCCGGCCCGCCATCCTAGCCCGGAGCGGGAGCGGAATGGAACGCCGCCGCGCGGCGGCGGGAGAGGCCAGCCGGCCTAGCCGTTCTTGATCTGCGCCAGGAAGCGCTTCAGCTCCTTGTCGGGAACCTCGACCATGTGTTCCCGCGCCGGATAGGCGCCCGACCTCACGTCGGCGGCATATTCAGAGAACGCCGCCACGCGTTCGCGCTGCAGCTTGTCATAGAGCTTGGCGAAGTCGCGGTACTTCTTCGAATGCCGGGGATAGTGGCCGCGGTTGCTGCCAAGCACGTCCTCGGCGAACAGGTATTGCGCGTCGCAGCCGGCGCCCGAGCCCATGGAGATTAGGAACAGCGAGCTGCGCCTGGAAATCTCGGTGGCGACCCGGGCCGGTACGACTTCGATCTCGGCGCAGAAGGCGCCGGCTTCCTCCAGCGCCTTGACCTGCTGCCAGACCAGCATCGCCGTCTCGGCGGTCTTGCCCACGGCGCGGAAGCCGCCGGTCCAGGTCGCCTTGGGCGGGATCAATCCGACATGGCCGCAGACCGGCACGCCTTCGTCGCGCAGGCGGCGGATGATCTGCAGGCTGGCGGCGCACCAGACCGCGTCGCCTCCGGCCTTGAGCGCCTTGAAGGCGGCGCGCAGGTACTCCTCCGCCGAGACGAAATCGCCGTATTCCAGCCCCGGAAAGGTGAAGCAGGTCGGCGCCGCGTCGCGGAACTCGCGACCGAGAATCTCCGGCGGGACCGAGAGCATGTCGATCCCCGCCCGCTCCGCCGCTTCCGCTTCCTCCAGCGTTTCGACCCGCAGCATGCTCAATTGCCGCTTGCCCTTGAGGGCGAGAACGTCGGCGACGGTCATCTTGGCGTGCGGCATGGATTCCCCCGGTTGCGGCGTCTATGCGTTCAACAAGGACTTGAGCTTGACGTCCGGCGATGCGAGCTGATCAGGCGCCGGGCTGGCGCGCCTCTGGATCAGCATTTCCGCCAGGCGGATTTCCTTGGCGACCTTGCCCAGCGGGCCGAAGCCGCTGGCCGCCAGCAGGCGGCCTTCGGTGTCGATATGGAAATGCAGCTCCGCGCCATCGCCCAGCTCGCGGCGGACATCGGTCGCCGCCTGGTCGGCGAGGCCGGCGATGTGCAGGGTCAGCTCGTACTGGTCCGACCAGAACCACGGCACTGCTTCGTGGGCAAGCTCGGCGCCCAGCATGTTGCGCGCGGCGAGGTTGCCCTGGTCGTGGGCATTGCGCCAGGCCTCCAGCCGGATGCGGCGCCCGCCATAGAGCGGGTGCGGGACCGAGCAGCAATCGCCGGCGGCGAAGATGTCCGGATCGCTGGTGCGCAGGCGCTCGTCGACGCGGATGCCGTTCTCGATGATGAGCCCGGCGCGCTCGGCCAGCGCCACCTCTGGCACCGCGCCGATGCCGGCGACGACGACGTCGCAGGGAATTTCCGTGCCGTCCGCCAGCACGACGCGCCTTGCTCCATCCGCATCGACGATGCGGGCGATGCCGGTGCCGATGTGGAACCGGACTCCGGCCCGCTCATGGCGCCTGGCGATCAGGGCGGCAAGGGGGGCCGGAACGCCGCGCATCAGGATGCGCGGCGCGGCTTCGACCACTGTGACCTGGCAGCCCCGCGCGATGGCGCTGGCGGCGATCTCCAGTCCGATGAATCCGCCGCCGATGACGCAGAGCCTGGTCCCGGGCCGCAGACGGCCCCGCAGGGCCAGCGCCTCGGCGAAGCTGCGCAGATAGAGGACATGCTCGGATTCGGCGCCCTCGACCGTCAGGCGGCGCGGCCGGGCGCCGGTGGCCAGCAGAAGCTTGAGATACGGAATGCGGCGGCCATCCGCCAGCATGACCTCGTGTCCGGCTCGATCGATCTCCGCGACCGGCGTGCCGAGCAGCAGCGTTATGCCCTTTTGTGCCGCGGCTTCCGCGCTCAATGGATGCGCCGCCGTCGGCGCGCCTTCCGACACCATCACCGCCTTGGACAGGGGCGGCCGCTCATAGGGCGGCAGCGTCTCCTCCCCGATCAGGGTGATGACGCCGGTCCAGCCGGCCTCGCGCAAGGCCTGCGCCGCGCGCGCGCCGCATTCCCCGGCGCCGACAATGACCATTCCTGGCACCATCCCCCGTTCCGCCATGGAACTGCCTCAGCCGACCTGGACCAGGACCTTGCCGTTCTCAACCTTGACCGGATAGGTCTTCAAGTTGATGCAGACCGGGGCGCCCTTCGCCTCGCCGGTGCGATAGTCGAAGCGCCCATTGTGCATCGGGCATTCGATGATGTTCCCCATGACCAGGCCGTCGGCCAGGTGCACCTGCTCATGGGTGCACAAGCCGTCCGTGGCATAGAACTTGTCATCCGCGGAGCGGTAGATGGCCAGGGTCAGGCGGCCGTGATCGAAACGCATCACGTCTTCCTCGTCGATCTCGTCGACCCGGCAAGTCTCGATCCAACCGGCGCTGCTCATTCTTCCTCCCAGGGCCTTGCCCGCGCGCGGCGATCGGCTGCCGCCGCGGCTGTTCTTGTTTCAATGTCTTTCCGGTCACTCCGCGGGCGCGGCGGCGAGGTCAGTGGCGATGGCATCGCGTGCGCCCGGCAGCGGCCGGCGCACAAAATAGGCCGGGTCCTTCGCCTGCCGCAACAGGGTCGGGATGATCTCCTTGTAGGCGGCCCAGCAGCTCGGATAGGGCGCCGGCGTGTCGGCTTTGATCGCCTCATGCAGCGCCGGCAGGGCGTGGTACGGCACCATCGGAAACATGTGGTGCTCGATATGGTAGTTCATGTTCCAGTACATGAAGCGGAAAATAGGGTTCATGTAGACGGTGCGGCTGTTCAGCCGATGATCCAGCGTGTCCTCGGCGAGGCCGGCATGCTGCGTCAAGCCGAAGAACAGGTGCAGCCAGGCGCCGAACAGCGCAGGCAGTCCGACGAACATGAGCGGCAGGATGCTGCCGAGGGCGATCGCCCAGGCGATCAGTCCGATATAGATCGCCAGCCAGACCCGCGCCGTCAGGTAGACCTTGGGAAATTCCGATTCCGGGATGTAGTCCCGCTCGGCCTCGGTGACGCGGCCAAGACTGTGCAGGATCACCTTGCGTGCTTCGGTGAGAGCGTTGCGGATGTGGAACACGTTCAGCCCAAGCGTGAGGAACGATGGTGGCCGGGTCGCGGCGATCTCCGGATCGCGGCCGACGATGATGGTGTCGGTGTGGTGCCGCGCATGGCTCCAGCGCCACGGCGTCGGCTCACGCATCACCATGAAGGACGCGACCTGGTAGAGCGCGTCGTTCATCCAGCGGGTCTTGAAGGCGGTGCCATGGCCGCATTCGTGCCAGCGCGAATCCGAGGGCGCCTCGTAGATGACGCTGTAGAGCAGGAAGGCCGGCAACGCCCACCAAGTGCCCCAGGCGAGATAGAACAGGATGCCGGAGCCGATGATGGCGGCGAACCAGATGAGGGTGTCGCGGATCGCCGGCCCGTCGCGGCGCTGCATCAGCGCCTTCATCTGCTGGCGTGGGACGGCGCAGCGATACCACGCGGCGGAAGCGAGGCCCCTGGCCTTCGCGGCGGCATTTTCCGGCCCGGTCAGGCTGTAATCGCGCATCGGCAGCGACGTCGGCATTCGGCGGATCCTCTCAAGATCGGCGGGCGCGGGACAGCGCCAAACCATGCGCCTGGACACTACCCATGCCGGGTGACAAGCTCAACCGGTAGATGATAGAAACTATCAAAACCTATCAGAGATAGCCGGAAGGCGGCTGATGGATGCCATCAGCCCGGCAAGGTGACCGATGAAACGGCGCCCAACCATTGATGACCTCGCGCGGGAGGCCGGCGTCAGCGTCGCCACCGTGGACCGCGTGCTGAACAAGCGGCATCCGGTGCGCGAAGGCACCGCGCGCCGCGTGCTGGCGGCGGCCGAGGCGCTCGGCTATCACGCCACCGGGCTGCTGCGCCATCGCCTCGCCGAAGCGCCGCCGCAGCGCACCCTGGGCTTCCTGCTGCAGAAGCGGGAGGACTATTTCTACCGGGCGCTGGGCGCCGAGCTCACGGCGGCGACCCGCGCCTCGCGCGCCATCGACGGGCGCGCCGTGCTCGACTTCGTCGACGAACTGGTGCCTTCGCTGATCGCCGCCAAGCTGCGCGAACTGGGCGCCAAGGTCGACGCGCTCGCAGTGGTCGCGGTCGATCATCCGCATGTGAGTGCCGCCATTGCCGATCTGCAGGAGAAGCGCGTGCCGGTTTTCACGCTGCTCTCCGACCTGACCGCGCCGGCGCGGGCCGGGTTCCTCGGCATCGACGGTCGCAAGGCGGGCCGCACCGCCGCCTGGTGCATCTCCCGCACCGCGCGACAGGCCGGCAAGGTCGGCATCCTGGTCGGCAGCCACCGCTATCTGGGCCAGGAACTGGCCGAGATCAGCTTCCGCAGCTATTTCCGCGAGCATGCGCCCGACTTCCAGCTGCTGGAACCCTTGTTCAACCTTGACGACGACCGGATCGCCTATGAGGCGACCGTCGATTTGCTGCATGGCAATCCCGGTCTCGTCGGCATCTATGTGGCCGGCGGCGGCATGGAGGGGGTCATCGACGCCTTGCGCGACGAGCAGGCGGGGCATCGGGTCGTGGCGGTGTGCAACGAACTCATACCGGAAACCCGCGCCGCCCTGATCGAAGGCCTGATCGACCTGGTGATCTCGACGCCGCTGCCGCTGCTGGCGGCGAAAACCGTCGAGGCGATGGCCGCCGCCCTGGCGGGCGCGGAAACCGGCCTGCGCCAGATCGAAATCCCGGCGGAACTCTATATCTCCGAGAATATCTAGGTCGGCCTTTCCGGCCATGACCGCGGTTCCACAAAGCGGGCGCGGTAGTTTGCAAGTTTCCGACGAAGTCCGCGCCCTCGCGTCTCATGGCATAATAATTTCAATTGAACAGCGGATGAGAATGTTTATTCTGAGAACGGAATTTTGCCGGACGGCGGGTGGGCCGGAGGCGGGCGGCAGCAACGATCCCGGCATCCCGCCGGCCGAGGCGGCGCGAAGGTGCCAATTGCCGCGGGATCACCGTAAGATCGGTCGCGCGGTTGCATATCGGAGGTTGAGCGGCGGCGGTTCAGCCGCCGCGGCGTTTGCAGGGATTCCCTGATTCCGGGGAAGAGAACCGGCCAGCACAAGCGCGCCGGCAATAACGACGGAGGAGGATATGAGGAGATTTGTACTCGGGTTCGCGGCGTTGGTGGCCATGTCGGCGCCGGCCCTGGCGACCGATATCGGCGTTTCGATGGCGAAGTTCGACGACAACTTCCTGACCGTGCTGCGCAACGGCATGCAGGACTACGCGGCGAGCAAGGACGGGGTAAACCTGCAGGTCGAGGACGCCCAGAACGACGTCTCGAAGCAGCTGAGCCAGATCCAGAACTTCATCGCCCAGGGCGTCGACGCCATCATCGTCAACCCGGTCGACACCGACGCGACCCCGGCGATGACCAAGCTGGCCGTCGCCGCCAACGTGCCGCTGGTCTATGTCAACCGCATGCCGTCCGACAACCCGCTGCCGCCGAAGGTCTCCTTCGTCGGCTCGAACGAGGTCGATTCCGGCACGCTCGAGATGCAGGAAGTCTGCAAATTGATGGGCGGCAAGGGCAACATCCTGGTCATGATGGGCGAGTTGTCCAACCAGGCGGCCCGCCAGCGCACCCAGGACGTCCATGACGTGATCGCGAAGCCGGAATGCTCCGGCATCAAGATCGTCGAAGAGCAGACCGGCAACTGGGATCGCACCCAGGGCACCGATCTGATGACCAACTGGATCAGCTCCGGCGCGCAGTTCGATGCGGTGGTGTCGAACAACGACGAGATGGCGATCGGCGCCATCCAGGCCCTGAAGGCCGCCGGTGTCGACATGAGCAAGATGATCGTTGCCGGCGTCGACGCGACGCAGGACGCGCTGGCGGCGATGAAGGCCGGCGATCTCGACGTCACCGTGTTCCAGAATGCGGCGGCGCAGGGCTCCGGCGCGGTCGATACCGCGCTGAAGCTGGCGGGTGGCGAGAACGTGGAATCCATGGTCTGGATCCCGTTCGAACTGGTCACCCCGGCCAATATGGACCAGTATCTGTCCAAGAACTGAGCCGTTGGAGGCACTGGCGGGGCGCGCCTTCGGGCGCGCCCCGCAAGCTTCGTTCCGCCAGAGGAGAGCCGCGGGATGGCCATCGCCGTCGCTGAACGCCCCGACCGCAAGGCCGCCGCGCAGGGCGCGGTGCTGCTGGAGGTTTCCGGCGTGCGCAAGGAATTCCCCGGCGTGGTCGCCCTGGACGACGTATCCTTCCGCCTGAAGGCCGGCTCGGTGCATGCCCTGATGGGCGAGAACGGCGCCGGCAAATCCACCCTGATGAAGATCATCGCCGGCATCTATCAGCCGGATTCCGGCACCCTGCGGGTGCGCGGGGAAGAGGTGCATCTGCATTCCCCCCTCGACGCGCTGGAAAGCGGCATCGCCATGATCCATCAGGAGCTGAACCTGATGCCCTACATGACGGTGGCGGAGAACATCTGGATCCGGCGCGAGCCGAAGACGGCGCTCGGCTTCGTCGACCACGGCGCGCTGCGCAAGAAGACGGCCGAGCTGTTCGCGAAGCTCAACATCAGCATCGACCCCGAGGTCGAGGTGCGCGACCTCTCGGTCGCCAACCGGCAGATGGTCGAGATCGCCAAGGCGGTCTCCTACGAATCCGACGTGCTGATCATGGACGAGCCGACCTCGGCGCTGACCGAGCGCGAGGTGGCGCATCTGTTCGAGATCATCCGCGACCTGCAGGCCCAGGGAAAGGGCATCGTCTACATCACCCACAAGATGAACGAGCTGTTCGAGATCGCCGACGAGGTCTCGGTGTTCCGCGATGGCCGCTATATCGGTACCCGCGCCGCGACCGACGTGACCCGCGACGAGATCATCCGCATGATGGTCGGGCGCGAGATCACCCAGATGTTCCCCAAGGAGACGGTGCCGATCGGCGACGTGGTGCTGTCGGTGAAGGACTTGTCTCTGAAGGGCATCTTCCACGATGTCTCCTTCGACCTGCGCAAGGGCGAGATCCTAGGCGTCGCCGGCCTGGTCGGCTCCGGGCGCAGCAACGTGGCGGAGACGATCTTCGGCGTGACGCCGGCCACGTCCGGCGAGATCCGCATCAACGGCGAGAGGGCGGTCATCGGCAGCCCCCGGGACGCGATGAAGCACGGCATGGCCTTCCTGACCGAGGACCGCAAGGAGACCGGCTGTTTCCTGAGCCTCGACGTGCAGGAGAACATGCAGATCGCGGTGCTCACCCACCGCTACGTCAAGGGCGGGTTCGTGGCCGAGGCGGAAGTCGCCAGGAACTGCGACCGCATGCGGGAGGCGCTCCGGGTCAAGACCCCGGACATGCAGGAGCGGGTGGAGAACCTCTCCGGCGGCAACCAGCAGAAGGTGCTGATCGGCCGCTGGCTGCTGACCAATCCGAAGATCCTGATCCTCGACGAGCCGACGCGCGGCATCGATGTCGGCGCGAAGGCGGAGATTCACCGGCTGATCTCCCGCCTCGCCGGCGACGGGGTGGCGGTGCTGATGATCTCGTCGGAGATGCCGGAGATCCTCGGCATGAGCGACCGCATCATGGTCATGCATGAGGGCCGCATCACCGGGCTGCTCGACCGCGCCGAGGCGGATCAGGTGAAGATCATGGAACTGGCATCGCACTGAGCGACGGGAGAAGCCGGCCAACGAAGCCGGCCCGGAACTGGTTGGACTGGGAGCGAGACAATGGCAACCGAACAGGCTACCAACGCGCCGCGCAGCGAAGCCGTGCGCAAGCGCAAGCTGCCGCCGGAAGCGAACATCTTCCTGGTCCTGGTCGGCATCGCCGTGTTCTTCGAGGCCATCGGCTGGATCGTCGTGGGCCAAAGCTTCCTCTTCAACACCCAGCGCCTCACCGTCATGATCCTGCAGGTCGCCGTCATCGGCATCATCGCCGTCGGCGTGACCCAGGTCATCATCACCGGCGGCGTCGACCTTTCTTCCGGCTCCGTCGTCGGCATGACGGCGATGATCGCCGCCAGTTTCGCCCAGACCTCGGACTATGCGCGGGCGGTCTATCCCACGCTCACCGACCTGCCGGTCATCTTTCCGGTGGCGATCGGCCTGCTGGTCGGGCTCTGCGCCGGCCTGATCAACGGCAGCCTGATCGCCTACACCGCCATTCCCCCCTTCATCGCGACCCTGGGCATGATGGTGGCGGCGCGCGGCGTGGCGAAGTGGTACACGCGGGGCCAGCCGGTCTCCATGCTGTCGGAGGACTATGCCGCCATCGGCGCCAATGCCGGCCTTGGGAATGTGTCGATCCCGGTGCCGGTCATCATCTTCCTGGTGGTGGCGCTGATCTTCCACATCGCCTTGCGTTACACCCGCTACGGCAAGTTCACCTACGCAATCGGGGCGAACGTGCAGGCCGCGCGGGTGTCCGGCATCAATGTCGGCCGGCACCTGATCAAGGTCTATGCCATCGCCGGGCTGCTCTCCGGGCTCGCCGGCGTCGTGCTTTCCGCCCGCGCCATCACCGGCCAGGCCAGCATGGGCGTGTCCTATGAGCTCGACGCCATCGCCGCGGCGGTCATCGGCGGCACCTCGCTCGCCGGCGGCGTCGGCCGCGTCACCGGCACGGTGATCGGCACCATCATCCTGGGCGTGATGACCTCGGGTTTCACGTTCCTGCGCATCGACGCCTACTACCAGGAGATCGTGAAGGGCGTGATCATCGTCGCCGCGGTGATCGTCGACCAGTACCGGCAGCGGCGCCGCAAGAAGGTCTGATCATACTTTCGTATGGTTCCGCGCGCGGCGGATTGCCGCCCTGCGGCTTTTCATAGGCGTCTATTCCGGCTTCGGCGGGCCGGTCATCGATTGTTCATTTCTTTGGCAGAACGTCGCCACGCGAAAGTCGTGAGCTGTCGCGGCATGCCTGCGCCCTGTCGGGCGCCATGCATGGCCGTTGCACATGTATCCATTCTTGCGGAGTTCTGTCGTGACGCTTGACGGTCATCATCCGGTCCTCGCGGGGCGCAAGGCGCTCGTCGTCGGTATCGCCAATGAGCACTCCATTGCCTATGGCTGTGCCAGGGCTTTCCACGAGATGGGGGCGGAAGTCGCCGTGACCTATCTCAACGACAAGGCGCGCCCCTTCGTCGAGCCCCTGGCGCGCGCGCTGGAGGCGCCGCTGTTCCTGCCCCTGAACGTCGAGGTTCCGGGCCAGACCGAGGAGGTCTTCGCCGCGGTGGAACGGGAATGGGGCAAGCTCGATATCCTGGTGCATTCGATCGCCTCGGCGCCAAAGGAGGATATCAAGGGCGGCCTGATCGATTGCTCGGCCGACGGTTTCGCCAAGGCGATGGATGTCTCGTGCCACTCCTTCATTCGCATGGCAAAGCTGGCGGCGCCGCTGATGTCCGACGGCGGCACCATGTTCGCGATGAGCTATCATGGCGCCAACCGCGTGGTTCCCAACTACAACGTCATGGGACCGGTCAAGGCGGCGCTGGAGGCGACCTGCCGCTACCTGGCCTATGAGCTGGGCCATCGCGGTATCCGCGTGCACGCGGTTTCGCCCGGGCCGCTGAAGACCCGGGCCGCCTCCGGCCTCAAGGATTTCGACCTGCTGCTGAACGACGCGATCGAGCGCTCGCCGATCGGCGAGCCGGTCGACATCATGGATGTCGGCTTCACCTGCGCCTACCTGGCGACGCCCTTCGCCCGGCGCCTGACCGGCAGCACGGTCTACGTCGACAGCGGCATGAACATCGTGGCCTAGGGTCTGTACTCAATTGCAACTAACATATTGAAAATGAATCAATCTGATTCCTGTAGCGATGAGTCGACAGTGAGTCAGATCAACGAGTTGGCGTCTATTGAGTCCAGACCCTAGGCCGCTACGCCACCTTGTAGCGCTTGACCACGTCCCAATCGATCTCGACGCCGAGCCCCGGCTTGGCCGGCAGCGGGATGGTGCCGTCCGGGCGGAAGACCAGCTCTTCCTGCGCCAGCTCGCGGCGCAGCCGTTCGTGGCAGAGCTGCGGCGGCAGGTACTCGATGAAAGCGCAATGGTTGGTGACGAAAGCCAGGTGCGCGGTGCCGGAGATCGAGATGCCGGTCTTCCAGCAATGCGGCACGATGGTGCGGCCGCGCGCCTTGGCCATGTCGCACACGATCTTGGCCTCGCCCAGGCCGCCGACGCGGCCGACATCCGGCTGCGCCACCTGCACCTTGCCGATGTCCAGCAATTCCTCGAACTCGAAGCGGGTCGCCAGCCATTCGCCGAAGGCGATCGGCATGGGCGCGCGCTCGACCAGCTTCGCCATCTCACGCACGTTGTCGGACCAGAGCGGCGTCTCCAGGAAGTAGATGTTGAATTCGCCCCAGTCGCGCACCGTCTGCAGGCAGGTCGCGGCGTCCTGCCACAGGTACTGCACGTCCACCATCAGCGTGACGTCCGGTCCCACCGCCTTGCGCACCGCGGCCAGCACTTCGGTGTGGCGCTCATAGCTCTCGCGCATGCCGCCATGCGCGTAAGGACCGTTCATGGTGATCTCGGTCTTCATCGCCCGGAAGCCGAGGCTCTTGGCCTTCTCGGCCGAGGCGCAAAGCGCGTCGCGGTATTCCTCATAGCGGTGGCCGGCCGGCTGCAACGAGGCATAGGGCGTGATCGATTGCCGCGTCGCGCCGCCAAGCAGCTCGTGCACCGGCTTGCCCACCGCCTTGCCGCACAGGTCCCACAGCGCCATGTCGATGGCGCTCATCGCGTGGATGATCATGCCGCGGCGGCCGTTCATCGCGGTGCCCAGATACATCTTCTTCCACAACTCGCCGATCTGGAACGGATCGGCGCCGATCAGCATCTCCTTCATGCACAGGCCCATCGTGTGGGTACCTGGCGCCTCGACGCAGGCCTTGGCCATCCACGGATTGGCGTCGCATTCGCCGATGCCGGTGACGCCGCCATCGGTGCGGATGACGACGACGAAGCTGTCCTGCGCCGAGGAGGTGAAGCTGGCATCGTAGTCCGGCGCCAGCAGGACGTGGCATTCGACGTCGGTGATCTTCAGGCGCGGCGGTGTCCCGGTCAGGCGCGGCGAAACGGTCTCGAAAGGCATGATGTCTCCGTCAGCGGTAGGAAAGGGGAGGGTCAGACCATGGTCAGGCCGCCATCGACCGGCAGCACCACGCCGGTGATGAAAGAAGCCTGGTCGGAAGCGAGGAACAGGGCGGCGCCGGCGATCTCCTCCGGCTTGGCATAGCGGCCCATCGGATGCATGGCGGCCAGGACCTTGAGGCCCTCGGCCTCGCCGCCCGGCATGCCGCCGGCATAGTTGCGGGTCAGCGGCGTGTCGATGACGCCCGGCGCGATCACGTTGGCGCGCAGCCCGGTCTTGGCGTAGTCGGAGGCGATGCAGCGCGCCAGATGCTGCAAGCCGGCCTTCGCCACATTGTAGGCGACGTCGCCTTCCCAGGCGACCAGGCCGCAGACCGAGCCGATGAAGACGATCGACGGGCTCTTGCCCTTGAGCATCGTCGGGATCAGCCGCTTGGACAGCCGGAAGGCGGCGTTGAGATGCAGCCCCATCATCCTGTCCCACAGCTCGTCCGAGGTCTCGTGCGTCGGCGCCGTCTGGGTCACGTCGATGCCGGCGCTGTGGACGAAGATGTCGAGGCCGCCGAGGCCGGCGATGACCGCATCCGCGGCGCGCTCCGTCTGCGCCTTGTCGTAGAAATCCGCCGCGACGACGATGTGCGGCCCGGCGGCGGCGGGCAGGGACCTCGCCATCGCCTCCGCCCGCGCGGCCTGGGTGGAAGCGCCGATGGCGACCCGCGCGCCCGCATCGGCGAAGGCCTTGACGATGGCGGCGCCGATGCCGCTCGACCCGCCGGTCACGTAGGCGCGCTTGCCCGCCAGTATGCCATTCATCCCGAGCCTCCCAGGTCCCGCGTCACCGCGTCGTATATCCGCCGTCGATGGCGATCGCCTGCCCGGTCATGAAAGCCGAGAGGTCGCTCGCCAGATAGACCGCCAACTCGCCCATCTCCTCGAGCTTGCCGGCGCGCGGAATGGGATGCATGCGCCGCTTGGCTTCGAGCACCGCTTCCGGGTTCGGCTCCAGCTTCACCACCTCGAGCGCCAGTGGCGTCTCGACGAAGCCCGGGCACATGGCGTTGACGCGCACGCCCTTGGCGGCGAAATCGAGCGCAGTCGCCTTGACCAGGCCGATCACGCCGGCCTTGCCCGCGCTGTAGCCGGCCCGCTCGTATTGTCCCACCAGCCCGAACATCGAGGAGATCACGATGACCGAGGCCTTGCCCGCGGCCAGCAGGTGCTCGGCGGCGAAACGCATGGCGAGGAACGGCGGCAGCAGCGAATGGTCGATGATGCGCCGGTATTCCTCGACCGGCGTATCGAAGATCGGCGTGCGGCCGCCGGCGCCGGCGCTGACCACGATGGTATCGATGCCGCCGAGGAAATCCGCCGCCGCCGCGGTCACGCGCTGCACGTCCGCGGGGACGGTCGCGTCTCCGGCGGCATAGCCGGCCTTGCCCAGCGCCTTCAGCCCCGCAGCCGCCTCGCGCAGGACCGCTTCGCGCCGCCCCGAGAGGAACACCGCGGCGCCCTCGCGCGCCATCGCCTCGGCGCAGGCCAAGCCGATGCCGGTTCCGCCGCCATAGATCAGGGCCTTCTTGCCTGCGAGCCTGCCGCCCAATTCGTCCCCCGCTTGTGCTTTGCCCGCGCGGCGATGTCAGCGCGTGGACTTGATCGGCCGGAAGAGCGGCTCGGGCAGGCCCGGGACGTCGACCTCGGCGGCGAAAAGGGCGCCGCCCTGCGGGTCGCTGCCGTCCGGTGCCTGGCCACAGGTCACGAACAGGGTGCGCAGGTCCTTGCCGCCCAGGCAGCATGAGGTGATGAAGCGCGCCGGCAGGGTCCAGCTTTCCAGCCGCTCGCCCTCCGGCGACAGGCGCAGCACTTTCCCTCCGTCATAGAGCGCGAGCCAGACGCAGCCCTGCCGATCGACACAGCAGCCATCCGGCAATCCATCGGCCTCGCTGAATTTCTGGAACACCCGCCGGCCGCTGAGCGCGCCGGTGATGGGGTCGAGGTCGTAGGCCAGGCTCTGCCGGCCGAGCGAATCGCTGAAATAGAGCACGGTCCCGTCGGGCGAGAAGGTCGGCCCGTTGCACACCACGAAGCCGCTGTCGCCGACGCGCCATTCGCCCTTGCGGTTCAGGACATACAAGATGCCGCGCGGCGCCGATTCCGTCGCGTCGTAGTTGCCGATCCAGTAGTTGCCATGGCGGTCGACCTTCGCGTCGTTGTAGATGAGGTTGGGCCGCTCCTCGTTGGGATCGGCGAAGGGTGCCATGGACCCGTCGCGCGGATCGAACAGATAGAGCCCGTTCTCCATCGCGGCGATCAGGCGCCCGTCCTCGCAGGGCACCACCGAGCCGACATTCTTGAATCCCGCCGGGGTCCAATCGGTCCGCTTGCCGTCGGCCGCCAGGCGCCGGATGGTCGGACCGTAGCAATCGACCCAGAAGAGTTCGCTTGTGGCGCTGTTCCAGATCGGGCCCTCGCCGAGCTTGTCGCGGCTGTCTGTGACGATTCGCCAGTCGGGGGTCCGCGCCATGGGTGAGAAGATCCGTTGACGGAAGGGGAATTCCGAAATACTGGACACATATTCAGGATGCAGGAATAGGCTAACATAGGCTAAAAAATGCGGTCAAGCGGACCGCCCCAAGAAGAAGAGGTCATGGTGAACTATTTCGACAAACCGGACTATTCGGTCATCGTCGTCGGCGCCGGCCGCGGCATCGGCCGCGCCGCGGCGCTTGAACTCGTGGCGCAGGGAGTCTCCGTCGCCTGTTTCGACAGCGATGGCGCGAGCGCGGAGAAGGTCGCGGCGGAGCTCAAGGCCAAGGGCGGCAAGGCGATCGCCGCGCAGCTCGACGTGACCGAGGCGGCGACCATCCGTCCCGCCGTCGACGCGGCGGTGAAAAGTTTCGGCAAGGTCGACGCGCTGGTGAATTGCGCCGGCATCACCGGCAAGACCAACATTCCCGCGCATCAGGTGGACATGGCCGATTTCGACCTCGTCTACCGCGTCAATCTGCGCGGCGCGCTCCTGCTGTCGCAGGCGATCCTGCCGCACATGCAGGAGCGCCGCTACGGCCGGCTGCTCCACGTCGCCTCCATCGCCGGCAAGGAGGGCAATGCCGGCATGACCGCCTATTCGGCGACCAAGGCCGGCCTCATCGGCATGGTGAAGAGCATGGCCAAGGACTATGTCGAGCAGGGCATCACCATCAACGCGCTGGCGCCGGCGGTGATCCGCACGCCGCTGGTCGACGCGCTGCCCCAGGCGACGGTCGACTACATGACCGCGAAGATCCCCATGCGCCGCTGCGGCGAGCTGGGGGAGGCGGCGCAGATGATCGCCTGGACCGTGTCGCCGGCCTGCAGCTTCACCACCGGCTTCACCTTCGATCTCTCCGGCGGCCGCGCCACCTACTAGCGTCTGGAGGTTGCCTTGAGCAGGATCGCCGCCATCGAGGTCATTCCCGTCATCGGCCCGGTCGCCGGCGCCGATGATCTCGACGGGACCACCGACACCGTCATCGTCCGGCTTACCGACGAGGCGGGCCGGACCGGCATCGGCGAGACCGACGCCCCGCCGCAGGTGGTGAAGGCGTTCCTCGAGATGCCGACCGCGCATCTGTGGAGCCGCAATGCCGGAGAGATCCTGATCGGCGCCGACCCGCTCGAGACCGTGGCGCTGTGGCAGAAGCTCTACGACGGAACCTTCTGGCCCGGCCGCCGCGGCCTCGGCATCCACGCCATCTCCGCCATCGACATCGCGCTCTACGACCTCGCGGGCAAGCAGCACGGCGTGCCGGCCTACAAGCTGATGGGCGGCGCGCGGCGCGACCGGCTCAAGCCCTATTGCACGATCTTCCCCGGCATGGCCCAGGGAAGGCCGGTCGAAACGCTGATGACCGAGATCAACCGCCAGTTCGACGCCGCGCTGGAGACCGGTTTCCGCGCGGTGAAGATGGAGGTGCTGTTCTACGACCTGGTCACCGACCGCGAGCTGGTGAGCCTGATCAAGCGCGGCCGCAAGATGCTGGGCGACAACATCCTGATGGCGGTCGATTTCGGCTATCGCTGGCACAACTGGCACGACGCGCTCTGGGTGCTGGAGCGGATCGCCGATTGCGACATCCTCTTCGCCGAGGCGACGCTGCAGCACGACGACCTCGACGGCCACGCGCAGCTGGCCGCGCGCAGCTCGATCCGCATCGGCGGGGCCGAGGCGGCGGCGACCCGCTGGGAGATCCAGGAATGGCTGACCCGCGGCAAGGTCGGCGTGGTGCAGCCCAATATCGGCCGCGGCGGCGGGCTCACCGAAATCCGCCGCATCGCCGATCTTTGCGAGCTGATGGGCGCCGAGGTGGTGCCGCATGGCTGGAAGACCGGCATCACCTCCGCCGTCGGCCGCCATTTCCAGGCCGCCTGCGGCCCGGCGCCGGTCTTCGAATACGTCTCGCCCAAGGTCTTCGACAGCGTGCTGCGCCGCGAGCTGGTCTCGCCCGAACCGGCGGTGGTCGACGGCTACATGGCGCTGCCCGACCGTCCGGGCCTCGGCATCGAACTGAACGAGGACCTGGTGGAGCGGCTGAGAGGGGACCGGCGCTAGGCGACCCGGAACTTCTCCACGACCGCCGTATCCAGGCTGACCCCCAGCCCCGGCGCTTCCGGCACCGGGATGCGGCCGTCCGGGCCGATCTCGAACTTCTCGCGCGTGAGCTTCCAGCGGATCTCGGACTTGCTGGTGGAGTATTCCGCCGGCTCGTCGTCCCAGTGCTGCGACAGGAAGGCGAGGTTGGCCGAAATGGTGATGTTCGATTTGTAGCCGTGGGTGACCACGCGCTTGCCGCGCTTCTTGGCCACCGCGGCGATGCGCATCAGCTCGGTGATGCCGCCGGCCATGGTCACGTCGGGCTGGGCGATGTCGATCTTGCCCACGTCGAAGGCCTGCTCGTATTCGAAATGCGTGGTCAGGCCGAGATCGCCGCCGCCGATCGGCACGCCGAAGCCCTGGAATCGCGCATGGCCCTCCAGGTCGTCGATCGGCAGGGGCGCCTCGACCCAGAGGAAGTTGTTGTCGCGGAAGATCGGCATCAGCGGCAGGCCGTCCTCCGCCTTTTCCCAGGCCGTCGCCGCGTCGACCATCAGGCGGATGTTCGGGCCGACATGCTCGCGCGCGGTGCGGATCAGCATCTCGGCCCGCCGCACATCCTCGCGCCAATGCGGGTCGGCCACGATCTTGATCGCCTGCAGGCCCAGCTTCAGCCCGCGGTCGATGTTGCTGCGCACCTCGTCCGCTGACTCGCCCAACGGATAGACGGTGCCATAGGCCAGCAGCCGGCTGCGCTTGCGCGTGCCGAGCAGCTCGGCGACCGGCTTGCCGAGCGCCTTGCCCCGGATGTCCCACAGCGCGATGTCGACGGCGCTGATGGCATGGATCACCACGCCGCGGCGGCCGTAATAGCTGGTCCAGTCGTACATCCGGTCCCACAGCGCCTCGACCTGGAGCGGGTCCTGGCCGACCACGATTTCCTTCAGCCCCATGGCGTGGGTGTGCGAGCGGGGCGCGTTCACGATGGCCCTGATCACGGAGGGGACGCTGTCCACCTCGGCGATGCCGGTGATGCCCCCGTCCGTATGGACGAGGACGAGGCAATTGTCGTATGACCCGTCGAAGGTCGCGCCGGTCCAGCCCGGCACCCGGAGTTCGATCACCTCGATGTCAGTAATCTTCATTTCCCGCCCCCCTTCAGCGCCGATTTGCGCATTCGTCTGGAATATTGGATACTAGTCCAGGATGTTGGAATATCAGCCATGACGCAACTCAGCAAGGCGGCCGCCCGCGCCGCCGCCCAATCCGCGCAACCGGCCGCTCCCGCGGCGGAGGAGGAGCAGGGCGGTTCCCGCTCCGTCCGCCGCGCGATGGAGATCCTCGAATTCCTGCTGCAGCAGGGCGAGCCGGCGACGGTCGGCGCCATCGTGACCGCGCTGCAGATTCCCAAATCGACCGCCTATGAGCTGGTGCGCACGCTCTCCGAGGCCGGCTACCTGGAGCCTTCGGGCCGCGGCGCCGGGCTGTTTCTGGGGCGCAAGCTGTTCGAACTCGGCATGGCCTATCGCAGCCAGGTCGACCTGCTGCGCGACGGCAGCCAGATCGTCGAGGAATTGCGCGACACCACCGGCGAGACGGTGCAGCTCTCGGTCCTCGAGAACGACATGATGCTGGTGCTGCTGAAGGAGGAGGGCTCGCGCTCGATCCGCATCATCAGCCGGGTCGGCTCGCGCGTGCCGGTCAACTGGGCCGCCGCCGGCCGCCTGCTGGTCTCCGACATGGACGACGCGGCCTTGAGCGCGCTCCTGAAGCGCTCGGTGCGGCAGTCGCCGACCGGCCGCTCGACCACGGATGTGCCGAAGCTGATCCAGCAGATCCGTAAGTTCCGCAAGCAGGGCTACGCCACCGAGCTCAACGAGACCAACGAGCATGCCGGCTGCGTCGCGGCGCCGGTCATCGACGGCAGCGGCCGCTGCGTCGCCGCGATCAGCATCGTCGCCCCCGAGCATCGCCTGGGCAAGCAGAACCGCGACGATCTGATCGCCAAGGTGCGCGACGCCGCGGCGCGGCTCTCGGGCCGGCTCGGCGCTCACTGAGCCGCCTTTCCGGCGGCGGCGAATGCCGCCTGCAGCCGGTCGAGCAGGTCGCGTTCCGCGATCTCGCCGCGCAGATGCCGCTCGATGAGCGGGCCGGCCTTGGCCTGGAAGCCGAGATAGCCGGCAAAGCGCGGCCGGATCCAGCATCCTTCGATGGTGCGCAGGGTGGCGCTGTAGCAGCCGCCGAACCGCGCGTCGATCGCCGGATCCCGCCAGGTCTCGATCCGCGCCGGCTGGCCGTGATGCCGGGCGAAGGCGCGCTGCGTCTCCACCGCGGCGGCGAAACGGGCATAGGCCATTGCCGCCTCCGGATGGGCGCAATGCGCCGAGATGCCGAGCCCGGTGCCGCCGATGGTGGAACCGCCGGGCCCATGCGGTCCGGGGAAGTCATGGAAGCGCAGCGGCCGGCGCTGGTCCGCCTCGGCATAGGTGGCGTAGCAATAGACCGCCGGGCAGAACACCAGGTCGTCGCGCGCCGCCATGACGTCGTGCAGGTCGATGCTGTTCCAGTCGAGCGCCTCGCGCGGGCAAAGCGATAGCAGGGCGCGCATCTGCTCAAGCGCCGCGTGCGCGGTGGCCGGATCGGCGAAGGGCTGCTCCGCCTCCGTCGCGCAGGGCCGCCCCGCATTGGCGCACAGGGTGAAGAAGGTCATCAGGCTGTGCACGCCGCGCAATCCGATGGCGAGCTTCATGCCGTGGCGCGCGGCCTGGCCGCCCAGCGTAAGCAGCTGCGCCCAATCCGTCGGTGGCGCCGCATCCAACCTGGCCATCAGGTCGGGCCGCGAGACCGCCACCTGGCATGCCGCGTCCACCGGCACCGCCCAGGTTTTCCCCGCGTAAACATAGGTTTGCAGCGACGGTCCGGCGAAGGCCCTGGCGTCGCCGACGATGCTGTCGACCGGCAGCAGGCAGTTGCTCGCCGCGATGTCGCCGCAGAACGGATGGTCGAGGATGATGAAGTCGTAGGTCTTCGCCAGTTCGGCTACCGGCGTGAACTCGAAGCCGTGCAGCGGACGCGATGCCCATTCGATCTCGATGCCGGGATGCGCTTGCGCGAACATCGCCTGCGTCGCCCGCAGCGGATCGACCGCGCGGCGATGGTCCCAGGTCATTCCGCGCAGGCGTATCGACGGCATCGCTCCGCTCCCCCTTTGACTCGCCCCGTTGACTCGCAGACGATTCTCGCTAACCTAGCATTCTATAAATACGCACAACAGTCCGGTATTTCGGAATTGAAGCGGCGCGCTGTTTCAAGGGTGGACGGCGCGAAAAACGAAAACGGGGAGGAGACCATGAGACTCGTTCGATTGATGTCCGGCGCGGCGATCGGCGCGCTGGCGCTCGCGGGATTGTCGGGAGCGGCGATGGCCGCCGCCGGCGACGAATGCGTGAAGGTGCTGGGCTACGAGTGGAGCGGCGAGAAGCAGTCGATGGATCCCGCCGACATGCATTCCGGCGACGATGCCTATCACACCTTCGCGGTCTATAACCGCCTGGTCGACATCGACGACAATTTCAACGTGCTGCCGGAGCTCGCCACCGAATGGTCGGTGTCTTCGGACGGCCTGACCTGGACCTTCAAGCTGCGCGACGGCGTGAAGTTCCACAGCGGCAAGGATTTCTCCTCCGCCGACGTGGTCTACACCTTCAAACGGCTGCTGGATGAGAAGACCGGATCGGGCGCCCGCGCGGTGCTCGAGTTCCTCGATCCGGACGGCATCAAGGCGCCGGACGCGCATACCGTCACCTTCACCACCAAGAAGCCGGTGGTCGAGCTGCCGGTGCTGATCACCAACAAGTTCACCAACATCGTTCCCGACGGCGCCAAGCAGGAAGACCTGCGCCTGCACGAGGACGGCACGGGCCCCTTCATGCAGGAGGAGTTCACGCCGAACGCGCCGGTGCGCATCCTGCGCAAGAACCCGAACTACTGGGATGCCGGCAAGCCGAAGGCGGAGTGCCTGAAGATCACCGTGGCGCAGGAAGCCGTCGCCGCCGTCTCGGCGATGAAGTCCGGCGAGGTCGACCTGATGCTGAACGTCGATCCCTCGGTCATCCCGGCGCTGAAGGACGACCCATCGGTGCAGCTGCTGGAGACCGCGGCGTCGAACTCGATGACCATCTCCATGTGGGTGGACACCAAGCCCTTCGACGACATCAAGGTGCGCCAGGCGCTGAAGGCCGTGGTCGACCGCCAGGCGATGGTCGACACCGTGCTGCTCGGCTTCGGTGAGCCCGGCGCCGACAATCCGGTGCCGATCGGCAATCCGGCTTCCTACACCAAGGAAGCGCCGAAGCAGGACTACGAGCTGGCGAAGAAGCTGCTGGCCGAGGCCGGTTACAAGGACGGCCTGAAGTTCGACCTCTACACCGCCGAGGGCGTGCCCGGCATGGTGCGCATGGCCCAGGTCTACGCCGAAATGGCCAAGCCGGCCGGCATCGACATCAACGTCATCGTCACTCCGGCCGAGAGCTTCTGGGACGACGTCTGGCTGAAGCAGTCCATCGTCACCTCCGCCTGGTCGATGCGGCCGCCGGGAGAGGGCCTGGCCGTCGCCTATACCCAGAACGCCAAGTGGAAGGAGACCCACTGGGAACGGCCGGACTACGACGCGCTGCTGCTGAAGGCCAATACCACCGTTGATACGGCGGAGCGCCTGAAGCTGTTCCAGCAGACCGGGGAGCTGCTGGCGAAGGAAGGCGGCTTGATCCTGCCGATGTTCGTCCACCAGGTGCTGGCCCTGCGCAAGGGGTGCGAGGGTTACACGCCGCGGGCGCAGAACTTCAATTTGAACTTTGAAGATCTGAGCTGCAGCAAGTAGGCTTCCGCGGGTGCGGGCGCCGGCGGTTCCGCCGGCGCCCGTGCTTTTTCACCAGGTGGTTCGTGATTTCGGCGCCCGGTTCCGGCGCCGTTGCGCTGGGGGATTGCACTTGCAGATCGTAAGGCTCGTCGCCGGCCGCATCCTGCTCTCCCTGCTGACGCTGCTGATCGTCTCGCTGATCATTTTCGCCGTGCTCGAGATCCTGCCGGGCGACGTGGCGACGCGCATCCTCGGCCGCGACGCGACGCCCGAGGCGCTCGAGCTGCTGCGGGCGAAGCTCGGCCTCAATGATCCGGCGCCGCTGCGCTACCTGCATTGGCTGGGCGGCCTGCTGACCGGCGATCTCGGCCAGTCGCTCGCCTCCAGCCGCCCGGTGGGCGAGATCGTGGCGCCGCGCATCTACAACACGGTGCTGCTCTCGGCCTACGCCTTCCTGCTCTACCTGCCGCTGACCGTGCTGCCGGCCCTGCTCCAGGCGATCCGGCGCGACCGGCCGGTCGATCACGCCTTCTCGATCCTCACCCTGGTCCTGCTCTCGGTGCCGGACTTCCTGCTGGCGACGATCCTGCTCTTCACCTTCGTGGTGCTGGTGCCGATCCTGCCGGCGATTTCCCTGGTCGATCATTCCTCGAGCGCGACGGACTACCTGCGCGCCATGACGCTGCCGGCGCTGACCCTGGCGATCGTCATGGCGGTCTACGCCGTGCGCATGCTGCGCGACAACCTGATCGAGGTGCTGGATTCCGACTATGTCCGCATGGCGGAGCTGAAGGGCCTCAGCGCGAAACGGGTGCTGCTGCGCCATGCCCTGCCCAACGCCCTGGTGCCGACGCTGAACGTGACGGCGCTCAACCTCGCCTATCTGGTCGGCGGCGTGGTGGTGGTGGAGAAGGTGTTCTCCTATCCCGGCTTCGGCAGCCTGCTGGTGGATTCGCTGCAGCTGCGCGACCTGCCGGTGATCGAGGCGACGGTGATGATCGCGGCCCTTGTCTATGTCGGCGCCAATCTGATCGCCGACGTCGCCGCGATCCTGCTCAACCCGCGCCTGCGGACGGGCTGAGCCATGAGCGTGGACCAGACCCCGATCCAGGCCCCCGCGCCGCGCTCCGCCGGCCTGCTTTCCCTGTGGGGGCAGACCCCGCAGAGCTTCCGCATCGGCCTGGTCATCCTGCTGGTGCATTTCATCGTCGCCTTCACCGGGCCGCTCTGGGCGCCCTACGGCTTCTCGCAGATGGGGGCGGGGATCCCGCTCTCGGGCATGAGCTGGGCGCATCCCTTCGGCATCGACCAGCTCGGGCGCGACGTGTTCAGCCGGGTCGTGCATGGCGGGCACATCGTCATCCTGCTGTCGCTCTCGGGGACTGCGCTGGGCATCGTCATCGGCGCCGTGCTCGGCCTGCTCTCCGGCTATTTGGGCGGCTGGTTCGACAACCTGCTGCAGCGGTTCCTGGAGGCGCTGATCAGCATCCCGTTCCTGGTCCTGGCCCTCATCGCCATCGCCTCCGCCGGGCCGGAACTTTCGGGCAACCCGGTCCTGGTCGTGCTGGTGGTGGCGTTGATCTATGCGCCGCGCGTCGCCCGCATCGCCCGCGCCGCCGCTATGGACATCGCGACCCGCGACTATGTCACCGTCGCGCGGCTGCGCGGCGAGAGCGCCTGGTCGGTGATGCGCCGCGAGCTTTTGCCCAACGCCACCGGCGTCCTGCTGGTGGAATTCGCGCTGCGCGCCGGCTATGCGCCGGTGCTGGTCGGCTCGCTCGGCTTCCTCGGCTTCGGCCTGCGCCCGCCGACCCCGGAATGGGGCCTGATGATCAGCGAGAACCGCGCCCTCATCATCATCACGCCGATCACCGTGCTCGGCCCCGGCCTGGCGCTCGCCTCGCTGGTCGTCGGGCTCAACCTGTTCACCGAGGGGCTGGCGCGCATCCTCGGGCGCACCGTGCGGCTGGGCAACCAATGACCGCCAGCACGCTCCTCGAGGTCAGCCATCTCAGCGTCGCCTATCGCCAGGGCGGCGGCTGGGCGCGCGCGGTGGACGATGTCAGCTTCTCCGTCGCCCCCGGGGAGGTGTTCGGCCTGGTCGGTGAATCCGGCTGCGGCAAATCCACCATCTCGCTGCAGCTGCTCGGCTTCCGCCATCCCACGCTGCGGGTGGAGGCGGGCGAGGTCCGCTTCAAGGGCGCCAGCCTCACCGGCATGGCGCGGGCGGAGCTCGACCAGCTGCGCGGCGACCGCATCGCCTTCGTGCCGCAGAATCCCACGACCGCGCTCAATCCCGGCATCCGCATCGGCCGGCAGCTGGCCGAGACCATGCTGGCACATGGCCGGGCGCCAGGCGCCGACGGCCCGGCCGCGGTGATCGCCCAGATCCTCACGCTGGTCGGGCTGCCGGCCGATCCGGCCTTCCAGCATCGCTACCCGCACCAGCTGTCCGGCGGCCAGCAGCAGCGCGTCTGCATCGCCATGGCGCTGGCCTGCGATCCCGATCTGCTGGTGCTGGATGAGCCGACCACCGGCCTCGACGTCACGACCCAGGAGCAGATCGTCGCGCTGCTGAGCTCGCTGCGCCGGCGCATCGGCGTCGCCATGCTCTATGTCACGCACGATCTGGCGCTGCTGTCGCAGATCGCCGACCGCATCGGCGTCATGTATGCCGGCCGCATGGTCGAGATCGCGCCCACCGCCGAGATCTTCCTCAATCCGCGCCATCCCTATACCCAGGGCCTGATCGCCTCGATCCCGGTGATCGACGCCCAGGCCGTCGCGCGCACGCGCCCCTTGCGCGGCCTGCTGCGGCGGCGCGAACTGCCGCCGGGCTGCCCCTTCGCGCCGCGCTGCGACCATGCGCGGGAACGCTGCGCCGCCGAGCGGCAGGAGCTCGAGCGCATCGACGATGCCCGCGCCATCGCCTGCTGGCGCTGGCGCGAGATCGCGCCCTTGCCGGCGGAGTCCGGCGCCGACGCGGGCGGCCTCGCTGTTGCCGGGGCGCCGGTCCTGTCTCTCGACCATGTCAGCGTGGTCTACGGTTCCGGCCCAGGCGCCTTCCGCGCCGTCAGCGACGTGTCCTTCGAGATCAAGGAAGGCGAGGTCTTCGCCCTGGTCGGCGAGTCCGGCAGCGGCAAGTCGACCCTGGCGCGCGCCATCAGCGGACTGGCGGCGCCGGAAGGCGGCGCCATCCGGCTCCGCGGCGAGGTGCTGGCGGCTGCGGTGCGCGACCGCAGCGACCTGCAGCGCCGCCTGATCCAGTACATCTTCCAGAACCCCGACGCCTCGCTCAATCCCCGCGCCCGGATCGGCGAGGCGATCGCGCGGCCCCTGGTGCACTTCTTCCAGATGGAAGGCGCCAAGGCGAAAGAGATGGTCGTCGACGCCCTGGGCGACGTGCGCCTCGACGGGTCCTATCAGGCGCGGTTCCCCGACCAGCTTTCCGGCGGCGAGCGCCAGCGCGTTGCCATCGCCCGCGCCTTGGCGGCGAAGCCGGCATTGCTGCTCTGCGACGAGATCCTGTCCGCCCTCGACGTGTCGGTGCAGGCCAACATCCTGACATTGCTCCAGCAGCTCAAATCGGAGCACGGCATCGCCATGCTGTTCATCTCGCACGATCTGGCGGTGGTGCGGATGCTGGCCGACCATGTCTGCGTGCTCTACGGCGGCGAGGTGATGCAGATCGGCCGGCGCGACCAGGTCTTCGCCGCGCCCTTCCATCCCTACACCCACAGCCTGCTGCATGCCGTGCCGGTGCCGCTGCAGCCGCCCGACATCCATTCCGGCGCCGCGAAAGCCGGCGAGCCGAAGCGAGGCGGGACGGGCTGCGTCTATGCCGGCCGCTGCCCTTGGCAGATCGGCGCGGTGTGCGAAAACGAACGCCCGCCCTGGCGCGAAAGCGCAGGTGTCGGCCTGCGTTGCCACCTCAGCATCGAACAATTGAACGCGCGCGCGGATTGGCCGCCATCGCCCAAGGAAAGACCCGTCCCATGAAGATCACGAAAGTCGAATGCTTCGTCCTGCTGGTGCCAGACTACCGGGCCGATGCCTGCTCCTCGGCGCAGGACGACATGGTGGTGAAGATCCACACCGACGAGGGCCTGGTGGGGATCGGCGAGACCGACACCAACCCCTGGGTCGCCCGCGCCATGATCGAGGCGCCGGGCACCCACATCATGGGCCTCGGCCTGACCGAGATGCTGCTGGGCAAGGACCCGAGCGACATCGAGGGCCTGTGGGAGAAGATGTATACGGGCTCCGCCATGACCGGCCGGCGCGGCCTCGGCATCTGCGCCATGGGCGCGCTCGACATGGCGCTGTGGGATTTGCGCGGCAAGGCGGAAGGCAAGCCGTGCTGGCAGCTCCTGGGCGGCGCGATCAATCCGGGCGGCATCACGCCCTATGCCTCGCTGCTGCCCGAGGGCGACGACCTGGAGACCTATACCCGCATCCTGGTGGAGCGCGCGGTGAAGGCGAAGCAGCTCGGCTTCCGTGCCGCCAAGCTCGAGATCTGCATCAAGGGGCCCTATTCGCACAATTCGCTGCAGATCCCCGACGACCGCGAATGCGCCAAGATCGTCGCCGCCTGCCGCAAGGCGGTGGGCCCGGAGATGACGCTGATGGTTGATGTCGCCTATGCCTGGGCCGACTGGAAAGAGGCGCTGCGCGCCATCGACATGTTCGCCGACCAGGACATCTATTTCATCGAGACGCCGCTGCCCTCCGACGACATCGAAGGCTATGCCAAGCTGGTGCAGGCGTCGCCGGTGCGCGTCGCGGCCGGCGAGTGGCTCAACTCCCGCTTCGAATTCCGCGAGCTGATGGATCGCGACGCGCTGGACGTGGTGCAGCCCGATGTGGGCCGCGTCGGCGGCCTGACCGAGGCGCGCCGCGTGGCCATGGCGGCGCGCGACAAGGGGCTTGCCGTGGTGCCGCATTGCTGGAAATCGGCCATCGGCATTGCCGCCTCGGCGCACCTGGCGGCGGTGTCGCCGACCTGCACCTATATTGAATTCCTGCCGCGCGAGCTGGCCGATTCCAGCCTGCGCAAGGATCTCTGCAGCGTAGAGCTGCCGGTGGTAAACGGGCAGATCCCGCTGCCTACCGCGCCGGGCCTCGGCATCACCCTCAATGAAGGCGCCCTTGTGAAGTACCGCGTGCAATAGGAACCACCATGAAAATAGATTCCGTCGACTTCTTCTATCTCTCCATGCCGGTGGTGACCGATGCCGGCGACGGCAGCCAGGACGCCCTGGTGGTGCGCGTCCGCGCCGGCGGCATCGAGGCCTGGGGCGAGTGCGAGGCCTCGCCGCTCACTTCCATCGCCTCCTTCGTCTGTCCGATGTCGCATGGCGCCTGCCGTCCGGTCGCCGCCTCGGTGATGGGCGAGGACGTGTCAACCCCGGCCGACATCGCCCGCATCGCCGCCACGATCCAGTGGAACAGCATGGACCTGCTGCAGGCGGCGCATACCTGGTCCGGTGTGGAGATCGCGCTCTGGGACCTGCTGGGCAAGAAGCGCGATGAGCCGGTCTACAGGCTGCTCGGCTATAGCCGCGCCTATCCGAAGATGCCCTATGCCTCGCAGCTGTTCGGCGACACCGCGCAGGAGACGCTGGAATTCTGCCGCGCGGCCAAGAATCTCGGCTATCGCGCGGTCAAGTGCGGCTGGGGACCCTTCGGCCGCGGCAGCGTCAAGGAGGACGCCGACCACCTGATGGCGGCGCGCGAGGGCATCGGCGCCGACGGCATCCTGCTCATCGATGCCGGCCAGATCTGGAACGAGGACGTGGACGCCGCTGCGGCGCGGCTGCCGGCGCTGGAGGAGGTGCGGGCGACCTGGCTGGAGGAGCCCTTCAACGGCAGCGCCTACGAGGCCTATGGCGCGCTGGCGAAGCGACCCAGCTCCGTGAAGCTCGCCGGCGGCGAGGCGGCGCACAACATCCACATGGCGCGCCACACCATCGACATCGGCAAGGTCGGCTTCGTGCAGATCGATTGCGGCCGCATCGGCGGCATCGGCCCGGCCAAGCAGGTGGCCGACTACGCCGTGGGCAAGGGCATCACCTATGTCAACCACACCTTCACCTCGCACCTCGCTTTGTGCGCCTCGATCCAGCCCTTCGCCGGCCTGGAGAAGCACCGCATCTGCGAATACCCGGTGAAGCCGCAATCGATGGCCTGGGACATGTGCAAGACCCACATTGCGCCGGATGCCAATGGCGAGGTGCGGGTGCCGGAGGCGCCCGGCCTCGGCATCGAGATGGATCTCGCCGCCATGAAGAAATACCTCGTGGATGCGGAGATCAAAGTGGGCGGCAAGGTGCTGTACCGGACGCCCGCGCTCGCCTGAGCGCGACCTCCGGCCGGCTGGCGGCCCGGGCGGCCATCGGTGTAGCCGGGGCGCGGCCTTGACGGGTCTTTGCGTCGCAGCCTAGAGTCATCCGGGATACTAGAACATATTCCGTAATGCCGGAAAACGGCGCTGCGCGGAATGATAGGCGGGGGCGTACCGATGGGCTTGCTGGCCGGGCAGGTTTGCGTTGTCAGCGGCGCCGGCCAGGGGCTCGGCCGGGCCATCGTGCTCGAGATGGCCGCCGAGGGGGCAAAGGTCGTACTGCTCGAACGCAATCCGGCGACCTTGCAGACCGTCGCCGGCGAAGTCGCGGCTGCCGGCGGCACGGCGCTTTCCTATCAGCTCGACGTCACCGACTATGGCGCCTATGGCAAGGCGGTGGCCGATGTCGTGGCGAAATGGGGCGGCATCGACGTGCTGGTGAACAACGCCGCCATCAACCCGCCGACCCGCACCATCCTCGACGACACGCTGGATGATTGGCGCCGCACCATCGCGATCAACCTGGAATCCGTCTACATGGGCTCCAAGCTGGTGGCGCCGCACATGGTGGCGAAGAAATCCGGCCGCATCATTTCCATCGCCTCGATCCAGGGCTTCGCCTCCAGCGGCGAATGCGGCGCCTACAACGCGGCGAAGGGCGCCATCATCGCGCTCACCAAGTCGATGGCGGTCGAGCTCGGCCCCTACGACATCCTGGTGAACGCGGTGGCCCCCGGCTTCATGCTGACCCCGATGTCCTTCGTGAACGGGGTGAACGAGACCGACACGCCCGACTTCAAGGAATGGTACGTGAAGCGGGGCAAGGTGCCGCTGCGCCGCACCGGCTATCCCGAAGATGTGTCTGGCACGGTGATCTTTCTTGCGTCGAAATACTGCCGCTACATGACCGGCCAGCTGCTGGTGGTCGATGGCGGGCTGATGAGCACTTTCTGAGGCAACGCACGCAAGTGCGGAGACAACTCTAGCAAGGAGGCTTGGGAGCGTGATGAACAGGAACGGATTTGGTGGCTTCTCGCGCCGTCAGATGCTGAAGGCGGGCGCGAGTCTTGGCGCGGGCGCCACGCTGGGCGGCCTGCTGCCATCCTTGGCGGCGCGCGCGGACACGCCGACCTTGAACATGTGGTGGTGGGGCGAGCAGGAACTGCCCGGCCTGCAGGGCTTCGTCGATGACGCGGTGAAGAGCTACACGGCGGCGACGGTGAAGCCGATGCTGCAGGACACCGCCGTGGTGATCTCGCAGTTCCAGACCGCCGCGGCCGCCGGCGAGGCGCCGGACATCCAGTTCCTGTGGAACGGCATCTACCACATGGAAAGCGTCTGGCTCGGCTATCTGCAGCCGCTGGAAGGCCTGGTCAGCGACGAGGTGATCAAGGCCTCGAGCCCGACCCTGCTCAGCCGCTTCGGCGGCAAGACCTACCGGCTCGGCTGGTACCCGCTGCCGATGATCTGGATCTACAACAAGGACCTCTATGACAAGGCCGGCCTCGACGCCGACAAGGCGCCGGCGACCTGGGACGAGTTCCTCGCCGCCTGCGACAAGCTGAAGACGGCCGGCATCTCGCCCTGCGGCGGCGGCATCCAGGATGGCTATTGGGGCGAATGGTATTTCGGCCATGCGCTGGGCCAGAATGTCGACAGCGCCGGGGAGGTGATCGGCCTGTTCACCGGCGACAAGGACTTCCGCGAGCCCAAGTACCACGAGCATTGGGTGAAGCTGGAGGAACTGAAGAAGGCCGGCTTCCTCAATCCGGAAATGTCCTCGACCGAGCTCTATCCCGGCATCGACCTGATCGTCGCCGGCAAGGTCGGCGCCGGCCTCTCGGTCGGCGCGCGCGTGCCGGCGGACAGCAAGACCACCAACGGCCGCATCGGCACCATGGTGATGCCGGTCTATGGCAAGGGCAAGCTGGCCGGCAAGCCGATCTTCGATTCCCAGGGTCTCGGCATCCCGTCCAAGATCAAGGACCCGAAGGCCGCCGCCGCGTTCCTCGAATACCTGCAGTCGCCGGAGCAGCTGAAGAAACTGCACGAGAAGACCGGCTGGATCCCGGCCAATACCGGATTCGATTCCTCGGTCATCGAGGACCCGGTGGTGCGCGACATGTGGCAGCGCTGGGGCCTCAGCGAGAACATCCCCTATCTCTCCAACCTGGTTCCGGGGCAGTTCTACGAGCAGGCGCTGCTGCCGACCGCCCAGCAGGTGGTCGAGGGCAAGATCACCGGAGAGCAGGCGGGCGAGCTCGCCTACAACGTCGCCAAGGAATGGCGCGACTTCAATCCGGACATCGTCGAGAACTACAAGAAGTGGGCTGAAGATCTCGGCGGCTGAGCGGACCGATTGCGGGACGGGGAGCCCAGGCGCGGTGGCGTCTGGGCTCCCGTTCTGTTTTTATGGGGACCTGGGGGAGCAGGACCGGCAGGCATGAATTTCGGATGGAACAGGGGACCCGGACGTGAACCAGGCCTCTAGGTTTACGCCTTATCTCTACGTGGCGCCGCTGGTGGCGCTGCTGCTTTTCGTCTTCGGCTATCCGCTGGTCCGCATCTTCGAGTTCAGCTTCAAGATGGTGCGCGGCATCGACGGGCCGTGGATCGGCTGGCGCAACTACGATCTCGTGCTGTCGCAGCCCTTGTTCTGGGAATCCGTCCGCCACAACTTGCTGCTGCTGCTGGCGGTGCCGTTCATGGTGGGCTGGTCGCTGCTCATCGCCGTGGTGCTCTATGAGCGGCTGAAGGGCTGGAAGCTCTACCGCGTCGTCCTGTTCCTGCCCTACATCCTGGCGGTGCCGATCATCGCCGTGGTGATGAAGAAGATGTTCCAGTTCAACGGCCCGGTGAACGAGGTGCTGCGCTGGCTGGGCGCTGATTTCCTGGCGCTGGACTGGATCGGCTCCTCCGACGTGGCGCTGTGGACGGTCATGCTGCTGATCATCTGGCGCGAATCCGCTCTCGGCATCATCCTGTTCCTGGCGCGGCTCCTGGCGCTGGACGAATCGCTGATCGAATCCGCCAAGCTCGAGGGCGCCAATTGGTGGCAGCGCCTCTGGCACGTCATCGTGCCGCAGATGAAGGTGGTGATCGAGTTCTATGTGGTGGTCAGCGTCATCACCATCCTCTCGGCGGTGTTCTCCTACGTGTTCATGATCGGCGGCGGCCGGGGCGGCCCCGGCACCTCGACCATGGTGGTGGAGCTCTACATCTTCAACGCGCTGATCCGCACCAGCCTGCCGGGCATCGCCTCGGCGGTCTCGGTCATGCTGTTCCTGGTTTCGCTGCTGCTGATCGTGCCGCTCTTCGCGGTCCGCCGGCGCGCCAATGAAGAAGAGGCGGGCTGAGTCATGGCCGTGCGTTCCGGAACCGCAATTGGCCGCGTGAAGCCGGACCAGGTGCTGAAGCACTCGATCCTGGTGCTGGCGACCATCGTCGCCCTGGCGCCGACCGCCTTCATGATCCTGACCTCGCTGAAAAGCCAGGAGGAATACACCTTCAACAAGGTCGGCTGGCCGCAGGCCATCGTCTTCGACCACTTCCACAACGTGCTGTTCGAAAGCTCCTTCTTCAGCTGGATGCTGAGCAGCATCATCCTGGCCGGCGGCGCGGTGGCTCTCAGCACCGTGGTCTCCTGCCTTGGCGCCTATGCCATCGCGCGCATGCAGTTCGCCGGCCGTAGCCTGCTGTTCTCCACCAGCACCTCGCTGATGGCGATCCCGCCGGTGGTGATGATCGTGCCGCTGTTCGTGCTCTACACCCAGCTCGACCTGATCAGCACCTATGAGGGCGCCATCTTGATCTATGCCGGACTGATCACGCCGTTCTCGGTCTACCTGCTGACCAGCTTCTTCCGCACCTTGCCGAAGGAGATCTTCGAATCCGCTCGCATCGACGGCGCCGGCGACTTCCTCATCCTGCTGAAGATCGTCATTCCCCTGTCGCTGCCGGCGCTGCTCACCCTGGTCGTGGTCAACGCCCTCTATGTCTGGAACGACCTGCTGATCGCCATCATCTTCCTGCAGGACGATTCCAAGCGCACCCTGATGGCGGGGATCAGCGTGTTCCAGGGCCGCTACGGCGACCAGATTCCGCTCACCATGGCCGGCATGGTCTTCGCCAGCGCGCCGATGGTGATCCTCTACATCACCTTCCAGAAGCACTACATCCAGGGCCTGATGGCCGGCTCGATCAAATGACCGGCGTGGTGCTGGAGAGCGACGCCCTGCGGGTCCGCGTCAATCCGCGGGTCGGCGGCACCATCACGGAGGTCGTGCACATGGCGTCCGGCCTGTCGGTCCTCGGCCGGGTGCCGTGGCAGCCGGTGGACGCGCCTTTGGAGCCGCCGGCCGCGCCGGATGAAAGGACCTGGCTCACCCGCTATACCGGCGGCTGGCCGCTGCTGTTCCCCAATGGCGGCGATGCCTGCGATTTCGCCGGGATGTTCCATGGCTTCCACGGCGAGGCCTCGATCGCGCCGTGGCAGGCGACCGGCGGCGGCACGGCGCTGCATCTGGAGCGCCGCTTCCAGAGCGTGCCCGTGTCCATGCGCCGCGAGATCGCGCTCGATCGCGATGTCGTGGTGGTGCGCGAGACCGCGATGGCGGAGGGCGACGCGCCGGTGACGGTGATGTGGGGGCATCATCCGACCTTCGGCTCCGATCTGCTCGACGGCGATTTCGAGCTGCAATCCGGCGCCCGCACAATTCTGGTCGATGGCGGCTACGACCCGCCGGCCAATCCGCTGCAGCCCGGGGCGCGCGGGGCCTGGCCGGTGGTGGCGGGAAAGGCGGGGCCGGTCGACCTGCGCCGCGCCCCGCGCGGCGTGGTCGCGGCGATGGCCTATCTCGCCGATTTCGCCGCGCCCTGGGTTTCCCTGCGCCGCCTGGACAACGCCATCGCCGCGACCTTGTCCTGGGATGCCGCTGTCTTCCCCTGCGCCTGGCTGTGGTACGAGCTTGGCGGCACGCCGGATGCGCCGTGGAACGGCCGGACGCGGCTGATCGGCCTGGAGCCCAACACGACCTGCCTGGGCGGCGGCCTGGCCCAGGCGGCGCGGCGCGGCGAGACTCTGCTGACCTTGCGGCCGGGCATCGCCGTAAGCGCGACGGTGCGCCTGCATGTCTGCAAGCCGGCCGGCGCGATTGCCGGCGTGGACAAGGACGGCCGCGGTTTCTCGGGTGCGCTCTAGGCAGCGAGGCGCGGGAAGGCCTCGCCGGCCTCGTCGAACAGGTGGCACTTGTCGCCGTTGAAGCCGATGGCGACTTCGTCACCGATCGCCACCACCATGTCGCCCGGCGCGTGGACGGTGATATGGTTGCCATCCGGCCCGTCGAGATAGAGATAGGTGTCCCCGCCGAGGCGCTCGACGTTGTAGACCTTGCCGGAGATGCGGGAATCGCCGTGCTGGCCGGGGCTCAGCGCCTCGGGACGGACCCCCAGCGTCACCGGCGCTCCGATCTCGCCTGCCGTCGCCTGCGCCGGCCGGCAGCGCACCAGCGTCCGGCTGCCGCCGTCCAGCTCGACCTCGACGCCGCTCTCCGCCAGCCGCGCGATGCGGCCGGGCAGGAAGTTCATCGCCGGCGAGCCGATGAAGCCGGCGACGAAGCGGTTCCGCGGATGATGGTAGAGGTCGAGCGGCCGGCCGATCTGCTCGATGTTGCCCTTGTTGAGCACCACGATCTTGTCGGCCATGGTCATGGCCTCGACCTGGTCGTGGGTCACGTAGATCATCGTCGCCTTCAGCTCGCGGTGCAGGCCGGTCAATTCGCCGCGCATCTGCACCCGCAGCTTGGCGTCGAGGTTGGACAGCGGCTCGTCGAACAGGAACACCTTGGGCTCGCGCACGATGGCCCTGCCGATCGCCACGCGCTGGCGCTGGCCGCCGGAGAGGGCGCGCGGCTTGCGCTCCAGCAGCTCGGCGATCTGCAGGATGCGCGCGGCGCCGTTGACGCGGTCCTTGATGACCGAATCCTCGAACCTGGAGATGCGCAGCCCGAACGACATGTTCTCGAAGACCGACATGTGCGGATAGAGCGCGTAGTTCTGGAACACCATGGCGATGCCGCGCTTGGCCGGCTGCAGCTGGTCGACCCGCCGGCCGTCGATGTGGATCTCGCCGCCATCGATGGCCTCCAGCCCGGCGATGGAGCGCAGCAGGGTGGTCTTGCCGCAGCCCGACGGGCCGACGAAGACGGTGAATTCCTCCTTGGCGATCTCGAGATCGACGTTGCGGATCACCTCGACGTCGCCGAACTTCTTGATCAGCGACTTGATCTCGACATAGGCCATGCGGCGGTCCCTGCTCCCCTGGCGCGCGGCGTCCAGAATGGCGGAATATGGTCTGCCATCTTGAACTTTGCGAAGATAGCCACCGCCGCCGGCCCCGTCAACGAAGCGCCGCCGGACGCATCGCTTGCGCCGCCCCGCCAACGCGCCGCTATGATGGCGGCGGATTCCCTTGAGCAGGAGCACGCCATGCCCGCCGGCCGGACCCGCAGGAAAACCTTCTATGGAAAATACCGCGGCATCGTCGCCGACAATGCGGACCCTCAGGGCCGTGGCCGCTTGCGGTTGACCCTGCCCGAGATCTTCGGCGCCGTCGTGTCGCCCTGGGCGGAAGCCTGCCTGCCGCCGCTGGCTGGCCCTGCCTTTGGGGTCAATCCCTCCGACCCGAAGAGCGCGGGTATTGCCAACCAAGAGATCGTGTTGGCAGGCCGCGATTTCTGCTGCGGCGAGAAGGAAGCGCTGGAAGCGGGAATCGAAGACGCGACCGTGGCGCAATTCCCGGCTAAGATGGCGTTGACGCGTTGGTGAAGGCGATCTGCTGCGAGAAGATCGAGTCCCTACTCGACTCAGGTGCGGCGCTGGTGGAAATTGGCGACTGAGGTCTCAGGCCCGCGACTGAGCGCGGCGAACGCAGCGGGGCGATTGCCCTATGACCGCGCGCGGGTCACGCCCGGGATCGTGCATCTCGGCGTCGGCGCCTTTCACCGCGCGCATATCGCCGCCTATGTGGATACCGCGCTGCGGATGGATCCTTCCTGGGGCATTATCGGCGCCTCGCTGCGCCGGCCCGACACCAGGGCAGCGCTGGCGCCGCAGGACTTCCTCTATACGCTGATTGAGCGGGGCGCCTCGGGTAGCTCGCTCCGGATCATCGGTTCGCTCCTCGACGTCCTCGATGCGGCGGCGCAGCGTGCGCAGCTCATTGCCGCGATGGCCGATCCGCGGATCCGCATCGTTTCCCTGACCGTGACCGAGAAGGGCTATTGCCACGATCCCGCGACCGGCACCCTGGATGAACTTCATCCCGACATTGTCCAGGATCTGCGGACGCCGGAAGCCCCGGTCAGCGCCCCCGGCTTGATCGTCCGGGCGCTGGAGTTGCGCAGGGCGGCCGGCTGCGCGCCCTTCACCGTGCTGTGCTGCGACAACCTCCCCGCCAACGGGGCGACGACGGCGCGGGTGGTGACCGCCTTCGCGGGCCTGCGGGATCGCGAACTGGCCGGCTACATCGCCCGCGAAGTCGCGTTCCCATCGACCATGGTCGACCGGATCGTGCCGGCGACGGTCGATCTCGACCGTGATCTCGTCCGGCGGGAATTGGGGCTCAACGATGCCTGGCCGGTTGTCACCGAGCCATTCGCGCAATGGGTCATCGAGGACCGTTTCCCGGCCGGTCGGCCGCCTCTCGAGGCAGCCGGGGCGCAGCTTGTCGACGACGTGCTGCCCTTCGAGCTGATGAAACTTCGCATGCTCAACGGCAGCCACTCGACCATAGCCTATCTCGGATATCTCGGCGGCTACGGCTATGTGAGCGAGGCCGTGGCGGACCCGGCGATCCATGCGCTCATCCACGGCTTCATGACCGATGAGGTGATGGAGACGCTGCCGCAGGGTCTCCATGATCTTGCCGCCTATCGCGATGCGCTGCTCCAGCGGTTCCGCAATCCGGCGCTGCGCCATCGGACCTGGCAGATCGCCATGGATGGCAGCCAGAAGCTGCCGCAGCGCCTGCTCGGCACGATCCGGGATCGCCTCGCGATGGGTCTGCCGGTCGTGCGCTCGGCGCTCGGCGTTGCCGCCTGGATGCGCTACGTCTCTGGCGTGGACGAGCAGGGCTGCATGATCGACGTGCGGGATCCGCTCGCTGCGCGATTGCGTGGCATCGCCGTGGCATCCGGAGACTCCGCCGCCGATCTTGTCGACAGCTTTCTCGGCGTGGCGGAGGTCTTCGGAACCGACCTGCCACGGAGCGATGCCTTTCGCGGGTTGCTCACCATGCACCTCGGCGCGCTGATGCAGCGCGGTGCGCTTGCAACGGTGCGCAAGGTGACAGGCGTGGAACTCGCCGGCGCCTGAACCGCGCCTGCAACGAAGCGTCGCCGGACGAGCTAGTCCTCGGTGCGCCCAGTCGCGTCGCGATCGCGCTCGTAGCGGCGCTTGAGCGGAAACTCCGGCAGCCAGGATTCGCGGCGGATGGTCCACAGCTCGTAGGTTGGCGTCAGCTGGTTGGGGGCGTCCAGGGAACCCAGGTTCACTTCGATCTCGTCGCCGCTGCGCGAGAAGACGGAGGAGCCGCAGCGGGGACAGAAATGCCGCCCGGCATAGTCCCGCGTCTCGCCCTCGATCGTCACCGCCTCCCGCGGGAAGATCGCCGAGGCGTGGAACAGCGCCCCATGATGCTTGCGGCAATCGAGGCAGTGGCAGATGCCGACCCGGTACGGTCGGCCCGACACCACGATCCGGACATCTCCGCACAGGCAGCCGCCGGTGAAGCGGTCCATGTCGCGCCTCCTGTAGGTCAAGTGGCCGGAATGCAGTACTGCCCTTGAGGCTTGGAAGACTGCCCACCGTTGCGCTTCTTTGACAATCCATATGTCGGCCAGGCTCTTCTACGCAAGAGCAACAAACCCTATCGGGCTGTCTCGGTGGTGTCTGAAACGCAGTCTAGGGCAGGGCCAGGTTTCTCACACCCGGCAGGCCCCAGACGCTGTCGCGCAGAAGAAAGCGCCATGAATTGGTCCGCCGGATATAGGTGGAATGAGCCTTCACGACGTCCCAGGGAATGATTGCGCCTTTGATTGGCGAGAAATCCTCGCGGAACAGAATCCCGACCAGAAAGTCGAACCGCTTATCCTCCATGTTGCGCAGCGCGCCGAGTTGCCTGCTTGTGTTGTGAGCGGTAAGCCGCCGGGCTTTTACCTGATACGTGGTTGTCACGCCGTCCTTTGAGACCATCACGTCAAAATGGCCTTGAGACTTCGGCGCCAGTTCACCGCCCAGCAGCTTCGCCGCCATGCTTTCCGCTATGTCGGCAACCGGGCTGTTGGTGCTGCGAACTGCCCCAAGCTCCTTGAGACGCGCGAGCGTCTGCGCATGAAGCTGCAGCAATTCCGCCTCGGAAAGGCCGGAGATATCGATCATGGCGCAACGCGAGTCTCGGTATCGCCGGCCTTGAACGCACGCATGTAGGCGACGATCAGATCGCGGGTGAGATACCGGCCATGCGTCGCCTCGTCCTGCTCGCGTACGATGGGGAAGGTCGACAGGATATAGTCGGCGTCCGGTTCCGCCAGGCCGTAGAGCATGAAGAACAGGGCGTCGAGCCGCGCCCTGGAATGGCGGCGATCTTCTTCGTTCCACGGGAACGGTTCGCCGTCGTAGCTCTGATCCTTCGCGAAAGCGCGCATGTCCTCAGCGGTATAGGTGAGCTTAATGACTTCCGCGCGGGCCAGCTGCTCCACGCTCTTCGCGCCGATGCGCCGGTCGTATCCAGCCGGTGGAATGACCGGTAGTTGCTCCGCGATGTACCAGTTCAGATGGGTACTCTGCACCTTCTGTCGGGCGACATAGTCCAACGCAAAAGAGTTCAAGTTCGCCAACCAAAGCGGGCTGCTCTGGCGATAGCCAGCTTCGCTATCTTCGGCTCCTGGCAGAATGAGCGGCAGTGTGTTGCCTGCGGCGCACGGCGGAAGGAATGTGGCGATGACTGTACGCGCATCGGTTGCTCGTGCGATGTCCCGAAAGCCGATTGCAGCAGGAAGCCTTGCCGGCCACCGCTGCTCTCTCGCGGAAACCCAAAAGGGAGGGGTCGGCGACCAGTTTGAATTCTGTTTTAGCGCGATTTCGACAGCGGCGGTGACGTTCGGATTGTGGACGTTGTCCTCGTTGACGGCGACGGAGGCCGCGCGATGATCGAATTGATGGATCATCCTGCCAACATACAACGGCAGATACTCCGTCTTGCCCTTCTTCCAATGGTTCCCGGCGATCCGGTAGCAGCCGTCGGCTTCCAATTGAGCGGCAGTCCGGAAGAGCGCCGAGTCGTTGGTCATGTCGAACATACGAACGTAACGGACGGGCCATTGGGCAATTGATGCTGGACCGCTGCGATCGACCAGGACCGGTACACGCTGGTAGATCGTGGTTGTCAATTCGGCGTCGCGCCTCGTGCGGAAAATGGGCGCCGTGCCGGTGTTCGGATTCACAGCCGCGAAGTCCGCTGGCCTCAGGCGAAAGCAACGGTCCGGATCAGCCAAGGTTGCGACAGAGTGGAGATAGAAGGCACAGTCCGCGCCGTCGAAGCGCCTAGCCGACCCCCCAACAACGAGCGCACAAAACTTGAAGGAATTGTGCACATCAGGAAAGAAGATACCTCTATTCTCGAAGTCAAACAGCGCGGACAATCGTCCGCCAACACCGATTCGCCGAAAGAATTCGCTCGCGCCCTTGTCTGCCGCGATTCCGGACGGTGTCAGAAGCCCCACCATGCCCGTCGACTTGATCAGCGCCAGCGCCCGCTCAACGAAGAGCGAATAGATGTTGATGTCACCGCTTGACAGCAGTGGGTATTGCTTCGCGCTGCGCGCTACATCCGCAGCCGCTTCCGCAGAGCGCTGCGCCCTCCGGTAGTCGGCGAACAATGGATCATTGTTCGCCTCGAGCGCCTTGGCCATCTTGCCGCGTTGCGCGGCCGTCTGCGCGAGAGCGATCTCGGGCTTGCGCGCCGCGAACCACTCGACTTCCTGCAACTTGATTCGATCCCACGGCGGATTGCCGATCACGGCGTCAAAGCCGCCCACCGCCTCTGCACTGGTCCAGTTCGACCACACGCCTGGAAAGGCCACCTGCCAGTGCAGAAACCGTTCCTGGGCGACGATGTCGCGCGCCAGCCGAATGAGCGCATCGGCCTGGCGCTTCACGTCGCTTGCTGCGATCTTCGTGGCTCGGGCGCCGCGTGCCTTGCAGTTCTTGAGCATGGCGTCGACCACGGAGCGGTCCTCTGCCTCCCCCGCAGCCGGCAGCGCTGCCCTCAGAGCCTTCAGCAGGTCTCCCCGGCCGCCGCCCAGGATCGATTCCAGCGCAGCCAGATTGGTCAGACGGTCGATTCCGAGCCAGCGCAGGCCGTGCCGGAAATCCATCACGGCCGTCAGCGCTTCTGTCGCTTCTTCGACCGAGCCAAACGCCTTCCTGGACTGCGTTACCTCCGTGATGTCCGAATCCGTGATCTCCTCGATCTTGGACATCGCTGTAACAGCGGCGGTTGCTTGCTGGATATAGGGGTTGATCAGTAGGCTGTGCCCGGATTCAAGCTCATCGATCAGCGGCCGGACCCATTCCCCGAACAGGCTGTCGCCGCAGCGCAGGTGGTGGTCGAGGAAGGAAAGCGGCGCGCCAACGGTGAAGGTGTGCAGCCATAGCGAAACCTTCGCCAATTCGACCGCCATCGGGTTCTTGTCGACGCCAAAGACGACGCGTTTCAGGATCATGCGCCGGACGATCAGGCGGTCGTCCAGATTCTCGGGGCGGATGGCCCAGCCACTATCCGTGGCCGCCTGCCAGATGTGGTCGCGGATGGAAGCTACGCGGTTGGCCAAAGGAGATTCGTAGTCGAGCCCGGCTTCGTCGGCGAGCGCCGCGGACTCGGCGATGGCGGTCAGGATGCGATCGGCCAGGTAGTCAACCAGGCTGACCAGGAAATGCCCGGAGCCCATCGCGGGGTCGCAGACCTTGAGGTCCAGCATCGCCGTCGCCGGGTCGATGGCGGCCAGTTCCGCCAACTTTGACTTCGCCGGCCGCTTGTCGTGAGCCAATCCGCCGATGCGGTCCTCGAAAGCCTTCCGGCGTTCATCCAAGAGCGGCCCAATGGTCCGCTCGATGATGAGATGCACGAGGTCTTCAGGCGTGTAGTAGCTGCCGCTGCTCTTGCGCGCGAACGGATTGGGCCGGACGCGGATTGCGCCGGCCTCGATCACGACCTCATGCTCCAGCAAGCGCTCATAGATCGAGCCAAGCTGCTGGACGCTCAGGTCGCGGTAATTGACCCACAGCCCGTTCGGCCGCGACAGCGCGTCGATCACATCCGCCATGACGCTGTCGGGTACTTCGACCCGGCCCAGCAGCGGGGTCCGTGCCTCGTCGAACAGGCCGCCATTGTAGGGCGGCAGGCCCAGCGACTTCGATCCCTTGGCGATCGAGGCGAAGAGCTTCCTGAGCAGGCTGTAGTAGTCGTCGCGATCTTCGGCGAAGGTATCGCCTTCGTCCTTGCGCCGCCGGATGTCCTCGCGGACCCGCTTGCGCATGCCATAATCATCGTACCGCTTGTCCCGCGCCGGCAGCAGGTTCCGGTCCTCGGCATAGAGCACGAAGAGCAGGCGATAGAGCAGGATCAATGCGGCTTGGCGAACCTCATCCAGATACTGGCGGTCGGGTGATTCTGGCCGCAAAGGATCGGTCTGATAGATCGCCGCCGTCAGGCGCGGAAAGACCTTGTCGAACACGAGGTTCGATAAGTCTTCGGCAACCTTCTCTTCCCACAGTTTGCCCTCGTCGAGCGCGATCTGGTGGAAGCTCTTGCCTTCGGTGAGGGGCAGGAAGCCGCCGCGCCCGAAGATGAGCAGGAAGACCTTGAGCCAGTGCGGGCGCTCTGCCCCTGCCGGTGCGAACAGGTCGTCGCTGAATCCCTCCAGTCCCAGGATGGATGGCAGATCGAGTTCCAGGAAGTCCTCGGACTGCGACCGCGCATTCTGCCAATAGAGTCGCCAATGCCGGCCATTGGTGAGGATGCCCCACAGGATGCGGCCATCGGACATCACCATGACACGGTTGAGGTAGCGCAGCATCTGGGTGGAGGGGACACCGTCGTCGGTCTTGCCGTCCTTGCGGTCGAGCGGCCGGCACCACTTCTTGCTTTCGACGAAGCTGAGCCCGTGCTTGTACGCGTCCGGCGCCGGCAGGTGCTTCGTGCTTTCGAGCGCTTCGCCGCTGGCGAAAAGCAACATGTCGGGCACATCGCTTCGCCCCTTCCGGGCGGCAGTCATCTGCGAAAGATGGTCCTTGCCCCATCCGAGGGCGTCGAGGATCGGCTTGATGACCTTGTCCTCGGTATTGGCCTCGTTGAGTGCCTGGTCCGGCTTCAGGTTTCCGAGTATGCGGTGCGCGGCCTTTGCGAAGGCGTCAACCGCCACATCCGGCAAGTCGCGCCAGGGGCCAGTCTCCGTGATCCCGCGTTCCAGGAAGTCGCGGGTGAAAAGCTGCCCTCGTGCCAAGTTTGAATCCCCGCCAAGCACCTGATTCGTGCGTCAGGTCACTGTCGCATAGGACGAGTGTCGGCTCAACGTGAGCCAACATCGCACCACAAAAAGCAGCGACGAGGGAAGCGATGGTGGGCGGTACTGGGATTGAACCAGTGACCCCTACGATGTCAACGTAGTGCTCTCCCGCTGAGCTAACCGCCCGAACCCGGTCGACGGGGCCGGCCCGGACAGGTCCGGCCGGCAAGACGGCTGGGCAAATAGCATCCCGGCCTGCCGAATGCAAGCCGGGGGGAGGGGGCGGGGTTTCGGGGTCCCGGCCGGCCGAATCCGGGGCGGGCCGCCGCCGGGCTTCCGTCAGGCGCAGAGCAGCTGGCGCACTTCGCTCACCAGCCGGTTCAGGTGGAACGGCTTGGACAGGCCCGGGTTGCGCCGCCCGTCCGGGCCGAGATCCTGGTTGAGGGCGACCGCGGCGAAGCCGGTGATGAAGACGATCTTCACGCCCGGCGAGGCCTTGGCCGCGCGCTTGGCCAACTCGACCCCGTCGAGGCCGGGCATCACCACGTCGGCCAGCAGCAGGTCGAAGCCCTGCCGCTCGAGGGCGCTGGCGGCGCTCTCGCCGTCCTCCGCCGCGCTCACATCGTGGCCGGCGCGGCGCAGCGATTGGGCCAGGAACTGCCGCATCTCGTGATCGTCCTCGGCCAACAGAATGCGTGCCATGTGGCGAATATTCCCCCTGGTAATCCCCCTGGGCCTGCCATCGCGGCAGCGCGTGTTCTGGAATAGACCGGAGAGTAGCGCCCATAACCGAGTCGGACCCAAGGGCATTGTGGAAGCACGCCAATCCTCAACCGCGGCGCCGTGACAGGCCCGGCACTTTCGAGTAAATCTGCCCACCATGGATACGAGCCACGGCGCCGCGTCAGCCCCCTCGAGCACGGATCTTTCGGTCAAGCGCGCCGGGGTGGCCGAGATCGCGCGCCAGCCCCTGGTCTTGTCGCTGCCGGCGCGCCGGATGAGCCCGCTGGTCCTTGCCTCGCCGCACAGCGGACGCTGCTACCCGCGGGAATTCATCGCCCTGGCAAGCCTGCCGGAAGCGGTGCTGCGGCAATCGGAGGATTGCTATGTCGACCAGCTGGTCGCCGCCGCGCCGGATCTGGGTGTGCCGCTGATCGCGGCGCAATTCCCCCGCGTCTACGTCGATCCGAACCGCGAACCGGCCGAACTCGACCAGGAGATGTTCGCCACCCGCCTGGCCACGCCGGTCAACGCCGTCTCGCCGCGCGTACTGGCCGGGCTCGGCGTCATACCGCGCCTGGCCGCGAACGAGCAGGAGATCTATCGCCGCAAGCTCGACGTGGCCGAGGCCGAGCAGCGTCTGGGCCTGTTCTACCGGCCCTATCACCGCGCGCTCACCGAGCTGATCGCCGAGACCAAGCGGCAGTTCGGCCTCTGCGTGCTGCTTGACTGCCATTCGATGCCGTCGGCGGGGGCGTGGATGGACGGCCCGCATAGCCGCCAGCGCATCGACGTCGACTACGTGCTGGGCGATTGCTTCGGCGCCGCCTGCGCCGAGCGGATGACCGCCGCGGCGGAGGCTTGCCTCGGCGCCGGCGGCGCCAAGGTCCGCCGCAACAATCCCTATTCCGGCGGCCATGTCGCCCAGGCCTATGGCAAGCCGGCGCAGGGCGTCCACGTGCTGCAGCTCGAGATCAATCGCGCCCTCTACATGGACGAGGCGACGCTGGAGCCCACTGCCGGCTTCGCGGCGATCCAGGGCCTGATGGCGACGCTGATCCAGCGCCTCAGCGATGCCGCGCGCCAGCTGGCCAAGGCCGCCTAGCCCCGTTGGCGCCCACAACCGCATGAACGCCAGGCCGACCTCACCCCCAGGACCGACCATGCCAGCCACGTTGCGGCCCGCGACGCCGGCGGATATTCCGGCGATCCAGCGCATCTACGCGCACCACGTGCTGCACGGTTTCGCATCCTTCGAGGAGGTCCCGCCCGATGCGGCCGAACTGACGCGGCGCTTGAACGCCATCGTCGAAGCCGGGCTGCCGTATATCTGCGCCGTCGACAGCGCCGGGGCAACCGTGCTCGGCTACGCCTATGCCGGGCCGTATCGCCCGCGCAGCGCCTATCGCTTTTGCGTCGAGGATTCGATCTACCTGGCGCCGGAGGCGACCGGGCGCGGCATCGGCCGTGCCTTGCTCGAGCGACTGATCGAACGCTGCACCGAGATCGGCAAGCGCCAGATGGTCGCGGTGATCGGCGATTCCGCCAACCACGCCTCGATCGCGTTGCATCGCGCCTGCGGCTTCCGCGCCGTGGGCACCTTCGTGGCGATCGGCTTCAAGCATGGCCGCTGGGTCGACAGCGTGCTGATGCAGCGGCCGCTGGGCGCCGGCGACGCTTCGCTGCCGCTCTGAGAATCCGGACAAAAAAATGGGCCGTGCCTGAGCACGGCCCAAGTTCTGGGAGGAAACGCCCATAAGGGCGATGCGGCAACGGAATGTCAGGGGAGAGATCCAGTTGCCGCGCTGCAAAATATGATATTGCGGGTGCGAGAAGTCAAGCTTGATCAGTCGGTCAGGATGAAACGATTTTCATGTGATATATCAACGAGATAGATAGAGATCGAGGGAAGGCCGCCCAGTTCCGCACTGCACCGTGGCGCGGCGGCAACGCTTGACACCGTTCGCGAGTCATTAACCATTGCCGAACAAATATTTGCGAGAGATTTGCGACATTCTGGCTCGTGCCGGGCGCTTGGGTGCCCCGGCTTCCAGGCCGGAAGCACCGATAAGGGATCGGCAGCGCCTTTGACGAGCCGTTCACAGCCATCCGCGCCGGAGTCACCGAGGCCCGGCACGCGACCTGTCAGCACGACGATCTTCCCGATCGTCGGCTTGATCCTCGCCATGGCCGCGGCGATCACCATCATGCTGCTGGTCAGCGCCCGCGAGGTCGACCGGCAATACGCCACCGACGCGGCGTCGCGCACCCGGCTGGTACTCGAGAACCTGCAGAAGAACGTCTCCACCACGGCGCTCGATTATTCCTGGTGGGACGACGCCTATGAGCAGCTTCACCTGTCGTTCTCGTCGGACTGGGCCCAATCCACCTTCTCGCAGAGCACCGTGCTCGGCACCGAGAAGGAGGTCGATGGCGTCCTGGTGATCGGCGCCGACGACCGGTTGCTGTTCGGCACCTGGCGCGGCGAGCCGGTCGACCCGGCGGCCTCCGCCGACCTGGCGGCCGCGGCGGCGCAGCTGGCGGCGCAGGCGCGCGGCGAGATCGCCGATCCCGCCAAGGGGCCGCGGCCGCATTCCGGATACATTTTCCACGACGGCACCGTCGCGCTAGCCGGTGCCGTGGCGGTGACGCCATACGAGAAACCGGAGCTGCTCGACAAGAGCTCCGGCCAGACCGTGATGATCATGATGCGCAGCCTGACGCCGGAGTACCTAAGCATCGTCGGCAAGATCTACGGCATTTCCAACCTGCGCGTGGCGCCGCCGACCGCGCAAGAGGATGCGCCCCTAGTGGCCGATCTCTCCGGCGCCGTGCAGCCCGCGGAATCGGCCACGCCGCCGCTCCGGCCGGAGGCCACCAATCCCTTGCCGGGCAACATGGTCATGGTCGGCCCTGACGGGCAGGCGGTTGGCGTCCTGGATTGGGCGCCGGAGGCGCCGGGGCGCGCGCTGATCGCGACGCTGGCGCCGGGCGCCATCCTCGCTTTCCTGGTGCTCGGCGCCATCGGCCTGGTGGTGCTGTACCAGATTCTCGACATCCGCCGCGTCACCCAGGAGCAGTTCAAGGTGATCGAGGCGCGCAACCATGCCTTGCGCCAGTCGGCGCAGATGCTGGGCGCCACGATCCAGGCGATTGAGGACGGCATCGCGGTATTCGACCGCGACCGCAAGCTCAAGCACTGGAACCGCGCCTATATGGAGATGTGGCAGTTCCCCGAGAACTTCCTGCGTTCCGGCGTCGGAATGGTCGAGATGCTGGAAGAGATGATGAAGAGCGGCCGCGTGCAGCTCATGGTGCGCGATGACCAGGGCCATCCGGCCACCGATCCGCAAATACTCGAGCCTTCGGGACGCTGGCTGTATCGCCGCATCGACGGGCGCCAGCTCTCGGTCCGCCGCATCCCGATCGGCGAGGACGGCTACATGGCGATCTGCAGCGATCTGACGGCGCAGAAGCAGCATGAGGACGAGCTGGTCAAGGCGTGGGAGCAGGCGGTCATCGCCAACCGCTCGAAATCCGAGTTCCTGGCCAATGTCAGCCACGAATTGCGCACGCCGCTCAACGCCATCATCGGCTTCTCCGAGGTGGTCGAGCGCGAGCTGTTCGGCCCGCTCGGCAACGAGCGCTATGTCAGCTATGTGCGCGACATCCGCAACAGCGGCGAGCATCTGTTGAGCCTGATCAACGACATCCTGGATCTGTCGAAGATCGAGGCGGGCCGGTTCCAGCTGCGCATGGAAGAGGTCGATTGCAACGAGATCGCCCATTCGGTGGCGCGCCTGATCCGCCCGCGCACGGTCGAGCACGGCCTGACCATGGTCATGGACCTGCCGGAGGAGCCGGTCCTGCTCAATGCCGACAAGCGGGCGGTCAAGCAGGTGCTGATCAACCTGCTCTCCAACGCGGTCAAGTTCACGCCGGAAAGCGGCACCGTCACCCTCGGCTGCCAGTCCTGGGAGGACGGCGTCCAGTTCACGGTCAGCGACACCGGCATCGGCATCGACGAAAAGGAAATGCATGTCGCCCTGGCGCCCTTCGGCCAGATCGACAGCCAGTTCAACCGCAAATACGAGGGCACCGGCCTCGGCCTGCCGATCGTCAAGGGCATCGTCGAGCTGCATGGCGGCACGCTGGAGATCAAGAGCGAGCCGGGCAAGGGCACGACCGTGGTCGTGCGCTTCCCGAACCATCCGCCGGAGCAGCCCAGCGCGGAGATCGTGCCGCTGCCGCGCAAGCAGGCGGCTCTCGGCCACTAGTTCCCGGAGCCGCCGTTCAATCGGCGGCGACGCTCCGCGCCTTGCCGCCCACCATCAGCACGAAGCGCCAGGACAGCAGCATGGCCGAAAGCGGCGCCAGTGCGCCGATGCCGAGCACCCATTGCGTCGCGCGCTGCACATCCGCGAAGGCCAGCTGGTCGGTGAGCCCGGCGTGGTTGGCGATCACGCCGGCGCCGGCCGAGCCGAAGGCGATGCCGAGCGAGCGCAGCGTCGGGATGGCGCCGGCGGTGGTCGTCTGCTCGCCATCCGGCGCGTGGCGCATGGTCGCCTCCACCAGGTGGAGGTTGCTGCTGCCAAGCCCGAAGCCGACGACGACGTTGAGCGCGACGATCGCCGCGAAGGGCAGGTCGGCGATCGCCAGCGCCATGCCGGAAAGCCCGACCAGGCACAGGACCTGGCCGATGACGATGCTGCGCAGGGCGGCCTGGCCGTGGATGTGCGAGGTGATCATCGAGGCGACGGTCCAGGACAGCGCCAGCCCGGTGACGGCATAGCCCGCCGCCTGGTCCGAGACGCCGTGCAGGATCTGCATCGACAGCGGCAGATAGGCGCCGATCACCGCGTGCGTGATGGAAGAGAGCGCCAGCACCCAATAGGCGGTGCCCACCGGCCGCGTCAGGGACAGCGGATGGCTGGGAAACATGCGGGTCTCGCTGGCATGGTCGAGCCGCATGGCCAGCGCCACCGCGGCGCCCGCCGCCAGCAGCAATCCGATCTGCGCCGCCGCCAGCTTGACCTGGCCGCACAGCGCCACCGCCACCACACCCGCGGTCATCAGCACCAGCTGCACATACGGGAAGCGCAGCGCGCCTTCCTTGCGCGGCTTCTTCGGCAGGCGCAGGCAGGCGAGGACGAAGAACAGCACGATCGGCACGTTGATCCAGAACGCGCCGCGCCACCAGCCGGCATGGGCAAACATTCCGCCGATGGCGGGACCGAGTAGCGAGGCGACACCCCAGGTGGCGGAGACCAGGGCCAGGATGCGCTTGCGCATATGCGGCGGGAACAATTCGCTGATCAGGCCCATGGAGAGCGCGATCATGGTGCCGCCGCCGAGACCCTGGATCACCCGCGCGGCGAGCAGCGCCGTCATGCTGGGGCTGAGCGCGCAGGCCGCCGATCCGGCGGCGAAGACCAGGGCCGCGATGGCGTAGGAGAGGCGGCTGCCCAGCATCTGGCGCGCCGGATTGCCGGCCGCCGTGCCGACGATCGACGCCACCATGTAGAGCATGGTGGCCCAGGTGTAGTATTCCGCGCCGCCCAGCTCGCGCACCACGCGCGGCATCACCGTCGAGATGATGAAGACGTCGAGCGCGTGCAGGCCGATGCCGACATTCAGCATGACCGTGAACAGCGCCAGGCCGCCCCGGAACGGGTCGAGCCATCCGGCGCCCTTTGCCGGCACGCCAGCGGCGCCGTCGGTCTTTCGTGCTTGGTCCAGGATCGGCCCCCGCGACTTGTCGGTCGATGAAGCATCGGTACGCGCGGTCGACGCGTCGCCACCGTCTGGTTCACCGGGTGCGGTCATGCTATGCCACTCGACAATCGTTTCGTCCAGCAAGGGAGTGTTGACGCATGGCAGCCGTGCAACTGGTGCGTTTCGACGGGAATCCGCCGCCGGTCGAAACCGGCGCGCCGGCCAATCCGGTGTCCGGCAATCCGACAACGCGGGTGCAGAACTATTTCACCGACCAGAGCGGCCAGTTCTTCTCCGGAATCTGGGAATGCACGCCCGGCAAATGGCCGGTCAGCTACAGCGAAAGCGAGTTCTGCGCCATCCTCGAGGGCAGCGCCATCCTGACCGGCGCCGACGGCAGGACGGAGAGCTTCAAGGCCGGCGATGCCTTCGTGATTCCCGCCGGCTTCACCGGCTTCTGGGAAACGGTGACGCCGCTGCGCAAGTGGTACGCGATCTTCGAGGCGAAGCGGGGCTGATCGCGCTCAACGCACGCGCGGCAATCCCGCGCTGAACGCCTTCAGCATCGAGGTGGCGATGGTGTCCAGCGCCGCCGGCCCGGCCGGGTCGCGCAGCGCCTCGGTCACCAGGCGGCGCGTCGCCTCGGGAACCGCCGCCCCGGGCAGGAAGCCCATGCTCCAATCGGCGAACTGGCGTCGCTTGATCGGCATGGCCGCCGTCGCGATGATCCCTTCATGCGCCGGGTCGAGATGGATGCGGGCGAACAGGTCTTCCACAGCCTGGCGCGGCCCTTCAAGCGCCTGGACGAAATTGCCGTCGTGGTAGAGCAGTATTCCGGTGATGCCGGCTCTTGCGTTGTTGCTGCGGCAGCATTGCAGCAGCGTCATCAGGGCCTCGTCATCGTAGCGCTGCTTGGCGTGGCTGAAGTAGACAAGGCTGACAAGGTCTTCCGGCATCGTCATCGCTGTGGTGAGAATCCGACTCGTCAAGGCTGCCGCGCGGGACGAGCGCGGTCAAGGCGGGGGACGGCGCGCCTGGCGCGCCGGTATGCGACCTATCGCCTGGCCACGGCTGCCATGAAGTCCTCATAGAGGCGCTTGGCGCAGTCCTTGAATCCCGGCATCAGCGGTTTCGCCTGTTCGGCCAGGCGCTGAAGTGCGCCTTGGCCCTGCACTTTCTCAAGCGCTGCGGCGTATTCCGGGATGCAGCCCCAGGCGGGAATCGTGTCCTCCTCGAGTTCGACATGGTACTGCGCGCTCCAGGCGCAATTTCCCACGCGCATCGCCTGCACCCGGCAGGCGGGCGAGGAGGCCAGCACCACCGCGTCTTCTGGCGGCTGCGCCACCCGCACGCCGTGCCATTGCAGCGCCTTGGCGGTGGCCGGCTGGCGGCCGAAGACGGCATCGCGCTTGCCGCCCTCGGTCAGCGAGACGTCGAGGATGCCGACTTCCGGCGGCCGCTGCGGCCCGCAGGTGCCGCCCAGCGCGTCGGCCAGCAGCTGGTGGCCGAGGCACACGCCGAGGAACGGCCGCCGCAACTCGCGCACCCAGCGGCGGATCGCCTGTTTCTCGGGCACCAGCCAGGGATGCTCATCGACGTCCCAGACGTCCATCGGCCCGCCCATGACCCAGAGCGCGTCGTAGCGGCCGAAATCCGGGATCGGCTGGCCCTCGTCGAGTTCCACCGCATCCCAGGCGATGCCGTCGGCGCGCAGGAAATCGCGGAAGATTCCGGGATGTTCGACGGCGACGTGCTGGAAGACGAGAACGCGCATGGCCAGGGCCCCCGATGGACGAGGGACGCATACTGATATGGCCTGGAACGGCTGGCAATCCCGCGCGCGGAGGCGGCCCCGGCGCCAGCTCTTGCCCCGGCGTCAGCCCATTGCCCCGGCGTCAGCCCTTTGCTTTCGTGCTGAAGATCACCGCCATGACGCCGCCCTTGATGAAGGGCAGCAGGATCAGGCTCAGGATCAAGGTCAGCCCGCACCAGAACGCGGCCTGCGCCCAGAGCGGCACGTCGAGGAAACGCCACGCGGCCATGTAGAGGCCAACCATGACATGGCCGACGATGAAGAGCGTGAAATAGGGCGGCGCGTCGTCGGAGCGCAAAGGCTCGAATTCCATCCCGCAACTGGCGCAGGCATGCGCCACCGACAGATAGCCGGAGAACATCTTGCCCTGGCCGCAGCGCGGACAGCGGCGGCACAACCCGCTCCACAGGCTCTGCATGACCCCAGGAACTCTAGGTGATTGATATGGCATGGCTCTAATCTGTCCTCCGGGAATGAGGATACAGTTAAGTTCCCCGCTGGCCCGGCGCAATGCGCCAATCCGTCGCGATTGCGACTTATAGGCGCTCCAGCTGGTCCTGGAACTTCAGCCGCGCCTTGTCGTAGTTGTCGGCCCACCAGCCGTTGCTGACGATGGCCTGCTGCGCAAGGTTCCCCGGCTGGGTCGGATCGATCGGCCGCAGGTTCTCCGGCATCGCCTTGGTCGCTTCCGGATTTGACGGCCCGAGGCCGCGCCGCAGCGTGAGCTCGATCTGCCGGCGCGGCTGCTGCATGCCGGCGATCAGGTCGAAGGCGGCATTGCCGCCGGGATTCTTCTTCGGCACCACCCACATGCCGGGGCAGAGCAGGCCCTGCTGGAACGTCCAGGCGATCTTGCCCTCGCTCTCGGCGGCGATCTGCGCCGCGCGGGTGTGCCAGATGCAGGCCATGCTGACCGTGCCGTCGATCAGCATCTGCCGCGCATGCTCGCCGGTTTCCCAGACCGTGAGATCCTCGCCGAGCGTCGCCAGCTTGGCCACCGTGCCGTCGATGTCCAGCGGATAGAGCTTGTCCTTGGTGGCGCCGCCGGCCATCGCCGCCGCCTCGAAGCCGCCGATCATCCACCGCCACACCGCGCGCTTGCCGCGGAAGGTCTTGCGGTCGAAGAAGTCGGCCCAGCTCTGCGGCGGGCGGCTGGCATAGGCCGCCGCATTGTAGGCAAGCACGAAGGAATAGGTGTAGCCGGCCACCGCATGCTCGGTGACGAAGGGCAGCATGACCTGGTCGCGGTTGACCTTCTTGTAGTCGATGACGCTGAGCGCTCCCGCATTGGCCAGGCGCACCGCGACATAGCCGTCGACGTCGCAGACGTCCCAGTCGACCTGGTTCTGGTCGACCATCGCCTTGATCTTGCCTTCGGACGGCCCGGTGCCGTCGAACAGCACCTTGATCCCGGTCTCGTTGCTGAACGGCTTGGCGAAGGCCGCGGTCAGGTCCTTGATCTCGGCGGCGCCCCAGGTGGCGATGGTGAGCTCGCTGGCCTGCTGCGCCAGCGCCGCGCGCGGATAGGCATGCAGCAGGCCCGCGGTACCGAGGCCGCCCAGGAAAGTGCGGCGGGTCAGGGCAGGGAGCGTCGAAAAGCGATCCTGGGTCATCTTGTCGGGTCAGAATCAGAAAGCCGGGTGATCAAGAGATAGCATTGCCCGCCATCCTTGACACCCGGCTTTCTGGGCCAGGACTTGCCGATCAGCGCATCGTCGGCATGATGAACTCGGCGCCCGAGCGGATGCCGGTCGGCCAGCGCGAGGTGACGGTCTTCAGCTTGGTGTAGAAGCGCACGCCCTCGGGGCCATGCATGTGATGGTCGCCGAACAGCGACCGCTTCCAGCCGCCGAAACTGTTGAACGCCATCGGCACCGGGATCGGCACGTTGATGCCGACCATGCCGACCTTGATCTTGGCGGCGAATTCGCGCGCCGCGTCGCCGTCGCGGGTGAAGATCGCGGTGCCGTTGCCGTATTCGTGGTCGTTCACCAGCTTCACCGCCGCGTTGTAGTCGGGCACGCGCACGACCGAGAGCACCGGGCCGAAGATCTCCTCCTTGTAGACGCGCATATGCGGCTGCACGTTGTCGAACAGGCAGCCGCCGAGGAAATAGCCGTTCTCGTAGCCCTGCAGCTTCAGCGAGCGGCCGTCGACGACGAGCTTGGCGCCTTCCTGGACGCCGAGATCGACATAGCCCTTCACCTTGTCGTAGTGCTGCTTGGTGACGAGCGGCCCCATCTCGGCCTCGGGGTCGGTGCCCGGCGCCACTTTCAGCGCGCGCACGCGCGGCGCCAGCTTCTCGATCAGCGTGTCGCCGACCTTGTCGCCGACGGCGACCGCGACGGAGATCGCCATGCAGCGTTCGCCGGCCGAGCCGTAGCCGGCCCCCATCAGCGCGTCGGTCGCCAGATTCATGTCGGCGTCCGGCATCACGATCATGTGGTTCTTGGCGCCGCCCAGCGCCTGCACCCGCTTATTGTGCGCGCAACCGGTGTGATAGATGTATTCGGCGATCGGCGTCGAGCCGACGAAGCTCACCGCCTGGATGTCCGGGTTGGTCAGGATGGCGTCGACCGCCTCCTTGTCGCCATGCACGACGTTCAGCACGCCGTCCGGCAGGCCGGCCTTCTTCAGCAGCTCGGCGATCATGTTCGACGTCGACGGGTCGCGCTCCGACGGCTTCAGGATGAAGGTGTTGCCGCAGGCGAGCGCGATGGGGAACATCCACATCGGCACCATGGCGGGGAAGTTGAACGGCGTGATGCCGGCGACGACGCCCAGCGGCTGGCGCAGCGAGTAGGAATCGACGTTGGTGCCGACATTCTCGCAGTAATCGGCCTTCAGCAGATGCGGGATGCCGCAGGCGAACTCCACGACCTCGAGGCCGCGGGTGATCGAGCCCTTGGCGTCGGACAGCACCTTGCCGTGCTCCGAGGTCACGAGCTGCGCCATCTTGTCCATGTTCTCTTCGAGCAGCTGCTTGAAGCGGAACATGACCCGGGCGCGGATCAGCGGCGGCGTGGCGGCCCAGGCGGGGAAGGCGGCGGCGGCGACCTTCACGGCCGCGTCCAGCTCGCTCTTGCTGGCCAGGGCCACCTTGGCCTGGACCTCGCCGGTCGCCGGGTTGAACACGTCGGCCGTGCGGCCGCTGGTGCCGGCGACTTCCTTGCCGCCGATGAAGTGGTTGATGCTGCGCATGGGGGTCATCCTTGGTGGGAAAATCGCTGCAAGGCGTGCAGTTCTAGCCCAAGCCGCTGGGCTGCAGAGGCCTTTCTTTGCATCATAGAGGCTTGCCGCGCCTGGTCAACATTCTAATCGCTCCGATCAATATATTGAGCAGACGCCATGGCCGCGGCCATGCGGATGCGCGTAAGTATCTGACCTGGCGCGGATTTCTGGCTAGGGACCAGGCTTCACGCGGCGAGTTTTGCGCCCAGCCGTCGAACCAGACCGACGAGATGGTCCACGTCGCTCTCGTCATTGTCGTAATGCAGGAAGCAGGCGCGCAATGAGACCTTGCCATGCACGCGGGTCGTCGGCAGGTGCGCCTCGCCGCTTTCGCTCACCGCTTCCGCGATGCGCTCGTTGAGGTCGTCGAGCCCGGCGTCGTCCAGATCGCGGCCCGCCGGCCGGTAGCGGAAATTGATCACCGACAGCGACGCCGGCGACAGCAGCTCCAGGTCTGCGGCCGCGCGCACGCGCTGCTCCAGCAGCTGGGCCAGGCGATTGCAGCGTGTCACCAGCTCCGCGACACCGCTGCGTCCCAGCCGCGCGATCGCCGCCCAGACCTTCAGCGCGCGATTGCCATAGGTCAGCTGGAACATGTGCTCATAGGGCCACGGCGCCTCGCTGTGGCCCGCTTCGAGATAGTCCGGCGTCAGCGAATAGGCGGCGCGGTGCACGTCCGGGTGGCGGGTCAGCAGCGCGCCGCAATCGATCGGAACTTGCAGCCATTTGTGCGGGTTGAGCGTGATGGAATCCACCCGTGCGAAGGCCTTGAATCTGTCGGCATGGGCCGGGTCGAGCGCGGCCCAGGCGCCGAACGCGCCGTCGACATGCAGCCAGACGCCGAACTCCGCGGCGATGTCGGCGATCTCGTCCAGCGGATCGATGGCGCCGGTATTCGTGGCGCCGCCGCAGGCGACGATGGCGAAGGGCAGGTGGCCTGCCTTGAGATCGGCCGCGATCGCCTGGCGCAGCGCGTCGGGCCGCATGCGGAAATGCTCGTCCGCCGGAATGTCGCGCAGATGCCGGGTGCCGATGCCGAGTTGCTCGACGCATTTCTGGATCGAGGAATGGCTTTCCGCGCTGGCATAGAGGATGAGGCGCTTGCGCCCGCTCTGCAGGCCGTCCTCGCGCAGGTTCCAGCCGTCGCGCTGGGCGGCGCGGTGGCGCGCGGCGGTCAGCGCGTTGAGCGTCGCCGAAGACCCGCCGCTCAGCAGCAGGCACAGGCTGCCCTCGACCGGGAAGCCGACCAGCTCCATGATCCAGCGCCCGAGGCTCGCCATCAGGAAAATGGCGGAATGATCGTAGCCGTCGAGGCCGCAATCCATCGTGCTGGCGACCGCGTCCGCCAGGATGGCGATGGGCGCCGGCGGCGAGTTCACCCAGCCGTAGGAACGCTTGTGCCCGGTGGCGATCGGCCAGGGCATGACTTCCCGCTGCAGGAAATCGAGGATCGCCTCCGGCGTCTGGCCATGTTCCGGCAGGGGCAAGCTGATCAGGCGCTGCCGCACCTCCTTCGGCACCACGCGGTCGACCGGCTCATCCGGCAAGGCGCGCAGATAGGCGCCCAGCATCGCCGTGGTGCGGGTGCCGAGCGCGTCAAAATCGGCCCGGTCCTGGGTGAAGGGATGCGGGTGAGGCTTGGTCATGGGAATCTCTGAGAGGTGAGGCGGCGGGCCATTAGCGAAAGCGCCGGAGCGGGAGTCAAGCCGGGCACGGCAACGCAGATGTGATCCCGCGCGGCGTCCGCCGGGCTGGAATCCCCCGGCGGAAGCGGCCAGGATGCGGCATGAGCCTATCCCTGGAGGCGGCGATGCGGACGCAACTCTGGACACCTCTTGCCATCTGCCTGCTGCTCGCGCCGTGGAGCGCGGCCAGGGCCGATCCCGTCCTGGCGGAGTCGCTGCAGGACAAGGCCGACCAGGCCGAGCAGCTGGCGGGCGAGGCGGTCGCCAAGCTTCTGCGCGCGCTCGACCTGATGATGGACAGCGTGCCGCAATACGCGGCCCCCGAAGTGCTGCCCAACGGCGACATCATCATCCGCCGCCTGCATCCCAAGGACGAGCCGGATGCGCCGGTCGAGACGGATGCCAAGGACGGCGTCGAGACCTGATCGCCGGAGACCGTGTTCCCGGCAGTCCTTGCCAAGCCGCGCCCGATCCTGCAGCCTCGCTCGCCGAATGCATCCGCAGGAGAGCGAGCCGCCCGCATGGTCCTCAGCAACGAAGCCCGCGCCACCGGCGCATTCTGCCCGCATGGCGATTTTGCCCTCGCCGGAGCGCCGCAAGGGCCGCTCAAGGGCCTCACCTTCGCGGTCAAGGACATCTTCGACGTTGCCGGCCATGTCACCGGCGGCGGCAATCCGGACTGGCTGGCGAAGCACGGGCCGGCGACGCGGCATGCGGCATCGGTGCAGGCTCTGCTCGCGGCCGGCGCCGGTATCCTCGGCAAGACCATCACCGATGAATTCGCGTTCAGCCTGAACGGGCAGAACTTCCACTACGGCACGCCGAAGAACGCGGTGACGCCGGACCGGATTCCCGGCGGCTCCTCCTGCGGCTCGGCCTCGGCGGTCGGCCACGGCATCGTCGATTTCGCGCTGGGCAGCGACACCGGCGGCTCGGTGCGCATCCCGGCGGCGCTCAATGGCATCTTCGGCATCCGGCCGACCCACGGCGCGGTCGACATCGCCGGCGTCATGCAGCTGGCGCCGAGCTTCGACACGGTCGGCTGGTTCACCCACCGCGCCGACCTGCTGCGCCGCGTCGGCGAGGTGCTGCTGCCGCCCGACCGCGCCGGCATCGCGCTGGCCCGCTTCGTGCCGGTGTCGGACGCCTTCGCCCTGGCCGATGCGCCGGTCGCCGCCAAGGTCCGCGCGGCGATTGCCCGGGCGGGTTCCGCTCTGCCGCTCTCGCCGGAGATCGATCTGGCCGGCGCGCTGGGCGGGCTCGGCGAATGGCTGCGGCGCTTCCGCCGCCTGCAGATGCGCGAGATCTGGGCCGCCCAGGGCGCCTGGATCGAGGCCAACAAGCCAAGATTCGGTCCCGAGATCGCCGACCGCTTCGCGATGACCAAGGCCGCGGCGGCGACCCCGCCCGGCGACGATGCCGAGTTCCGCGACAGGGTCGCGGCGCATCTCGACGCGGTACTCGGCCTTGATGGCGTGCTGCTGATCCCGACCGGCGCCACCATCGCGCCGCCGCTCAACATGAGCGCCGAGCAGCTGGCGCATTTCCGCGACCGCACCTTGAGCTTGACCTGCATCGCCGGCCTGGCGCGCCTGCCGCAGGTGCAAATCCCGGCCGGCCGGGTCGAGCGCGCCGCGCTCGGCCTGTCGCTGATCGGTCCGCGCGGCTCCGACCGCGCCCTGCTGGCGCTGGCGGAGAAGGTTGCCGCGACGCTCGACTAGCTCGCCGCGGCCATCGCACGGACTTCCGCCGCCGCCGGCCGGTCATGGCAGCGTTTCGCCCAGGCGGCGACATGGGGGAACTTCGACATGTCGACGGCCCCGATGCGGGCCAGCGACAGCACGCCGGCCAGATTGAGGTCGGCCACGGTGAAGCGATCGCCCAGCAGATAGGGGGTCTTCGCCAGCACCCCGTCGAGCATGGCGAGCGGCTTCTGCGCCTGCGCTTCCGCCGCCTCGGCCGCCTTGGGGTCGCGCTTGTCTTCGGGCAGGAAGCCGCGGTTGAGATAGACGGTGCCCATCGGCCCTTCCAGGTCGGTCATCGCCCAGCAGGTCCATTGCAGCAGCCGCGCCTCCTCCGCCGGCGTGGCGGGCGCCAGCGCCGAATGCCCGCCGTATTTGCGCGCGAGATAGAGATTGATGGCGAGGGATTCGCCCATCGCCACGCCGTCATCCTCGATCGCCGGGATGCGCCCGGTCGGGTTCACTTTGAGGAAGGCAGGCTCCTTCAGTTTCGGGTCGTTGGCCGCCACCGCGACATGCTCGAACTCCAGCCCCAACTCCTTCGCCAGCCACAACACGCGGGTCGCGCGCGACCGCGCGCTGCCATAGATCTTCAGGCGAGACATGACTTCTCCTCAGGATTCGTAAGAGACCATCGACTTGAACGGCACGTCGAGCTTGCCGCGGCCGCCCAGGAACGACAGTTCGATGATGCAGGCGGCGCCCACGACGTTGGCGCCCACCTTCCGCAGCAGCGAGATCGCCGCCGTCAGCGTGCCGCCGGTCGCCAGCAGGTCATCCAGCACCACGACACGCTGGCCGGGTTTGATCGCATCGGCCTGCACCTCGACCACGTCGGTGCCGTATTCCAGGTCATAGTGGTGCTGGATCACGTCGCCCGGAAGCTTGCCCCGCTTGCGCACCATGATGAAGCCGCAGCCCATGAGGTAGGAGAGCGGCGCGGCGACCAGGAAGCCGCGGGATTCGATGCCGACCAGCAGGTCCGGCTCCAGCGGCGTGATCGCGGTGACCAGCCGGTTCACGGTCTCTTTCCAGGCCGGGCCATGCGCCAGCAGGGTGGAGATGTCGTAGAACAGGATGCCCGGCTTGGGAAAGTCCGGCACGTGGCGGATGTGAGACTTGAGGTTCATGTATCGTCCGTCAATCTCTGGAGGCGGGATGCGTCGCGGGCGGGCTCAATCCATATCAGCCGGGCCGAAGAATGGGAAGGCTGCCGCCCGATGCGACCCGGGGCGAGAACCCCTTGCGGAGCGGCACGCTTGCGCCTAAGCATCGCTGCCGAGGGACCTTCGGGTGGGGATCGCGGATCGGCACGGACCGAACCGCTAGCCGACCCGCAAGCGGGGCAGCGCCAGATGCGGAAATCGCAGAAGATCGACCGGATCGATTTGAAGATCCTTGCCGCCCTGCAGGAGCAGGGCCGCATGAGCAACCTCGAGCTCGCCGCCAAGGCCGGCCTCTCCGCCAGTCCCTGCCACAGCCGCCACCGGGCGCTGGAGCGCAGCAAGGTGATCCAGGGCTACCGCGCCGATGTCGACCTCGCCAAGCTCACCGACTATGTGGAGATCCTGTCCTTCGTCACCCTGCACAAGCACGGCCGCACCCAGCAGGGCGCCTTCGAGCGCCTGATCGAGCACACGCCGCAGGCGATCGCCTGCTACCAGATTTCCGGCAATTTCGACTACATCGTGCACTTCGTCTGCCGCAGCGTCGGCGACTATGTCGAGCTGCACCACCGCCTGATCGAGGACGAGCCGAACATCGCCTCCGTCACCACCAACGTGATCATGGCGGAGACCAAGAAATTCGCCGGCTATCCGCTGAAGGAGCTGATCGAGCCGGTGGAGAAGGAAAAGGAATAGGCGCCGTCATGGTCTTCTGGCGCCGCAAGCCGCGGATCCACTATTACGGCCCGATGTGGAACGAGGAGCTGATCCTCCCCTTCATGCTGCGCCACTATGAGCCCTGGGTGGAGCGCTTCGTGATCTTCGACAGCGATTCGACCGACGGCTCGGTGGAGCTGCTGCGCCGGCATCCGAAGGTCGAGGTGCGCCGCTTCGTCTGGAGCCACCCGGATTCCCTGGTCCTGTCGCTGACCCAGCTGCAGGACGAGTGCTGGAAGGAGAGCCGGGGCGCCGCCGACTGGGTGATCGTCGCCGAGACCGACGAGTTCCTCTACCACCCGGACCTGCCCGGCTACCTGCGGCGCTGCCGCGGCAAGGGCGTCACCTGCATCCCGGCTTTGGGCTACGAGATGGTGGCCGAGGAATTCCCGCCGGCCGACTCGGCCTTGGCCCAGGCGGTCCGCCGCGGCGTGCCGCATCACATGATGAGCAAGCTGCGCCTGTTCGACCCCAACCAGGTCACGGCGACGCATTTCGGCCGCGGCGCCCATGTCGCGGCGCCCGAGGGCAACATCGTCTTTCCCAAGCGCGACGAGCTGCTGCTGCTGCACTACAAGTCGCTCGGCTACGACTACCTGCGCCGGCGCAACGCGATGATGGAGAGCAAGCGGCGGGAGCAGGACCGCGCCAACAACTGGTCGCACCACTACCGCAAGTCGGATGACGAGGTGGCGGCGCAGGTGCGGGCGCTGCTGGCCGCTTCCGTCGACGTGATGGCGCTGGGCGAGGAGGTCTGGCGCGGCCACAAGGAGGGCCGCTGGTGGCGCCGGCTGGCGCGGGAGCGGGCGCCGGCGGTCTGACCGGTCACGTCTCCATTCGCAACGCGGTACCGCGCGGGGGACCCTGGGGGCGCAAATATTCTGCGCTGTGCCGGCACATCGGTCACAAATTCTAAACTTTTGCCTCCATATTCTGACTCAAGCCAACACGGCAATCGCCGCAAGGGGCGCACCGCCGACTGGGTAAGGTCGGGCTGCTGCACCCAGCGGCGATTTTGCTTTTTTGGGCCCAGTCACAGCTTCCCGGGGTGCGGAAGCGGGCCTGAACGGAGAGTGCGATGTCCGACAAAGTGTTGCGTTTCCTCGACGAGCAGCGACCGGCGACCCCCTGTTTGGTGGTCGATCTCGATGTGGTCGGCGACAAGTATCGCCGGCTCGCCAAGGCCCTGCCGCTGGGCGAGATCTTCTATGCCGTGAAGGCCAACCCGGCGCAGGAGGTCCTGGCGCGGCTGGCCCAGCTCGGCGCCAGCTTCGACACCGCCTCGACCGGGGAGATCGCCCAGGTGCTCGCCCTCGGCGTGGCGCCGGAGAAGATCTCCTTCGGCAACACCATCAAGAAGCAGGCCGACATCGCCTGGGCGCATGCCCGCGGCGTCACCCTCTATGCCTTCGACAGCCAGGCGGAGCTGGAAAAGCTCGCTGCCGCGGCGCCGGGCGCCCAGGTCTTCTGCCGCATCCTGATCGACGGCGAGGGCGCGCTCTGGCCGCTCAATCGCAAGTTCGGCTGCGAGCCGCGGATGGCGGCCGACCTGCTGGTCAAGGCGCGCCAGCTTGGCCTGGTGCCCTATGGCGTCTCGTTCCATGTCGGCTCGCAGCAGATGCAGCCCGAGCAGTGGGATGCCGCCATCGGCGCCGCGAAGGGTGTGTTCCGCCAGGTGGCGGAAGCCGGCATCGACCTGAAGATGATCGACCTCGGCGGCGGCTTCCCGGCCACCTACAACGCGCCGGTCTCGGCCATCGACACCTATGGCGGCGCCATCATGACGGCGATGACGAAGCATTTCGGCAACGACTTGCCGCGCATGATCCTGGAGCCCGGCCGCTATATGGTCGGCGATGCCGGCGTGCTGGAGGCGGAGGTCGTCCTGATCTCCAACAAGAGCTATGACGAGGATCGCCGCTGGGTCTATCTCGACATCGGCCGTTTCGGCGGCCTGGCCGAGGTGGAAGGCGAGGGCATACGCTACCGTATCCGTCCGGTGCGCAAGACCAAGGGCAAGGACGGCCCGGTGGTGCTCGCCGGTCCGACCTGCGATTCCGCCGACATCCTCTACGACAAGGCCAACTACCAGATGCCGCGCGACCTGAAGATCGGCGACCGCGTCCGCATCTTCTCGACCGGCGCCTACACCACCACCTATTCGGCGGTGAACTTCAACGGCTTCGAGCCGCTGAAGGCCTACTACATCTAGGCCGCCCCGGGGCGGGATATCGAAGGGCGGGCGCCGCGAGGCGTCCGCCCTTTCGCGTTCAACCGTAGTCCTCGTGTGGCCGGTTCAGCAGCGTGCCGCAATGGCGGCAATGCACGGCATCGGCTTCGTGCTTGCCGAGGCCGCAGCCGGGACATCGCCAGCTTTGCCGGGGCGGACGGAACAGCACCTGGATCAGCCGCAGGAACAGCGACACGCCGAAGATCATGATGGCGACCGAGAGCAGGTGCCCCTCGGTGCCCGGCAGGGTGATATCGCCGAAGCCGGTCGTGGTCAGCGTCGTTACCGTGAAATAGAGCGCGTCGGCATAGTTGCGGATGTTCGGGTTGCGCCCGATCTCCATCTCATAGACCAGCGCCGTCATCACAAAGATGAACAGCAACAGGTTGACCGTCGCCAGGATGGCCTCCTGGTTGCGGCGGAAGAACGGCATGTCCTGCCGCAGGCGTCGGACCACGCGGTAGGAGCGCAGCAGGCGCAGGACCCGCAGCACGCGCAGGAACGCCAGGTTCTCCCCGGTGATCGGCGCGAGAAGCGAGGCGACGACCACCAGGTCGATGACGGTGCCAAAGCTCAGCAACTCGCGCCAGCGCTGCGGCGCCGCGGTGATCCGCGCGGCGATCTCGACCAGTACGATGGCGCCGAAGATCGCATCGAGCCATTCCACCACCGGCAGGCCGTGGAAGAACGACGAGACGACGATGAAGCCGATCATCAGCAGATCGAACGCCATCAGGGCGTAGCGGTAGCGGTGCGCCGCGGCGCTGTCGCCGTGATAGAGCTCGTGCAGCCTGGTTGCGAAATTGTGCATGACCGGTTCCCCGAAGCGTCGGCGTGGCGTGGTCGGCGGGATTTTCACCCGACTTTGCCCTGGGCGGAAGCGCCGGTTTCCGCCCGCACGGCGCCTCCGGAGCGGGTGTGGCACCCGGCCGCAGGCGGAGGAGGCAGGCCACGGCCGGCAGGAAGCGGCCCATTGGTCGCATCGCACCCCATTGCGCCCCGGGGCCGATTGCCTACATGCTAGGAGGGGCCGGGCGCCAAGTCGCCCTGTTAGGGGTTCGAGTTTTGGAGCGATTCCATGAAAAAGACTGTTACCTATGTCCTGGTCGCCGATGGCGCGCGGGCGCGTCTCTACGTCAATGAGGGTCCCGGCAAGGGCCTGCATCCGCTGTCCGGCGCCACGCACAAGGCCGACCTCCACCATCATTCCCGGGATGTGAAATCCGACAAGCCGGGCCGCTCGGTGGATGCCGGAACCGGCCAGCGCTCCTCGATGGAGCCGCACCAGGATTGGCACCGCTTCGAGAAGCACAAGTTCGCCCGCGAGATGGCGCAGGTGCTGGATGCCGCCGCCGCCGGCAAGGCGTTCGACCGGCTGGTCCTGGTGGCGCCGCCCACCACTTTGGGCGACCTGCGCATGGAGCTTGGCGAAGCCACCCTCAAGCTGGTCTCGGGCGAACTCGCCAAGGATCTCACGCGCCACCCGGAACACGAGCTGCCGCAGCACTTGGCCGGCGTCCTGGCGGTCTGATTGCCTCAGAAGCGATAGGGGATCAGTTCCGCCGCCGCCGGCGAATCGCACGGCAGGTCCCACGCATCCGGCTCGTCATAAGCGTAGGTGCTGGTCGGCATGTTGATGACGATGGCCTTGTCGGTGCCGATGTTCTTCCAGCCGTGATAGAGGTTGGGCGGCACCACCACCAGCCCGGGGTTGCGGTCGCTCAGGGTGAACTCGTTGACCCAGCCGAAAGTCCGGGAATCCGTGCGCCCGTCATAGACCGCGATCTTCACCAACCCCTTCGCCACGAACAGCCGATCCGTGCTGAAGCGGTGCAGGCCCCAGGCGCGATGCCGACCAGGCAACGTCGTTGTCATGTGCACCTGCACGACCGGGGCATCGAGTATTTCCCAGCCCTGGCGCGCGATCTCGATGACATGCCCGTCCTCACGCGGCACGGGGCGGGTCAGGCGCATCTTGAGGCCCTCGATCGGATCGACGCGCAGTGCGCCGGTCGCATCGACCGCGGAATGCTTGGCGACCAGGACATCGTGTCCCTTGATGCTCGGAGAAACGCCGCTCATGCAGGCTCCGATAAAATGAACTGAGAATGGCTTCCCCGGCCGCGCCAAATGCATATTGCGACCCCCGCGAATTCGACCTTACACTGAAACCAATCCCTGGGAATGTGAAATAGAGTTGATGACCACTCCGGCCGGATGGATCGAGTTGGCGCCAGGACGCGACGGCGTCCAATTGCGGGCGGGCGGGGCGTGGATCGTCGACCACGCGGCGAAGCTGCATGAGTTGACAGCGGCTATTACGACAGCTTCCGCCGGCCGTGAGCGTCCCGCGACTCTCGACCTGTCCGAGGTCACGCTGCTCGATTCCGCGGGTGCCTGGCTGCTCGCCCGCGCCAGCGGGCAGGGCTCCGCAGGCGCCATTCCCTGGGTCAATCTGGCGCCGGAATTCCAGCCGCTGGCGGAGCGGGTGCTGGCCGCCGGGCCCAAGGTGACGCCCGGACAACCGAAACCGCGCAGCTTCGTCGACTGGGTCGCCGATGTCGGCGCCGGCGCGGAAGAGGTCTTCAACGAGACCCTGGACCTGATCGCCTTCTTCGGCGAATTCGTCCTCGCTCTCGGGCGCGTGATCCTGCGTCCGCGGCGCTTCCGCTGGAAGCCGCTGCTGGTCCACATCGAACAGACCGGCATCAACGCGCTACCCATCGTCGGGCTGATCTCCTTCCTGGTCGGCGTCGTGCTCGCCTACCAGGGCGCCGACCAGCTGCGCCGCTTCGGCGCGCAGATCTTCACCGTCAACATGGTCGGCGTCTCGGTGCTGCGCGAGATGGGCATCCTGCTCACCGCCATCGTCGTCGCCGGCCGCTCCGGCTCCGCCTTCACTGCCCAGATCGGCACCATGCAGGTGAGCGAGGAGGTCGATGCGCTGCGCACCATGGGCCTCGACCCGATGGAGGTGCTGGCGATCCCGCGCGTCGCCGCGCTGGTGATCTCCCTGCCGCTGCTGACCTTCTTCGCCGACCTCATGGGCCTGCTCGGCGGCGGGTTGATGTGCGTGCTGCTGGTCGACATCAGCTTCGGCCAGTATCTCGGCCTGCTGAACAACGCCATCAATGCCACGCAGTTCTGGGTCGGCATGGTGAAGGCGCCGGTCTTCGCCATCCTGATCGCCCTGGTCGGCTGCTTCGAGGGGCTGCGCGTGTCGGGCAGCGCCGAGAGCGTCGGCAAGATGACCACGCGGGCGGTGGTCGAGGGCATTTTCCTCGTCATCATCTTCGACGCGCTGTTCTCCGTGCTGTTTTCCATCCTGAGCATCTGACATGGCCGACCGCTCCGCCAATGTCATCGAGATCCGCGGGCTGGTGAACCGCTTCGGCGCGCAGATGCTGCATGACGGGCTGGACCTCGACGTGCGCCGCGGCGAGGTGCTGGGCGTGGTCGGCGGCTCGGGCACCGGCAAGTCGGTCCTGCTGCGCACCATCATCGGCCTCAACCGGCCGGCCGGGGGCGACATCCGCGTGCTCGGTCAATTGACGCGGACGCTCGACGACGAATCCTGGCGCAGGCTGCAGACCCGCTGGGGCGTGCTGTTCCAGAATGGCGCGCTGTTCTCCTCGCTCACCGTGTCGGAGAACATCCAGGCGCCGATGCGCGAGCGCGGCGACCTGCCGCCCGAGCTGATGGAGGAGCTGGCGGGTCTCAAGATCAAGCTGGTCGGCCTGCCGGTGGAGGCGGGCGGCAAGTATCCCTCGCAGCTTTCCGGCGGCATGAAGAAGCGCGCCGGCCTGGCGCGCGCCCTGGCCCTCGACCCGGAAATCCTGTTCCTGGATGAGCCCACCGCGGGGCTCGATCCCATCGGCGCCGCCGATTTCGACCAGTTGATCCGCAGCCTGCAGCAGAGCCTGGGGTTGACCGTGGTCATGATCACCCATGACCTGGACTCGCTGGTCACGATTTGCGACCGGATCGCCGTCCTGGTAGACAAGAAGGTGAAGGTCGGAACGCTGGACGAACTGATGCGCGACACCCACCCCTGGATCCAGAGCTATTTCCACGGCCCGCGCGCGCGGGCCGCCGGCATCGCCGCGGGCTGACCAGGACGCCGCCGCATGGAAACCCGCGCCAAGCACATCGCCGTCGGCAGTTTCGTCCTGCTTTTCGTCCTGGGCATCGCCTTTTTCGTCTTCTGGCTCGCCCGCTTCGAGGGCGAGGTGCGCTACGACCACTACTACGCGCGCTTCACCGGCTCGGTCGCCCAGCTGCGCATCGACAGCACGGTGCTGTTCGGCGGCATTCCGGTCGGCCGGGTCACCGATGTCGGCATCGACCTGGAGAATTCGGAGCTCGCCCGCGTCGATATCGAGGTGCGCGGCGGCACTCCGATCCGCACCGATTCCAAGGCGACCATCGAGATCCAGGGTCTGGCCGGCGGCGTCACCGTCCAGATCAGCCGCGGCAGCCGCAACGCCGATCTGCTGCCGCCGGACAGCGAGATCACCGCCGGCCCGTCGGCGCTGGAGCAGATCGTGCGCCAGGTTCCCGACCTGTTGACCCAGGTCGAGGAGATCACCCGCCGCGTCAATGACCTGCTGAGCGACAAGAACCGCCAGGCCTTCAGCAACGCCATCGCCAATTTCGAGACCATCACCAACCAGCTGGCCGGGCAGGCCACCTCCGCCGAGGGCGTGATGGACACCGCCCACGGCGCGATCGAGCAGCTCAACAAGGCGGCGGCCGAATTCTCCCTGCTGGCGACCGACCTGCGCGGCGCGGTCGGCGACGTGCGCGGCGACGCGACCAAGGCGGCGAAGAACTTCGCCGCCATGGCGGAGAGCTTCACCAAGACCTCGCAGCAGCTCTCCGCCGTCATCGACGACAACCGCGAGCCGCTGAAGCAGTTCTCGTCCACCGCGCTCTACGAGACCGCCGAGCTGGTGAGCGAGCTGCGCCGGCTGGTCGCCTCGATGACCCGGATCTCGCACCAGCTGGAGAAGGACCCGGCGCGCTTTTTCCTCAATGACCGCAACACTGGAGTGCCGACCCCATGATCGCGCGCCGCGACCTCGTCCTGATGCTTGGCGCGGGGGCGGCGCTCGCCGGCTGCGGCGGCCTGCTGCCGCGGGTGAACGAGCCGGTGCCGCTCTACACCCTGGCGGCGGTGACCGAATTCGGCCAGTCCCTGCCCAAGGTCGACTGGCAGCTGGTGGTCGGCACGCCGGTCGCCTCCGCCGACCTCGACACCACCCGCATCGCCCTCACCCGGTCGCCCGGCGTGGTCGAGTATTTCGCCAAGGGCGCCTGGGCCGACAACGCGCCGGTGCTGCTGCAGACCAAGCTGATCGAGAGCTTCGAGGCTTCGGGCAGCGTCGCCGTCGGCCGCGACGCCGCCGGCCTGCGTCCGGACTATGTGCTGCAATCGGAGCTGCGCGACTTCCAGGCCGAGTTCGACGGCGCGCAGAACCCCACCGCGCATCTGCGCCTGGCCGCCAAGCTGGTGCGCATGCCGGACCGCCGCATCATCGCCACCGTGACCATCGACCAGCGCGTGCCGGCCGCCGGCGCGTCGCTGGCCCAGATCGTCGATGCCTTCGACCGCGCCGCGGGCGAGGCCTTCCAGGAAGTTGTGGTCAAGGTCCTGACCGCGCAGCCATAGGACACATCATGCTGCTGGAGCCGAAGAAGAGCGCCCTGTTCGAGCGCGACCTGCAATTCCCGCTGCCCGTCATCGTCAAGGGCGAGGGCGCCTATCTGATCGACGATGCCGGCAAGCGCTACCTGGACGCCTCCGGCGGCCCGGCGGTCTCCTGCCTGGGCCATTCGCATCCCCGGGTGGTCGAGGCGATCAAGCGCCAGCTCGACCAGGTCTCCTACGCCTATTCGCTGTTCTTCACCACGCCGGTGATCGAGGAGCTGGCCGACACGCTGGTGCGCCAGGCGCCGGCCGGCCTCACCAAGGCGTTCTTCGTCGGCAGCGGGTCGGAAGCGGTCGAGGCGGCGATGAAGCTCGCCCGCCAGTATTTCCTCGAGATCGGCCAGCCGAAGCGCCGCCTGTTCATTGCCCGCGAGCGCTCCTATCACGGCAACACGCTGGGCGCCCTGGCGCTGGGCGGCGACGCCAACCGACGCACCCCCTATGACCCGTTGCTGCTGCCGGTGACCCATATCAGCCCGTGCTACGAATATCGCGGCCGCCGCGCCGACGAGAGCGCCGAGCAATACGGCCGGCGCGTGGCCGATGAGCTGGAGACGGCGATCCAGAAACTGGGTGCCGAGAACGTCGCCGCCTTCTTCTGCGAAACCGTGGTCGGCGCCTCGCTCGGTTGCGCCGCGCCGGTCCCGGGCTACCTCAAGCGCCTGCGCGAGATCTGCGACCGCCACGGCGTGCTGCTGGTGTTCGACGAGGTGATGAGCGGCATGGGTCGCACCGGCCACATGTATGCCTGCGCCGAGGACGGCGTGACGCCGGACATCCTGACCATGGCCAAGGGGCTGGGGGGAGGCTACCAGCCGATCGGCGGGCTGCTGATCGCCCAGCGGGTCTTCGACGCCATTGCCGACGGCTCGGGGGCGCTCAAGCACGGCCAGACCTATGCCGGCCATACCCTGGCCTGCGCCGCCGCCCTGGGGGTGCAGAAGGCCATCGCCGAGGAGGGGTTGCTGGAGCGGGTGCGCAGCCTCAGCGGCCTGCTGTTCCGCCGCCTGGGGGAGCGGTTCGGCCAGCATCCCCATGTCGGCGACATCCGTGGCCGCGGGCTGTTCATCGGGCTGGAGCTGGTGGCTGACCGGGAGACCAAGGCGCCCCTCGACCCCCAGCGCAAGACCTGGCAGCGGGTCCGCCGCGCCGGCTTCGAGGAGGGCTTCGTTTGCTATCCCTCCGGAGGTTGCATCGACGGGGTCCGGGGCGACCATGTGGTGCTGGCGCCGCCCTTCATCCTTGCGGACGCCCAGGTCGATGAAATCGTGGATAAACTGGCGAAATCCATCGATCGGGCGGTAAAGGGCTGAGGGCGTCAGGTAGGGGTTTGTTAACCCGTATTTGTTTGACTTGCTAGACGGCGGATAGCGCGAGGCGAATCCGTCAGATAGTGGAGTTTGCCATGGCCCAGATGCTGACCGAAGCGGATGTCAAACGGTTGATCGCCGACCCCAGCGGGGAGACGCGCGCCGAGACCGCCGCGAAGGTCGCCAACGCCTTCGAAACGGGCGGCCTGTCCGCGGCGGAACGCAGCCTGGCGGAGCAGATTTTCCGGGTCCTGGCGCGCGATGCCGAGGTGAAGGTCCGCGCCGCGCTCTCCAGCCACCTCAAGGCCAGCGATCAGCTGCCCCATGACGTCGCCGTGCAGATGGCCAAGGACGTCGAGCAGGTTTCGCTGCCGGTGCTCGAATTCTCCAAGGTGCTCAGCGACGAGGACCTGGTGGCGATCGTCCGCTCGGCCGGCGCCGAGAAGCAGACCGCCGTGGCCAAGCGCGCCACCGTCTCCGGCGCCGTCGCCAATGCGCTGATCGACCACGGCAAGGCGCCGACCGTCGTTGCCGCGTTGGCCGCCAACAGGGGCGCCGAGCTGGGCGAGAAGGAAGTCAACAAGATCCTGGAGCGCCACGGCGAGCATGTCGCCGTCACCAATTCGCTGGCCGCGCGGCCGAACCTGCCGCTGGCGGTTTCGGAGCGCCTGGTGGCCATGGTTTCGCAGAGCCTGCAGGAATACCTGGTCAAGAAGCACGACCTTTCCGACGAGATGGCGACCGACCTGGTGCTGCAGGCGCGCGAGCGCGCCACCATCAGCCTGCTGCCCGCCGGCGCGGAAACCACCGACGTCGTCCAGTTCACCAAGCAGCTGGCCCGCCACGGCCGCCTGACGCCGTCGCTGGTGCTGCGCGCCCTGTGCTCGGGCGACATCGCCTTCTTCGAGGCGGCCCTTGCCACCCTTTCCGGCGTGACGGTGGTCAATGCCCGCCAGCTGATCCACGATCCGGGCCCGCTCGGCCTGCAATCGATCTACCAGTATGCGCATCTGCCGGTCGATCTGTTCCCGGTGTTCCGGGCCGCCTTCGACGTGGCGCGCGAGATGGACTATGACGGCGGCGACCGCGACCGCCAGCGCTTCAACGCCAAGCTGATCGAGCGGGTGCTGACCCGCCTGGAGCAGCTCGACCACGCCAATCTCACCTACCTGATGAATCGCCTGCAGAAGCTGGCGGCCTAGCGCCGCCGGCGGCTCTACGTTTTCACCGCCTGCGGCGGCAGGGCATCGACGATCAGGCGGTACTTCGTGCGCGCATTCGACGTGGTGCGGTAGAAGGTCAGCAGTTGGTCCCACGGATCGGCGACCTTCTGGAATCCCGAGATGAACACCACCAGGGTGCCGACCTCGGTCCTGCCCTGCAGCACCAGCCAGCCGCCCACGGTCAGCACGATCAGCGGCCCGATGGCGTCGATGAAGTTCCCGAGGAAGGTCAGCGCGAACTTGACCCGGTAGATCAGCACGCGGGTCGCCCTGGCGCCTTCCGCCAGATGGTTGAACCGCCGCTCGGAATGGGTCGGGGTCAGGTGCGCCCGCTCGCCGGTCACGATGACGCCGCCCAGCTTGCGCAGCAGCCGCGCATGGATCGCCGCCCAGCGGTTGATCCGCCGCTGCCCCAGCGGCACCAGGAAGATCTGCGGCAGGAACAGCGCGAGCGCGAAGGCGGCGATCTCCGGCTGCACCCAGAACAGGTAGCCGAGCGTGCCGAAGGCGGTACCCGCCTGCAGCAGCGGCATCGAGATGGAATCGCCGACGAAACCGGCGACCTCCTCGACCTCGGCCGAGGTCATCGAGACCACAGCCCCCTTGTCGATATGCGGCGATTTGCCGTCGCGTGCCGGCCTGCCGATCAGGTGCTTGAAGATCCGCCGGCGCAATTGCAGCGCCACCCGCTCGACCAGGCCGCCGCGCGCCACGTTCAGCCAGTATTTCAGCCCGCCCTGCAGCAGCAGCACGACGAGGTAGAGGCCGCAGAGCAGCAGCATGTTGCGCAGGTCGTGATGTTCGATCGCGTCGTTGACGATGCGCCGCTGCAATTCCAGCGGCGCCATGCTCATGGCCGCCACCGCCAGCGTGATGACGCAGAGCAGGACCTGATCGCGAGCGCTGACCTTCCAGATGAATCCGTAGAGCGACTTTGGCACGGCGCGGCCTATTGGTGCAGCTTTCCGGTGACGCCCCAGGTATCGGCGACCACATAGCCCTGGGTATAGGGATCGCTGGCGTCGAGGCAATAGCTGTGGAAGCCGGTCACCCATGCGCGCCCCTCAATGCGGGGCAGGATCGCCGGCCGCCCGGCGATCGTGGTTGCGCCGGCAATGGTGCCCTTGAAGCGGGAGCCGATGATGCTCTCGTGGAACATGTGGTCGCCGGTCTTCATCTGGCCCCGCGCGTGCAGCACCGCCATGCGGGCGCAGGTGCCGGTGCCGGTGGGCGAGCGGTCGGAGCGGCCGGGCGAGACGATGCAGGTGTTGCGCGTCGCCTTGCCCACGCCCTGGAACGGCTGGTTCAGCTGCACGATGGAGACGCCGCTGATGCCGGGATTCTCCGGATGCACGACCTGCAGCTGCTCGCGCGCCGCCAGGCGCACCTTCTCCCCCAGCACCGCGAGGTCGCGCGCTTCGTCGGGCGAAATCGCGTATCCCAGCTTCGTCGCATCGAGGATGGCGTAGAACATGCCGCCATAGGCGACATCGACCTTGACCGAGGCCACGCCTGCAATCTCCAGATCCGCGTCCAGCTTGTCGACGAAGCAGGGGACATTGCCGAACTCGACCGACTGGCATTTGCCGTCGGCGCAGCGGGCGACGACTTTCACCGGGCCGGCCGGCGTGTCGACGGTGAGCTCGGTAACGGGCGATTTCATCGGCACGATGCCGGTCTCCAGCGCCACCGTCACCGTGCAGATCAGGTTGGAGCCCGACATCGGCACGTATTCCGTCGGCTCCATGATGATGACGCCGATGTCGCAATCGGGCCGCGTCGGCGGAACGATGAAGTTGACATGCCGCGCCACGCTGCCGCGCGGCTCGCAGACCAGGAGCTTGCGGATATGGTCGTGGTCGCGCTCCATGCTGCGCATCTTCTCGTACATGGTGGCGCCGGCGGGCGGCAGGACCCCGCCGGTGATGACGTCGCCGACCTCGCCCTCCGCATGGCAGCCGACGACGGAAATGGTGCGGATGGATTGCATGGAGGGCCCCCTGGTGATTGCGTGGTAAGGGTAGCCACTCGTGCGCTGAGTCAGCAAGGTCTCTCGGCTAACGCCGTCATGCCAGGGCTTGGCCCTGGCATCCACGAGTTTCAATGGGCGGGACCGTGCTGTTGCAGGCAAATTCGTGGATGGTCGGGCCAAGCCCGACCATGGCGGTGGAGAGGCGTGAGGCGCTAGATCACCTTCCCCGGGTTGAGGATGCCCTTGGGGTCCAGTGCGGCCTTGATCCGGCGCATGACGGCGATCTCGGCCGCCGAGCGGCTGTGGCCGAGATAGTCCCGCTTCAGCGTGCCGATGCCGTGCTCGGCCGAGATGCTGCCGCCGATGCGGCGCACCTCGTCATAGACGATGTCGTCCATCGAATGCGCCACCTCCGCCATGGTGCCGCCGGCATAGGCGGAGAGGTGGATGTTGCCGTCGCCGACATGGCCGTAGACGTAGAACTTGCCCTCGGGCCAGCGCGCCAGCAGCGCCGCGGTGAGCCGTTCGGCCAGGTCGCCCAGCTGCGCCGTTGGCGCGCTGACGTCGAAATTGATCAGGTAGGGATACATGTCGAGCGGCTCGCCCTCGCGGATCTTCCAGAAGCTGCGCGCCTCGCGCTCCGACTGTGCAACGACGCCGTCCAGCGCCTCGCCGGATTCGATGGCTTCGCCGAGACAGGCCTCGAACCGTTCGCGGTCGCGCTCGGCCTCGTTGCCCTGGTATTCGATCAGCGCGTAGAACGGATGATCGGCCGCGAGCGGCTTCGCGCCGGTCGAGGGATGCTCGACGATGAAGCGGTAGAAGTCCGGCCACATCGCCTCGAAGCCGCTGATCTCGCCCAGGCCCGCCTGCAATCGGCGCAGCAGCTTGACCGTTGCGGCATAGTCCGGCGTGGCGACCAGGGCGGTGGTCTTGCCTTGCTTGCGGGAATGCAGGCGCAGCACCGCGCGGGTGACGATGCCGAGCGTGCCCTCCGAGCCGATGAACAGCTGGTTGAGGTCGTAGCCGGCGTTGTTCTTCATCACCTTGGTGAGCGCGCTCAGCACCGTGCCGTCGGCCAGCACGGTCTCGAGCCCCAGTACCTGCGCCCGCGCCATGCCGTAGCGGATCACGTGGTTGCCGCCGGCATTGGTGGCGATGTTGCCGCCGATCTGGCACGACCCGCGCGAGCCGATGTCGAGCGCCAGATAGAGCCCGGCCTCTTCCGCCGCCTTCTGCGCGGTCTCCAGCGGCGTGCCGGCCAGCACCGTCATGGTGGCGCTGTCGCGGTCGATTTCCTCGACGCCCTTCAGGCGTTCGAGCGAGAGCACGACCTGTCCCGCCTTCGGCGTGGCGCCGCCGGCAAGGCCGGTCAGGCCGCCCTGCGGCACCACCGCCAGGCCGAGTTCGTTGCAGGTCTTAAGCGCCAGGGAAACCTCGGCGACCGAGCGTGGCCGGAGCACGGCCAGGGGCCGCTGGCGGTCGACGTCGGACCAGTCGCAGGCATGCTTTTCCAGCACGTCCGGCTCGGTCGACACCATGTCGCCAAGCGTCTTGAGAACCGTCGAAATGTCCATGCCCGCCGCCCTGTCCGGGGCGGCATCGCATCAGAAGCCCAGGCGGTCGTCGCCCCGCGACCGGCTCGGCCGCGCGACATCGCTGAGGCCGAGGTCGCGCTGCAGATGTTTTGACAGGGATTCCGCCCGAATCAAGCGCTCTTCGGGACGGGATGGACCGATCCCGAGCAGCAGCCGGAAGGCGCGCCAAAACACCGCAAGCCAGATAGAGGCGCGCGCGCGGCCATGCCCGAAGGCACGACCGCGCGCGAGGACGCGTGACATGGGATGGCAACCTCAGAAGATCCGGTCGATCGGCAGGCCCAGCGCCATGCTGCCGGCATAGGCCGCCTGCGGCCCGCTCTGCAGCGGGTGATAGCGGGCGCCCTGGATGTCGCGGAAACGCCGCTCCAGGCCCGCCGCCCGGTAGAAGGCGCCGCCGCCCGCGGCTTCCATGGCCAGCTCCACCGCCGCAATGGCATGGCGCGCCATCAGCGAACGGCCGATCATGACCTCGTTCACGCTCTCGGCGCCGGGCTTGTTCTCCATGGCCGTCGCGACCATCGCCCGCTGCGCCATCTGCGCGCCGCGCAGCTCCGTCTCCATCCGGCCGACCAGTTCGGTGACATGCGGATCGGGCCGGCGCTTCTTCGCGATGCCGACAGCGATGTCGCGCGCGCTCTCGGCGATGCCCAGATAGACCGAGTAGATCAGCGGGAAGGCGATGGTCGAGATGATCTGGAACAGCGGATGCCATTCGCCCGCCTTGCGCTTCAGCGCCACGCCGGCATCCGGGACCACATGCCCGTCGATCAGGATGTCGTGCGAGCCGGTGCCGCGCATGCCCATGGCTTTCCACACCGGGACGATCTTGACCTGGGGCGAGTTCATCGGGATGCCGAAATGCAGCACCTGCGGACCGCTGCCGTCGCCTTCCCAGACCGCGGTCGTCATCAGCAGGCTGCCGGCCGGCGCGCCCGAGGAGAACACCTTGCGCGCGGAGATGCGGAAACCGCCATCGACCTTCTCCGCCGTGCCGGAGCCGGCGATCCAGTCGCTGCCGCCGCTGGACAGCAGGATGATGCGCTCGGCCGCGATCCGCTTCAGCAGCGGCTCGACCGGCGCCGCCTTCTGGTGCACCCAGCGCCAGGCCGGGATGGCGACCTGGTGGGTGTGCATGGCGAAGGCCAGCGCGGTGGAGCTGCAGTGATGCGCCAGTTCGCGCAGCATCTCCGACAGCGCGGCAACGTCATGGCCGCCGCCGCCGAATTCCTTGGGAACGCCCGCCTCGACCAGGCCGGCCGCGCGCAGGGCCGCGTAATTCTCGGCCACGAACTCATCGCTGTCGTCGAAATGAGCCGCCCGGGCGGCGAATTGCGCGCCAAGTTGCCGGGCGATGCTGGCGGGGTCCAGGCCCTCCAGTGCTGTGGGTTTCACATCGGGAACCGCAGCCATCTGAATCTCCTTGTTTGAAGTCCCTCAAGTAGTATGGAAAGACACTCGCGCATCCAGCCGGCCGATTCCAGTTCAGGATCTGTATTGGGGCAGTTGACGGATCCGGCCGGAGAATTTAATGTATTGAAATATAACAGTTTTATTTCACACGGGTGTGGGCCGGGCCGCGTGTTTTCCGGCAGGGCTACAGATTCTGGAGTGGCCGGATGCTTGTGGAATCCATAACATCGCATGTGACTGCCAAGGCAAGGAGGCATCTATGGAAGGTTCATATGGACAGTTCTGTCCCGTCGCCATGGCGGCGGAGATCGTCTGCTCGCGCTGGACGGCGCTGATCCTGCGCGAGCTGCTGTGCGGCTCCACGCGCTTCAACGACCTGCGCCGCGGCGTGCCGCGCATGTCGCCGACCCTGCTGTCGAAGCGGCTGAAGGAGCTCGAGCAGGCCGGCGTCATCGCTACCCGGCCCACCGGCCAGGCCGGCATCGTCGAATACGTGCTGACCGAATCCGGCGAGGATCTGCGCGAGGTGGTGATGACGCTCGGCACTTGGGGCCACCGCTGGGTCGAATCGAAGGTGTCGCTGAAGAACCTCGACCCCTCGCTGCTGATGTGGGACATGCGCCGCTGGCTCAGGCTGACGCCGGAGCCGCAGGGGCGCCAGGTCATCCAGTTCGAATATCCCGAGCTGCCCCCGGCGCGGCGCAACTTCTGGCTGGTGGTGGAAGGCACCACCGTCGATCTCTGCTCGGTCGACCCGGGCTACGAGGTGGATCTGTTCGTGCAATCCAGCCTGCGCACCATGACCGCGATCTGGATGGGCATCAGCACGGTGCAGGCCGAGCTCGATGCCGGCCGCCTCGAACTAAGCGGGGACACGACCCTGGCGCGGTCGATGCAGCAATGGCTGGGGCTCAGCCCCTTCGCGAAGGAGAAGCGGCGCGCGGCCTAGAGATGTCAGCCTAAGGACGTCTGGCGGGGGGAAATGGTCGGAGTGAGAGGATTCGAACCTCCGGCCCCTGCGTCCCGAACACAGTGCTCTACCAGGCTGAGCTACACTCCGACACATGATCGCGGGCCTTTGGGACCCGCTCGGGACATGGTGGGCGAGGGGTATATACAGACCCCGCCCGGCCGAGGCAAGCCCCGGATTCGCCTTGAAAAAAGGCAAGGAAATCAGGTGGCGGCAGGCCCGCCGGGGGTAACCGGACCGGCGCCGCGCCGCGCCGGCGTCGCAAAACCTTCACCCCGGCGCTAAACGGGGGTCATGCCCGGCGGCCAGCATCGCGGCCCCGGCAAGGACGGCGAATCGTTCTTTGCCGGCCATTCAGCCAAGCACCGGCCGACCCAGAAGGAGACTGCCCATGCCCCGCATGCTGCCGCCGCGTCCGCGCTCCCGCCGCACTTTCCTGAAGCTCGCCGGTTCGGCCGCCGCCTTGGCGCCGCTCAGCCTCGCCCCGCTTGTCGTGGCCCCGCGCCTGTCGCGCGCGGCGACGCGGCCGATCGTGACCCACGGCCTGCAATCGGGCGACATCGGCCTTGATCGCGGCGTGCTCTGGGCGCGCACCGACCGGCCGGCGCGCGCCGCCTTCGAATGGTCGACCACCGAGAGCTTCGCCAATGCCCATGCCCTGCCGGCGCTGGACGTGCTGCCGGAGAGCGATTTCGCGGTGAAGCAGCTGGTGGAGAACCTGCCGAGCGGCCAGGACATCTTCTATCGCGTCACCTTCACCGACCTCACCGACGTGAACGCGGCCTCCGAGCCGGTGACCGGCCATTTCCGCACCGCGCCCGCCGGCGGCCGCGACGTCAGCTTCGTCTGGTCGGGCGACACCGTCGGCCAGGGCTGGGGCATCGACCTCGATCGCGGCGGCATGCAGGCCTATGCGACCATGCTGAAGCATGCGCCGGATTTCTTCATCCATTGCGGCGACAACGTCTATGCCGACGGCCCTCTCAACGCCGAAGTCGACCTGCCCGACGGCACCAAGTGGAAGAACCTGCTGACCGAGGAGAAATCCAAGGTGGCCGAGACGCTGGCCGAGTTCCGCGGCCAGTACAAGTACAACCTGCTCGACAGGAACGTCGTCGCCTTCAACGCCCAGGTGCCGATGCTGGCGCAGTGGGACGACCACGAGGTCGCCAACAACTGGTCCGACTCCAAGGTCTTCGACGAGCGCTACACGGAAAAGAACGTGCGCCTGCTGGCGGCCCGCGCCGCCCGCGCGTTCCATGATTTCATGCCGATCGCCCCGGTGGCGGCGGAGCAGAACCGCGTCTATCGCAAGGTCGCCTACGGCCCGCTGCTCGACGTCTTCTTCCTCGACATGCGCCGCTATCGCGGCCCCAACGGCGATAACCTGGAGACGTCCGAGGGCGGCAACGCCGTGTTCCTCGGCCGCGACCAGATCGAGTGGCTGAAGCGCGAGCTGCTCGCCTCGCGCGCCACCTGGAAGGTGATCGCCGCCGACATGCCGCTGTCGCTGGTGGTGTGGGACAACGGCAAGGACAAGAAGGGCTTCGAGGCGGTCTCCAACAACGAGCCCGGCGCGCCGAAGGGCCGTGAGCTGGAATTCGCCGAGCTGCTGCGCTTCTTCAAGGCGGCCAGGATCCGCAACACGGCCTGGCTCACCGCCGACGTGCACTACACCGCCGCGCATTACTACGACCCGAACAAGGCGGCGTTCCAGGATTTCGACCCGTTCTGGGAATTCGTCTCCGGCCCGATCCATGCCGGCACTTTCGGCCCCAACGACCTCGACATGACCTTCGGCCCGGAAGCGAAGTTCGTGAAGGCGCCCGAGGCCGGCCAGATGAACCTGGCGCCCTCGGCCGGCCTGCAGTTCTTCGGCCATGTGAAGATCGCGCAGGATACCGGCGTGATGACCGTGACGCTCCGCGATGTTGCCGACGCGGCCCTCTGGTCGGTGGACCTGGCGCCGCAGCAGGCTTAGGGCGAAGGTTCCGATAGCGCCCCCCTCCCCCAAGTTGGGGGAGGGCAGGGGTGGGGGTTGTTCTCTCCACCAACCGAGCCAAGCGGAACCAGCGCCCCCACCCTGACCCTTCCCCGGCTCGGGGGAGGGTGGTCCGCTCAGCGATCCTGCGACTGCATCGCCGCCGGCTGGGTCTTGCGCTTGGCAAGCAGGTTGCTGAGCCAGTCCGGGTCCATCTCCGGGACCGAGGACAGCAGCAGCTCGGTATAGGGCGGGTAGGGCGGCGACAGCACGCGAGTCTTGGCGCCCTGCTGCACCACCTTGCCCTGGAACATCACCACGATCTCGTCGGAAATCGCCCGGACGGTGGCGATGTCGTGGGTGATGAAGAGGTAGGAGACGTTGAACTCGCGCTGCAGCCGCAGCAGCAGCTTCAGGATCTCCTCCTGCACGATCTGGTCGAGGGCCGAGGTCACCTCGTCGCAGATGATCAGCTCCGGATCGGCGGCCAGCGCGCGGGCGATGCAGATGCGCTGCTTCTGCCCGCCGGACAACTCGCCGGGGAAGCGGTCGACATGGCTCTCGTCCATCTCGATCAGCTTCAGCAGCTCCAGGATGCGCGCTTCCTTCTTCGCCCCGGTAAGGCCGAGATAGAGCTCGAGGGGTCGTCCGATCACCTCGTAGACCGTCTGGCGCGGGTTCAGCGCGGTGTCCGGCATCTGGTAGATCATCTGGATGCGGCGCAGGATGTCCGGGCTGCGGTCCTTCAGCGCGGGCGGCAGCGGCTTGCCGTCGAACACGATCTCGCCGGCGCTCGGCGGCAGCAGGCCGGTGATGACCCGGGCCAGGGTCGACTTGCCGGAGCCGGATTCGCCCACCACCGCCACGGTCTTGCCGCGCGGCACGGTGATCGACACGTCGCTCAGCACCTTGACCGCGTTGCCATAGGCGGCGGTGACGTTCTTGACCTGCAGCACCGGCTCGCCGCCCGGCTGCTCGTCCTTGCCCAGCTTGCGCACCGACCACAGCGACTTGGTGTAGTCCTGCTTCGGGTTGCTGAGCATCTCGCGGGTCGGGGCCTCCTCGACCTCCTTGCCGTAGCGCAGCACCATGATGCGGTCGGCCATCTGCGCGACGACCGCCAGGTCGTGGGTGATGTAGATGGCGGCGGTGTGGAACTGCTCGACGATGTCGCGGATCGCCGCCAGCACCTCGACCTGGGTGGTGACGTCGAGCGCCGTGGTCGGCTCGTCGAAAATGATCAGGTCCGGCCGGCAGGTCATCGCCATCGCGGTCATGGCGCGCTGGAGCTGCCCGCCGGAGACCTGGTGCGGATAGCGGAAGCCGATCTCCTGCGGATTGGGCAGGCGCAGGCGGCGATAGAGCTCGATGGCGTCCTTCTCGGCTTCCGCCCTGCCGCGCAGGCCCTCGCGCATCTCGGTCTCGATCGTCTGCGTCATCAGCTGGTGCGCCGGATTGAAGGATGCGGCAGCACTCTGCGCCACATAGGCGATGCGGGTGCCGCGCAGGTGGCGCCGCTTGTCCTCGCCGATCGCCGTCAGGTCCATGCCGTCGAAGGTCACGCTGCCGCCGGAGATGCGGCAGCCGGGCCGGGCATAGCCCATGGCGGCGAGGCCGATCGTGGACTTGCCGGCGCCGGACTCTCCGATCAGGCCCAGCACCTCGCCGCGCTTCAGGGTCAGGTCGACGCCCTTGACGATCGGGCGCCAGACCTCATCGCTCTCGCCCTCGATCTTGAGGCCGCGGATCTCCAGCAGCACATCGCCCTTGGTGCGGCTTCCCGTCTTCGCGTTGTCGTTCATTCGCGCAACCCGCTCGTCTTGTGCAGGAACCAGTCGACCACGAAATTGACGCCGACCGTCAGCAGCGCGATGGCGCCGGCGGGCAGCAGCGGCGTGATGTTGCCGTAGGTGATGAGGGTCTTGTTCTCGTAGACCATCGAGCCCCAATCGGCGGTCGGCGGCTGGATGCCGAGGCCGAGGAAGGAGAGCGCGCTGATGGTCAGGAACACGAAGCAGAAGCGCAGGCCGAACTCGACCACCATGGGCGGCAGGATGTTGGGGAAGATCTCGCGCCGCATGATCCAGGGCAGCTTCTCGCCGCGCAGCCGCGCCGCCTCGACATAGTCCATCACCACCACGTTCTGCGACACCGCGCGGCTCAGGCGGAACACGCGGGTCGAATCCAGCACGGCGATGATCAGGATCAGGCTCACGATCGAGGTGCCGAAGATCGACAACAGCATCAGGCAGAAGATCAACGTCGGGATGGACATCAGGGCGTCGACGATGCGGCTAGCCACCTGGTCGAACCAGCCCTTCGTGATGGCGGTGAGTACGCCAAGCGATCCGCCCAGCAGGAAGGAGAGAATCGTGGTTAGCAACGCGATGCCGACGGTGTTGCGGGCGCCGAAGATTAGGCGGCTGAACAGGTCGCGGCCGAGCTGGTCGGTGCCGAGCAGGTGGGTCGCACTCCACGGCTCGTAGCCGGCGCCGACCACGTCGGCCTCGCCATAGGGCGCCAGGGCCGGCGCGAAGATCGCGGCGATGGCATAGCCGACGATGATGACGAAACCGCATTTGGCGCTGAGCGGCGCCTTGGTGAAGCCGCGCCAGGTCTTGCCCAGGCGCGAACGCTGGCGGCGATGGCTGATGCTGGCGCCGGCGGCGGTCGGCGACGTGGCTTGTTCGCTGGCGCTGGTCATTTGGGGTGCAGCAATCTGGGGTTGGTGACGATGCCGATCACGTCGGCGGTGAGGTTGAGCAGGATATAGGTGGCCGCGAAGACCAGGGCGCAGGCCTGCACCACCGGGATGTCGCGCGCGGCGACCGCCTCGACCATCATCTTGCCCATGCCGGGATAGGTGAAGACGAACTCCACCACCACCACGCCCACGACCAGGTACGCGAGATTGAGCGCGACGACGGTGACGATCGGGGCCCAGGAATTGGGCAAAGCGTGGCGCAGGATGATCTGCCACGGCTTGGCGCCTTTCAGCCGCGCCATCTCGATATAGGGGCTCGACAGCACATTGATGATCGCGGCCCGCGTCATGCGCATCATGTGCGCGACGATGACCAGCGAGAGGGTGATGGCGGGCAAGGCGCAGCGCCACAGGCGTTCGGCCATTCCGGCGTCTTCGCTGATGTTCGCCAGGCTGGGAAATATCTGCCGTCCGGCCGGCGAGGCGAGCAGGACGATGGCGATGTAGGCGATGAAGAACTCGGGGAACGAGATCGAGACCAGGGAGACCATGTTGATGGCCCGGTCGAAGATCGAGTTGCGATAGAGGGCGGCCAGCAGGCCGAGGCCGACCGAGAGCGGCACCGAGATCAATGCCGTCATGATCGCCAGGAAGGCGGTGTTGTAGGCGCGCGGCGCCAGGATCTCGGCCACCGTGCGACGATAGCCGACGCGCGACGAGAATGAGGTGCCGAAATCGCCCTGCACCGCCTTCGACACCCATTCGACGTAGCGCTGGGGCGCCGGCTTGTCGAGGCCGATCTCCTTGTTGAAGGCGGCCACGGTCTCCGGCGTCGCCGCCTGGCCCAGGATCGCCTCGGCGAAGCCGCCGGGCAGCAGCTCGATGGCGGAGAAGATGATCAGCGAGACCACGAACAGGGTCAGCAATCCCAGCCCCAGCCGCTGCAGCACGATCTTGAGCACGGACTTCATGCGCGGTGCCTTCCCCCTCCGTCTGCCGCGATCATGGCGAAAGCGGCGCGGGCCGCTCTTGCGAGCGGCCCGCTGCTTGCCGTGGTTACGCGAACCACCAGCGGGACGCGATCTTCATCCCGTCGATGTCCCAGTTCGCGGCGATATCGCCGTGCGCCAGCTTGTCGCTGTGCGCGCTGACGTAGTTGCTGAACATGATGACGATGTTGCCGCCGTCATCGGCCTGGATCTGCTGCATCTCGGCATACATCGCCGCGCGCTTGGAGCTGTCCGTCTCCGAGCGGGCCGCCTTCAGCAGCTCGTTGAAGCGCGGGTTCTTCCAGAACGCGTCGTTCCACGCCGCATCGTCGGCATAGGCGGTGGCGAACATCCAGTCGCAGGTCGGACGGCCGTTCCAGTACGACACCACCCACGGCTTCTTCATCCACACATTGTCCCAGTAGCCGTCATCCGGCTCGCGGATCACGTTGATCTCGATGCCGCACTTGGCCGCGCTCTCCTTGAAGAGCGTGCAGGCGTCGATGGCGCCGGCGAAGGCGGCATCGGCGGTGGAGAGGTCGACCTTCAGGCTGTCGAGCCCGGCCTTCTTCAGGTACTCCTTGGCCTTCTCCGGGTTGTAGTCGTGCCGCGGCTGCGGATCGATCCAGTATTGGATGGTCGGCGCGATCGGGTTGTCGTTGCCCGGCGTGCCGTGGCCGAAGAAGATCTTGTCGACGATCGCCTTGCGGTCGATGGCGTGCTTGAGCGCCAGGCGGACGTTGACGTTGTCGAACGGCGCCACCGTCACGTTCATCGGCAGCACGTAGTGGCCGTAGCCGGTCACTTCCGTGATCTTGATGCCCGGCGTGGCCTGCAGCTGGCTCAGCGTCTTGAGGTCGCAGCGATCCATGTAGTGGATCTCGCCGGAGGTCAGCGCCGCGGTGCGGGCGGCGACATCCGGGATGCAGATCATCTCGAACTCGTCGAACCAGACGTCCTTGTAGAAGTTCTCGTTGCGCTTCATCTTCGCGCGCACGCCCGGCTCGAACTTCTCCAGCTTGAAGGGACCGGTGCGGATGCCCGACTGCCAATCCACCGTGCCGTCCTTCGCCGGCATGATCGGGATGTGGTAGTCGCTGGTGTAGAACGGGAAGTCGGCGTTGGCGGCGGAGAGGGTGAAGACGACGTTGTCGCCGTCGGCCTTGATGTCGCTGATGCCGGTCAGGATCGACTTCGCCGCCGACTTCGAATCGGCGCCCATGTGGTGGCGGAACGAGGCGATCACGTCGTCCGGGGTGACGTTCTTGCCGTCGTGGAAGGTGACGCCCTTGCGCAGCTTGAACACCCACTTGGTGGCGCCGTCGGAGGCCTCGAAGCTCTCGGCCAGGTCCGGGGTGATCTCGCCCTTGGCGTTCATCTCGGTCAGGCTGTTGCCGATCGAGCCCCAGCCCATGGTGCCGGTGAACTGGTCGGGATAGGTGGCCGGGTCGAGCGAGTCGGTCGTGGCGCCGTGGCCGACGCCCATCTTGAACACGCCGCCCTTCTTCGGGCCGGCCGGGGCGACCGCAGCCTGCTGGGTCTCCGCCGGGGCGGGCGCTGCCGCCTGCTCGGCTTCCTTCTTGTCGTCGCAGCCGAACAGCATCGCTGCGGTGCCCAGCATCGTGGTGTCGCGCAGGAACTTGCGGCGATCCACCTGGTAGCGGCCGAGCAAGCCGGTCTTGTTGTCTTTCGAGCCAGAACTCATCGTCATTCCCTCCGTTACGCGTCGCGCCCTCGCGCGATCGCTCTGCGCCAAATTCGGCCGCTCGCCATGGCGAAGTCCCCCCGCCGTGGCTGAAGCGGACTACCTGTCAAGTACTGACCGTTGGAAATGCGATACCCAAGAGCGGCGGCGGCAAGCCGTCGCCTCCCGAGCGGACCGCAGACCCGCCGGCTGCTCCGCTTGGGGGCGGAGTCGCGTTGTTCCTGTCACCAAGGCCAAGCCAGCGGGTGTTCCGCATCAGCTTGTGACCCTCCCTGTCGAAGGTTCTGTTTGTTGTCCCGTTCCTCGGCGCCTGATCTCGCCGGGCCGGTGGCCTTATTCGGTACGCTGTCACGGACCTCCTGGTCCGTCAATTTATTCGACCCTGATTCCGTCACCGCAACTTGACATATTCCGACTCATCCAAGCCTCATCGCGCCGCATTGGCGGGCGATCCCCGCCTTCGTGGTCGCGGCGACGCCTTTCTTTCCGGGCGGTCAGGTTTCGCCGCGAATGGTTCGGCGTTCCGCCGGGTCCGGCCGGATCGGTCACGCCTCCTCGCGGCGCAGCGCCTGCGCCATGCAGTGGATGCCGCCGCCGGTCTTGGAAATCTCGCTCATGTCCATTTCCGCCACGTCGAAGCCGCGCGCCTTCAGCGCCGCGATCAGGGTCCGGCTGTGCTTGGGGGCGATCACCCGGTCCTTGCCCAGCGACATGACGTTGCAACCGAGTGTGACCGTGTCCTGGAAGGGTACGGGGATGATCTCGATCTTCTTGGCCTTGAGCCAGGCGACCACGTCGGGCGCGGTGGTTTCCAGGCAGACCGCCGCCAGCTTCTCGGCGATCATCACCACCATCAGGTCGATGTGGACGTAGAAGGGGTCGAAATAGGTAACCTTGGTCTCCCAGCCTTCGGCGTCGAACCAGCCCTTCACCTGCTGGGCGGCCTCGTCCTGGGTGCGCTCGCCGCCGCAGCCGATCAGCACGCAGCCGGGTTCGATGACGTTGAAATCGCCGCCCTCGAAATGGCCGGCGGTGATCATGTCATAGATCGGAATTCCCATCTGCTGGTAGGTGCGGATGGCGGCGAAGTTCTCGCCCCGGCGCCACCAGTTCGCCATGTTGGTGATGACCGCGCCATAGGGGGTCATGAAGCTCGAATCGCGGGCATAGACCTGGTACGGCAGGTTCGGGTCCATGACGTGGAAATGGACCTTCACGCCGAAATGTTCGTAGGCCGAAATGAGTTCGGCGTGCTGCTTCTTCGCCACCTCGATGTTGCACGGGCTCTCGCGCAGGTATTTGCGCGACAGCGAGCTGGTCGAGAGGTGCTTGATGTGGTCGGCCTTGCCCAGCAGCACGTCGGTCAGCACGCCGTATTCCGACTTGCAGCCCCAGTAGTTCATCGCCGGGGTGTTGCCGGCATCGTTGCGGCGCTTCAGGCTGAAGGTTTCGCTGGTCGGCGTGGCGAGCGGTGCGTTCACGGCTTTTCTCCTCGGGCGTGGCGGCGCCGGATCTTCCGGCGCCCAATGCCCGAAACCGTAGCTTGAACCATCCGGCGGAAAAATCGAATAGCTTTTGCAAAAATGGTGAAGGGATTTCACCATTATCCGGTACTTCCGTTGCCCACGGACCGGGCTGACGACTGGTCCCGGAGGTTCAGTCGAGGCTGCCCGCCGTCGCCGCCAGCCGTCCCTTGATCCAGGTGCGGAAGGCCCGCACCAGCGGCTGCTTCAGGCGGCCGCGATCAGCCACCAGATAGTACGAGCTCGGCGCCCGGTGGGCGAGGGCGAAGGGCCGCACCAGCCGCCCGGCGGAGAGCGCGCCGCCGGCGATGATCGGATCGCCGATGGCGATGCCCTGGCCGGCGAGCGCCGCCGCGATCACCAGATGCATGTCCGAGAAGACGATGCCCTGCGCCGGGTCGACGTCATGGGCGCCCGCCGCCATCAGCCATTGCGTCCAATCGCCATGGTCGGCGAGATGCAGCAGCGTCACCTTGGCGATGTCGTTGGGGTCGGCGAGGCCGCCGCAGGCATTGATCAGGGTGGGGGAGCAGACTGGTGTGTGATACGGGCTCGCCAGTTCCTCAAACCACTTGCCGCCCCATTCGTCGCGGCCGAAGGCGATGAAGATGTCGATGCCGGTCGCATTGACATCGTCGAAGCGCTTCGGCGTCACCACGCTGATGCGGGCCTGTGGGTGGGCGGCGTGGAAATCGCCGATCTCGCCGCACAGCCAGAAGCTGGCGAAGCCGGGCGCGCAGGAAATGACCAGCCGGCCGGTCAGCGAGGCGTCGGCCGAGCGCGCCCGCGCATCGGTCAGGGTCTGCAGCGCCTTGCGCACCTCGCGGGCATAGGCCTCGCCGCGCGCGGTGAGGACGACGCCGCGCCCCTCGCGCTCGATCAGCGCGAAGCCGACCTCGTCCTCGAGGAAACGCAATTGGTGGCTGACCGCGCTGCGGGTGAGGTTCAGCTCCTGCGCCGCGCGGGTGACGCTCCCGAGCCTGGCGACGGCGTCGAAGGCGCGCAAAGCGCTGGTGGAGGGCAGGCTCAGCTAGTGCCCCCGGCGGATGCAGAAGTCGACGACGTCGATCAGCGCGCGCTTCTCGGCGCTGTCGGGGAAGATGCCGAGCGCGTCGCGGGCCATGGCGCCGTAATGCGCCGCGCGCTGCACCGTGTCGGTGAGCGCGCTGTGCTTGGCGATCAGGCTCTGCGCGGTGGCGAGATCGCCGTCGCGCTGCTCCTGGGTCTCCAGGGTGCGGCGCCAGAAGGCGCGCTCCGCCTCGTCGCCGCGCAGGAAGGCGAGGATGACGGGCAGCGTGATCTTGCCTTCGCGGAAATCGTCGCCCACGGTCTTGCCGAGCGCTTCCTGCTTGGCGGAATAGTCGAGCGCGTCGTCGATCAGCTGGAAGGCGATGCCGAGATTGAGGCCGAACCCCGCCAGCGCCTCCTGCTCGCGCTTCGAGCGTTCGGCGACCACGGCGCCGACCTCGCAGGCGGCGGCGAACAGCACCGCGGTCTTGCCCTTGATCACCTCGAGATAGGCCTGCTCGTTGGTCTCGGTGTCGTTGCTGGTCATCAGCTGCAGCACCTCGCCCTCGGCGATCTTGGCCGAGGCGGTGCACAGGATGTCGAGCACGCGCAGCGAGCCGTCCGCCACCATCAGCTGGAAGGCGCGGCTGAACAGGAAATCGCCGACCAGCACGCTGGCCTTGTTGCCCCACAGCACGTTGGCCGAGGCCTCGCCGCGGCGCAGCGCGCTGTCGTCGACCACGTCGTCATGCAGCAGGGTGGCGGTGTGGATGAACTCGACGCAGGCGGCGAGGCCCGGCGCGCGCGGCCCGCGATAGCCGCAGAGCTGGGCGGAGGCGAGGGTCAGCACCGGGCGCAGGCGCTTGCCGCCGGCGGCGATGATATGGCCGGCCAGCTGCGGGATCAGCGCCACGGGCGACTGCATGTTGGCCAGGATCAGCTCGTTGACCCGCTCCAGCTCGTCCTTCACCAGGTGGCTCAGGCGGTCCAGCGCATCCGGCTGCTTGTCCCGCTCGGCTTCGAAATTGACGATGACCGCCACGCAAATCCCTTCCGGCGGCGTGCCTGCCGCCCTACGCCACTCGATTGTGCTTCGCCGCCCCGCCGCCTTTTTCCAAGGTCTTGGTGGCGGACGCAACTTCAAAGCATAATGCCGGTCGGGCGGAACGCAACGGCAACATTCGCCGCAGGCCGGATTGGCTAGGAGGTCAGGACGTGAAAGAGGTGGCGCGCAGCAACGACCCGGTCCGGCTGTCCTTCCTGACCGCCCTGCTGGCCGATGCCGGCCTGACGGCGATTCCGCTCGATACCCACGCCAGCATCGTCCAGGGCAGCCTCGGCATGCTGCCGCAGCGCCTGATGGTGGTGGACGAGGAATTCGACGCGGCGGTCACCGTGCTGCGCCAGGCCGGCGAATGGCACGGCCCGGAAGACAGCAACTGGCCGTTCGGCTGAGCGATGTCCCCTGTGCAAGCCGACACCACCCTGCCGGAGAGCACCACCGACACCGTCCTCGGCGGGCGTGTCGTCTTGCGCCAGCCGCTGGCCGGCTACCGGGTCGCCATCGATCCGATCCTGCTGGCCGCCGCATGCGCCGCGGAAGCGGGGGAGACGGTCGTCGATCTTGGCTGCGGCATCGGCACGGCGGCTTTGTGCGTGGCGCGACGGCTGCCCGGCGTGCGCGTGGTGGGAGTCGACGTGCAGGCGCCGCTGATCGCCTTCGCCGCGGAGAATGCGGCCGCGAATGATCTGGCCGACCGTGCGCGCTTCCTCGCCGGCGACATCCTCGACCCGGCGCTGCCGGTCTATGCCGCGCGCGCCGAGCAGGTGATCGTCAATCCGCCCTATCTGCCGCGCGACCGCGCGACGGTTTCGGCCAACCCGATCAAGGCGCTGGCCAATGTCGAGGGTGCCGCCGATCTGCCGGCCTGGGTCGCCGCAGCCGCGCGCGCGCTGAAGCCCGGCGGCTGCGCCACCTTCGTGCATCGCGCCGACCGGCTGCCTGAGCTGCTCGCCGCCTTCGCCGGGTCCTTCGGCGGCATCAGCGTGCTGCCGATTCAGCCCAAGGCAGACCAGGCGGCACGACGGGTCATCGTCGCCGGGCGGCTGGGCCAGCGCGGGCCGGCGTGCCTGCTGCCCGCACTGGTGCTGCACGAACCGAACGGCGATTTCACCGGCGAGGCGCAACGCGTCCTGCGCGACGGCGGCGCTTTGTCGCTGGCGGCACCCTGACCCGGCGGCCCCGTGAGCCGGCGGCCCCGTGAGCTGGCGGAAAGCAGGGTTTCCTTGACCGGTCCGCGGCCCGCCCGCTAAATGGCCCGATGTTCTCGATTCCGACCTTTCCCAAGCTGCTGCTGATCGCCGTGGTGATCGGCGTGTTCTGGTGGTGGAACCGCCGCAACCAGATCCGGGCGCGCGAGCGGGCCGATCTCGATCGCGAGGCGGGCGGCGGCCGGGGCAAGCCGGCGTCCAAGGCCGGCACGGCCAAGAACGCCGCCGCCAAGCCGATCGAGGACATGGCGCAATGCAAGGTCTGCGGCGCCTATGTGCCGGCAAAAGGCGCCTCCCGCTGCGGGCGATCGGATTGCCCTTTCTGAGACGGTCGCCCGCCTGACGGGCATCCGGCTGCGCTCCGGCGCCGTATCTGATGCATGTGGTCCGCTCTTCAATTGGCCCGGGCACTGCGCGTGGCGGCCTTGCTGGCATGCGCCGCGTCGACCGCCGGCTGCGCGCAGGAATCGCTGTTGACGCCCCTGAACTGGGCTGCGTCCACCACGCACGCGGAAAGATACGCATCGATCGCCTATGGCGCGGATCCGCGCCAGACGCTCGATCTGTATGTCCCCGACACGATGCGGCCGGCGCCGGTGATGGTGTTCTGGCATGGCGGGTCCTGGCAGAACGGCGACAAGGACTACTATCGGTTCGTCGGCGCCGCCCTCGCCGCGCGCGGTTTCCTGGCGGTGGTGCCGAATTACCGCCTCGCGCCGCAATGCCCGTTTCCGTGCTTCATGCGGGATGCCGCGCTGGCGGTGAAATGGGTGAAGGATCGCGCGCGGGCCTATGGTGGCGACGTGGGGCGGCTCTATCTGTCCGGCCATTCGGCGGGCGGCCACATCGCGCTGCTGCTCGGTCTGCAGCCCGATTTTCTTTCCGGAGTCGGGCTCGCGCCCGCGGACCTCGGCGGCATCGTCGCGCTGGCGGCGCCGACCGGTCTGGAAAATCTCCGGGCCGGGTCGCTGGCGGGCGTGTTTCCGTCCTCGGTGCCGGACGAGGCCTTCTCGCCCATTGCACGCGCGGCGGCGCAGGCTTCCGGCGCGCCGCCGATGCTGCTGCTCTCCGGCACCGACGACGCTGTGATCGATCCCGCCGATACGAGAAAGCTGGCCGCCGCCTTGCGCGCGGGCGGCGGCCGGGTCTCGCTTGCAGAGTATCCGGATACCGGACATCTCGGACTGCTGCTGCAGTTCTCGGAGTTGTTCGGCCGCCGCGACGGCGCGCCGGACGCCGCGGCGCGCTTCGTCGACCGGCTTCGGTGACGCGTGCCTGCGGCTCAGGCCTTCGGATTCAGCTCCGCATGCAGCGCCTGGTTCCTGGCCAGCGTGCGCTGCCAGGCCGGGCGGGCCTGCAGGCGCTGGGCGTAGGCGGTGAACTCCGGCCGCTCGGGCAGCCCCTTCATCATCATGCCCCAGATGACATGCGAGCCGAGGATGACATCGGCGGCGCTGAACTGCTCGCCCAGCACATGGGGACTCTTGGCCACGGCCCGCGCCACTGTCTCGATGGTGGTGTCATAGTCGCCATAGCCCGACGCGCGCGGCTGGCCTGCGTCGCGCCCGTTCATCCGATCGAAAACCGCCATCTCCAGGCAGCCCGGCGCGAAGAACATCCAGCGGTAATAGGTGCCGCGCCGCGGATCGTCGAGCTTCGGCGCCAGGCCGGTCTCCGGGAAGGCATCCGCGAGATAGGCGCAGATTGCCGCCGCCTCGGTGACGACGACGCCCCTATGCTCCAGAACCGGCACCTTGCCCATCGGGTTGACCGCCAGATAGGCGGGCTTCTTCTGGTCCTGGCGATCGAGGCTCAGCAAGTTGAGGCGATAGGGAATGCCCATCTCCTCCAGCATCCAGTAGGCGATATTGCCGCGCGACATCGGCGCGTGATGCAGCAGGACGTTGTCGGTCATCGGTGGCTCCATAAGTCGGGGAACAATGCGGGCAGCCTATGTGATTATGCTGACAAAAAGTGTCAGTATGCCGGCAGCCCTGGACGCCGGTTCCGCGGCGTGTGGTTTGGCCGGGGGATTGGTCCCGCTATTGTCCGGCGGCCGAACGCCTCGGTGTGGAGCAAACGCGCGTTGACCCGATGCTTGGCTGCTTGGCTGTCTCGCCTATTTATTAAGCAGCATCCCGGCACCTGTTTCCTTTCTGCGCAATCCTTGCAGACTCCGGCCCCCCTGATTATGGTGCGCCGCACCATAAGCTAGCCGGGGGACGGTCGGCCATGACGGGGCGCAAGCCCAATCCCGAGACCTGCCTTCAGAACATTATCCTGAAGCTGCAGAACTACTGGTCCAAGCAGGGCTGCGCCATCTTGCAGCCCTACGACGTCGAGGTTGGCGCCGGTACCTTCCATTGGGCGACGACGTTGCGCGCCCTGGGGCCGAAGCCCTGGCGGGCGGCCTATGTGCAGCCCTCGCGCCGGCCCAAGGACGGCCGCTATGGCGAGAACCCGAACCGGCTGCAGCACTACTACCAGTTCCAGGTCATCCTGAAACCGTCGCCGGCCGACAGCCAGGACCTCTATCTCGGCAGCCTGCAGGCCATCGGCATCGACCCGCTGGCCCACGACATCCGCTTCGTCGAGGACGATTGGGAAAGCCCGACTTTGGGCGCCTGGGGCCTCGGCTGGGAGGTCTGGCTCGACGGCATGGAAGTCTCCCAGTTCACCTATTTCCAGCAGGTCGGCGGGCTGGAATGCGACCCGGTCTCGACCGAGCTCACCTACGGCCTGGAGCGCCTCGTCATGTATGTCCAGGGGGTCGAGAACATCTTCGATCTCGACTTCAACGGGCACGGCATGACCTATGGCGACATCTACCTCCAGGCCGAGCGCGAGTATTCAGCTTTCAATTTCGAGCATGCTGATACGACCTTGTTATTGCAGCATTTCTCGGACGCCGAGAAGGAATGCGCGGCGCTCCTGAATTTGCCGAAAGCGCTACCGCTCCCGGCCTACGACCAGTGCCTGAAGGCGAGCCACCTGTTCAATCTGCTCGATGCGCGCGGGGTGATTTCGGTGACCGAGCGGCAGGCCTATATCGGCCGCGTCCGAGCCCTCGCCAAGGCCTGCTGCGAAGCCTGGGAAGCGACCCAGCGCGAACCGGCACGCCCCAAATCCTTGGGCGGGGGCGCCTGAGCCATGGCCGAGCTTCTCGTCGAACTCCTCTCGGAAGAGATCCCGGCCCGCATGCAGGCCAAGGCGGCCGAGGACTTCCAGCGCCTGGTCACCACCAAGCTGCACGATGCCGGCCTGCACTTCACCCTGGCGCGCAGCTATGTGACGCCGCGCCGCCTGGCCCTGGTGGTCGAGGAACTGCCGGCCGCCCAGCCCGACCTCAAGGAAGAGAAGAAGGGACCGCGCGTCGGCTCGCCCCAGCCGGCTATCGACGGCTTCCTGAAATCGGCCGGGCTCAAATCGCTCAAGGATTGCGTCGAGCGCGATACCGGCAAGGGCGTCTTCTATTTCGCCGTGGTGGAGAAGAAGGGCGCCCCGACCGCCGAGGTGGTGCCGGGCATCCTGGTCCAGGCGATCCAGGAAATGCCCTGGCCGAAATCGATGCGTTTCGCGGACTGGACCCAGCGCTGGGTGCGGCCGCTGCACGGCATCCTGGCGGTCTATGACGGCCAGCCGCTGGCCGGGTCGCTGCCCATGGGCAAGGGCGTCTCGCTCGCCTTCGGCGGCCAGACCGTGGGTCATCGCTTCCTGGCGCCGGCGAAAATAAATGTTTCAAATTCAGCTACGTATGTGGCGAAGCTGAAGACGGCGAAGGTGATCCCTGACGCCGCCGAGCGGCGCACCCTGATCTGGGCGCAATGCCGCGACCGCGCGCTCAAGGAGAACCTGACCGTCAAATCCGACGAGGGTCTGCTCGACGAGGTGACCGGCTTGGTCGAATGGCCGGTCGTCCTCATGGGCAAGATCGACCAGCAGTTCATGAGCGTGCCGCCGGAGGTGCTGACCACCTCCATGCGCACGCACCAGAAGTATTTCGCCCTCCTGGACAAGCAGGGCAATCTGGCGCCGCGCTTCCTCGTCGTCTCCAACATGGAGGCCAAGGACAAGGGGGCGGCGATCATTGCCGGCAACGAGCGGGTCCTGCGCGCGCGCCTGTCCGACGCCAAGTTCTTCTGGGACCAGGATCTGAAGGTGAAGCTGGCGGACCGCCTGCCGGCTCTGGACGGCATCATCTTCCACGCCAGGATGGGCTCGGTCGGGCAGAAGGTGGGCCGCGTGAAGGCCCTGGCGGCGCATCTGGCCGCCAAGATTCCCGATTGCGACCCGGCCGCGGCCGCCCAGGCGGCGGAGCTGGCCAAGGCCGACCTGGTCTCTGGCATGGTGGGCGAGTTCCCGGAGCTGCAAGGGATCATGGGCCGCTACTACGCCGCCCATGAGGGCCTGCCGCGGGACGTGGCCACGGCGATCGCCGACCACTACCGGCCGCTCGGCCCCACCGACCAATGCCCGGGCGCGCCCACCAGCGTCGCCGTGGCGCTGGCCGACAAGATCGATTCCCTGGTCGGCTTTTTCGCCATCGACGAGAAGCCGACCGGCTCCAAGGACCCCTTCGCCCTGCGCCGCGCCGCGCTGGGCGTGATCCGGCTGGTCCTGGAGAACAAGCTCCGCCTCAACCTGCGCGACGTCTTCGGCTTCGCCTATAGCGGCTTCTATGACCACGGGGGGCAGGGGGGCGGCTTCGCGCAGAACCAGCCCAAGGCGGTGATCGCCCAGCTGCTCGAGTTCTTCGCCGACCGCCTGAAGGTGGCGCTGAAGGAGCAGGGCGTGCGCCACGACCTGGTCAGCGCCGTCTTCGCCCTGGGCGACGAGGACGACCTGGTCCGCCTGATGGCGCGGGTGAAGGCGCTGCAGGATTTCGTCGAAGGCGAGGCGGGGGCCAACCTGCTCGCCGGCTATCGCCGCGCCAGCAACATCGTGCGCATCGAGGAGAAGAAGGATTCCGCGGCCCATGACGGCGCCGTCGACCCGGCCAAGCTGGTCCTGCCGGAGGAGCAGGCGCTGTTCGCCGCGCTGCAGCAGGAAGGCCTGGCCGCGCGCAAGCGCCTGGGGTCGGAGGATTTCGTCGGCGCGATGAGCGCGCTGGCCGATCTGCGCCGGCCGATCGACGCCTTCTTCGACAAGGTCACGGTCAACGATCCCGATCCGGCCTTGCGCGCCAACCGGCTGCGCCTGCTGTCCACCATCCGTGCGACGCTGCACGGCGTCGCCGATTTCTCCAAGATCGAAGCCAAGAGCGAGGGATAAGCGGAATGGCGAAATGGGTCTATCGCTTCGGGGATGGTGCGGCGGAAGGCCGGGCCGAGATGCGCAACCTGCTGGGGGGCAAGGGCGCCAACCTGGCGGAGATGAGCGCGCTGGGCCTGCCGGTGCCGCCGGGCTTCACCATCACCACCGAGGTCTGCACCTATTTCCAGGCCAACGGCAAGAGCTATCCGGCCGAGCTGAAGGCGCAGGTCGAGGATGCCCTGCATGCCATCGAATCCTCCGTCGGCGCCAAGTTCGGCGATCCCGAGCAGCCGCTGCTGGTCTCGGTGCGCTCCGGCGCCCGCGTCTCCATGCCGGGCATGATGGACACCGTGCTCAACCTCGGCCTCAACGACCGGACCGCGGCCGGCCTCGCCAAGAAATCGGGCGACGAGCGCTTCGCCTATGATTCCTACCGCCGCTTCATCCAGATGTACGGCAACGTGGTGCTGGGCGTGGAGCACCACAATTTCGAGGAAATCCTCGAGCTCCACAAATCCGACCTCAATGTCGACACCGACACCGAATTGACGGCCGCCAATTGGAAGAAGGTGATCGAGGACTACAAGGCGAAGGTGCAGGAGGAACTGGGCCGGCCCTTCCCGCAGGACCCGGCGGAGCAGCTCTGGGGCGCCATCGGCGCCGTGTTCGGCTCCTGGAACATCGCCCGCGCGGTGACCTACCGCAAGATCAACAACATCCCCGAGGATTGGGGCACCGCCGTCAACGTGCAGGCGATGGTGTTCGGCAACATGGGCCAGGATTGCGCCACCGGCGTCGCCTTCACCCGCAATCCCTCGACCGGCGCCAAGGAGTTCTACGGCGAATACCTGGTGAACGCCCAGGGCGAGGACGTGGTGGCCGGCATCCGCACGCCGCAGCACCTGACCATCGCCGGCAAGAAGGCGAACAACTCCACCCTTCCGGCGATGGAAGAGGTGATGCCGAAGGTCTTCAAGCAGCTCGACGACGTGCGCGCGCAGCTCGAAAAGCACTACCGCGACATGCAGGACATCGAGTTCACCGTGCAGCAGGGCAAGCTCTACATGCTGCAGACCCGCAACGGCAAGCGCACCGCCGCGGCGGCGCTGAAGATCGCGGTGGATCTCTGCAGCGAGGGGCTGATCGACCATACGACGGCGGTTTCCCGCATCGACCCCGCCTCGCTCGACCAGCTGCTGCATCCGACCCTCGACCCGAAGGCGAAGAAGAACGTCGTCGCGCGCGGCCTGCCGGCGAGCCCCGGCGCCGCCTCCGGCGAAGTCGTCTTCACCGCCGACGAGGCCGAGGACCGCGCCTCCAAGGGCGAGAAGGTGATCCTGGTCCGGGTCGAGACCAGCCCGGAGGACATCCACGGCATGCATGCCGCGGTCGGCATCCTCACCACGCGTGGCGGCATGACCAGCCACGCGGCGGTGGTGGCGCGCGGCATGGGCCGGCCCTGCGTCTCGGGCGCCGGCGAGATCCGCGTCGACGCCGCCGCCAAGCTGATGGTGGTGAAAGGCCAGAAGGTGGCCGAGGGCGACCTCATCACCATCGACGGCGGCACCGGCGAGGTGATGATCGGCCAGGTGCCCACCATCCAGCCGCAGCTCTCCGGCGACTTCGCCACGCTGATGTCCTGGGCCGACAAGGTGCGCAAGCTGAAGGTGCGCACCAATGCCGAGACGCCGCTCGACGCCCGCACCGCGCGCGAATTCGGCGCCGAGGGTATCGGCCTCTGCCGCACCGAGCACATGTTCTTCGACGGCGACCGCATCGTCGCCATGCGCGAGATGATCATGGCCGACACGGTCGAGGGCCGGAAGAAGGCTTTGGCCAAGATCCTGCCCATGCAGCGCAAGGATTTCGTCGAGCTGTTCCACATCATGCGCGGCCTGCCCGTCACCATCCGCCTGCTCGACCCGCCCCTGCACGAATTCCTGCCCAATACGCGGGAGGAGATGGCGGAAGTGGCCGCCGCGGCGGGCGTCTCCGTCGACGCGGTCGCCGCGCGCGCCGCCATGCTGCACGAATCCAACCCGATGCTCGGCCATCGCGGCTGCCGCCTCGGCATCACCTATCCGGAAATCTACGAGATGCAGGCCCGCGCCATCTTCGAGGCCGCGGTCCAGGTGCAGAAGGAGAAGGGCGAGACGGTCGAGGCGGAGATCATGATCCCGCTGGTCGGCATCCCGCGCGAGCTGCAGCTGATGAAGGCGGTGGTCGACCGCGTCGCGGCCGAGGTGGCGAAGGAAAGCGGGTCGCAGATCCCCTACCTGGTCGGCACCATGATCGAGCTGCCGCGCGCCGCCCTGCTGGCGAACGAGATCGCCAAGGATGCCGAGTTCTTCTCCTTCGGCACCAACGATTTGACCCAGACAACCTACGGCCTCAGCCGCGACGACGCCGCGCGCTTCATCGCCGCCTATGAGCGCCAGGGTATCATCAAGCAGGACCCCTTCATCAGCCTCGACCCCGACGGCGTCGGCGAGCTGGTGCGGATCGCCGCCGAGCGCGGCCGCAAGACCCGGCCGGCGCTGAAGCTCGGCATCTGCGGCGAGCATGGCGGCGACCCGGCCTCGATCCATTTCTGCGCCAAGGTCGGCCTCGACTACGTCTCCTGCTCGCCCTACCGCGTGCCGATCGCCAAGCTGGCGGCGGCCCAGGCGGCCCTCACCGGCAGCGACGGCCGCAAGGGCGAAGGGTGAGTAGTAACAGCCACCTCCAATTGTCCTTCCCCCCTTGCGGGGGAAGGCTGCGGAGCCTTAGCGAGCAAAGCGAGCTTAGGCGTAGCCGGATGGGGGGGAGCGCGGCCTGCAGGCCGCGCATCGCCGGAGGCGAAGCTGAGTGATGAGCTTTCTCGGCAATACTCGGCGCTGCAACACCCCCCATCCCACCCTTCCCCCGGCCGTCGGCGGAAGCCGACATCCGTCGGCTGGGGGGAAGGAGCAGGTCGAGCAGGCGGCGAAACGGCGCGCAGCGAATATCTGATGACCTCGCTCTCCACCCTCCGGTCCGGCGGCAAGGCGGCGCTGGCGAAAGCCCTGGCGGAGATCGAGCGCGATCCCGACGACGCAGAGACGCTGGCGCTGCTCGACGAGGCCTACGCGCAGGCTGCGGCGCAAGTCATCGGCCTGACCGGCCCGCCGGGCGTCGGCAAGTCGACGCTTGCCGGCGCGCTCATCGCCCGCTATCGCGCGCAGGGCAAGACCATCGGCGTCATCGCCGTCGATCCGTCCTCGCGCCTCACCGGTGGCGCGCTGCTCGGCGACCGCACCCGCATCCGCACCGACCCCGAGGACCAGGGCGTCTTCATCCGCTCCATGGCGGCGCGCGACCGGCTGGGCGGCCTCGCCGATCTCACCTACGGCGCCATGGTGCTGATGCGCGCCCTGTTCGACCTCGTGCTGGTGGAGACCGTCGGCGTCGGCCAGTCGGAGACGGAGATCGCGCTCTGCGCCGACAGCGTGCTGTTCTGCGTGCAGCCCGGCTCCGGCGATTCCCTGCAATATATGAAGGCCGGCATCGCCGAGATCCCGGATCTGGTTGCGGTCACCAAGGCGGATCTGGGCGCGAGTGCCGCCCGCGCCAAGGCCGATGTGAAGGGCGCCTTGTCGCTGGCGCGGCAGGGCGCCGATTGGCAGCCGCAGGTCCTGATGGTCTCGGCGCAGACCGGCGAGGGACTTGAAGCACTGACCGAGGCGGTCGCCGATCACTGGTCCTGGCTGCGAGGCGACGGGCGGCTGGCCGCGCGCCGGGCCGCCCAGGCGAACACCTGGCTGGATCTCGCCATCCGGGAGCGCTGGGGGCGGGAAGGGCTGCGGAAGCGGACGGATGATGTCGATTCCGCTGCCTCGCCGTTCAGCCGGATCGCGCAATTTCGGAGCCGCATGGATTCATAGGGGAATTGCCATGAAAGCCTACTGCATTGTGTACGAATTCATCGACAATCCGGAGATGTTCGACCAGTACCGCAAGCAGGTGATGCCGACGATCGAGGCCTATGGCGGCCGCTTCCTCGTGCGCGGCGGCAAATTCACCGTGCTGGAGGGCGCGCCCCCCTGCGAGCGGATCGCCGTGCTGGAATTCCCGTCCCGCAAGGCGGCCGAGGACTGGTACCATTCCCCGGCCTACCAGAAGATCCTGCCACTGCGGCTTGATGCCACGCGCTGCAGCTTCGTGATCGCAGACGGCATCGACTAAGGTCGCCCTTGCCGCAGTGGCAGCCGGGCGCTTTGTAGCTTATGTTAATGGGGCGACCGGCAGGCGGGGCTCGGGGATGACCGGCTGGCATCGCGCAGGAATTGGGCGGCTGGGCTCGATCTTGGGGAACCCGGCAGCCGGTCGGTAGGGCAGAGGGCAATGCTGCTTGCTCGGTCTACTGGGTGGCCGGTCGGATGACCGAAATGCCGCTCGGCATTGTGATCCTGTGCGTTCTGGTGGCTGCCGTTGCCCTGGCCTGGGCATGGCGGACGAACCGATTGCGCGCCGCTTTCGAACGCCGTGCCGGAGATGTCGCCGCGCGCGAAGCGGCCTTTGTCACCATCCTGCAGCGCCTCGCCGTCGCCCATCGGCTCGAGGACGTCCTGGTGGAGGTCGTCCGCGCCATCGAGCGGATCATTCCCGGCAGCATCGGCTCCATCCTGCTCATCGAGAACGGCATCATCCGCCACGGTGCGGCGCCGGCCTTGCCGGATTTCTACAACACGGCGGTCGACGGCCTGCCGGTCGGCGAGGGTGTCGGCTCCTGCGGCTCGGCCGCCGCGTTGCGGCGGCCGGTGATCGTCGCCGACGTCTTCAACCATCCCTATTGGGCGCCCTATGTGGAGCTGGCGCGGCAATCCGGCTTCGCCGCCTGCTGGTCGCATCCGGTGATCGAGGCGGACGGCACGGTGATCGCGACCTTCGCCACCTACTACAAGGAAAAGCGGGAGCCCGACGGCGACGAGCTCGCCACCATCCGCGCCTTCGCCGAGGTCCTGCGCCTCGCCATCGGGCAGTTCCGCAACCGCCAGGACCTGCTGCACGCGAAGGACGCTGCCCAGGCGGCCAGCCGCGCCAAGAGCCGGTTCCTCTCCATGATGAGCCATGAATTGCGCACGCCGCTCAACGCCATCATCGGCTTCTCCGATGTCATGCGTCTGGAACTGTTCGGGCCGCGCGACCAGCCGATCTACAAGGACTACGCCGAGAACATCCATCGCAGCGGCCGGCACCTGCTCGAGCTGGTGAACCAGATCCTCGACGTCTCGCGCATCGAATCCGGCATGCTGGACCTGCGCATCGAGGACGTGCCTTTGCACCCGGCGCTGACCGACGTGCTGCGCATGGAAAGCGGCGCGATCGCCGCCAAGACGCTGCAGGTCCGGATCTTCGACGATACCGACCTTACCATCCGCGCCGACCGGCAATCGCTGCGGCAATTGCTGCTCAACATCGTCGACAACGCGATCAAGTATTCGCCGATGGAAGGCACCATCCAGATCGAGGCGCAGCGCGAAGGGGCCTGGGTCTATCTCGATGTGCGCGACGAGGGGCCCGGCGTGCCCGCCGACAAGGTCTCGCAGCTCGGCACGCCGTTCGTCACCTTCGCCGATCCGCAGATGGTCGACAGCAAGCAGAGCATCGGCCTCGGCCTCTCCGTCTCGCGGGCGCTGGTCGAGGCGATGGACGGCGAGATCCGCTTCGACAACCTGCCCGATCGCGGCTTCCGCGTGCAGATCAGCCTGCCGACCGGCGAGGCGTAGGCGCGGCGCTCTCGGGGGCCGCTCTCAGGGCGCGAAAATCGCCGCCGGGGCGGCGGTGCCGCGCAGCTGCCGGGTGTCGACGTGCCGCAGGCCGCGGCTCGACGCGACGGCAAAATCGGCGGAGGCCAGGATCGGCGTCCCCAACTCCTTGGTCAGATCCTGCAGCCGGCTCGCCAGGTTGACCGCCGGGCCGATGACGGTGAAGTCGAGGCGGTCGCGCGTGCCGATATTGCCGAACTCGACCTCGCCCCAATGCAAGCCGATGCCGAAGCGCAGCGGCGCGATGCCCTCGGCGGCCAGCTCGGCATTGAGCAGCGTCGTGCCGGCGAGCGCGTCCTCCGCCGCCGCCAGGGCGCGGTCGCAGGTGGCGGCGCGGCTGCCTTCGACCGGAAACACCGCGAGCAGGCCGTCGCCCATGAATTTGAGGATGTCGCCGCCCTGACCGAGGATCGCGGCGCCGATGCGCTCGAACCAGCGGTTGAGCAGCGCCACGATGACGCCGCGCTCGCTCCGGTCGGTCATCGCCGTGAAGTCGCGCAGGTCGCAGATCAGGATCGCCGCCGAGACGATGGTGACGTCGCCGCGCTCGATCTGGCCGGCATAGACCCGCTCCGCCGGCGCCCGCCCGAGGTAATGCGCCAGCAGGTCGAGCGCGATATGGCGCAGCAGCCAGCGCTCGGCGAAGGGCGACCAGATGCGCGCCGCCATGGTCAGCCGCTCGATCTCAAGGTCGGTGAATCCCGCCGCCGCGCGGGTCGCGAAGCTGAGGGTCGAGGTGCGGCTGGAATCCTGGAACGGCAGCGGCATCACGATGTAGTCGGTCATCCCTTCGCCCGCCAGGCGCTGGATGATCTCCATGTCCGCCATCGGCTCGCTGGCGCGCCAGCGGAACGGCCGGTTCGTCGTGTCGACGACGTAGATCGGGCTCTTCAGGTAGTCCTCGCGCGCCGACATGCCCGCGCGGCCGATCTCGGTGCGGTTGAGGCCGCCTTCCTTCCAGATGAGCTGCGAGCCGCTCAGCTCCGGATTGAGCACCTCCAGTCCGAGGGAGGAGCGCCACAGCGGCGCGATGGTCTCGCGCACCAGGCCGCAGAACCCGGAAAAAAGCTCGGGAAAGGCCAGTGCGCCGATGTTGTTGCAGGGCTTGCCCGCCACATCGGTCCCGGTTTCACCCAGGGCGCAGCGCGCCAGCCACGCGGCCAGCCTTCCGTAGATTCGCGCGCTCGCCTCGGATGCCGTCGAATCGGCCATGCGACCCTCTGCCGGTAACGATTTGTTCATCATGCGGCGGTGCCCCCGGCCGGGCAAGGACGTCCGCAGGCGCCGCTGCGGTCATGCGCCGCAGTGGCCATCCTGCTCCGTCAGTTTGTCGTCATGGCCTGCATGGTTGTTTCCCCCGCGTTGCGACCTGGTCGCCTCACATACGGAGAGACAAGAATGGCTTTCAAGACCCCGATCATCCTGGCCCCCGCCGCTCTGCTGGTCGTGGCCTCCGCCTGGCTCGGCGCCGCCGGCCCGGCGCTGGCCGACAACGACTCGCTGGAATGCACCAAGGCGGAGCAGTCCACCTGGATGAGCGAAGATGCGACCAAGGACATGCTGCTGAAGCAGGGCTACAAGGAAGTCCGCGAGATCGACGTCACCGACGGCCACTGCTACGAGGTCTACGGCATCGACGCGCAGGGCGAGAAGGTTGAGATGTACCTCGATCCGACCAACGGCAACGTGGTCGCGAAGGAGGACTAGGATGTCGATGGAAGACGCGACCGCGAGGCACCGGATGGGCGCCCACGCCCCCATGTCGCTCCCCCCGGCGACCCGATCCGTGACGCTGCGCATCTGGGACCCTTTCGTCCGCGTCTTCCATTGGCTGCTCGTCATCGGCTTCGCCGTCAACTTCTTCGAGATCGTGCGGCCGGGAAAATATCCGCACCGGGTGATCGGCTATATCGTCCTTGGCCTGATCGCGGCACGCCTGCTCTGGGGCCTGGTCGGCCCGCGGCATGCCCGATTCATCGATTTCGTCCGTTCGCCGCGGCGCATCCTCCAGCATCTGGGCGACCTGCTGCGGCATCGCGACGGGCGCCATCTCGGCCACAACCCGGCCGGCGGCGCCATGGTCGTCACGCTGCTGCTGGTCACCGCCCTGGTCGGAATCAGCGGCTGGCTCAGCCGCACCGACTGGTTCTTCGGCGTCAAGTGGATGGAGGAGGCGCACGAAGTCCTGGCCAACGGCATGCTGGCGCTGGTTTGCCTGCATGTCCTCGGCGTGGTTCATGCCTGTTGGCGGCACCGCGAAAATCTGGTGTTATCCATGGTGACCGGCCGCAAGCGCGCCCTGAGCGTGCTGGATGCGCGGCCGGCGGAGTGAAGCGCCCAACATGCGCCTTTTGATCGTCGAGGATGAGCCCACCCTGGGCGAGCTGCTGCGCCGCAATCTTGCGGCGCGCGGCTTTGCCGTCGACTTGGCAGCGAGCAAGTCCGACGCGGTCGGCTTTCTCGATGTCGAGGATTACGACGCCGTGCTGCTTGACCGGGGCCTCGGCGACGGCGACGGCCTGGCCCTGGTCGGCCATATCCGGGGCAAGGGGTCCGAGGCCGGCATCCTGTTCCTGACCGCGCGCGACGCGCCCTCCGACCGCATCGCCGGGCTCGATGCCGGCGCCGACGACTACATCGTCAAGCCCTTCGACATGGACGAGCTCATCGCCCGGGTGCGCGCCGTGCTGCGCCGGCCGGGAAAGCGGCTCTCCACGGTGCTGGAAGTTGGCAACGTCAAGTTCGACGTCGCCCAGCGCCGCGCCCAGGTCGCCGACCGGCCGCTCGACCTGTCGCGCCAGGAGGCGGCGCTGCTCGAGCTGTTGATGCGGCGCGAGGGCGCGGTGGTCCGGCGCGACGAGATCCAGCGCAGCCTATACGGCTTCGATGACGAGGTGACGCCGAACGCCGTCGATGCGGCGATTTCCCGCCTGCGCAAGCGGCTGCGCAACGCCAGCGCCGCGGTCGAGATCGCCGTGCTGCGCGGCGTCGGCTGCATGCTCGAGGCGAAGGCGGAATGAGGGGGCGGCGGTGACCGCGCGCCTGCCATGACCGCGTCCGCGCGATGAGCGACCTGCCGACCATCGGCCGCCGCGACTGGCTGGTGATCCTGGGCGTGGCCCTGATCGGCCTCGCGGCGCTGCTTGGCGGCTGGTGGGTGGCGGAGCTCAGGGTGCGCGACACCGTGCGCACCTACGCGCTCTCGGTCGCCGAGCGCGTGACCGAGGCGGCGGCCGAAATCCTCGATCCCACCGATCCCGACAACGTGAACGGGCGCAATCCCGAGGTGCGCGACGCGGTCCTGCAGCTGCTGGAGCGCACCTCCGGCGTCGTGCGCATGGTGGCCTTCGACAAGAACCGCATGGTCTGGCTGGATTCCACCGGCGAGGCCACCGGGACCGAATACGACGAGGCCGATGTCAGCGAGGTGTTCGACCACAACGCGCCGCTGACGCTGCTGCACCTGTCCGGCGGCGAATACCACGTTCTGGGCCTCGCCCCGGTGGAAAGCGCCGTGGCGGAGATCTACGTGCCGGTGCGGCGCGGCGGCGCGATCGTCGGCGCCTTCGAGCTCTATATCGACGCGACGCCGACCCTGGCGGACGCCATCAGCATCGCCCGCGTCGCCTATGCGGTGTTCTCCGGCACCATCGTGGCGGCGCTCGGCGCCATCCTGGTCCTGGTGTGGCGGTCGCTGCTGCATCGCCGCCGCGACCTGCTGGCGATCGACGAGCTGCGGCGCCAGGCCGAGGCGGTGTCCGAGCAGCTGGCGGCGGCGAACCAGCGGCAGCAGCGCTTCAACGCAGACGCCGCGCACGAGCTGCGCACGCCGCTCGCCATCCTGCGGGCGCGGCTGGATTCGATGCGCCCCGACGGCGACGTGCAGGCGCTGAAGGCCGATGTCGACCGCATGATCCGCCAGGTGCAGCTGCTGCTGGAGCTGGCGCGCACCGAATCCGCCGAGCCGCATGCGATGAGCGAGCTCGACCTGACCGCGCTGGCGCAGGACATGGCGGCGCGGCTCTATCCGATGGCGCGCAAGATGGGCCGCGACATCGTGGTCGAGGCGCCCGACGCGCCGGTGCGCATCGCCGGCGACCCGGCCCTGCTCGACAGCGCGCTGCGCAACCTGATCGAGAATGCGCTGCGCGTCTCGCCGCTGGGCCAAGCCGTGCGCCTGGTGGTGACCGATTCGCCGCCGCGCCTGGCGGTGGCCGATCACGGCCCGGGCCTCGACCCCGGCGAGCTGGCCGGGCTGATGGAGCCGTTCCGGCGCGGCCCGCGCGGCGGGTCGGCGGGCCTCGGCCTTGCCATCGTCGCCGAGGCGGCGAAGCGGCTGAAGGCCCAGCTTGCCCTCGATCGCACCGACGCGACCGGCGGCGCCACTTTCTCGTTGACCTTCCCGCGCTAGGTGCGGTCTGCTGGCCGCATGAAGCTGATTGCTCCGATCATCGCCGGCCTCCTGATGGCCACTGCCGCACAGGCGGCCGACCTGCATTGCACCGACGCCGACAAGTCCACCTGGCTGCCGCCGGCGCAGGTGCAGAAGATGCTGCGCGACCACGGCTTCGCCGATGTCGGCGCGGTGACGGCCACGCCCGGCAATTGCTACGCCGTGCCGGTCACCGACCAGAGCGGCGCCAAGAAGACCGCCTATCTCGACCCCACCGACGGCGCGCTTATGGGATTGGAGTAGGCATGACCTACGATCCCGTGCGTCGCTGTGCCCCCGACATCGAAACGCTCCGGGCTGCGAGGCCGCTTCCCGAAGAAGTCGCACTCGAACGAGGCCAGTCCTGGAGCGTCGACCGCAGCACCCGGGGGTGTTGGACCGTCTCCGGCGTCGCGTTCGGATTCACCGTCGTGGGGTCGTTGTATGACGCGGGTTTTCTGAATCCCTTGCGCCCGATTCCAGGCATGGACCTGGTCTGGTCATTGGTTTGCGCCAATGTGTCCGGTCTCGTCGCAGGTGGCGCGCTCGGTTATCTCGCCGCGTCCATCCTGCAGAGAATCTGGCGAGGACTGAGGACCTAACCCTCGCGCGTGACAAGCGCGCCTCGCTCCGTGCACACTCCGCTCCGGTTCACCGCACGGGGGAGAGCATGGCGACCAAGGGGAAAAGCACGACATCGTCACGCGCGGCCAAGGCTGCGGGGAAATCGGGGCCGAAGCGCGGCAAGACCGCCATCGAGGCGGCGTTCAAGCGCGCCTCCGACACCGCGGCGCAGTCGCCCTACCGCGTGGTGCGGCGGGTCGAGCGCATCCTCTATGAGGACGTGCCGACCTTCATGGAGGCGCCCTATGCCGAGCAGGCGCCGGATGCCGATGTGGTCGTGGTCGGCCTGCCCTATGAGGGCGTGAAGATCCTCGACCCGCGGCGCTTCCTGCCCGCGCTCGCGACGCACCAGGCGCCGATCTATTCCCGCACCGGCGCCACCGGCGCGCCGGCGGCGATCCGCAAGAACGCGATCTACTACTCGCTCGACCATTCCGGCGGCCTGATGCCGGAGCGTGGGCCGGATTTCCAGATCGCCGACTGGATCCAGGTGGCCGATGGCGGCGACATCCGCATCGACTACGAGATCGACCCCGAAATCATGCTGCACCGGGCTGGCGACCGCATCGAGAAGCTGATTGGCCGCGACCGTGCCCTCATCCTGCTCGGCGGCGACGACACGATTCCCTATGTCGGCGTGCGCTCGGTCGTCCGCGCCCACAAGAAGAAGGTTGCGGTGCTGAAATTCGACTCCCACTACGATCTGGCGTGGGAGCCGCGCTACTGGGCCGGCTCGCAATGGGCGCGCTGCTTCGAAGGCGGCTATCTCGACCCGGCCAATTTCGCCGAGATCGGCATCCGCGGCACCCGCAACTCGCTCGCCTGGCACGAGGCGGCGCGCGAGCTCGACATCGGCATCTGGACGCTGCAGGACGTCGAGGAGAAGGGCATCAGGCAATGCGTGCGCGAGGCGCTGGCGCGCATCTGCAAGGGCGTTGACGCGCTCTATCTCTCGCTCGACCTCGATGTCATCGACCCGGCCTTCCTGCCGGCGCAGAAATACCCCGACCCGGCCGGCCTCACCGCGCGCGAGATCCTGCAGGCCTTGCGCCTCGCCATCGACGAGGGGCCGCAGGTGATCGGCTTCGACATGGCCTGCCTAGGTCCGGATTTCGACATCAACGGCCTCGGCTCGCAACTGGCGGCGCGGTGCGCTGTCGAGGTTATCGCCGGGCTCGGGTGGAAAAAAGCCCAGGCCAAGTCGGCGCGGGCGGCAAGAGCGGGCAGGGCGAAGGCCCGCTAGGTTCCGTTACTCCGCCGCGCGGATGCGCGGCTTCGCCACCGCGCCGCTGGTCTCCAGGCTCATCATGTGCAGGTGCGTGGCGGTCGGGGCCGGCGCCGCCGGGCGGGCCTTGACGCGGTACGGCGGGAACAAAATCGACGCCGCGGTGCCCTGGTTCACCTCGCTGTCGATGGTGAACAGCGCGCCGTGCAGCCGCGCCATGGAATTCACCAGCGGCAGGCCCAGCCCGACGCCGTCATGGTTGCGCGAGAAGGCGGTCTCCACCTGCTCGAACGGCTTCATGATGCGCGGGATGTCCTCCTTCGCGATGCCGATGCCGTGGTCGCGCACGGTGAAGATCATGCCGCCCTGGCCGTCGCCGGTCGGCGCCACCTTGATCTCGATCTTGCCGCGCTTCGGGCTGAACTTGATGGCGTTGCCGACCAGGTTGATCAGCATCTGCTTGACCATGCGGCCATCGGCATGCAGCAGGTCGATCTGCGGGTCGACCATGACCTCGAGCGCCACCTGCGCCTGGTTGGCGCGGCCCAGCACCAGCGCCACCACGGAACGGCACAATTGCGTCGGCTCGTGCAGCTCCTCAACCAGTTTCGGCGTGCCGGATTCGATCGAGGAGATGTCAAGGATGTCGTTGATGATGGACAGCAGGTGCGTGGCGCTGTCATGGATGCTGCCGCTGTAGCCGCGATAGCTCTCGGTGCCGATCGGGCCCAGCAACTCGCCGTGCATGATCTCCGAGAAGCCGATGACGGCGTTCAACGGCGTGCGCAGCTCGTGGCTCATATTGGCGAGGAACTGGGTCTTGCTTTCGCTCGCCGCCTCGGCCTGGTCGCGGGCCAGCTTCAGCTCGGCCTCGCGCCGGCTGAGTTCGGTCACGTCGTGCAGGGTGGCGACGAAGGCGCCGCGAATCCGGCCGATGGAGACCCCGACGACGCAGGTCGTCCGGTCGGGGCGGGTCACCTCGATCTGCACCGGGGCGGAAGCCGCGGCCATTTGCATGAGACCGTGGATCGGCGGCTGGAAGCTGGCGGTCGCCATCAGGTCGAAGAAGTGCGCGCCCATGAGGTCCTGCGCCGGCTGGCCCAGCAGCCGCTCGGCCGCCGGGTTGGCGCTCCGCACGATGCCCTGCGCGTCGAGCACCAGCATGCCGTCGGCGCAGCCGGCGAAGATGTCGCGCGCCGAGAGGCGGACGCCCCGGCCCTGGAGCAGCGTCAGCACCCGCCGCGGGTCGAGGCTGTGTAGCACGCGCGCCAGCGGGTTCGCCTGCTGCGTCGTGCCAACCACCGCGCCAAGCCGCTCCGCGGCCCGCATATGCGCTCCCAGCGCTTCCAGCGTCGATGGTCTCATTGCCGTTCCCCAAGACACTTGGCGATGCCGCGGCCGATACGGGCCGCTCGGATATGCGGACAATTAGACGAGCGGCGGCGGAGGCTGCCAAGGTGAATTCGTCGTTAAGATCGTGCGCAGGGCGCTCGAACAATACAGATGCGTGTATGAGAATGCGCGTTCCGGGGCGTGATCTAAAAGTGGTGCCGAACTTCAATCGAATTTAGTCGGAAGTCGCGAAGAATTTTAGGCAATTGTCCGCGATGTCTGCCGCCGCAATGCGCGTCCGGGACGCGCGGGCGTCGCCTGGCCGTCGCGCCAGACGGCTTGGCCGTTGACCCAGACGGCGTGGATGCCGGCCGACGGCTGTTTCGGATCCTCGAAAGTGGCGCGATCCTTCACCGTCCCGGGATCGAACAACACCAGATCGGCGGCGTAGTGCTGCATCAGCCGCCCGCGTCCCGCGAGGCCGAAGCGCTCGGCGGAGAGCGAGGTCATGCGGCGGATCGCTTCCTGCATCGGAAACAGGTGCTCCTCGCGCGCATAGTGGCCGAGCACGCGCGGAAAGCTGCCCCACAGGCGCGGATGCGGATGCGCGTCGTGCGGCAGCCCGTCCGATCCGATCATGGTGTGCGGATAGCTGAGGATGCGCCGCACGTCTGCTTCGTCCATGGCGAAATAGACCGCGCCGGCCGGCTGCAGCCGCTTCGCCGCTTCTTCCTGCGAGCAGTTCCACTCCGCCGCGACCTTCTCCAGCATGCGCCCGCTCATCTCGGGATGCGGCACCGACCACGTCACCATCACCTGCGGCGCCTCGTCGACCCATTCCGACCGCAGCACGGTGGAGGAGGCGGAATAGGGATAGGCGTCGAGGCCAAGCGGCTGCTCGCGCTGCTGCGCGTCGAACTTGGCCAGCGTTTCCACGGAGCGGCCGAAATTCGGCTTGCCGTGCACCTTGAAGTGCGAAATCACCACCGGCACGTCCGCCGACTTGCCGATGGCGAAGGCTTCGTC
>JBDHTX010000003.1:0-187151 GCA_039808885.1 Dongiaceae bacterium | reverse complement strand
AGATGCTGCATGACCTGGTGGTTGCGCCGGTCGTGCTGTGGAACAAGCGTCGCGCCGCGTATGGCGCGCTGAATGCGCTCGATGACCGGATGCTCTCCGACATCGGCGTGGCGCGGGCGGAGATCGCCGGCGTGGTGAAGGGCATGCACAAGTCGGTTTCCTATCCGGCGGTTTCGCTGGATGTGGTCTCGCCGATCGCCGCCTGGAACCGCGCGCGCCAGACCGCGAACCAGCTCTATCGCCTCGAGGACCGCATGCTGCAGGACATCGGCGTGGTCCGCGGCGACATCGAGTGGCTGGCCAGCGAAGTTGCGCACAAGGCGGTGACCGCCGCCAACCGCAACGGCTCGGCCAAGCCGCACGCGGCTTAAGAGTTCTGCTCAAGCATCCCGTTCTGCGATTGCGGGATGCCCTACTCGAACCGGCGGCTGGGAAACCAGCCGCCGGTTTTGTTTTGTGCCCGTCTGATTGACGGCGCGCTCCACGAAAGCTCCCTTTCCGTCATCCTCGTGCTTGGCCAGCCTTGAACCAAGGGGCGGACCCACGAGTTTGCCTGCCACCGCACATCCTCGCTTTGCCGAACTCGTGGGTGGTCGGGCCAAGCCCGACCATGACGATAGATCAGGGGCGGACGCGCTCTGATTTCCTGCGGCCGCGCTTCAGCACCAGCACCGCCCAGTCGTTCAGGTGCAGGCGGAAGTCGAGCACCAGGCCGACCGCCTCATGCGCCGCCAGCACGTCCTTCTCCTGCTCCCGCAGCAATCCGGACAGCACCGCGACGCCGTCCTTCGTCAGCACCCGCGCCAGGCCCGGCGCCAGCTGGATCAGCGGATTGGCCAGGATGTTCGCGACGATCAGGTCATAGGGCGCGCGATCGCGCACGGCCTTGGCGCGATAGCCGTCGCTGCGCACCACGCGCACCTGCTTCGCCAGCTTGTTGATGACGGCATTCTCGCGCGAGACGCGGACCGAATCCGCGTCGTTGTCGGCCGCCAGCACGTCGACGTTCCACAGACGCGACGCGGCAAAACCCAGGATGCCGGTGCCGGTACCCATATCCAGCGGTTTCTTGAACTTGCGCGTCTTGGCCAGACGCGCCAATGCCAGCAGGCAGCCCTTCGTCGTCTCGTGCCGGCCGGTGCCGAAAGCCATGCCGGCATCGATCTCAAACCCGATCTTGCCCTTCGGCACCTTGCCCTTGAAATGCGAGCCGTAGAAGAAGAAGGGGCCGATGGCGAATTCCGGCAGGCCGCGGCGGCTTTCCAGCAGCCAGTTCTTGTCCGGCACCCGGGCGATCGCGGCCTTGTACTTGCCGACCGGCTTCAGCGCCGCGGCGACGGCCGTCGCGGCGGGCTTGTTCTCGCAGAAGACCTCGATCAGCCAGCCCTTGCCGCCATCGGTCTCGAAGCTCGACAGCGCCTCGCCGAACGGCTCCAGCGCGCCTTCCAAGGCGAAGCGCAGTTCGTCCGCCGGCTTGGCGTCGAGGGCCAGGCGCACCGACCACAAGGGCGTTTGTTGTTTCAAGAACAGTCTCCCCACCCGCCATCACCGGGCTTGACCCGGTGATCCAAGTTTCTACGCGTCGCTCGATGCGGACTTGGATTGCCGGGTCAAGCCCGGCAATGACGAAGGAAGACCGTTCCCTCGTTCATGCCGCATCCGCATCATTTCCCCGCCTGCTCCGCCGGCACGACGAAACTCGCCATGACCTTCTTCACGCCCGCCTTGTCGAAGGCGATCTCCAGCTTGTCGCCCTCGGCATGCAGCACTTTGCCGTAGCCGAATTTCTGGTGAAAGATCTTCGCGCCGCTGGGGTAGCGCCCCGAGCCGGTCTGCGCCACCGGCTCGGCGCGCAGGTCGATCAAGGTGTCGCCGCCGCGCCGGCCGTATTCCCTGGGCGCGGAGGAGCGGCCCCAGCCCGAGGGCGGACCGACATAGCGCTCCGAGGGCCGGAACATCTGCGCGTCCTCGCGCGCGATGTGCTCGGGCGGCAATTCGGCGATGAAGCGCGAGGGCAGCGCGTTCTGCCACATGTTGTGGACCCGCCGGTTGGCGGCATAGGAGATGTAGGCGCGCTTCCTGGCCCGCGTCAGACCGACATAGGCGAGGCGCCGCTCCTCCTCCAGCCCCTTGACGCCGTTCTCGTCCAGCGAGCGCTGGTGCGGGAACAGGCCTTCTTCCCAGCCGGGCAGGAAGACGACATCGAATTCCAGGCCCTTGGCGCCGTGGAGGGTCATGATGGTGATCATCTCGCCGTCGCTCGCGGCCGCGTTCTCCATCACCAGCGAGACGTGTTCGAGGAACCCGCCCAGGCTGTCGAATTCCTCGAGGGCGTGGATCAGCTCCTTCAAATTCTCCAGCCGCCCCGGCGCCTCGATGGACTTGTCGTTCTGCCACATGGCCGTATAGCCGGATTCGTCCAGCACGATCTGCGCCAGCTCGGCATGCGGCGTGGTCTCGACCATGCCGCGCCAGCGCACGAGGTCGCTCATCAGCTGGCCCAGGGTCCGGCGCGGCGCCGGCTTCAGCTCGTCGGTTTCGACGATGCGCCGCGCCGCCTCGGGCAGCGAGACGTTGAGCGACCGGGCGAGGTCGTTGACCTGCTTCAAGGTGGCGTCGCCCAGGCCGCGCTTCGGCACGTTGACGATGCGCTCGAAGGCGAGGCCGTCATCCGGCTGGTTCACCAGGCGCAGATAGGCCATGGCGTCGCGGATCTCCTGCCGCTCGTAGAAGCGCGGGCCGCCGATGACCCGGTAGCGCAGGCCCAGGGTGATGAAGCGCTCTTCGAACTCGCGGGTCTGGAAGCCGGCGCGCACCAGGATGGCGATGTCGTTCAAGGAGACCTGCTGGCGCTGCAGCGCCTCGATCTCCTCGCCGATCTGGCGCGCCTCCTCCTCGCCGTCCCAGGCGGCGCGCAGGCGCACCTTCTCGCCCTCGCCGCGATCGGTCCACAGCGTCTTGCCGAGCCGCCCGGCATTCTGCGCGATGAGGCCGGAGGCGGCGCCCAGGATGTGCGGCGTCGAGCGGTAGTTCTGCTCGAGGCGGATCACCTTGGCGCCGGGGAAGTCGTGCTCGAATTTCAGGATGTTCTCGACCTCGGCGCCGCGCCAGCCGTAGATCGACTGGTCGTCGTCGCCGACAACGCAAAGGTTGCGATGCGCCTGGGCCAGCAGGCGCAGCCACAGGTATTGCGCCACGTTGGTGTCCTGGTATTCGTCGACCAGGATGTAGCGGAACTGCTTCTGGTAGCGCCCGAGGATCTCGGCATCCTTGTTGAACAAGGCGATGTTGTGCAGCAGCAGGTCGCCGAAATCGCAGGCGTTCAAGGTGGCCAGGCGCTGCTGGTATTCGCGGTAGATCCCCAGGATGCGGCCGCCGCCGATCTCCGCCTGCTCCGCCGCGCTCACCTTCTCCGGCGTGAGCCCGCGATCCTTCCAGCGCTCGATGATGCCGTGGATGACGCGGGACGGCCATTTCTGGCTGTCGATGCCCTCGGCGGTGATGATCTGCTTCACCAGCCGCAGCTGGTCGTCCATGTCGATGATGGTGAAATTGGGCTTGAGCCCCGCCGCCTCGGCATGCTGGCGCAGGATGCGCGCCGCCAGCGCGTGGAAGGTGCCGAGCCACCAGCCCTCGACCGGCCGGCCGATCAGCCGGCCGACCCGCTCCTTCATCTCGCCCGCAGCTTTGTTGGTGAAGGTCACAGCCATGATCTCGAAGGGCCGCGCCTTCCCTGTCATCAAAAGATGCGCCAATCGGGTGGTCAGCACCCGGGTCTTGCCGGTGCCTGCACCCGCCAGCACCAGCACCGGGCCGTCCTGCGCCAGAACGGCCTCGCGCTGGCGCTCGTTGAGGCCGGCCAGATAGGGATATTTGAGCGTGAGTTCGGCGGTCGAATCGGTCATGGCGCAGTTTATACACAGGAGCGCGGCGGCTTGACAGGACCCGTCGCCGCAGCCCAGAAGGCGCGGGAAAAGCGGCCTGAATTCCAGGGAGATGCCGATGCCGAACACGGCCGAGACGATCACGCTGCCGGGCGCCATGCCCGCCACCACGCGGCAATTGCGCGTGTTCAGCTTCGGCGAGCCCGGAGCCAGGCCAAAGGCCTATCTGCAGGCCGGCCTGCATGCCGACGAGCCGGCGGGCATGATGATCCTGCGCGAACTGTGCCGGCTGCTCGCCGCCGCCGAGGATGCCGGCGAAATCCGTGGCGAGATCGTCGTGGTGCCGGTCGCCAATCCGCTGGGCATCGACCAGGCGGTGAACGGCGCGGTCATGGGCCGCTACGAGCTGCGCACCGGCGCCAACTTCAATCGCGGCTGGCCCGACCTTTCCGACGGCCTGGCCGAGGCCGTGCGCAAGCGTCTCGGCAAGGACCCCGAGGAGAACGTCGAGCTGGTGCGCCGCGAGTTGAAGCGCCGTGTCGCCGCCTTGCGCGGCGACTCACCGGTGATGGCGCAGCGCATAGCGCTGACGCGCCGCGCCTTCGACGCCGATCTGGTGGTCGACCTGCATTGCGACGACGAGGCGCTCTCCTACATGATGTCGCCGGACGAATTGTGGGACGAGGCCCGGCGTTTCGCCGCCGATGTCGGCGTCCATTCGCTGCAGCCGGGCGGCGGCGGCGCACAGTGCTTCGACGAGAGCTTCCTGCACCCCTGGCTGGCGCTCAACCGCGAATTCGGCACGCGCGTGCCCGTCGCGTGTCACGCCTTCACCTTCGAGATGGGCGGCGTGCTCGACGTCGAGCCGAAGCAGGCGGCCCGCCACGCGCAGGGCTTCTTCCGCTATCTGCGGCGGATCGGCTGCATCGCCGGCGGCGCGCCGCGCAAGAGCGGCAACGTGGTGGCGGAGTTCCGCGAGTTCGAGATGCTCGACAGCCCGGCCGGCGGAATCCTGCTCTATCCGCAGGAGCTCGGCGACTGGGTCTCGCCCGGAGACGTGATCGCCGAGATCGTCGACCCCGCGGCAGCGGATCCCGACGCGCCGCCGCTGCAGATCAAGGCCGGCATGAAAGGCTGCGTCGTCTCGCGCCGCCTGTCGCGCCAGGTCTCGTTCGGCGATTTCGTCGTCATGCTCGCCGGCAACGACAAGCCGAAAAGCGGCAAGCAGAAAATGCTGATGGACTAGTCTCCGGCTCACTTGACTCTTGTCTGTCCGGCAAGGCGTAATCCGGCCTTCCTTCCTTGCAAGAGTTTCCCATGACCAAGACCATCCAGCGCATCGCGCTCAACTCCATGAGCCCGGGCACCGAACGTCATCTGAAGGCCCATCGCTACGGCACGCCCGGCGCGCGGCCGAAGGCCTATCTGCAGGCCTCGCTGCATGCCGACGAGATTCCGGGCATGCTGGTCGCGCATCACCTGATCGGCCTGCTCGATGCCGCAGATGCGCGCGGCGAGATCAAGGGCGAGATCATCGTGGTGCCGGTCGCCAACCCGGTCGGCGCCGGACAGGTCGTCAACACGACCTTCGTCGGCCGCTACGACTTCCGCAGCGGCATCAACTTCAACCGCCGCTGGCCCGACCTGTCCGTCGGCCTCGCCGACAAGGTGCGCGACAAGCTGGGCAAGGACGCCGACAAGAACATCGCCATCGTGCGCCAGGCCCTCGGCGAGGCCGTGGAGCGGATCCACGCGGTCGGCGAGACGGCGATGCTGAAGAAGGAACTGCTCCGCCTGGCCTACGATTCCGACATCGTGCTCGACCTGCATTGCGACGACATCGCGCTGATGCATATGTTCACGACGCACGTCTATTGGCCGCGGGCGCAGGACCTGGCCGCCGACATGGGCGTCAAGGTCGTCATGTTGTGCGACGATTCTCACGCGCAATCCTTCGACGAGGCGTCCTTCCTGCCCTGGTACCGGCTGCAGAAGGAACTTGGGCCCGATTTGCCGGTGCCGGCGCCGACGCTGACCTCGACCATCGAGTTCCGCGGCCAGGCCGACGTCTATGACGGGATCGCCTCGGCCGACGCCGCCAATCTGTTCCGTTTCCTGCAGCGCCGCGGGCTCATCGCCGGCGATCCCGGGCCGCTGCCGAAGCTGGACGGCAAGGTCGCCGATCTCGAGGCCTGCGAGAACGTGACGGCGCCCTGCGCGGGCATCGTCGCCTACAAGATGCGCGAGGGCGACGTGACGAAGAAGGGCGACCTGATCGCCGAGATCGTCGACCCGCTGGCCGACGATCCGAAGCAGGCGCGGACACCCGTGCGCACGACAACCGCCGGGCCCATCCTCTCGATCCGCGCCATGAAATCGGTCGGCGCCGGCGATTCCATCGCCTTCATCATCGGCGACGAGAAGCTGCCGCATCCCGACGGCTTGCTGCTCAGCGACTAGCATGGCGGGGCAGCCCGGGGTCATCACGGTCTACGGCGCGGAAGGGTCCGGCTCGGTCCCGGTCGAGGCGACGCTGACCCTGCTCGGCGTCCCCTACCGCGTGATCGAGGCGGTGACCTGGGTGGAGCAGGCGGCGCGGGAGCGCGTTGCCGCCGTCAACCCGCAGCGCCAGGTGCCGGCCATCGTCTTGCCCTCGGGCGAGATCATCACCGAGAGCGCGGCGATCCTCATCTATCTTGCCGATCTGCATCCGGAAGCCGGCCTGGCGCCGCGGCCGGCCGATCCGCAGCGCGCGCAGTTCCTGCGCTGGATGGCCTATGTCTCGTCCGCGATCTATTCGATGTTCTGGATCAAGGGCGATCCGATGCGCCTCGCCCTGCGGCCCGAAGACGGCCCGGCGCTGGTCGACCGGGTGCATGACCGCATCGCCGCCTGCTGGCGCATGATGGACGAGCAGATCACGCCCGGCCGCTATATTCTCGGCGACCAGATGAGCGTCCTCGACCTCTACGTCACCGTGATCTCGCGCTTCGGGCCGTGGCGCAACCGCTTCTACCGCACGGCGCCGAGGCTGGCCGAGATCGTCTGCCGGGTCGATGCCGATCCTAGGCTGGCCGAGTTCTGGGCGAAGCGCTTTCCGTTCGAGGATGATTGGGAAGGATAGTCACGCCGAGTTCGCGCTACCGTCGCCGGCACTCCTGTCGTCGCCCCGGCCTTGAGCCGGGGCCCATTTCAGGAACGCAAGAGCCGCGCTGAGCAAAGCACGTCTTGGAGCGGGGACCATCACAAAGGCTCGTGCGACGGTTGAATAGGCCCCGGCTCAAGGCCGGGGTGACGAGCGGGGTTGTGGCGGCAGCGAGTGATCTACGCCGGCTTCCGGTTGCCGATCGAGATGCCGCGCCCCAGTTGCGGCGGCAGCGGCAGGGCGTCGTGCGCCGCCTTGATGCGCGCGAGCTGGTCGTGGAACTCGTCCGGCATCGCCACGACCCTGCGCTGGTTGATGTCCATGAACAGCATCAGCCACTCGCAGGTGGCGGCGATGCCGCCATCCGCCTTGCGCATGGTCATGAACCAGCGGATGCGCTTGCGGTCGAATTCGATCAGCTGCGTCTCGATCCGGAACGCGTCGCCCAGGAACAATTCGCCCAGATAGCTGAGGTTGGATTGCGCGGCGAAGGTGGTGAACCCCCGGCTGTGCACATCGGCGAAATCCATGCCCCAGGCGCGGTACACGCCATAGAAGGAATCGTCGAAGGACTTGAGATAGAAGGCCACGTTCATGTGGCCGTTCTCGTCCACCCAGGCAGGCAGAACCTTGAGCTCGTCCTCGACGAAGGGCGCTGGGATGGTCATGGATGAAGCCTCAGGATGGGGTCGTCGGCAGGTGCGGCGCAACATGCCGGGCGGCGGGGCGGCCGGTCAAGCGACCGCAAGAATCTCCCGTTTTGCCCCTGCGGATCGCCGGCCAGACCGTCACTTTTGCCTGCCGGACGGCGCGCTTTCCTTCACAGTGGCGCGATTGCGGCAATATTGTGACCTAGACGTTGACTTGGTTCCTTCATCGGTCCTAGGTTTCGGCCAAGGCAGCCCTTCCAAATTCCAAACAACATCAAGGCTGTCCGACCTTCTAGCGGGAGACTGAAACAATGAAACGTCAACTTTTAGGGGCCGTGGCCGCGGCCGCGCTGGCCTTTGGCTTCGCGAACGTCGCCCTCGCCAAGACCTTGGTTTATTGCTCCGAGGGCAGCCCGGAGAATTTCAATCCGCAGATCAACACCACCGGCACCAGCTTCGACACCGCCTACCCGGTGTTCAACCGCCTGGTCGAGTTCAAGCCCGGCACGACCGAGATCATGCCCTCCCTGGCGGAGAGCTGGGACGTCTCCGATGACGGTCTCAACTACACCTTCCATCTGCGTCATGGCGTGAAGTTCCATGCGCGCGGCGACTTCTCGCCGACCCGCGACTTCAACGCCGACGACGTGATCGCCACCTTCAACCGCATGTGGAAGAAGGACGACCCGTACAACGCGGTCTCCGGCGGCGCCTACGACTATTTCAACGACATGGGCATGCCGGACCTGCTGTCCGCCATCACCAAGGTCGACGACTACACGGTGAAGTTCACCCTGACCAAGCCGGAATCGCCGTTCATCGCCAATCTCGGCATGGACTTCGCGGCCATCCATTCCAAGGAATACATGGACGCGATGATGAAGGCGAAGACCCCGGAGAAGGTCGACCAGGAGCCGATCGGCACCGGCCCGTTCATCTGGGCGAGCTACAAGAAGGACGATCGCATCATCTATAACGCGAACGTCAACTACTTCCGCGGCAAGCAGCCGATCGACCGCCTCGTGTTCTCGATCACGCCGGACCAGGCGACCCGCGAAGCCCGCCTCGAGGCCGGCGAATGCGACGTCATTCCGTATCCGAACCCGGCCGACATCGCCAAGCTGAAGGCCAATCCGGATCTCCAGGTCCTGGAGCAGGAAGGCCTCAATGTCGGCTACCTGGCGATGAACGTGCAGAAGCCGCCCTTCGACAACGTGAAGGTGCGCCAGGCCATCAACATGGCGATCGACAAGGACTCGATCCTGGCCGCCGTCTACCAGGGCGCCGGCTCGGCGGCGAAGAACCCGATCCCGCCGACGATCTGGTCCTACGACGACGACATCCAGGCCTATCCCTACGATCCGGAGAAGGCCAAGGCCATGCTGGCCGAGGCCGGCGTCACCGATCTGAAGACCGATCTGTGGTACATGCCGGTGCAGCGCCCGTACAACCCGGACGCCAAGAAGATGGCCGAGCTGATGCAGGCCGACCTCGCCAAGGTCGGCATCACCGCCGAGCTCAAGACTTTCGAGTGGGGCGAGTACCGCAAGCGCCTGCAGGCCGGCGAGCACATGATGGGCATGCTGGGCTGGACCGGCGACAACGGCGATCCGGACAACTTCATGGGCGTGCTGCTGTCCTGCGGCTCGGCGCGTGAAGGCGGCCAGAACGTCGCCAAGTGGTGCAACGAGGACTTCACCAAGCTGATCGACGAGGCCAAGGCGACCTCCGACGTGGCCAAGCGCACCGAGCTCTACAAGCAGGCTCAGGTGATCTTCCACGACCAGGCGCCGTGGGTGCCGATCGCGCACTCCCTCGTCTCCATGCCGATGAGCAAGAAGGTGAAGGGCTACAAGGTGCACCCGCTGGGCACCCACATCTTCGAAGGCGTCGACATCGAAGAGTAGTCCGTTAAGGGTTCCTGGGGCGGGGAAAGGCAGCTTTCCCCGCCCCTCCCTTTTGGCGCATAGTCCGACATCATGCTCCGATTTGTCCTGACGCGCGTTGGCCTGGTGGTACCGACCTTCCTCGGCATCATCCTGCTGACCTTCATCCTGATCCGCCTGGTGCCGGGCGATCCGGTCGAAGTGCGCGTGGGCGAGCGCGGCATCTCCGCCGAGCGCCACGCCGAGCTGATCCACGAGATGGGCCTCGACCGGCCGCTCTACGTGCAGTTCTTCGACTATGTCGGCGGCGTGCTGCAGGGCGATCTCGGCATTTCCATCATCACCCATCGCCCGGTGATGGACGAATTCCTCAATCTGTTTCCGGCGACCGTCGAACTGGCGATTTTCGCCATGATCTTCGCGACCCTGATCGGGCTGCCGGCCGGCGTGCTGGCCGCGGTCAAGCGCAGTTCGGTCTACGATCATACGGTCATGGGCACCAGCCTGACCGGCTATTCCATGCCGATCTTCTGGTGGGGCTTGCTGCTGCAGCTGCTGTTCTCGGTCAGTCTCGGCTGGACCCCCGTCGCCAAGCGGTTGTCCGACGATTTCTTCGTCGACGAGACCACCGGCTTCATGCTGATCGACACGCTGCTCTCCGACGAGAAGGGCTCGTTCCTCAACGCCCTGCAGCATCTGATCCTGCCCACCATCGTGCTCGGCACCGTGCCGCTCGCCGTGATCGCGCGCATGACGCGCTCCGCGATGCTGGAGGTGCTGGGCGAGGACTACATCCGCACCGCGCGCGCCAAGGGCCTCGGCATCTATCGCATCGTTGCGGTGCACGCCCTGCGCAACGCGCTGATCCCTGTGGCGACGGTGATCGGCTTGCAGGTCGGCACGCTGATGGGCGGCGCCATCCTGACCGAGAGCGTCTTCTCCTGGCCCGGCATCGGCAAGTGGCTGGTGGAGTCGATCAGCCGCCGCGACTACCCGGCGCTGCAGGGCGGCGTGCTGGTGATCGCGGCCCTGGTCATGGCGACCAATCTGGTTGTCGATCTGCTCTATGGAATGCTCAATCCGCGCATCCGGCACAAGCGCTAGGGATGGCACGATGACCGATACGACGCTATCCGCCACGCCCGCCGACCAGACCATTTCTCCCGCCAGGGAGGTCTGGCTGTCGCTGAAAGCAAACAAGGGCGCGATGGCGGGCCTGGTCGTGATCGTCGTCCTGGTGCTGGCCGCTCTCACCGCGGACCTGATCGCGCCCTATCACTACGCCGAAGTCTTCAAGGAATGCGTCACCAAGATGTGCCCGCCGGTCTGGGAGGAGGGTAGCGATGCGCGCTTCTTCCTGGGCGCCGACGCGGTCGGGCGGGATCTGCTCTCCAGGATCATCTACGGCTCGCGCTATTCGCTGTTCATCGGCGCCATCGTGGTGACGATCTCGCTGGCCGCCGGCATCCTGTTCGGCCTGCTGTCGGGGTTCTTCCGCGGCACGGTCGATATCCTGATCATGCGCGCGATGGACATCATCCTGTCGATTCCCAGCCTGCTGCTGGCGCTCGCCATCGTCGCCATCCTCGGCTCCGGCCTGCTCAACGCCATGATCGCCGTCGCCATCACCTATGTGCCGCACTATGCCCGCCTGGCGCGCGCCGCGGTGCTGACCGAGCTGCCGAAGGACTATGTGACCGCGTCCCGCGTCGCCGGCGCCGGCACCCTGCGGCTGATGCTGAACGTGGTGTTGCCGAACTGCCTGGCGCCGCTGATCGTGCAGGCAACCTTGAGCTTTTCCACCGCTATCCTCGACGCGGCGGCGCTCGGCTTCCTCGGCTACGGCGCCCAGGCGCCGACGCCGGAATGGGGCACCATGCTGGCCGATGCGCGCAGCCTGATCCGCGCCGCGCCCTGGGTGGTCACGTTCCCCGGTCTCGCCATCCTGGTCACCGTGCTGGCCTTCAACCTGCTGGGCGACGGGCTGCGCGACGCGCTCGATCCGAAACTGAAGCGCTGATCATGGCCCTGCTGGAAATCCGCAACCTCTCGGTCCAGTTCCAGACCCATCGCGGTCCGTTCCGCGCGGTGGATGGTCTCGACGTCACGCTGGATTCGGGCGAATTGCTCGGCGTGGTGGGCGAATCCGGCTCGGGCAAGAGCGTCACCATGCTGGCGGTGATGGGCCTCATCGCCTGGCCGGGCAAGGTCACCGCGGACGTGCTGCGTTTCGACGGCATCGACCTGCTGTCGTTGTCGGACGGGGCACGGCGCAAGATCGTGGGCAAGGACATCGCCATGATCTTCCAGGAGCCGATGACCAGCCTCAACCCGTCCTTCTCCGTCGGCTACCAGATCATGGAGACGCTGGCGGTGCATGAGGGCGGCAGCAAGGCGGAGCGCAAGCGGCGCACCGTGGAGTTGCTGGAGCAGGTCGGCATCCCCGCCGCCGCCACGCGGCTCGATTCCTACCCGCACCAGCTGTCCGGCGGCATGTGCCAGCGGGTGATGATCGCCATGGCGATCGCCTGCAATCCCAAGCTATTGATCGCCGACGAGCCGACCACGGCGCTCGATGTCACCATCCAGGCGCAGATCCTGGACCTGCTGGCCTCGCTGCAGCGCGAGCGCAACATGGCGCTCGTGCTGATCACCCATGACATGGGCGTGGTGGCGGAGACGGCGCAGCGGGTCATGGTGATGTACGCCAGCCAGCAGGTGGAGGATCAGCCGGCGGCGCGCCTGTTCGCAGAACCGCGCCATCCGTACACCGCGGCCCTGTTGCAAGCATTGCCCGAGCACGCCCACGGCAAGCGACTCAACACCATTCCCGGCGTCGTGCCGGGCATCGCCGACCGCCCGACCGGCTGCGTGTTCAACCCGCGCTGCGGCTTCGTCCAGGAGCGCTGCCGCGCCGAGCAGCCGGCGCTCGAGGACAAGCTCGGCGCCCGCGTGCGTTGCCATTTCCCGATCGGCGGGGGCGCACGATGACGACGGGCATGACCGCGACGATGACGGAGCCCAGCGCCGCCGCGCCGATCCTGCAGGCGACCGATCTGCAGCGCCACTATCGCATCGGCCGCGGCATGTTCCGCGAGGCGGCGATGCTGCAGGCCGTCGCCGGCGCCAGTTTCACCCTGGCCGCGGGCCGGACCCTCGCCGTGGTCGGCGAGTCGGGCTGTGGCAAGTCGACCCTCGCCCGCCTGGTGACGATGATCGAGAAGCCGACCGCCGGCCAACTGGTCATCGACGGCACCGACGTGATCGCCGCCGGCGGCGCCGCGCTGCGCGCCATGCGGCCCAAGGTGCAGATGGTGTTCCAGGACCCCTACGGCTCGCTCAATCCGCGCAAGCAGGTGGGCCAGATCCTGGAAGAGCCCCTGGAGATCAACACGTCGCTGACCGCCACCCAGCGCGCCGAGGCGGCGCGCGCCATGATGGCGAAGGTCGGACTTCGGCCGGAGCACTACAACCGCTATCCGCACATGTTCTCCGGCGGCCAGCGCCAGCGCATCGCCATCGCGCGCGCCTTGATGCTGCACCCGAAGATCGTGGTGGCCGACGAACCGGTCTCGGCCCTCGACGTCTCGATCCGCGCCCAGGTGCTGAACCTGCTGATGGACCTGCAGGCGGAGCTGAACCTCGCCTATCTCTTCATCTCGCACGATCTCAGCGTGGTGCAGCACATCGCCGATGAGCTCATGGTCATGTATCTCGGCCGGCCGGTCGAGCATGGCCCGAAGGCGGCGATTTTCGCGGCGCCGAAGCACCCCTATACCCAGGCTCTGCTGGCCGCGACGCCTTCGGTCGACCCCAAGGCCCGCTCCAAGCGCCTGATGGTGAAAGGCGAGCTGCCCTCCCCGATCGACCCGCCTTCCGGCTGCGCCTTTCACAAGCGCTGCCCGTTCGCCACCGAACTCTGCGCCCAGGAACGCCCGGTGCTGCGTCCGGTCGCCGGGCGCGCAGTGGCCTGCCACTTCGCCGAAACGCTGTCCTGATCCGCCGCCACCCCAGCGACTCATGGGGCGGGACTCGGGGAGCCTACCCGATCACGCGCATTTGCAGCGCCGCCGGTTGGTTTGCTGCCCAGATCGAAGGAGATCCGGCGGGCGGGCCAAGCGGTCCCCAGCGACTCAAAGGGCTGTGAGCAGATAGGATGGGAAGCCGGCACGGGAACCTTGCGAGGTGATTCTGCGGTATTTTTGCCACAGGCGCGGGGGCAGCCCGGATGAACGCACCCAGCGGCCTATGGTTTCCGCCCCGGTCCTGTGCTAACTCATCGCCGGGGCGTCATAATCCCCGATCGGCATCGATCTTCCGCGGGCGCGGTTACGAACAGTTAACTTGCGCTGTGTGACGATCGGGCCACTCGTGGAGTGCAGACGCCTCAACGCGTGGGGTTCTGACGGTTTGGGTCGTCGGATCGTGGGGGCGGTGGAACAGCTCGCCAAGGGCATGGCCTGAAAAAGGTCGGCTGCCGACAGAAGGTTGATCAATGATGCAGCAGGTAAATCCGACGTTTCGCACGACGCTGGCGGCAGCGGTGGCAGGCTTGTGCCTGCTGGCTGCGGGATGCGCGACCAAGCCGGATCCGGCCGACGAGGCCGCGGTGCAGGCCTATAACGAGGCCAACGATCCGTACGAGCCGATGAACCGCTATTTCTTCGAGGTGAACAACTTCCTCGATGAAATCCTGCTGAAGCCCTTCGCCGGCTGGTACCACTTGGCGATGCCCGATCCGGCCGAGGACGGCGTGCGCAACTTCCTGCGCAACCTGAAATCACCGGTCTATCTGGCCAACGACCTGTTTCAGGGCGAATGGAGCCGCGCCGGCACGACCGTGGCGCGCTTCTTCATCAACTCCACCATCGGCGTCGGCGGCCTGATCGATGTCGCCAGCATGATGGACCTGAAGTACCACGAGGAAGATTTCGGCCAGACCCTGGCGGTCTGGGGCACGGGCGAAGGCCCGTACCTGCACCTGCCGCTCATCGGCCCGAGCAACCCGCGCGACACGACCGGTCGTCTGGTCGATTACGCGCTCGATCCGCTGACCTGGGTCGGCTACGCGTACAACGTGTCCTACATCAACACCGCCCGTGCGGGTCTGGACGCGATCGATACGCGCGCCCGGAACCTCGAGGCGATTGACGAATTGAAGAAGGGCTCGGTGGACTTTTATGCCACCGTGCGCAGCCTATATCGGCAGAAGCGCAACGACCTGATCAAGAACGGCGAGACCGAGCAACAGGCGTCCCAGATCATCACCGAAGAGATGATCCCGGAAGACGGCGATATGCCCGTCGTGTTCGCTCCGGCCAAGCCCGAGGATCAAGTCACCACCGCGGAGTAGACATGTTCCCTCGCATGTGGAATCGCCGGCTGATACTCGCCGCCGGTTTCGTGTTGCTGGGCATCGGCGCGGCCCCGGTCGTGCATGCCTCGGCCGACGACCCCAGTGCGTTTGTCCGGGAGGTCAGCACCAAGGCGATCACCGAGCTTGCGGTGACGCCGAGTGCCACGGACCAGGATCGCGCCGCCAAGCTGAAGCCGCTGCTCGAGCAGTATTTCGACATGCCGGGCATCGCCAGATACATGCTGGGCAGCTACTGGCGCAAGGCGACCCCGGAGGAGCAGACGGAATTCATCGCCGCGCTCACCGATTTCCTGGCGCTGTCCTATGGCAAGCGCTTCGCCAGCTATACCGGCCACGAGATGGCGATCGGCCGGGTGCGCGACGAGGGCGACGGCCATTCGACCGTGTTCTCGGTGGTGAAGCTGCCGAGCGGCGAGCAGGCCCGGGTCGACTGGGTCATCCTCAGCAACGCCGCGCCCTACAAGATCAGCGACGTGAAGGTCGAGGGATTGAGCCTGGCCGATACCCACCGCCAGGAATTCGCCTCGGTCATCTCCAGCAACGGCGGCAGCGTCGCCGCCCTGATCAGCGCGTTGAAGAAGAAGACCGGGAACTAGAACGCGCCGACCGGCGCCAAGCAAAAAGGCCGCGGATCGCTCCGCGGCCTTTTCTGTTTCGGCTGGAACCGCTTACGCGGCCTTGATCTGCGCCTCGAGCACCTGGCCGATGGTACGCTCGAGCAGGTCGAAGCCCTCGTCGATGATCGCGTCGGGCGCGGTCAGCGGCATCAGGAAGCGCAGCACGTTGGCGTTGACGCCGCAGCTGAGCAGCACCAGGCCGTTCTCGCCCGCCTTGTTCACCACCTGCTTGGTCAAATCCGCATCCGGCGTGCCGTCCTTGGTGACCAGCTCGCAGGCCACCATGGCGCCAAGGCCGCGGATGTCGCCGATGCGGTTGCCGAAGCTGTTGCGCTTCTTCATTTCGGTCAGGCGCTCGATCATGCGCTTGCCGATGACATTGGCGCGCTCCAGCAGCTGTTCCTCTTCCATCACGTCGAGCACGGCGTTGGCCGCGGCGCAGCCGATCGGCGAGCCGCCATAGGTGCCGCCGAGGCCGCCGGCCGCCGGGGCGTCCATGATCTCCGCCTTGCCGGTGACGGCCGAGAGCGGGAAGCCGCCGGCCAGGCTCTTCGCCATGGTCATCAGGTCCGGGGCGACGCCGCTATGCTCGATGGCGAACATCTTGCCGGTGCGGGCGAAGCCGGTCTGGATCTCGTCGGCGATAAACACGATGCCGTGCTTGTCGCAGATGGCGCGGATGGCCTTCATCATCTCGAAGGGGACGATGTTGAAGCCGCCCTCGCCCTGCACCGGCTCGATGATGATGGCGGCGACGTTGTCCGGGCCGACATCGGCCTTGAACAGGGTCTCCAGCGCCTTCATCGATTTCTGCCAGCCGTCCTTCTCGCCGGTCTCGGGGAACGGCACGTGATAGACGTCGGTCGGGAACGGGCCGAAGCCGACCTTGTACGGCTGGTACTTGCCGGTCAGCGCCATGCCCATCAGCGTGCGGCCATGGAAGGCGCCGGAAAAGGCGATGACCGCCGAGCGCTTGGTGTAGGCGCGCGCGATCTTGACCGCGTTCTCGACAGCCTCGGCACCGGTGGTGAGGAAGATGGTCTTCTTCGGGTAGTTGCCCGGCACCATCTCGTTCAGCCGCTCGGCCAGGCGGATATACTGCTCGTACGGCGTCACCTGGAAGCAGGTGTGGGTGAACTTCTCCAGCTGGTCCTTCACCGCCGCCACCACCTTCGGATGGCAATGGCCGGTGTTCAGCACGGCGATGCCGCCGGCGAAGTCGATCAGGCGGCGGCCCTCGACGTCCACGATCTCGGCATTGGAGGCGCGCTCGGCATAGATCGCATAGGCGTTGCCGACACCGCGCGGCACGGCCGCGACGCGGCGCTGTTGCAGACTGGCATTGTTGGTCATCGGGACCTCTCGACCTGATCAGGAATGGATGCTTGACGCTGGCCGGAGCGGGCGCCCCGGCCGACCGCGCAACACTATATTCAGGTCGTGACGATCTTGCCAGTACGGCAGGAACCGGGCGCCGCCTGCGGCAGCGTCCGGTTTCCCACGCCGATTCAACGATTTAGCGGAAGCTGCGGCAAGGACCGATGGCAGCTATGCCGCTTCCTGCAGTCGCGGGGTCGCCGCTTCGCCGTCGAGCACCGCGGCCACCGCGTGGACCACGGCGGCGATGCGGATCGAGGCCTGGATCTGCTCGGCCGTCAGCCCCGCCTTGCGCAGGTGATGCTCGTGGCTTTCGATGCACAGGCCGCAGCCATTCACCGCCGAGACGGCGAGCGACCAGAGCTCGAAGTCGACTTTTTCCGCGCCGGGATTGGCGATCACGTTCATGCGCAGCTTGGCCGGCATGGTCTTGTAGTCGCCGCCCGCCAGGTGAACGAAGCGGTAGTAGATGTTGTTCATCCCCATGATCGCCGCCGCGGCCTTCGCCGCGGTCAGCGCGTTGGGCTCCAGCTTCGGGCTGAATTCCGCGAGCACCGCCTCGATCACCTGCGGCTGGCGGGAGGCCAGCGCGGAAGCGACGAAGGTTCCGGCCACCTGCTGCGGCGTCAGCACGGTCTCGGCCGCGAGGCTCGACAGGTTGAGCTTCAGGTCCTTGGCATAGTCCGGCAGCGCGGCCTTCAAAGTCTCGATCGACATTCTTGCATTCCTTTCGTTGCGCCGCCGGCGCGCGGCCGGCGGCGTGTGACGAAGCAGCCCTCGCTCAGGCCGCCTTCAGGACGTCCTGGCCCTTCTGCCAGTTGCACGGGCAGAGCTCGTCGGTCTGCAGCGCGTCGAGGACGCGCAGCACTTCCTGGGTGTTGCGGCCGACGTTGAGGTCGGTCACCGACACGAAGCGGATGATGCCCTCCGGGTCGACGATGTAGGTCGCCCGCATCGCCACGCCCTCGCTCTTGTCGAGGATGCCGAGCGCCGAGGACAGCTCGCGCTTGATGTCGGCCAGCATCGGGAACGGCAGGTCCTTCAGGTCGGCGTGGTTCTGGCGCCAGGCCAGGTGCACGAACTCGCTGTCGACCGAGGCGCCGTAGACCACGGTGTCGCGATCGTTGAAGTCGCCGTTCAGCTTGCCGAAAGCCGCGATCTCGGTCGGGCAGACGAAGGTGAAGTCCTTCGGCCAGAAGAACACCAGCTTCCATTTGCCGGGATTGCTCGCATCGGTAATGCGCTGGAAGGCCTTGGCCGGATCGGTATCGACGACGGCGTTCAGGTCGAAGGACGGGAACTTGTCTCCAATGGTCAACATGATGCTCTCTCCAAATGATGATGGTCCCAGGTCTGGCCTGGACGCTTCTCCCGGGACAGAAGATGGGGCGTTTCGCACTTGCGGTAAAATGAATTAATCCTATTATATTGATCGAGGAGATCGATCATGCACCTGCCGAGCCTGAAGCAGCTTCGCTACCTCGTGGCGCTCGCCGAGCACCGCCATTTCGGCCGCGCGGCGACCGCCTGTTTCGTCTCGCAATCGACGCTCAGCGCCGGGCTGAAGGAGCTGGAAACGGCCCTGGAGGCCGAGCTGGTCGAGCGCAACAACCGCTCCGTGGTGTTCACGCCGCTGGGCCTCGAGGTCGTCGCCCGCGCCAAGCGCGTGCTGCGCGAGGCGGAGGACCTGGCCGAGCTGGCCGCCGGGTCGCGGGCGCCTTTGAGCGGCCGGCTGCGCCTCGGCGTCATTCCGACCATTGCGCCCTACCTGCTGCCCAGGACCCTGCCCGCCTTGCGCAAGGCCTACCCGAAGCTGCAGCTCTACCTGACCGAGGACCAGACGGCCCGCCTGCTGACCCAGCTGGAGGATGGCGCCATCGACCTGGTGCTGCTGGCGCTGCCCTATCACGCCGGCGAGGTGGAGACGTTGCCGTTGTTCAGGGACGGATTCCACCTGGTCTGCCGCAAGGACCACCCCCTGGCGCAGAAGAAGACGGTCAATCTCGCCGACCTCAAGGACGCCAACCTGCTCCTGCTGGCCGAGGGTCATTGCCTGCGCGACCATGCGCTGGCCGCCTGCCGCCTCAGCGACACCGAGAGCGGCTTCGCCGGCGCCAGCCTCAACACCCTGGTGGAGATGGTGGCGGGTGGCCTTGGCGTTACCCTGCTGCCCGACATGGCGGTGGCGACGCATGTGCCGAAGAACGGCGAGCTGGTGGCGCGGCCCTTCGACCGGGCCGGTGCGGGGCGGCAGATCGGCCTCGCCTGGCGCACCACGTCGAGCCGGGGGGCGGAGTTCAAGGAACTGGGCGCCGCCCTGACCAAGGCGGCGAAGAGCGCGGGGATCGCGACGGCCTAGCGCCGCGGCATGGCTAGGCCTTGTTCTTGTAGTAGACGTCGAGGAACACGGCGGCCAGCAGCACCAGCCCTTTGATGACCTGCTGCAGGTCGATGCCGACGCCGAGGATCGACATGCCGTTGTTCATGACGCCCATGACAAAGGCGCCGATGACGGCGCCCACCACCTTGCCGACGCCGCCCGAGGCCGAGGCGCCGCCGATGAAGCAGGCGGCGATGACGTCGAGCTCGAAGCCGAGGCCGGCCTTCGGCGTCGCGGTATTGAGGCGGGCGGCGAAGATCAGCCCGGCGAGCCCCGCCAGCAGGCCCATATTGGTGAAGGTGTAGAAGGTCAGCCGGTGGGTCTTGATGCCCGAGAGCCGCGCCGCCTTCTCGTTGCCGCCAAGGGCATAGATGCGCCGGCCGATCGTGGTCGAGGACGTGACGAAGGCATAGAGCACGATCAGCGCGAACATGACGATGAGCACGTTCGGCAGCCCCTTGTAGGACGCCATCAGGTAGGAGAACAGCAGGAAACCGGCGGCGACGAGGATGTTGCGGCCAAGGAAAAAGACTGCGGGCTCTTCCGCCAGCCCGTGCGCCTGCTGGCCGCGCCGCTCCTTCACGTTGAAATAGATGACCAGCGCGGTGACGGCGAGGCCGATGACGAAGGAGGTCAGGTTGAAGGCCTCGATCGCCCCGGCCACCGCGTCGGGCAGGAAGCCGGAGCTGAGGCGCTGGAACGGCACCGGGAAGGGGCCGACCGACTGGCCCTTCAGGATGTAGAGCGCCAGGCCCTTGAACACCAGCATGCCGGCCAGCGTCACGATGAAGGCGGGAATCTTCCAGAAGGCGACGAAATAGCCCTGAACCGCGCCGATCCCCGCGCCGAGCGCCAGGCAGAACACGGTCACCGGGATCCAGTGGACGTGCAGCTGCACGATCAGCACCGCCGCCACCGCGCCGACGAAGCCGCAGACCGAGCCCACCGACAGGTCGATATGGCCGGCGACGATGATCAGCATCATGCCCAGCGCCATGATGACGATGTAGGAGTTCTGCAGGATCAGGTTGGTGAGATTGAGCGGCTTCAGCAGGGTGCCGCCGGTCACGACCTGGAAGAACACCATGATCAGGATCAGCGACAACAGCATCCCGTATTCGCGGATATTGCGTTTCACGAACCCCGCCATGCTGCGGTGCGCCGCTGTGTCTTCGCCTGCCAAGATCTGCTGTGCCATTGCTCTTCCTCGACCCGTCAAATCGTCAACGCCGGGAAGCCCCGGCGATGACGCTTCATTGTGTCAGTTGCTCCACGACTTCATGATCGCGTGCATGATCTTTTCCTGGCTGGCCTCGCGGGTCGGCATCTCGTCGACCATGCGGCCCTCGTTCATCACGTAGATGCGGTCGCTGATGCCGAGCAGCTCCGGCATCTCGGAGGAGATGACGATGACGCCCTTCCCCTCATCGGCCAGCCGGTTGATGATGGTGTAGATCTCGTATTTGGCTCCGACGTCGATGCCGCGGGTCGGCTCGTCCAGGATCAGGATCTCCGGGCCGGAAAACAGCCACTTGGAGAGCACCACCTTCTGCTGGTTTCCGCCGGAGAGATTCACCGTCTGCTGGAATACGCTGGAGCAGCGGATGTTGAGATCGCGGCGGTATTTCTCGGCGACCTTCATTTCGCGGCCGTCGTCGATCACCGAACTGCGCGACACGCCCTCGAGATTGGCGAGGGTGATGTTGCGCCTGATATCGTCGATCAGCACCAGCCCGTAGTTCTTGCGATCCTCGGTCACATAGGCGATGCCCGCGTCCATCGCCTTCTGGATGGTGCTGACGTCGATCTCCTTGCCGTGCAGCAGCACCTGGCCGCTGATCTTCTGGCCGTAGGAGCGGCCGAAGATGCTCATGGCGAGTTCGGTCCGCCCCGACCCCATCAGCCCGGCGATGCCGACGATCTCGCCCTTGCGCACGTTGAGGTCGATGCCCTTGATCATCTGCCGGTCGGCGTGTTCCCGGTGATAGACGACCCAGTTCCTCACCTCGAAGATCGGCTCGCCGATGCGCGGGCTGCGCTTCGGATAGCGGTCCGCCAGCTCCCGGCCGACCATGCTCTTGATGATGCGGCTCTCGTCGATCCGCTCCGCGTGGCAATCCAGGCGGTCCACCGTGGCGCCGTCGCGCAGCACGGTGACGGTGTCGGCCACCTTCAGGATCTCGTTCAGCTTGTGCGAAATCAGGATGGAGGAGATGCCCTGCGCCTGGAATTCCTTCAGCAGCGCCAGCAGGGCGTCGCTGTCGCTCTCGTTGAGGCTTGCCGTCGGCTCGTCCAGGATCAGCAGCTTCACCTGCTTCGACAGCGCCTTGGCGATCTCCACCAGCTGCTGCTTGCCGACGCCGAGATCGGTGATGAGCGTGTTGGGCGATTCCTTGAGCCCGACCTTCTTCAGCAACGCCTGGGTGCGCGCGAAGGCGGCGTTCCAGTCGATGATGCCGTTCCTCGCGGGCTCGTTGCCCAAGAAGATGTTCTCGGCGATGGACAGCAGCGGCACCAGCGCCAGTTCCTGGTGGATGATGACGATGCCGGCCTTCTCGCTGTCGCCGATGTCGCGGAAGCGGCACGGCGCGCCCTGGAAATAGATCTCGCCGGAATACTCGCCGTGCGGATAGACGCCGCTCAACACCTTCATCAGGGTCGACTTGCCGGCGCCGTTCTCCCCAACGACCGCATGGATTTCACCGGCACGCACGCTGAGATTGACATTGCTGAGCGCATTGACGCCCGGGAAGGTCTTGGTGATGCCGCGCATCTCGAGGATGGCCGCGGCCTCGGCACCGGCCGGGGCGTCGATCTGCGGCGAATGCGGCGCTGCGAGGGTCACGTTGTCGTCTCCGGGTTCAATCTATTTAACGCCCGCGCACGGCCCCTGGCGAGACGCAAAAGCCGGCGGAAAGCGGGAAGCGCCGAGAAGAAACGAAAAGAGCCGGCCAGGTCTCTGGTCGACTCTCGTCCAACCCGGCCAGTTCCAGTGACATCTTGGCCGAAGTTCGGGTCGACCCCGCGCGGCGCGCGCGGCCGACCCGGCTTCCTCCGGCAACTACTGGGTGATCTGGTCCTCGGTGTAATAGCCGCTGCCGATCAGGATGTCCTTCCAGTTGTCGCGGCCGACGCTGACCGGCTTCAACAGGTAGGACGGCACCACCTTGACCCCGTTGTTGTAGGTCTTGGTGTCGTTGACCGGGACTTCCTTGCCCGCCAGCAGGGCGTCGACCATTTCGGCCGTCACCTTGGCGAGTTCGCGGGTGTCCTTGAACACGGTCGAATACTGCTCGCCGGCGATCATCGACTTGATCGAGGGCACTTCCGCGTCCTGGCCGGTGACGACCGGCATCGGCTGGTCGGCGCTGCCGTAGCCGACGCCCTTCAGCGAGGAGAGGATGCCGATCGAGAGCCCGTCATAGGGCGAGAGCACCGCATCGACCCGCTTGTCCGCGTAATAGGCGCTGAGCAGGTTGTCCATGCGGGACTGCGCCACCGCGCCGTCCCAGCGCAGGGTGCCGACCTTGTCCATGCCCATCTGCCCGCTCTGCACCACCAGCTTGCCGCTGTCGATATAGGGCTGCAGCACCGACATCGCGCCGTCATAGAAGAAGAAGGCGTTGTTGTCGTCGGGCGAGCCGCCGAACAGCTCGATGTTGAACGGCCCCTTGCCGTCCTTGAGGCCGAGGCCGTCGACGATCGAGTTCGCCTGGATCACGCCGACCTGGAAGTTGTCGAAGGTGGCGTAGTAGTCGACATTCGGCGTGTCGCGGATCAGGCGGTCATAGGCGATGACCTTGATGCCGCTGTCATGCGCCTGCTGCAGGATGGCGGAGAGCGTGGTGCCGTCGATGGCGGCGATGACCAGGACCTTCACGCCCTTGGTCACCATGTTCTCGATCTGCGCCAGCTGGTTCGGGATGTCGTCTTCCGCGTATTGCAGGTCGGTGGCGTAGCCCTTCTCGGTGAACACCTTCACCATGTTGTCGCCGTCGGCGATCCAGCGCGCCGAGGATTTGGTCGGCATCGAGATGCCGATGGTGCCCTTGTCCTCTGCGCCGGCAATGCCGGCCGAGAGCGCGAAGACGCCCAGTGCGGCCGCTGCGACAAGAGACTTGAATAGTTTCACGGTGGTTCCTCCTGCTGTGGTGCTCGTTCGGTTTCGGTGTCGGCCTTGCGCCGGCGGGATTCCGTCGGCGTCGCAACGCGAGGCTTCGCGTCGGCGGCGTATCGGACCGGCTGTGGTGGAGTGCTCGTCACGCGGAGAGCGGCGCGCCGCAATCCCCGCCGCGATTTCCCCCCGGACCTCCCAGTTCGACCGCCGCGCGGTTGGCCCGCGCCCTTGGTTATCTGTCCGCTTTTATCATATAAATAATCGGCGAGGCAATCGCCTCTTGTATGACAAATACCCCGACCCGCCCGCGGCGCTGTGATCACAACGCGCGGCAGCCGGCGAATACCTGCAGCATAGCGCGCGCCGCAGCGCCGCCGGCGTCACGAAGTCGTGGCGCCGCGGTTGAGGCCAAAGACCTCAACCCCGTCGGGGTCGGAGATGGATCGGTTGCGCTTGGATTGGCAGCGGAGAAGGCGCCGGTCAGGCTGGCGGCGCGGCGCGCAGAGCGGGCAGCCTAGTGGCGGACGTGGCGGTGCCGGCACATCATGCGGAAGCCGCCGAACTGGTAGCCCGGTCCGTCGACGCCTTCCGGCGCCGCGGCGCGGGCGTTCCCGGTCGCGCGCGAACCGGGCGCGGAACCGGCCGGGCGCTTGGCCAGCTGGTGCCGGGCCCGGCCTTTGCGCTTGGGCGCGGTGCGGCTAGAAGCGGGGCGTTTTGCGCTGGCTGCGGGCATCGCTCAGGCTCACAACGTTCTCGCCGATGGCGGTGGGCATGGCCACGGGCTCGGCCTGCGGCACGACAGCGGCCGCGAAGGCGCGCTCGGCCTCGTTGGTGTAGAGCGCCGTGGTGCCCTCATTGGCCGGGATCTTGCGGCTGGGCTGCAGCTTGGTGCTGACGCCCGGCAGGGCCAGGGTTTCGCCATAGGGCTTGAACGGCCGCTCGCCGGACTTCAGCCGGACATAGGCCAGGTCCGCAGCCAGATCGGCGGCGCTCTGATCGCGCGTATATTCCTTCATGACGGCCCTCGGCACTGGAAACCTTGTTCCCCAGACCGATTAAGCCGTCCAAAGTGCAAAGAAATGGTTGACGCCGGCCCGCATCGGACCGGCCGTCAAACCGCTCAGCACAACTGAAATTACTTACGAATCAATGGCTTGAAGCGCAGCCGGTGCGGCTGGTCCGCCTCGGTTCCCAGGCGCTTGTGCCGGTCCGCCTCGTAATCCTGGTAGTTGCCCTCGAACCACTCGACATGGCTGTCGCCCTCGAAGGCCAGGATATGGGTGGCGATGCGGTCCAGGAACCAGCGGTCGTGGCTGATGATGACCGCGCAGCCGGCGAAGTTCTCCAGCGCCTCTTCCAGCGCCCGCAGGGTGTCGACGTCGAGGTCGTTGGTCGGCTCGTCCAGCAGCAGGACGTTGGCGCCCGACTTCAGCATCTTGGCGAGGTGCACGCGGTTGCGCTCGCCGCCCGAGAGCTGTCCCACCTTCTTCTGCTGGTCGGAGCCCTTGAAATTGAAGCTCGCCACATAGGCGCGGCTCGGCATCTTGGTCTTGCCGAGCTCGATCTCGTCGAGCCCGTCGGAAATCTCCTGCCAGACGGTCTTGTCCTGGGCCAGCGTATCGCGCGACTGGTCGACATAGCCGAGCTTCACCGTGTCGCCGACGCGGAAGGAGCCGCTGTCGGCTTTCTCCTGCCCGGTGATCATGCGGAACAAGGTGGTCTTGCCGGCGCCGTTGGGGCCGATCACGCCGACGATGCCGCCCGGCGGCAGGCGGAAGGACAGATCCTCGATCAGCAGCCGGTCGCCGAAGCCCTTGTTCACATGCTCGGCCTCGATGACCACGTTGCCGAGGCGTGGACCCGCCGGAATGGTGATCGCCGCCGTCTCCATGGCCTTCTCATTGGCCTGGGCCAGCAGCGCCTCGTAGGCGGTGACGCGGGCCTTCGACTTGGCCTGGCGCGCCTTGGGGCTCTGCCGGATCCATTCCAATTCGCGGTCGAGGGTGCGCTGGCGCGCCGTTTCGGTCTTCTCCTCCTGCTCCAGCCGGGTGCGCTTCTGCTCCAGCCAGCCGGAGTAGTTGCCCTCGTAGGGAATGCCCTTGCCGCGGTCGAGCTCGAGGATCCACCCGGCGACGTTGTCGAGGAAGTAGCGGTCGTGGGTGATGGCGACGACGCAGCCCTTGTATTCCTGCAGGAAATGCTCGAGCCAGGCGACCGATTCCGCGTCGAGGTGGTTGGTCGGCTCGTCCAGCAGCAGCATGTCGGGATTGGACAGCAGCAGGCGGCAGAGCGCCACGCGGCGGCGCTCGCCGCCGGAAAGCTTGGTCACGTCGGCATCGCTCGGGGGGCAGCGCAGGGCATCCATCGCGATCTCGACCTTGCGCTGGATGTCCCAGGCGTCGGCATGGTCGATCTGCTCCTGCAGCTCCGCCTGGCGCGCCAGCAGCTTGTCGAAATCGGCGTCGGGATCGGCCATGGCGTTCGAGACCTCCTCGAACTCCTGCAGCAGCCTTGCGGTGGCGCCGACGCCTTCCATGACATTGCCGAGCACGTCCTTGGCCGGGTCCAGCTGCGGCTCCTGCGGCAGGAAGCCGACCGAGGCGCCCTCGGCCGCCCAGGCCTCGCCGGAGAAATCCTTGTCGATGCCGGCCATGATGCGCAGCAGGGTCGACTTGCCGGCGCCGTTATGGCCGAGCACGCCGATCTTCGCCCCGGGCAGGAAGGAGAGCCAGACATTCTCCAGGACCTTCCGGCCGCCCGGATAGATCTTGGTCAGGCCCTTCATGACGTAGATGTACTGGTAGGCGGCCATGTCTTACGCTCCAAACCCGGTTCCCCGCCCCGTCAAGGGCGGCGTCTTGTAGCCCATGCGCCGGCAAAGAAAAAGGCCTCCCCGCAGGCGCGGGGAGGCCCATTTTCCGGTCTCGACGCCCGGATTTACCAGATGTCGATGTGGTGATCCTTGGTCTCGTGCACCAGGAACATGCCGACGACGAAGGTCATCGCCGCGATCACGATCGGATACCACAGGCCGTAATAGATGTCGCCCTGCGCCGCCACCAGGGCGAAGGAGATGGTGGGCAGGAAGCCGCCGAACCAGCCATTGCCGATGTGATACGGCAGCGACATCGAGGTGTAGCGGATCTTAGTCGGGAACATCTCGACCAGCGTGGCCGCGATCGGGCCGTAGACCATGGTGACCAGGATCACCAAGTAGACCAGCAGGACCGTGACCATCACATGGTTGATCTGCTCGGGGTCGGCCTTGGCCGGATAGCCGGCCGCGGTCACCGCCGCAGTCATCGCCGCCGCGAAGGTGTCGGACTTTGCCTTGAACTCCTCGGCCGGCAGGCCGACGCCTTCAAAGCTGTCGATCACCGTATCGCCGATCTTCACCTGGGCGACAGTTCCCGCCGGCGCGGCTTCGTTCTCGTAGTTCACCGAGCCCTTGGCCAGGAAGCTCTTGGCGATGTCGCAAGAGGTCAAGAACTTCGAGGTGCCGACCGGGTTGAACTGGAACGAGCAGGTCGCCGGATCGGAAATGACGGTCACCGGCGCGCTCGCCTGCGCCGCTTCGAGGGCCGGGTTGGCGAAGTGCGTGATGCCCTTGAACACCGGGAAGTAGGTGATCACGGCCAGCAGGCAGCCCGCCATGATGATGCGCTTGCGCCCGATCTTGTCCGACAGCCAGCCGAACAGGATGAAGCAGGGCGTGCCGATCAGCAGCGAGGCGGCGATCAGGTAGTTCGCCGTGGTCGGCGCCACCTTCAGCGTCTGGGTCAGGAAGAACAGGGCGTAGAACTGGCCCGTGTACCAGACCACGGCCTGGCCGGCGGTGAGGCCGAACAACGCGATCAGCACCAGCTTCAGGTTGGGCCAATGGGCGAAGGATTCGGTCAGCGGCGCCTTCGAGCCCTTGCCCTCATCCTTCATGCGCTGGAAGGTCGGCGACTCGTTCAGCTTCATGCGGATGTAGACCGAGAAGGCCAGCAGAACCAGCGAGATCAGGAACGGAATGCGCCAGCCCCAGGCGGCGAACGCTTCCTCGCCGATCCAGGTGCGTGTGAACAGGATCACCAGCAGCGACAGAAACAGGCCGAGCGTCGCCGTGGTCTGGATCCAGCTGGTGTGCAAGCCGCGCTTGCCCATCGGCGCGTGTTCCGCGACATAGGTCGCCGCACCGCCATATTCGCCGCCGAGCGCGAGGCCCTGCAGCAGGCGCAGGCCGATCAGGATCACCGGCGCGGCGATGCCGATCGTCTCGTAGTTCGGCAGCAGGCCCACGATGAAGGTCGACAGACCCATGATCGTGATGGTGATGAGGAAGGTGTATTTGCGGCCAACCAGGTCGCCCAGCCGGCCGAATACCAGGGCGCCGAACGGGCGCACCGCGAAGCCGGCGGCGAAGGCCATCAGGGCGAAGATGAAGGCGGCCGTCGGATTCACCGCGGAGAAGAACTGCTTGGAGATGATCGCCGCCAGCGACCCGTAGAGATAGAAGTCGTACCACTCGAACACGGTGCCGAGCGACGAGGCGAAAACCACTTTGCGGATCTCGGCGGAGGACACTCCCGCCGTCGCGCCGGCACTGCGTCCGGATGTCATGTTTTGCACGCTCATTAGAGCTCCCTCCCACTATTTTCAGCCGGGTGGCTCCCCGAGCTGTTGGCCCCCGACCATTGCTACCCCTCTTCGCGCCAGGACCGGGACAGGCGCCGAATAGACCGAATTTCTCGGTTCTTGGCGGAATACACGCCGGGTCGGGTGAAGTGATCCTAGACTTTGGTCGGGAGCGCCCGTGACGCGCCGCACAATGGCGCGGGTCCGGCCTTGCCTCTTGCGGTCCAAAGGTGCGATTCTCTTGACGATTTCGACGCCGGCGGCGAGGGTCCGGCGCCGTTTCCGTTGCGGCGAAGGGATTGAGGGGGCAAGCGTGCAGATGACCAACCCGCGAGGCGGTATCCAGAGGGGTGCGACAGGCGGCAGCCCGGATCGCCGGGTGGCCCCAATTCCGGCGCCTGAGGCAGCACAAGTCCTACAACATGACTGACCTAATCGAATCGCCGGTCGGGGGTGGCGACCATTTGGCCGATCCGCTGGAGTTCGCGGCCGCCCTCAGCCGTTCCTTCGCCCAGACCCAGGACATCAACGCCACGGTGCGCGAGGCGCTGTCGCAGATCGTGCGCCTGCTGAAGGTCGAGGCGGGTGCGATTTTCCTGCTCGACGATGCCCAGGCCAGCCTGGTCTGCCGCGCCGCCGTCGGCCCGGTCGACGTCACCGGCCTCACCGTGCCCACCGGCCACGGCGTGGTCGGCCGCGCGGTGGCCGAGGACCGCATCCAGGTGGTCGAGCATGCCTACGAGGACCGCGCCTTCTTCGCCGAGGCGGACAAGAAGACCGGCTTCGTCACCCGCTCCATCCTCTGCGCGCCCATGGGCGTCGCCCACACCGTCATCGGCGCGGTCGAGGTGCTGAACAAGCACGACCGCCAGCCGTTCAACGCCGAGGACCAGAGCCTGCTGCGGGTGATGGCCGCTTCCGCCGCGCTGGCGATCAACAACGCCCGCATGGCCGACCGCCTGGTGGCGCAGGAGCGGCTGCAGCGCGAGGTCGAGCTGGCGGCGGAAATCCAGCGCCATCTGCTGCCGGAGGAGGATGATTCCGGCTCGCCGATCTGTGGCCTGGTGCGGCCGATCCTCGAGGTGTCGGGCGATTTCTACGACCATTTCAACCTGCCGGACGGAACCATCGCCTTCGCCATCGGCGACGTGTCCGGCAAGGGCCTGAACGCCTCGCTGCTGATGGCGAAGGCGGCAGGGCTGTTCCGCTGCCTGGGCAAGACCGTGCGCGACCCGTCGCGCCTCATGTCGATCCTCAACCGCGAGGTCTGCGAGACGGTCAGCCGCGGCATGTTCGTCACCATGGTCGCCGGGCTCTACGATCCGTCGACCGGCCGGCTGCGCTTCGCCAATGCCGGCCATCTGCCGCCGCTGCTGCGCCGGCCCGGCAAGACCTCCACCGTCATGCCCGCCGACGCGCCGCCGCTCGGCATCGTCGCCAGCGCGAAATACGTGACCGAGGAGGTCAATCTGGACGGCGCGCAGTTCATCCTGTGCACCGACGGCGTCACCGAGTTCCGCTTCGGCGAGGAGGAGCTGGGCACCGAGGGCCTGGACGTGCTGTTCAGCATGTCGCGCGGCAAGCCGATCCGGGAGCGCCTGTCGGCCGTGGTCGAGGAGCTCGAGCGCGCCGGGTGGCGGTCGCGCGACGATCTGACGCTGCTGGTGATCGACGACGGCCTGGCCGCGGCCGCCTGGGAGCGCCATGCGGAGAAGGAGCGCGGCGCCCCGGAAACCAGCGATTTCCTGTTCGGCCTGTCCTTTCCGGCCGATCCCAAGCGCCTGCGCCTGATCCGCCCGGCCATCCGGGCCGCGGCCGAGGCCTGCGGCTTTGACGAAATGGAAACCGACGACGTGCTATTGGCGGCCGGCGAGGCGATCGAGAACATCATCGTTCACGCCTATGCCGGGGCGCGCAAAGGCGAGATCGCGCTGGCGGTACATCGCATGGCGGATGGTTTGATGCTGCGGATAAGGGATTTTGCGCCGAACGTCGATCCGGCTAAGATAGCGCCCAGGGATCTCGACGACGTGCGTCCGGGGGGGCTTGGGACGCATTTCATCCGCGCTGTCATGGATGATGCCAGCTTCATCCCCCTGCCGGATGGAGAGGGCAACCTCTTGGAACTGGTCAAACGCAAGAGGTAGATGATGACGGTCTCGAACATCACCGAACAATCGGGCCGGATCGTCGTCGCGCTGACGGGCGAGATCGACATGGAGAACGCGCCGCAGGTGCGCCGCGCCCTGCTCGACAATTTGAAGCAGAAGCGCGATGTCCTGGTCGACCTCAGCCAGGTCACCTATATCGATTCCTCCGGCATCGCCAGCCTGATCGAGGGGCTGCAGGCGGCGCGCAAGCAGAAGAACGACCTGGCCCTGGTCTCGGTCAGCCAGCGCGCCCGCCGGGTGCTCGAGCTGGCGCGGCTGGACAAGGTGTTCACCATCCATCCCGATCTCGCCACCGCCCTCGCCGCGGTCAAGAGCTGATCGATGATCGCGGTGCTGAAGTTCTTCGAGGGCATCGGGCGGCGCACGGCGCGCGGCTTCGACGAATGGGGATTCGGCGCCACGATCCTGGCCGAGTCGGTCATGTGGATCTTCGCCGGGAACTTCTACAAGCAGCCGGTCCGCATCAGCCTGACCTTCGCCGAGATGATGCGCTTCGGCATCGCCGCGCTGCCGATCTGCACCCTGCTCGCCGCCACCATCGGCCTGATGCTGGCGATCCAGAGCCTCTACTCGCTCGGCCTGTTCGGCGCGCAGAGCTTCGCCTATATCGGCATCGCGCTCTCGGTCACGCGCGAGTTCTCGCCGCTCATCATGGGCATCCTGATCGCCGGCCGCTCCGGCTCGGCCATCGCCGCGCGGCTCGCCACCATGACCATCAACCAGGAGATCGACGCGCTCCAGGTGATGGGCATCAACCCGAACCGTTACCTGGTCGCGCCAATGCTGATCGCGCTGGTGGTCATGCTGCCCTGCATCGCCATGTGGGCAAACCTGGTGTCGATCGGCGCCTCGGCGCTCTATGTCTGCGGCACGCTCGACCAGTCGCTGGGTTCCTACATCCATGACACGCTGAAGGTGCTGAAGACCGACGACGTCTGGCACGGCATCAGCAAGGCCTCGTTCTTCGGCCTGCTCATCGGCCTGATCGGCGTGATGAACGGCGCCGGCGTCTCCGGCGGCGCCGAGGGCGTCGGCCGCGTGACCACGCGCTCGGTGGTGCAGTCGATCACCGCCATCGTCGTCTCCGACATGATCATCGGCTATATGAGCACGCACTGATGGCCATGGCCGCCCCCACCACCCAGTCCGAAGAGGCATTCTGGAAGCCGACCCAGGAAGAGCTGGCCGGCAAGCCGGTCGTCATCGACGTCGACCATCTGGACTGGTCCTTCGGGCCGCGCCAGGTCTTGTTCGACGTCAACATGAAGGTCCATGAAAGCGAGATCATGGTGATCATGGGCGGATCGGGCTCGGGCAAGACCACCTTCCTGCGCCACCTGGTGGGGCTGATGCCGCCGCTGCCGGGCAAGATCAAGCTCCTCGGCCAGGACATGGGCACCCTGAAGGCGCTCGACAAGCTGGAGCTGCGCCGCAAGATCGGCGTCGCCTTCCAGTTCGGCGCCTTGTTCAGCTCGATGAACGTCGCCGAGAACGTCAAGCTGCCGCTGCGCGAGCTGGCGCATCTGGACGAGAAGACCATGGACATCATGGCCCGGCTGAAGCTCGAGGTCGTGAACATGAGCGGCTTCGGCCACTTGATGCCGGCGGAGCTCTCCGGCGGCATGGTGAAGCGCGCCTCGATCGCGCGCGCCATCGTCATGGATCCGAAGCTGGTGTTCCTGGACGAGCCGTCCTCCGGCCTCGATCCGGTGGTGTCCTCGGCGCTGGACGATCTGATCCTGCGCCTGCGCGAGGCGATGGGGATTTCCGTCGTGGTGGTGACGCATGATGTCGAGAGCGCCTTCAAGATCGGCGACCGCATCACCGTGCTCGACCGCGGCCGCGTGCTGGCCTGCGAGCCGCCCGAGCAGATCAAGGTCAATCCGAACGAGCGGGTGCAGAACCTGATCCACCGCCGGTCGGAGCACGTGGAAGTCGATCCAGAGGAATATCTGCGCCGCTTGGCGGGGGACTGATAAATGCGCAACTACTTCGTCAACTACACCGCCGTCGGCGTTTTCGTCGCCGCCATGATCGTGGCGCTGATCTGGGCCCTGGCGCAGATCAGCGGCCGCAGCGGGCCGACCGATCCCTATTCCATCACCATGGATGCGGTGACCGACATCGACTACGGCACGCTGGTCCGCTACGAGGGCTACAAGGTCGGCCAGGTCGAGACGATCGAGCCGGTGTGGAAGGACGGCAAATACGTCTTCAGCGTCCATGTCAGCGTCGAGCAGGGCTGGAAGATCCCGGCGGACTCGATCGCCCGCATCTCCGCCTCCAGTTTCCTCGCCGGCAAGACGGTGGAGATCTTCGGCGGCAAGTCGCAGGAACTGGTCGCCGTGGGCGGCGAGATCACCGGCGGGACGCCGGCCGACGCCTTCTCGCTGATGGCCCAGGTGGCGGGCCAGATCGGCGACCTCTCGGAAGGCTCGCTGAAGCCGCTGATCCAGGACGTCGACGACATCATCAAGCGGATCGGCAACAACACCGACCAGAACCTGGAGGAGTTGTTCACCAGCCTGCAGGCGATCGCCAGCAACGTGCAGGAGAAGACGCCGAAAATCACCAACGACATCTCCACCTTCACGACCCAAATGAACGCCACGTTGCTGCAGGCCGACAAGCTGGTGGACGACCGCAACGTCGAATCGGTGCGCACCATCCTCGCCAATATCGAGAAGGCGAGCGCCCAGGCGCAGGGCGCCGCCGCCGACATCAAGCAGGTCTCGGCCAAGGTGCAGACCCTGATCGACCAGCTGAACGATATGGTCGGCGACAACCGCAAGAACATCGACAAGTCGATCGCCAATCTGGAATACATCCTGCGATCGGTGTCGCAGAACATCGATTCGATCACCCGCAACATCGACGGAACCGCCCGCAACATGAGCGAGTTCAGCCGCCTGATCCGGCAGAATCCCGGCCTGCTGCTGAATGGCGGCCCGCCGGAGGCCGACAAGGGCCTGACCCCAGCCTCTTCCGAGGAGCAGTGACGATGCGCCCGCTCAAAGCTCTCATCGCCCTTCCCCTGGTGCTGGCGCTGGCCGGCTGCTTCGGCTCGGCCCCGCCGGTGCCGAAGGAGCAGTATTTCCGCCTGATCGCCAGCGCGCCCGCCGAGCAGGCGGCGACGCCGATCACCGGCGGGGTCGAGGTCATCCCCTTCGCCGGCGAAGGCGTCATGTCGGAGCGGCCGCTGCTGTTCACCGCCGATGGCGGGCGCAAGCTGGAGCAGCGCAACTACGCCTATTGGACCGACGCGCCGCCGCAGATGCTGCGCGACCAGCTGGTCGCCTATCTGCGCCAGGCCAATGTCGCCGACAGCGTCTCGCCGAGCGAGCTGCGCCTCGACACCGCCTATGTCGTGCGCGGCACCATCAAGCGGCTGGAGCAGCTGACTGGCGGGCAGAGCGGCGCGGTCATCTCGCTGGAGCTCGCCTGCATCGAGAAGAACGGTGACCGGCTGCTGCTGAGCAAGACCTACACCTCGGAGAAGCCGACCTCGGGCGAGAAGATCGACGATGCGGTGGCGGCCTTGAACGCCGGCCTGGACGAGATCTTCGCCGCCTTCGCCAAGGACTTGGCGGCCGCCCGCTGACCCGGGCGCCGCGCCCTCGGCGGCACGCTCTGCCGCCACGATCTGACGGGGAACGGAATCATGACCCAGCGCGCGAAGACCGCGCTCGTGACCGGCGGGCGCCGCGGCATCGGTCGCGGCATCGCCCTGGCGCTGGCCGAGGCCGGGTTCGACATCGCCATCCTGGACGTGGCGCGGGACGGCGAAGCGGAATTGACGCTGGCGGCCATCGCGGATCGCAAGCGCCGCGCCGCCTTCATCGCCGGCGACATCTCGCAGATCGAGACGCACGCCGCCATCGGCGACGCGGTCTGGCGCGAGCTGGGACCGCTCGACTGCCTGGTGAACAACGCGGGCGTCTCGGTGCTCAACCGCGGCGACCTGCTCGACGTGACGCCGGAAAGCTATGACCGCTGTCTCGACATCAACCTGCGCGGCGCGTTCTTCCTCACCCAGACGCTGGTCAAGCGCATGCTGGCGGATGCGGCGCCGGCCTGGCACCGCTCCATCGTCAACATCACCTCGGTGAGCGCCGAGGTGGTGTCGATCAGCCGCGGCGAATACTGCATGTCGAAGGCGGGCGCCGCGATGATGACCAAGCTCTTCGCCGTGCGCCTGGCCGAGACCGGCATCGGCGTGTACGAGGTGCGCCCGGGCATCATCCGCACCGACATGACCAAGGTCTCCGAGGCGCGCCTCGACCAGCTGATCCAGGAAGGCATCTCGCCGATCAAGCGCTGGGGCGAGGCGGAAGACGTGGCGAAAACGGTGGTCACGGCAGCGCAAGGCCTGCTGCCCTTCGCGGTCGGCCAGGCGCTGCTGGTCGATGGCGGGCTGACGATCCGGACGCTGTGATGGCGGCGAGCGCCTGAGAAGCTGGCTGGGGCGCCAGGATTCGAACCTGGGATGGCGGGACCAAAACCCGCTGCCTTACCGCTTGGCTACGCCCCAGCAGGCCCGGCCGGACCGGAGGGGTCGGCGGGCGGCGGCACCATAGGCAAGCGACTCCGCCATTGCAACCCTCCGCCGCGCCGCGCCGCGGCCCTTGCCGCCGGCCGCCACGGGCCGGTATTTTCTGGTCGAAGAACCGCCCAGCGCAGCGATCCCGCGCCGCGGTGAGGCTGCCGCCCGCGACCCGGCCGGCGCGTATCCGCGAGTGCACCAGGCCATGACCGACGAGCCGCTCAGAGCCAATCCCGAAGACCGGCCGGTGCCCCCGCCGGGTGAACGGAAGCCCGTGCCGGCGGCCAAGGCTGCCGATGACGCCGCGCCGCCCGTGGAGACGGCCCCCGAAACCGTTCCGGTTGAGATTGCCGCGGACCTGGCGGCCCCCGCGCCCGCCACCGCGCATACCCGGCCGATCCGCCCGCCCCGGGCGCGGCCGGTCGACCGGCGGCCGGCCTGGTCCGGTTTCCTGCTGGGCGTGCTCGTTGTCGGCTTCGCCATCGGCCTCGCCGGGTTGCTCTGGCGCTTCGGCGGTGGCGAGAGCCCGATGCCTGCGCCTGTCGCCAGCCTCGGGCAGGGAGAACTGGTTGAGATGGAAACGCTGCTCGACCAGCTCGGCTTCCCGCCCGGCAAGCTGGATGGCGTCATCGACGGCGACAGCATCGCCGCCATCCGCGATTTCCAGTTGACCGCCGGCCTGCCGGTGGATGGCACGCCGAGCGCGGCGCTGCTCGATGAATTGCGCGCCGCCCTGGCCGAGCTTTCCGGCTAACCCGCCAGCGGCGCCGCCAGCGACCACCAGGCCGGGCGCCCGGCCTGCATCCGGCGCAGCGCGGCCTGCGCCGCCGGCTCGTCGGCGAACAGGCCGAAACAGGTCGCCCCGCTGCCCGAGAGCCGCGCCAGCGCGCAGCCGGGCAACTCCTCGATGGCCGCCAACACGTCGCGAATCTGCGGCGTGACGCTAATCGCCGCCTCGGTCAGGTCGTTGCGGCAAGCGGCGAGGCGCCGGGCAAAATCCACGAAATCACGCGGCCTGTCGGCCCAGCGCCCCGGCGCGGAGAAGTCGCCCCGCCGGGCCTTGAACACCGCCGGTGTCGGCGTCGCCACGCGCGGATTGACCAGCAGCAGCCAGCAGGATGGCAGGCCCGTGGCCGGGTCGATCCGCTCGCCGATGCCGCCGACGAAGCTGGGCTTGCCGGCGAGGCAGACCGGCACGTCGGCGCCGAGCTTCGCCGCCAGGTCCATGAGCGCGGATCGGTCCGGCGTCACCCGCCACAAATCCGCCAGCAGCCGCAACGCCGCCGCCGCATCGGCCGAGCCGCCGCCGATGCCCGACGCGATGGGCAGGTTCTTGGTCAGGCGGATGGCCGCTCCGGCCTTGGCGCCGGTCAAGGTCCGCAGGCCGGCGGCGGCGCGCAGCACCAGGTTATCCGGCCCGCTTTCGAGGCCTGCGGCGAAGGGGCCGTCGATGGCGAGCGTCAAGGCGTCCGCCGCCGTGGCCGCGAGCGTGTCGCCGGCATCGGCGAAGACGATCAGGCTGTCGAGCAGGTGATAGCCGTCCGCGCGCTTCCCGGTGACGTGCAGATAGAGATTGATTTTGGCGCGCGCGAGCATGGGCGGAACGACCGGAACGGGACCAGATGGACGGGACGCGGCGCCGGCTCAGCCGCCGGAGGACGTCCCGGCAGTGGGCGAGCTTGCCGGATCCGGATTGGCCGATTGATCGGGCAAGCCTTCCTCCAGCTTCTTCTCGATGACGGGCTGCAACTCCGGCTCCGGCTCGAAGCTCAAGGCGCGCGACCACTGGAAACGCGCCTCGTGATGGCGGCCGACGCGCCAATAGGCATCGCCCAGATGATCGTTCAGCACCGGATCGGTCGGCGCCAGCTGCACCGCCTTCTCCAGATCGACGACCGCCTTCTCGTAGTCGCCCAGCATGTAATGCGCCCAGCCGAGGCTGTCGACGATGAAGCCCTCATCCGGCCGCTGCTGCACGGCCTTTTCCAGCATGGGCAGCGCCTTGTCCAGGTTCTCGCGCCGCTCCACCCAGGTATAGGCGAGGTAGTTCAGCACATAGGGCTCATCGGGCGACAGCTCGAGCGCCTTCAGGAAGTCCTTCTCCGCCGACGGCCAGTCCTTGGCGCGCTCAAAGGCGATGCCGCGATAGTAGAAGAGCTGCCAATCCTCCGGCTCCACCTGGCCCAGGCGTTCGATGGCGGTGGTATAGGCCTTCGCCGCGCCGGCGAAATCCTTGGTCGAGCGCAACAGCTGGCCCAGCTGCTGGGCGGCGGAAATATCGGCGGGATCGTCCGCCATCGCCTGGCGCAGCATCGCCTCCGCCTCGGCATTCTTCTCCTGCTGCCGGTAGCATTCGGCGATCGAGAGCTGCGCCGGACGGTGATAGATGGAGTTGCGATCGATTTGCGAATAGGCGGCGATCGCCGCGTCCCATTTCTTGATCTGGCGATAGAGGTCGCCCATCGCCACGCGCGCGATGTCCAGCTTGGGATCGAGGTCGAGCGCCAGCTGCACCAGCCACAGCGCATCGCCGTTGAAATCGTCGGCCATCAGCTCCATGGCGACCTGGCCGTAGGCGATGGCCATGCCCTGCTTCACGTCGGCGACCAGCGGGCCCTTGCCCTTGTCGGACTCGACCCGGTGCAGCATGGCGGTGGCGACATCCTCGCCGCGGCCCTGGGCCTGGGCGCGATAGCGCGCCACCATGTCGCGCGCCGCCTGGTCCTTGCCGTGACGCAGCAGCAGCGTGATGTAGAGTTCGGCCAGCTGCGCCGGGATTTCCGAGGTGGCATCGATCGCCGCGTTCAGGCTGGCCTCGGCCGCGTCGGCGTCGCCGGCGTGGTCCTGGATCAGGCCGGCCTGCACCAGCTGCAGCATCTCGGCGCCCTTCATCGCCTGGAGCGGCTTCAACTCGGCCAGGGCGGCCTCCTTGCCGGTGGCGCCCATCGCCAGCCAAGCCCGCAGCATCGGGCCGGTGACCGCCATAAGGCGATCGTCCGGCAACTCCCTGGCCAGATCCAGCGCCTTGGCATAGTCGCCCGCGCGCACCTGCTCCTGCACCAGCGTGACGGTGATCAAGGCCGACTTGAAGTTGGCGTCACGCATGCGCTTGGCGAGATCGATGGCGTCCGCCATGCGGTTGTCGCTCAGCATCGCGAACAACGCCTTCTGGGCGAGGATCGGATCGTTGAGCTCCTCGCCGAGGGCGATGTTCAGCAGGTCGGCGGCTTTGCCCATGTCACGGGCATCGAAGGCGGTCATGCCCGCCAGGTAGGCGCCACTGGCGCTCCAGTCCTCCGGCTCGGTCGTGGTGGCCTCGGCCACCACGTTGCCCTGCGCGTCGGCGACGGCGTTGCTGGCCGGCTGCCCGGATTGCGACTGCTGGGTCGCCACCGGCTCCTCCGGTCCGCACCCGGTCAAGACCGTAGCGAGCAGACCGGCCGCGACAAGCGGCCAGGAGAGCCGGCTTTTGCGCCGGTCGGTTTTGGGCATGGGGGCGTGCCTGTCGGTCATAAAGGGGCTGTTCCGGGAAATGGGTCCGCGATCACCTTAATATAAGGCGTCCAGTCTTAACATTCCCACCCGGATTTGCCTCACATATTCGGGTAGTTGGGGCCTCCGCCGCCCTCCGGAACCACCCAGTTGATGTTCTGGGTCGGGTCCTTGATATCGCAGGTTTTGCAGTGGACGCAGTTCTGGGCGTTGATCTGCAGGCGCGGATTGCTGCCGTCGCTCTCGCGCACGATCTCGTAGACGCCAGCCGGGCAGTAGCGCTGCTCCGGCGCGTCATAGAGCGCCAGGTTGACCTCGATCGGCACATCCTTGTTCCGCAGGGTCAGGTGGGCCGGCTGGTTTTCATCGTGGTTGGTGGCCGAAAGGAAGACCGAGGACAGGCGGTCGAAGCTGACCACCCCGTCCGGCTTCGGATAGGCGATCTTCTGCGTGTCCGAGGCCTTGCGCAGCTGGGTATGGTCCGGGTGGTTGTGCAGGGTCCAGGGCGCCTTGCCGCGGAACAGGTAGGTGTCGATCGCCGAATAGGCGAGGCCCATCCACATGCCGCCGTGGAAGGACGGGCGGATGTTGCGCACCCGGTAGAGCTCGTCCCACAGCCAGGTCTTTTTCAGCGCCTCCGGATAGGCGGTGATCTCGGCGCCGGCGGCGTCGCCGGCCTTCAGCCGCGGATAGATCGCCTCCGCCGCGGTCATGCCGGACTTCATCGCGGTGTGGGTGCCCTTGATCTTGGGCACGTTGACGAAGCCCGCCGAGCAGCCGATGAGGGCGCCGCCGGGGAAGGTGAGCTTGGGGATCGACTGGAAGCCGCCCTCGTTGATCGCGCGCGCGCCATAGGCGATGCGCCGGCCGCCTTCGAAAATCGGCCGGATCGCCGGATGCTGCTTGAAGCGCTGGAACTCCTCGAACGGCGAGAGATGCGGATTGGAATAGTCGAGGCCGATGACGAAGCCGACCGCCACCTGGTTGTTCTCGAGGTGGTAGAGGAAGGACCCGCCATAGGTGCCGCTATCCATCGGCCAGCCGACGGTGTGGGTGATCTTGCCCTGCTCGTGCTTGGCCGGGTCGATCTCCCACAATTCCTTGATGCCGATGCCGTAGGTCTGCGGATCGCTGTCGGCGCGCAGGTTGAAGCGCTCGATCAGGCCCTTGCTCAGCGAGCCGCGGCAGCCCTCGGCGAACAGCACCTGCTTGCCGTGCAGCTCGACGCCGCGGGTGTAGTTCGCGGTCGGCTGGCCGTCCTTGCCGATGCCCATGTCGCCGGTGGCCACACCCTTCACCGCGCCGTTCTCGTCCTGGATCACTTCGGCCGCGGCGAAGCCGGGATAGATCTCGACGCCCAGCGCCTCGGCCTGCTCGCCCAGCCAGCGGCAGAAGTTGCCAAGCGAGATGATGTAGTTGCCGTGATTGTTCATCTGCGGCGGGGTCGGCAGGCTGATCGACCCGCCTTGGGTCAGGAACAGGAAGTGGTCTTCCCTGGCCGGGGTGTTGAGCGGCGCGCCCTTTTCCTTCCAGTCGGGAATCAACTCGTTGAGCGCACGGGGCTCGAGCACCGCGCCCGAGAGGATGTGGGCGCCGATCTCCGCCCCCTTCTCCAGCACGCAGACCGCGACGTCATGGCCCTGCTCGGCCGCCAGCTGCTTCAGGCGAATCGCCGCGCTGAGCCCCGCGGGCCCCCCGCCGACGATCACCACATCATATTCCATGACCTCGCGATCCATGCCGCTCCTCCCAGAAGGCGGCCGATGAGGCCGTCTTGTCGTTCACGCACTTCCTTCGCCGCGCCCGTCGTTCCGGGTCATGCCGGAATTGGCCAGGCGGCGATCCGATGCTACGGTCGGTGTCATGTCACAAGACGCCCCGATCAGGCAACTTGCCCAACACTATGCCCCCGCCGAAGCCCTGGCGCTGCTGAAGCTCTATATCGACTGGGGCGCCGATGAAGCTATTGAGCCGACGCCGCAAAGCCGCCTTGGGACGACCGGGTTTGGGGGCGAGTTGCCGCCCCGGGGCGTCACGTCCACGGGCGTCACGTCCACGGGCGTCACGTCCACGGGCGCCGGTCCTACGGCGCCGCGGCCGGAGACACCCCGGCAACTGGCCGAGGCGCCGGCGCGCGCGAGCTATGCCCCGAGTCCCGCCCCACCGCCCGCCCCCGCCCGGGCCCTGGGCCCGGTGGACCAGGCGACCGTCACCTCCGCCCGCGAGGCGGCGGGTGCGGCGCCCGATCTGGCCGCCCTGCGCGCGGCGTTGGAGAGTTTCGACGGCATCGCCTTACGCCGGACCGCCACCAACCTGGTCTTCGCCGACGGCAATCCAGCCGCCAGGGTGATGCTGGTTGGCGAGGCGCCGGGGGCGGACGAGGACCGCCTGGGCCTGCCCTTCGTCGGCGTCTCCGGCCAGCTGCTGGACCGGATGATGGCGGCGATCGGGTTGGACCGGACCACCTTCTATATAACGAACGTGTGCTTCTGGCGGCCGCCCGGGAACCGGAAGCCGACCGATGCCGAGCTCGCCGCCCAGAAACCCTTCGTCGAGCGGCACATCGAGTTGATTGCGCCCAAAGTCCTGGTCCTGGTTGGGGCCGCCGCCGCCCAGGGGTTGCTGCAAACGACGGAAGGTATCACCCGGCTGCGGGGGCGCTGGTTTGAATACCGGAGTCCGGGCCTGCCGGGCCCTATTCCCACCTTGCCGATCTTCCATCCCGCCTATCTGCTGCGCCAACCAGCACAAAAGCGTGAGACGTGGCGCGATCTTCTGAAGCTGAAATCGCGGCTCGACTAGTCGTTGATAGAACCTTTTTCCCAATAAGTGATTCTGAACTAAAACAATTATCTAAATTACCGTGTAGTATGCACACGGGGGTATTAACTAATACGTATAGTGGTTTGGAACTCGCGCAAGACCATACGGGTTGTTGCCGCGCGAGATTTTTAGTGGACTCCCCCTCCTCGATCGTCTAACCGTGACTCCGGGAGACAACAAGAAATCGTTAACCAATTCGTTCCTTTCGGGCTGGAACGAGTGCACCAGGGGGACAGGACCTTGGCGACGACATGGCACCGACGGGGCTGGCGCTCTTTGGCGCTGACCGCAATCACGACGATGACGCTGGCCGCCGGGCTTTCGGCGGAGGCGCTCGCTCAGGACCGCGCCACGGCGGCTTTGCCGGGCGTCGATGTGCAGGTGGACGGCGTTTCCCTGCCGAAACCCCTGGATGCGGTGAACGCCGACCGGTATCGCGACATCTTCCGCCTCCAGGCCGCGGGCGATTTCCGCCGCGCCGACGAGATCATCGGCGAGCTGACCGACCAGTCGCTGCTCGGCCACGTCCTGGCCGACCGCTACCTGTCGCCGCTCTACAAGGCCAATGCCAAGGAGCTGACCGACTGGCTGCGTCGCTTCTCCACCCTGGCGGTCGCCCAGCGCATCTATCTGCTCGCCCTCGACAAGGGCGCCCAGGCGCCGACCCAGCCGGACACCATCGGCATCCACATGGGCTCGCCCGACGAGGCCTATAACGATCGCGACACCAACTGGCTGGCCGGGCTCGAGGCCTGGAAGCGCGGCGACTTCGCCAAGGCGGCGCTGGCCTTCTCGCGTGATGCGGAAAATGCGGAAAATGATCCCTGGGACCAGTCCAAGGCGGCGTTCTGGGTCGCCCGCGCCTATCTGCGCGCCAAGCAGCCCGACAAGGTCAGCACCTGGCTGAAGCAGGCGGCCAAGCATCCGCTCACCTTCTATGGACAGCTGGCGGCCCGCGCCCTCGGCATCGCTCCGGAGATCGACTGGTCGGCGCCGAAACTGACCAGGGCGCATGGCGATCAGATTATGAACGCCCGCTCCGGCAAGCGCGCCATGGCGCTGCTCCAGGTCGGCCAGAAGCAGATGGCGGAAAAGGAACTGCTGTTGCTGCAGCAGAAGGCCAAGGACGAATTGGACGAGGCCCTGGTGGCGGTGTCGCAGGCGGCCAACCTGCCGACCCTGGCGCTGAAGATGGGCGCGACCCAGCGGCTCTATGGCGATGCGGTCATTCCCGCGGCGCTCTATCCGGTGCCGGTCTGGGAGCCGGAAGGCGGCTTCACCGTCGACCGCGCCCTGATCTACGCCGTGATGCGCCAGGAATCGGGTTTCAACCCGAACGCGGTCAGCGGCGACGGTGCCATCGGCCTGATGCAGATCATGCCGGAGACCGGCAGGAAGCTCGGCTACGAGCCCGGCCAGCTGCACGACCCGAAGATTTCCATGACCGCCGGGCAGAAATACCTCGGCTGGCTGATGGCGATGGACCTCGTCGATTCCGACCTGATGATGACGGCGGTCGCCTACAATGCCGGCCCGGGCAAGCTGCAGAAGTGGAAGAAGGCGAGCCGCGCCGGCGACGACGCGCTGATGTTCCTGGAGACCCTGCCGGCCAAGGAGACCCGCCAGTTCGTGAAGCGGGTGCTGGCGGCCTATTGGATCTACCAGGAGCGCCTGGGCCAGGACACGCCGACGCTGAAGGCTCTGGCGACCGGCGGCTGGCCGCGCTATACGGCCCAGGACGGGACGGCGACGGCTTCCAACTGAGTTCCTCCTGACCAGGCAGCCTCCGTCTCAGCTCGTATGAGACGGAGGTTGTTTTGCCACGTATCGACGAAAGCCGGCCGTTCCTGGCGGTCAACATCGCCGTGCTCACGGTGTCGGATACCCGCACCCTGGCCGACGACAAATCGGGCCAGACCCTGGTCGACATGATCCAGCGCGACGGCCACAAGGTCGCCGCCCGCGCCATCGTCAAGGACGACGTGCCGGCCATCACCGACCAGCTCCGCGCCTGGATCGGCGACCCCGAGATCGACGTGGTGATCTCCACCGGCGGCACCGGCGTCACCGGCCGCGACGTGACCCCGGAAGCCTTCGAGCAGGTGTTCGAGAAGAAGATCGAGGGCTTCGGCGAGCTATTCCGCTGGATCTCGTTCCAGAAGGTCGGCACCTCGACCATCCAGAGCCGCGCCGTCGGCGGCGTGGCACATGGCACCTATCTCTTCGCCCTGCCCGGCTCGCCCTCGGCCTGCCGCGACGGCTGGGACGAGATATTGAAGCACCAGCTCGACAACCGGCACCGGCCCTGCAACCTGGTGGAGCTGATGCCGCGGCTGGAAGAGCATCGGAAGTAGGCGCGTTCAATCCACACTAAACTCCGTCATCCCAGGGCTTGGCCCTGGGATCCACGAGTTTGCTTCGACTGACACGATCCCGCACATCGAAACTCGTGGATGCCAGGGCCAAGCCCTGGCATGACGAGTGGAGTTATCCCAGCTCGCCGACCTGCGGGCCCCAGGTGTCCGACAGCGCGAAGCCCTTGAAGAACGGATCCGCCGGATCCCAGCGCATCTCTTCGGTACCGTAGATCGTCGCCTGCCCGGTCAGGCGCGGCAGGATCGCCGGCTTGTTGCCGACGCGCGCTTCGCCGACCAGCTCCACCTTGAATTCGCCGCCGATGATCGAGCGCGAGCGGCGGCTGTCGCCGACTTTCGCCAAGCCCCGCGCATGCAGCACGGCGAGATTGGCCGAGCTGCCGGTGCCGCAGGGGGAGCGGTCGACGCGGCCGGGCTTCAGGGTGGTGCAGGTGCGGATAGCGCCGTCGGGCTCCACAGACCGGAACATCACATAGGCGATCTCGTTGACGCCCGGCAGCTCCGGATGCTGCACCTTCAGCTGCCGTGCCAGCAGCGCCTTCAATTCGATCCCGGCTTCGGCCAGCGCGCGGGCGTTCTTCGGCGCGATCTCCAGCCCGATCTGCGCCACGTCGACCAGCGCGTAGTAGACGCCGCCAAAGGCGATGTCGGCCTTGATGCGGCCCCAGCCCTGGGTCTCGAGGACGCGGTCCAGCTCTTCAACGAAGGCCGGCACGTTGTCGAGGCTGACGGATTGCACGCGCCCACCGGCGCAGTGCGCGCGCGCCGTGATCAATCCCGCCGGCGTGTCGAGGCGCACGATCGTCTCGGGCTCGACCATTTTCACCCGGCCGCTTTCCAGCAAAGCCGTCACCACGCAGATGCAATTGCTGCCCGACATGGGATGCGCGCGGTCGGCCTGCAGCACCATGAAGCCGGCATCGGCATCGGAGCGCGTCGCCGGCAGCACCAGGTTCATCGACATGGCGACGCCGGCGCGCGGCTCGAAGGTGACGAAGCGGCGCAACGAATCGTCCACCTGGTTGATGTGGTTCATCTTGTCGAGCATGGTGGCGCCCGGAATCTCCGGCGCGCCGCCGACCAGCACCTTGCCGATCTCGCCCTGGCAATGGACCTGGATGATCTGCAGCGATTGCGCGAATCTCATCGCGTTAGCCTAGCACAGGCTCCATGGCCTTCCTGAAGTCCGCCTTCTCTTCCCTGGTCAGTTCCAGCAGCGGCCGGCGCGCGAGGCCGACCGGCGTGCCGGCCAGCTCGCAGCCATATTTCACCTTCTGCACGAACTTGCCGCTTTCCAGGCTCTTCATCGCGCCATAGATCACCAGCGCCTTGTCGCGCGCCGCCAGCCAGTTGCTGCTCTCGATCGTCTTCACCAGATCGACGCAGGCCCTGGCCATGCAATTGGCGGGACCGCAGATCCACGACGTCGCGCCCCACAGATAGAAATCCAGGGTCTGGTCGTCGGAGCCGTTGGTGAGCTGATACCGCGTGCCGTATCTCTGCCGGATGTCGATGGCGCGCAGCAGATTGCCGGAGGATTCCTTGATCCCGATGACGCGCGGATTGTCGACGAAGGCATCCAGCACGTCGAGCCCGACCTCGACGCCAACCTTGGGCGGGTAGTTGTAGAGCACGATCTCGACATCGACCGCGTCGAGCACCGCTTGGTAGTGCGCGATGAGCTCGTCCGGCTTCGGCGTCGCGTAATAGGGCGCGGAGAGCAGCACCGTGCCGTAGCCGAGGTCGCGCGCCCGCCTGGTGTGTTCGATCACGTCGGCGGTGGACCCGGCATTGGTGCCGGCGATCAGCAGCTCGTTCTTGTTGGCGAACCCCGCCACGAATTTCAGCACCGCGGCGCGCTCCTCGGCGTTCATCGCGTAATACTCGCCGGTGGAGCCGCAGGGCACCCAGCCGGTGACGCCGTCGGCGCGCAGCTTGGTCAGCAGTTTCTCGAAGGCCTTGAAGTCGATCTTGCCGTTGGCGTCGAACGGCGTGACCAAGGCGGGCATGACCCCGGTGAGCTTCATCTGTGTCTCCTGTGGCGAAGGACGAGGCTATTGTCGTTCTTATGTCGACAATGTCAAATACAATATGTCGACAATTGCATCGAAAAGGTCTATGGTTTGCGCCTGTTGTGATTTTTCCCAATTGCCGGGAGGGTTTAGGTGGGCATGGCAGCGGAGAAACGGGGCAAGGAACCGGGCTGGAAGAGCGTCTACGAGGCGCTCCGGGCCGAAATCCTGACCCTGAAGCTGGCACCGGGCCAGCCCCTCGACGAAACCACGCTGGCCGAGCGCTTCAAGCTGTCCCGCTCGCCCATCCGCGAGGCGCTGATCCGCCTGGCCGGCGAGGAATTGGTCGTCGCGCTTCCCAACCGCAGCACCATCGTGGCGCCGATCGAGCTGGCGCTGTTCCCAAAATATGTCGAGGCGCTGGACGTGACCCAGCGCATGCATGCCCGCCTCGCCGCGCAGCTGCGCAACGATGCCGACCTGAAGAACATCGCCGACAAGCAGCGCGACTTCGAGGCGGCGCTGAAGACCCGCGACCATCTCGCCATGTCCGAGGCCAACAAGAACTTCCACATGGCGATCGCCCAGGCCGGCAAGAACCCGTACCTGATCGGCTTCTACGAGCGGCTGCTCGACCAGGGCCGCCGCATGCTGCACATGCATTTCGAGTTCCTCGAGCGTACGCCGGGCAGCGAGATGCTGACCGGCGAACATGACGAGATGCTGGTGGCGATCGCCGCGCGCGACGCAGACCGCGCCGACGAGCTGGCCCACGCCCACACACGGCAGTTCCGTGACAGCTTCATCCGCTTCATGAGCGAGAACTACGCCACCAAGCTGTCGCTCGCCGGCTTCCGCGCCGCCTGACCACGCCGCTGAGGCAAAAGCCCTCAACTCTCTTCGATGCTTCCGCTCGGGAATATCGCCCGCTATAGATCAGCACCTGCGGCAAGCGGATTTGAAGGAGGCCGATATGAAGCGCGTGATATTCACCGGCGGCAGCGGCAAGGCGGGCAAGCATGCATTGCAGGTGCTGCTCGACCGCGGCTACCAGGTGATGAACCTGGACCTGAAGCCGCTCGACAACCCGAAGGCGCGCACCCTCGTCACCGACCTCACCGATTCCGGCCAGGTGTTCAACGCCCTCACCTCCTATATGGGCCTGCACGAATTCGACCCCGACATGCGGGCGCAGAAGGTCGACGCCATCGTGCATTTCGCCGCCGTGCCGCGGGTCATGCTGGTGCCGGACAACGAGCTCTACCGCGTCAACGTGATGAGCACCTACAACGTCATCGAGGCGGCGGTGAAGCTCGGCATCAAGAAGATCATCATCGCCTCCAGCGAGACGACCTATGGCGTGGTCTTCGCCGAGACGCCGCGCGAGCCGGACTATTTCCCGCTCGACGAGGAATACGACGTCAACCCGATGGATTCCTATGCGCTGTCGAAGATCGTCAACGAGCGGACGGCGCGCGCCTTCGCCACCCGCAGCGGCGCCGACATCTACGCCTTGCGCATCGGCAACGTGATCGAGCCGCACGAATACGCGCTGTTCCCCAAGTGGTTCCAGGACCCGGGCTTCCGCAAGAAGATCGCCTGGTCCTATGTCGATGCGCGCGATCTTGGCGAGTTGTGCCATCGCTGCATCGAGGTGAGCGGCCTCGGCTTCCAGGTGTTCAACGCCTCCAGCGGCGACACGTCCTCCGACCTGCCGACGGCGGAACTCTTGAAGCGCTTCTATCCCAAGGTGCCGGTCAAGGGAAAACTCGGCGAGTTCGAGACGCTGCTCTCCAACAAGAAGGCGCGCGACATGCTCGGCTTCGAGCAAAAGCACTACTGGCGCAGCTACGTGAAGGCCTAGCCTTCGAACGACGAGACCGTCACCTTCGCTGCCGCCAGCCGTCGGTAGAGGTTGCGGCGGCGGGCGAGCGGCCACCAGTCGTAGAGGAAGATCTCCAGCGGCTTCCAGTTCGCCACCCAGCCGACGATGATCAGGCCCTCCTCCAGGAAGCGGGCCAGATAGCCGGTGCCGAAGCGCCCGGTGATGACCTGGCCGGCGGCGAGGCAGAGGCCGAGCGCCGCCAGGCCGATCGCCAGCGACAACCGGCCGACCCGGAACAATTCGTTGAGGTCGCGCCCGATCATTTCGGCACGATAGGCGAAGAAGCGCTGCAGGGATTGCTCCAGCCCGCGCGCCGCCTCGCTCTCCGCCTGGTGGCCCGGCAGGTGCACGACGATGCGCAGCGGCTGGTTCCGCGGCAGCTCGCGCGCCCAGCCGACGATGTATTCCTGCGCGTCGTCGTCGAGGTCGCGCTCGCGGAACGGGAACGGGTCCAGCGAATTGAACAGCTGCGACACTTCGTCCACGCGGATCTGGATGGCCTGGCTCTCGGTCTCGCTCATCGCCCTTGCGCTGCCGCCCCTGGATGAGGCCAGCTTAGAGCAATGCGCATCCGCGCGGAACGAGCGATCGTGAGCGATGACGGGCGATCCGGGCCAGATCGATATTGTCGCGTTCCTGTCAGATCCCGGCGCCTATGCCGGCGCGGCCGGGCGCGTGGAGACGATCACGACCCACGCCTCGCGCATATTCCTGGCGGGCGAGCGCGTCTACAAGCTGAAGCGCGCGGTCAGATATTCGTATCTCGACTATTCCACCGCCGGGTTGCGCCGCCGGGCCTGCGAGGCGGAGCTCGAGCTCAATCGCCGCACCGCGCCGGACCTCTATCTCGCGGTCCAGCCGATTCTTCGGCGGGCGGACGGCACGCTCGCTTTCGCTGGCGAGGGCGAGGCCGTCGATTGGGTCGTGGTCATGCGCCGCTTCGCGCAGGAGGCCCTGTTCAGCCACCTGGCGGAAAGCGGCCGGTTGACGCTGCCCTTGGCGATGCAGACGGCCGATCGCATCGCCGCCTTCCATGCCATCGCCGCGCCGGTGCCGGACCAGGGCGGGGCGGCGGGAACCCGCGCCGTCGTCACCATCAATGACGAGAACCTGCGCCGCGCCTTGCCGCGCGGCCTCGGACCGGCCGATATCGACCGCCTGCGTGACGCGACGGTGGCGACGCTGGCGCGTCACGCCGCCCTGCTCGACCGCCGCCGCGATTCCGGCAAGGTGAAGCGCTGCCACGGCGACCTGCATCTCGCCAACATCTGCCTGCTCGACGGCGTGCCTACCCTGTTCGACTGCATCGAGTTCAGCGACCTCATCGCCTGCATCGACGTGCTCTACGACCTCGCGTTCCTGCTGATGGACCTGCGCCATCGCCGTCTCGCCGCAGCGGCGGCGCAGGTCTTCAACCGCTACCTCGATCGCGCCGACGAAGCCGACGGATTGCCGCTGCTGCCGCTGTTCCTGTCGCTGCGCGCCGCGGTGCGCGCCCATGTCACCGCGACCGCCGCCCATGCCCAGCCGGCGGGTGACAAGCGGGACCGCGCGCTGGACGAGGCTCGCGCCTATTTCGACATGGCGGAGGACCTGTTGCGGCCATCGTCGCCGCAGCTCGTCGCCATCGGCGGCCTCAGCGGCACCGGCAAGTCGAGCGTGGCGGCGGCCATCGCCGGCGAACTCGGACAGGCGCCGGGCGCCCGCGTGCTGCGCAGCGACGTGCTGCGCAAGCGCCTGTTCGGCCAGGCGCCGGAAAGCCGGCTGCCCGCCGCGGCCTACGCGCCGGAGGTGAATGCGCGGGTCTATGCGGCCCTCGAGCACGCGGCGCGCGACGCACTTGCCGCCGGCTATTGCGTCATCATCGACGCGGTCGCCGCGCGCCCCGAGGAACGCCGCGCCTTCGCCGCGCTCGCCGCCGCATCCGGCGTTAAGTTCGCCGGCCTTTGGCTCGAAGCGACCCCGGAGGTGCTGATGGCGCGCCTGCAGGCCCGCAAGGGCGATGCCTCGGATGCCGACGCGGCCGTGCTGCGGCAGCAGCTGACTTACGATCTCGGACCCTTGGACTGGCACCGGATCGACGCCGCGGGCGAAACGGGTGACGTGGCGACGCGTGCGCGCTTGGCCCTTGGGTTGCCTGGATAGCGCGCCGCGCCGACACCCTACCGGATTTCGCGTTAAGGGGCGTTTTGTTCTTTATTTGTTCTCCTTTCCGCGCCAGGATCGGGCCATGTCCCGTGACCCGCGATACCCCGCGCCCGGCGCCGATCCGGATGCCGCGCCCGATCCGACCCTGCCGCCCCAGGCGGTGAAGGGACGCGGCGCGGTGAGCAACCGGCCGGGGCGCTATGAGCTGGGCGAGCGGCCGCTGGAGGATGACGGCTGGCGCAATCCCGTGGCCGAGGACCCGGAGGCGGACCTGCCGCCCCTGCGCACCACGGTGCTGCCCGACACCAGCCGCTCGGTCATCGCGCGCAACCAGTCGCCCGACGTGCCCTTCGACCAGTCGATCAATCCCTATCGCGGCTGCGAGCATGGCTGCATCTATTGCTATGCGCGGCCGACCCACGCCTATCTCGGTCATTCGCCCGGCCTCGATTTCGAGACCAGGCTCTACGCCAAGGCCGACGCCGCCGCTTTGCTGGAGCGCGAATTGCGCAAGCGGAGCTACCGGCCAGACGTGCTGGCGCTGGGCGCCGTCACCGATCCCTACCAGCCGATCGAGCGGCAATACCGGGTGACCCGCCAGATGCTGAAGGTGCTGAGCGATTTCAACCATCCCGTCGGCATCACCACCAAGAGCGCCCGCGTGCTGGACGACCTCGATTTGCTGGCCGACATGGCGAGGCGGCGCCTGGTGATGGTGTCGATGTCGGTCACCTCGCTCGACCGCGACCTGTCGCGCAAGCTGGAGCCGCGCGCCTCGACGCCGGCCAACCGCCTGGACGCGATCGGGAAGCTGAGCGCCGCCGGCGTTCCGGTGGCGGTCTCGGTGGCGCCGATCATCCCGGCGCTGACCGATCATGAGATCGAGGCGATCATCGCCGCCGCCGCGGATGCCGGCGCCCAGGCGGTCAACTGGACCGTCGTGCGCCTGCCGCTGGAGATCAAGGACCTGTTCGCCGAATGGCTGGTCACGCACGCGCCGGGCAAGGCCAAGCACGTCTTCTCCCTCATCGCGCAATGCCATGGCGGCGAGATCTATCGCGCCGAATGGGGCACCCGGATGAAGGGCCAGGGTCCCTATGCCGAGATGATCCGCAGGCGGGTCGAGGCCGCCGCGCGCAAGCATGACCTGCACCGGCGGCAATGGAACCTGGACGTGACCCGCTTCGCGGTGCCGCGGGAGCCCGACCGGCAGATGGAATTGTTCTGCTGAACGGCGCCCGTCGCAGGCGGATGACCGCAGCGGTGGCGATGCCGATTGAGCGCGGTAGTGCTGTCGGATCGCCAGGCCATTTCAATCCGTGATTTGACGGCGGCGCCCGCTTGGCGCGATAGATAGAGCGGTGTCCCGGGGGAAACAGGGATACAACGCAGGCGTGCGCCCGTATCGCCGGAGATTGCGGGGCCGCGGCATCACTGCGTTCGCATTGCACACATCTCGTATCAGGCAATTCCACCTAGACGTTGCAATCAATGTCATGACGGGAGGGAACCATGATCATTTCCATCGTCAATCACACCAACGGCCAGATCAAGGATGACGACCTGCAAACGGCGATCCGTGCCATCAACCGGCAGATCGCCGAGGATTTCGAGCCCTATTGGAGCCTCGGCGCGACCCTGCGCCTGGAAGGCCGCAGCGAGAAGAACCCCGGCAAGATGACCCTGCCGGACCTGCGCGGCGATGCCATCCTCTATCTCTGGGACAAGACCGACGTGGCCGGCGCCCTCGGCTATCACGACCAGAACGCCCGCGGCATTCCCTACGGCTTCGTCTTCACCGACCTGGCGAAGAAGCTCGGCGAATCCTGGACCGTCACCCTGTCGCACGAGGCGATGGAGCTGATCGCCGATCCCGAGGTCAATTTGCTGGTCATGGGCCCGCATCCCGTCGATCCGAAGAAGACCGTCTTCCACTGGTACGAAATGTCGGACGCGGTGCAATCCGAGACCTATCTGGTGGATGGCATCGCGGTATCCAACTTCGTCCTGCCGCTCTACTTCACGGGCAGCGACGAGCCGGGCGGCAGAAACGACTTTCTCGGCCGCGCCTATAACGGCAAGACCCTGAACTCGTTCGGCGTCAATCCGGGCGGCTATATCGGCTACTACGACCCGGAGACCGGCAACCATGAGACCTTCAGCCGCAAGCACGACACCGTGGCGGCAAAGCGCCAGAAACTGAAAGGCGAAGCCTCGGCGGCGCGCCGGTCGCTGCGCTATCGGCGTTTTGCCACGCAGATGGCCGAGGCGGTGCGCGAGAACGAGGCCAAGCATGGCCGCACGCAGAAGACCGCCGCGCAGTCTACCAAGCTCAAGACGGCATACCGGCTGTCCGTGCTGAAGCGCCCCGGCGGCAAGCGCAAGACGGGCGTCTAGATCCGATCCCACCTTCGGATCGACAAGCGCGAGGGCGGCGCTGGAGGCCGCCCTCTGCGTTTCCCGCGCCCTCGATTGCCCCTCCTCAATTGCCCGCGGCCAGCTTCGCGCCCGCGGGAGCGACGAAGATCACGAGCAGGCTGGCCGGCTCCGTGGCGCTCGCATGCGCGCTCACCAGGTGCTGGCTGCCTTCCGGCTCGAAGAAGCTTTCGCTGGCCTTGTAGATCCTGACCGGACCGGTCGCGGAGGCGCTCTATCCGGAAGAGGCGATCGACCTCGCCATGGGCGCCGGGGTGCCCGACCTGCCGGAGGAAGGCGTCGACCTCGCCATCCATCCGATCCCGTCCGCCGATGCCAGCCTGATCGTGCGACGCCTGTCGGGCTGGCGCTACGTCCTGGGTGCCTCGCCCGCCTATCTGGAGGGCCACCCGGGGCCGCGCCTGCCGGCCGAACACCGCAACTGGCTGAACCCGCCGGGCTGATGGGCGCCTAGGCGACGGTGACTCGCAGTTCTCCCACGCCGTCGACGCCGCCGTGCAGCGCGTCGCCGCGCTGGACCGGGCCGACGCCCGCCGGCGTGCCGGAAAAGATGAGATCCCCGGCGCGCAACTCGAACAGGCCGGAGAGATAGGCGATCATCTCCGGCACCTTCCAGATCATCTGCGCCAAATCGCCCTGCTGCTTCGGCACGCCATTGACCTTCAGCCACACCCCGCCCTTGGCCGGATGGCCGATGGCGCTGGCCGGCGCGATCGCCGAGCAGGGCGCCGCCGCCTCGAACGCCTTGCCCACTTCCCAGGGCCGGCCCAGCTTCTTCGCCTCGCCCTGCAAGTCACGCCGGGTCATGTCGAGGCCGACGGCATAGCCGAAGACGCAATCCAGCGCCCGTTCCACCGGGATGCCGGCGCCGCCGGCCTTCAGCGCCACCACCATTTCCAGCTCGTGATGCACGTCGCTGGACGCCGCGGGGTAGGGAAAGACGCCGCCATCCGCCACCAGCGTGTCGGGATTCTTCTGGAAAAAGAACGGCGCCTCACGGCTGGGATCGTGACCCATTTCGATCGCGTGCTCGGCGTAGTTTCGCCCGACACAATAGATCCGGTGCACCGGGAATAGCTGGCGCGAGCCGCGGATCGGCAGCGCGGGAACCGGCGCCGGGGCGAAAACATAACGCCCGTCGAATGTTGTCGAGTCTTCTTGAAGTTCCATAATAGAGCTGCAACTCCTGCGATGCAAATTCAGCATAGCGGCCCGGCGCGTCCGGGCTCACTGAATTATGGCCCGCCGCGGCGCGGCGGCGAATCCGGGACACTAAGCGTCGGGTGCTCGTTAATTCCAGATAACGGGTGTTTACCGGCAGTAAAGGACTGTCCGCTACTTTTCGGCGCAGCGCTCCGACGGAGCCTGGAAAGAAATTTGTCGAAAGGTTGTTCAATGTCCACGGGGAAGACCGGCCGCATCGGTCGCAAACTGTCGTTGAGCGTGAAGATCCTGGTTTCGCTGATTGCCGCCCTGGTTATCGGCCTCGGCATAACCGCCGCGCTGATCTCCATCCAGAGCGCCAAGACGACGGAAGAACTGTCATCGCAGTCCGGCGAGAACCTCACCGACGGCATCGCCTCGGAAGTCGAGAACGACCTGAACTCCGCCGTGCGCATCACCGAGACCCTGCGCGATGCGTTCATCGGCCTGCAGCGCGACGGCATCCGCGACCGCCAGGCCTATATGTCGATCCTCGAGCGCACCATGGAATCCAACCCGCAGCTGGTCGGCGTGTGGACGGCGTGGGAGCCGAACGCCTTCGACGGCCGCGACGCGGAATACGTCAATGCCGATGGCAGCGCGACCTTCCCGCTGGCCAAGGTGCATGACGCCACCGGCCGCTTCATCCCCTATGTCTTCGGCACGCCGAACGGCCACGACATGACCACGCTGCTCGACTACGACAAGCCGGGCGCGGGCGACTACTATCTGCTGGCGCAGAAATCCGGCAGGCAGCAGATCATCGAGCCCTACGCCTACGACGTCGACGGCAAGACGGTGGTGATGACCAGCCTGGTCACCCCGATCATCATCGACGGCAAGACGGTCGGCGTCACCGGCGTCGATCTCAGCCTCGCCGCCATCCAGGCGCGCCTGGCGGAGATCAAGCCGTATGACACCGGCTCGGTCTCGCTGATCTCCGCCGCCGGCAACTGGGCGGCCTACAAGGTGCCGGAGCTCGTCATGAAGCCCGTCGAGCAGGACAATCCGACCATGGCCCCGTTCAAGCCGCGCATCGCCCAGGGCGAGGAGTTCAGCGCCGAGGATTATTCCAGCAGCCTCGGCACCGACGTGATCCGCGCCTTCCAGCCGGTGCATGTCGGCCAGACCGGCACGCCCTGGTCGGTCATGGTCAACCTGCCGAAGGACAAGATCCTGGCGCCCGCGCGCCAACTGACCTGGTTCACCATCGGCGCCGCCGCGGTGCTGGTTGTCGTGCTGTCGCTCATCGTCGTCTTCCTGGTGCGCGGCCTGGTGGTGAAGCCGGTCGGCGGCCTGACCCAGGCGGTCGACACGCTGGCCGGCGGCAACACCGCGATCACCGTGCCCTCGACCGGGCGCGGCGACGAGCTGGGCGTGATGGCCCGCGCCGTCGAGTTCTTCCGCCAGAAGCTGGTCGAGATCGAGGAATTGCGGCGCAAGAACGCCGAGGCCGAGCAGGAGGCCGCCGCCGCCCGCCGGCGCGGCATGCTGGAACTGGCCGACAGCTTCGAGGCGAGCGTCAAGGGCGTGGTGCAGGCGGTCTCCGCCTCCGCCGTCGAGCTCGAGGCCAACGCCCAGTCGATGAGCGCGGTGGCCGAGGAAGCGACGCGCCAGTCGGCCGCCGTCTCCGCCGCCACCACGCAATGCTCCGCCAACGTCTCCACCGTCGCCGCGGCGGCGGAGGAGATGTCGGCCTCGATCGCCGAGATCAGCCGCCAGGTGAGCGAGAGCTCGAACGCCGCCCATGGCGCGGTCAGCGAGACCGAGAAGGCCGCCGGCACGGTGCAGAAGCTGGCCGAGGCGGCGCAGGAGATCGGCGACATCGTGCGGCTGATCGGCGACATCGCCGGCCAGACCAACCTGCTGGCGCTCAACGCCACCATCGAGGCGGCGCGCGCCGGCGATGCCGGCAAGGGCTTCGCCGTGGTGGCGAGCGAGGTGAAGAACCTCGCCACCCAGACCGCGCGCGCGGCCGAGGACATCACCAACCGCGTCCAGCGCATCCAGGCGACCACCGGCGAGGCGGTCGGCGCGATGGACGGCGTGCGCGCGACCATCGCCAAGGTGGAGGAAATCTCCACCACCATCGCCGCGGCGGTGGAGGAGCAATCGGCGGCGACGCGCGAGATCTCCGGCAATGCCGGCCAGGCCGCGGCGGGCACCGACGAGGTGGCGCGCAACGTCGAGGGCGTGCGCAACGCCGCCGGCGACGCCGGCAACGCCGCCAACCAGGTGCTCTCGGCCTCGGGCGAGCTCGCCCAGCAGTCGGAAGCGCTGCGCCGCGAAGTCGACACCTTCATCGCCAGGGTGCGGGCGGGCTAAGCGCCCCTCTTCCAGGCCACGCAGAAAAGGCCGTCCGGGCGACCGGGCGGCCTTTTTCCATGCGTTCCCCGCGCCGCGCGCCCGCCCAGCGCCGCGCGGATCTTCCGCGCGCGGCAGGGTTGCGACAGCGGCTCGATACTGGGTTCGCCATCGTGGGCGGCGCCGCATCGAGCCTTCGGCATGACCGGAGGTGAGCCGCACGCGCAGTCGCGGGCCTGCGGCGAAGCGTTGCCGGCGATCCCGCGACAGCGCCGCGCCCTTCGTCACCGCAGTCGCGATCAGTCGGGATGCACCTCGAACCCGCGCGCGGCCAGCAAGGCCGGCAGCCCCTGCTCGCCGACAAGATGGCCGACGCCGACAGCAATGAAGATGGTCCCGGAGCCCTGCATCATCCCGGCGATCTTGTCGCTCCACGCGGCGTTGCGGCGCGCGATCAAGGTGTCATAGAGCTCGGGCGTTTCCGTGCGGATGCTGCCGTTGATCAGCTTGTCCAGCGCCTCGACGTCGCCATGCTCCCAGGCATCGGCCAACTGCTCGAAGCATTCCCGGAGCGATTTCGCGCCGCGCACCGTCTGCTCGAGAAAGGCGCGCTCGACCTCCGGGGACAGGTTGGCGAAGAACATGACCTGCTGCTCCGCGGTCTCGAAGCCCTTCACCACCTTGCGAGATTGCCTGGCGTCCGCCTCCAGGACCAGGTCGACGCCCTTCTTCGCATCATGGCCGTCCTTGATCAGCGGCCCCATGCTGAGGGCGAGCGCCGCCAGCCAGGGGCGCATCGTCTCGAGCGCCGCGGGCGGCAATCCGGCGTCGCGCGCCGCCTCCACCACGCGCTCATGCACCTCGGGCGACAACTTGCCGGACAGCGGATGCGCGCGGTCGAAGCCGTGCTTCAGCACGACGGCCTGCATGGCCGCGGCGACCTTCGGATCGGCGAGGTCGACCGCCTCGAGCCAGACCTCGCCGCTTTCGTCGAAGGCCTGGGCGATCCGGCCGGTCCGCCAAGTCGTACCGGGCGGCGTCAGATGAATGGTGCCGAACAGATAGATCGTCGAATCCGAATCCCGGACCATCCACATCGCCGGGGTCGGCGGCCCAGGTTCGAAAAGCTCCCACAGGATCGCGGCGAGGACGACGAACGCGATCGCGATCCCGAAAATCCGGCGAAGCCAGCGATTGCTGCGCGTGTACATGAACCCCCCGTCGCGGCGAGCATCCTGCCGCGGAAATGCAATCAATACCCGCGCACTATTCCACCCGATCGTTAAGCGGATGTTAGCGCCGGCCGGGTCCGTCGCGCCCGAGGGCCAGGCGCTGGGCCACCAGCCAGCAGGCGAGCGCCCAGGCCGCCCCGGCGCTCCAGCCCGCCAGCACGTCCGAGGGCCAATGGACGCCGAGATAGACCCGCGACAGGCCGACCAGCATCGTCAGGCCGAGCGCCACGGTGAGCGCATAGGCCTTCAGCCGCCGCCGCTCCATCAGCCGCGCGACCAGCGCCGCCAGCGTCAGGTAGACCACCGCCGACATCATCGAATGGCCGCTGGGGAAGCTGGAGGTGAAGGTCAAGGCCTCGCGCGGCACCAGCTCCGGCCGCGGCCGGTCGATCAGGTATTTGAGCGCGGAGGAGGCGCCAAGCCCGCCGAGGCTGGCCGCCAGCGTGAACAGCGCCAGCGCCCAGCTGCGCGACAGGGCGAGGAAGCCGACCACCGCCAGCACCGCGATGACGAGCACCGGCGCCGAGCCGAGCGCGGTGACGTCGCGCACCGCGTCCTCGAACCAGGGCGCCCCCAGCGGATCGGCGGGATCGCCCGGCACGCGGAAGGCGAGGATGACCGCCTCGTCGAAGGCATGCGTCTCGCCCTCGATTACCTCGCCGGCGATGGCGATGAAGGCCCAGGCCGCGCCGGCGGCCAGGGCCAGCGGGAGGAGGATGCGGGGAACTTGCTGTGGAATCGTGATCATCCGGCACGCGAATCTATGTGCGATAGGCGTAGTCTACCAGATCGCGCACCAGTTCGAGCAGCCCTGATACCGGCAGCTCGTCGAAAGCGTCGCCGTGCGCCAGCGCATTGCGCCGCTCCGCGAGCGTCGGACGCGTGGCGCCCGTGAGCTGGCCTATCGCCGGAGCGCCGCATCGGCGGGAAATCGGCAGGAGCTCGTCCGTCAAGCCGTCGCCCTCGCACATATGCTTCAGCAAGTGCGCGAGACTCTGGCTCGACTTCGGTTCGTATTTGCACCGCAGCGCATTCTCCAGCGCGACGAGCGCGGCAAGCTCGCCGACCTTGAACAGGTCCGGCTCCATCCAGGCCAGATAGTAGAGCTTCTGAGCGCGGCGGTATTTCTCCGCAACGATCGCCGGCACACTCCTCGAGAGGTTCATCGACTGGACGAACTGCCGCCAGTCAGAGAGCTTTCGGAATTCAAGGAACCCGTCAATACTTCCGGGGCACGGCCAGTGCAGACGCAAGGGATTCGCGTGCCGGTGCTCCGGCAAAGGAATGCCATAGAAGTCGTACGGCGTGCCGCCGCCGGCGCCGCGCGCGGGCATCCGCCTACCCGTCCAGCGCTTCGCGGATCTTCTGGGCCAGGAGCTGCTTGCGGTAGGGTTTCGACAGCAGCTTGATGCCGGGTTCGCCGACGCCGCGATGCTGCATCGAGCCTTCGGCGTAGCCGGAGGTGAACAGCACGCGCAGCCGCGGGCGGAGCTTGGTCGCCGCCTCCGCCAGCTGCACGCCGGTCATGCCGCCCGGCATCACCACGTCGGTGAACAGCAGGTCGATGACGGCGCCGCTTTCGACGATGGCGAGCGCCTCCTTGCCGTTGGCGGCCTCGATGGCGCGGTAGCCCAGGCTCTCGAGCTGCGCCAGCGCCAGCCGGCGCACCTTGGCGTCGTCCTCCACCACCAGGATGGTCTCGCCGCCGCCGGATTTCGCCGGCGCCGCCGGGGCGGCGGCCTCGGCCGGCGCCGCTTGCGCCAGGCGCGGCAGGTAGAGCCGCACCGTGGTCCCGTGACCGACTTCGCTGTAGATCCGCGCATGGCCGCCGGATTGCCGGGCGAAGCCGTAGATCATGGCGAGGCCGAGCCCGGTGCCCTTGCCCACCTCCTTGGTGGTGAAGAAGGGCTCGAAGGCATGCGCCAGGACCTCGGGCGGCATGCCGGTGCCGGTGTCGGAGACCGCCAGCATGGCGTAGTCGCCGGCCCTGGCGTCCGGGTTCAGCGCCACGTAATCCGCGTCCAGCGTCTGATTGCCGGTCTCGATCAGCAGCTTGCCGCCATCCGGCATGGCGTCGCGGGCATTGATGGCGAGGTTGAGCAGGGCGTTCTCGACCTGCGCCGCGTCGGCCAGGGCCGCCTTCAGGTCCGGCGCCAGGCGCAGCTCGACCTCGACCTGCTCGCCCAGGGTCCGGCGCAGCAGGTCGCCCATGCCGGCGACCAGCTTGTTGCAATCGACCGGGCCGGGCAGCAGCGTCTGCTGGCGCGAGAAGGCGAGCAGCCGGTGGGTCAGCGCGGCGCCGCGCTCGGCCGCCCGCATCGCCTGGTCGATGGCCGGACGCAGCGCCGCCGGCACCTTCGCCAGATCGAGGTCGAGCGAGCCGATGATGACGGTGAGCAGGTTGTTGAAGTCGTGCGCGATGCCGCCGGTCAGCTGGCCCACCGCCTCCATCTTCACCGCCTGCTGCAATTGCCGCTCCGCCTGGCGCTGCGCCGTCACGTCGCGGCCGGAGGCGACGATCAGGATCTTGTCGCCCTCCAGCATCGGCACCGCCTGCAGCTCGGCCACGCGCTGCCTTCCGTCCAGCCCGTTGACCCGCATCTCGACGGCGGCCAGCGCCGCATGCGTCGTCATCATCGCGTCGGTGCGCTCCTGCGCCCGCCGGCGATCCTCGGGATGCAGGAACGAGAAGATGGTGCGGCCGATGAGCGCGGCGGGGTCGCCGGCGCCGAACAGCCGCGCCGCGGCGGGATTGGCGAAGGTGATGATGCCGTTGTCGTGGATCCAGATCGCCTCATGCACCAGCTCGACGATGTGCTTGAAGCGCTGCTCGCTGCTGCGCAGGGCCGCCTCGGCGCTGGCGTGCCGGGTCACGTCGTGCACCACCGCCAGCACGCGCTGCTGCCCGTCGAGCGTGAGCGGCAGCCAGGTGACGTCGGCCTCGATCAAGGCGCCGGATTTCAGGCGATGGCGCCAGAGCCCGATATGCTTGTTGCCGAGCGACAGCCCCGCCAGGTTGGCGCGCAGCTTCGCCACATCCTCCGGCGGCCGGATATCGGCGATGGTCATGGCCAGGAACTCGTCCCGGCTGTAGCCGTAATGCGCGATCGCCGCCGCGTTCACGTCGAGGAAGCGCAACGTGGCGGGGTCGAAGACCCACATCGGCATCGGGTTGCGGTCGAACAGCGCACGATAGGGGTCGCCGGCCGCGCGCCCGGTTTGCGGCTCCTCGATTTCTGGGCCCTCGGTTTTTAGCCCCTCGATTTTCGAGCTGTCCGCTGCGGGCATCTGCCGCCGCCTCCTGCGCCGCCACGCCGGCGCGATGACCCCTCGATGACCCAACTGCCGAGAATAATATCCTTTCGGATCGCAGAATAAAGGGCGAAACACCGGCGCGGCCGGTTGGTTAACCGACAGGCCCGCAAAGAAACGCCGGCCCGGGGTCAGGCCGCGATGAGGGCCCGCTTCTCCAGCGCCCGCCCGGCGAAGAAGCAGCCATAGCCGGCCAGGATCAGCGCCGGCAGCGCCAGATGCGCCGGGCCCAGGCCGATCTCGTCGGCCAGCGCGCCCAAGGCGATGGGCGCCAGCAGCAGCGACAGGCCGAAGGCGACGGCCATGCGCATGCTGGCGCGGTCGCGCGCCCCGGGCACCCCGGCGGGCGCGGCTCCGATGGCGAAATTGGTCGACAGCGGATAGAGCGGCCCCACGCCGAGGCCGATCACGAAGACTCCCAGAACGGCCGCCGCCTGGCGGCCCGGGGCGACGTCCGGGGCGACGCCGCCCAGATCATGTCCGGCGACATATCCGGCAACATATCCGGCGCCCCAATAGACGAGGAAGCCGAGGAACACGGCCGCCAGCGCCGCGACCAGCAGCGGCGCCAGCGCCACCCGCCGCACCATCACGCGCAAGGCGATGCGCGCGGCGAGCGCGCCCAGCGGAAAGCCCGCCGCCGCCGTCGCCGCCAGCGCGGGAGCGAAGCCGATGACCCGCTCCAGGAAGGCCGGCGCCCAGAACAGGATGCAGAATTCCAGCCCGCACCCGATGAAGAGCAGCCCCCAATAGGCCCAGAAGGCGGCGGGCAGGTGCCCGCTCTTCCCGGCGTGCTTGTGCGCGTGCGCCGCATCCGCGCGCGGCGCTTCCGGGATGGGGAGCTTGCGGAACCACAGCGCGATGCCGATGCCGACCACCGCGCCGAAGACGACCGCCGCGCGCCAGCCCAACCCCGCCCAGATGGCGAAGCCGGAGACCAGCGGCGCCGCGAGGCCGAAGACATAGGCGGTGATCGCCTGGCCGGCATAGGCCTCCGCCCGGCGCTCGCCGTGCAAGTCGGCGAGCAGCGCCGGCAGCAGGGCCGGGATGAGCGCGCCGAGCGCGCCGATGAGGAAGCAGGCGCCGATGCTGGCCCAGGGCAGCGCGCCAGAAGGTGGCGCGGGCGCCAGGCAGAGCAGCAGGCTGCCGCCCGCCAGCCCGGCGATTCCGAGCCAAAGGGTGCGCCGCCGCCCGAGCGCAGCCGCGACCCGGTCCCCCACCAGCCCGACCAGGATGATGCCGAGCGCGATGGCGCTCGAATGCAGGCTGACCGCGCGATAGCTCAACGCGAATTCCGCCTGCAGGAACGGCACCACGTTGCCCTGCACGTTGACGGCGTAGATGTAGAAGCCGGTGAGGAGGAAGGCGTACCAGGTGGGGATGCGCACAGCTCCCGAGGTAGTCATCGGCACGACGGAAACGCGCACATGGGATGGGTCTTACACTCGAAGAGCATTTGAGTCTGTGTTTAACTTATATACTTGGATACTTCTATCTGGCCGCCACTAGCCTTCAGCAAGACATCCCTATCTTTTGGACGTCCAAAGTTCTCCAACAATCGCACCTTCATAGTCTCTGAAGGCGATCCCTTAAGAAAGACACGCTCCTGCGCATTGCCTACGGTTATCCGATTGTAGGTTTGCGTGCCCACGGCGCTCGCTTGCATAACGTGCACGCCTTCTCGAACGCCTTTCTGAGGTCCATCCAGCCCACAAAGGACCAGATTTGGAAGTAGTGGAATGAGAAAATCCGCAAGACCGCCGTTGAGACCTTGCGGCGTGTTGAGCGAAACTGGACTGTCAGAGAAGATAAAACACTCACCTGGGGCAGACTTGATTAGTACCCAAGGCCACATTGCCAGCGATCTCGCAAAGATCGGGATGTTCTCTAACATCCAAGATATTTGGTGATTGTGATCCTCCCTATCGATGTCACGGATCTTTGTACCTCGACGCTCCAAGACGCCTGCAATCATTCTAAACACGTTGCTTATCCGAGCCCGAAAAGTCGGCACGCGAACTATCATCGACGCGACGTACTTCGCCAAGTCAATGCGATCCTCTCTGCCCAACATCACATACTCAAAGTTCACTAACGGCTCAAAGCCAAAAGGAACACATCTCGCATTATGTTGATTCAGCTCCGCTAGTGTCATCCGCTCTAAGGCCGGCACGATAGTTCGGCGATCAAGGTCGGCAATCTTCTTGATGACAGATCGGACCTTATCGTCGACATTCTTACCCAACAGCTTTTCGGGAGCGGTATTCTTCTTGCCATCAGGCATCACAAGAGAGTTGTGATGTCCAATGACTGCGACGTCTCGAGGCGGAGAACGATATAGTTTGCCGCTCTTGTCTAAGCAGGCGATCTTGCCGTCAGAGTCAGTCCAAAATTGTTGATGGGCCTCTGGCCACCAATGATGTCTCTTCGGTTCGTTCATTGCTCGACGACAAATTCAGAGCTTGAAACAAGCGATCTGACTATTGCTATACTAGCTATCAGTGGCGTCAATGCATAGTTGCAGTGAATGCGGGTGTTTGTTTCGCGACAATACGCCAAAAAGGTGACTCGCATGGTTTGTTTCAGCCAAATCGAAGCAGAGTCTATCGCCGATGCGCTAGGCGATACTGACATAGGCCTCACGGGAACTGAGATTGGTCACATCCTCAATACGCTAAACATGTCTGACCCCGATCCTGCGATAACCAAGCGGAGGCGGCTGCTCAACGCATTCGCCGCCGATCAAAACAAGCGCGGCAATCGAACTGGCATACTTGCTTTTATTCGAAGAGCGATGGCGCCCGCCCGCTGGCTTAACAAGCACGACAAATTTGAGTTACTCAGGGAGCGATTGAATCAGGCTCTCTCGATGATGGGCCTTGAGATCGATGAGCAAGGAGCTATCGGGAAAGCGATCGCCACCAAATCAATACCAGATGCTCGAAAGCGCGCAGCAAACTTGAGAAATAGCTTGCTGCGCCGCGACGTCCATCCAGACGTCCTTGTCTTTTGCAGAGAGGAGCTGCTGAACGACAACTATTTTCACGCAGTACTGGAAGCCGTGAAAAGTATAGGCGACAAACTTCGATCTCGCACGGAATTGACCGACGATGGCGCGCCTCTAATAGTTCAAGCTCTTGGCGGAGACACACCAATGCTCAAGATCAATTCAAGGACGACGAAGAGCGAACAGGATGAGCAGAAGGGCTTTGTCAACCTTCTTATCAGCGTGTTTGGCATGTTTCGAAATCCAACCGCCCATGAAGCGAAGATTAGATGGGCTATGAGCAAAGAAGATGCTGAGGATCTATTTTCACTCGTGTCACTTGCTCACAGAGGAATTGATGCAGCCAAAAAATCGTAGCGGACTGCACCTGCATTAAAATCTGCTCTGCGTGAGACCATAGTCATTCCTGAGCGACCAATCCACGCACTCCAAGAAGTCGAAGATTCCCGCGATCACACTCCGCAGATTCGGAAGGTCAATCACGTCTACCGCAATGTTGATTAGGTTACCTTGTGTGTCGTGCGCAAATCGCAGCGCATCGGACCGCGGATCGACGATTCCAAATTCGGCGACATGCTGCCCGATCTCATGGAATACAAGTCTGTCCTCAGCAATTAGATCGGGCATAAGCGCATCAATCATTTGCATGTAATTTGACCACAAATCGGTCAAGTTATGGCTTCTGAAATTTGGAGCAACGCCAGTCTTTGGTCCGTATGCCATCAACATATATTTCAGGTGCAGTTCGATGGCCTGCCGATAAAGAAAGACTATGGGATAGACAACTTTGTCGTGCACATGGGAATATGTGTCACCCTCGGCTACCAACAGATCAGCAGCATCGCGATATCCTGTGACCATCCGGTAGAGGCGCTCTTCCGAGCAATCCGAGATCTCCGCTCCGCATGCTGGATACGCTTCCTTAAATAGCTTGCTTGTGGCGACTGGCCACTGAGGATCAAATTTCCTGGATTCAGTTTTCACGTCGGAAAGCTCCCAAAGACTTTTCTGAGACGATAGCACATCTTTGGAATGTCCCCTCCCCCGACTCACCCCACCTCTGCTACCCTCCCCCCATGCCGTCCTTCCGTCACGAGATCTCCCTGGGTCGCAGATCGGGCGCCGTGATTTGCGGCGTGGATGAGGTGGGGCGCGGGCCGTTGGCGGGGCCGGTTCTGGCCTGCGCGGCGATCCTGCCGCTGGACGGCATCTCCACGCGGCTGCTGGGCGCGCTGGAGGATTCCAAGCGCCTCTCGGCGGAACTGCGCGAGGCGGTGGCGCTCAAGCTCCGGGCGAAGGCGATCTATGCCATCGCGGAGGCCAGCGTGGAGGAGATCGACCGGGTCAACATCCTGCAGGCGACGTTCCTCGCCATGCGGCGCGCGGTGGCGGCCCTCCCCGTCGCGCCGGCGCATGCCCTCATCGACGGCAACCGGAAGGCCGGCCTCGCCTGCCCCGAGACGACCGTCGTCGAGGGCGACCATCTCTCCTATTCCATCGCCGCGGCGTCGATTCTCGCGAAAGTGGCGCGGGACAAGATGATGCGGGAGCTGCACCTCGACCACCCCAGATATGGGTGGGAGCGCAATGCGGGCTACGGGACGAAGGAGCATCTGGCGGCGATCGAGGCCTATGGGTTGACCCCGCATCACCGCACCAGTTTTCGACCAGTTTATGAGCAATTAACGCTAATCGACTGACTCCAATCACTTTTCCATTGACACCCGGACTCGCGCGACTCAGGATCTGGCGCAGTTCAACGGGGGTTATCCACATGGGAAAGCGCGCTTCGGCGGGGAATGCGGCGGCGAATTCTGGGAACACGCTGCGCGTCCTGCCCTTCGATTCCATCCTCAACGGCGATTGCGTGGCGGCGATGAACTCGCTGCCCGAGGGCTCGGTCGACATGATCTTCGCCGACCCGCCCTACAACCTGCAATTGGCGGGGGAATTGCACCGGCCGAACAATTCCAAGGTCGACGCCGTCGACGACGATTGGGACAAGTTCGCCGATTTCGCCAGCTATGACCGCTTCACGCTGGATTGGCTGAATGCGGCGCGGCGCGTGCTGAAGCCGGACGGCACCATCTGGGTGATCGGCTCCTACCACAACATCTTCCGCGTCGGCGCCAAGCTGCAGGATCTCGGCTTCTGGATGCTGAACGACGTGATCTGGCGCAAGACCAACCCGATGCCGAATTTCCGCGGCCGGCGCTTCACCAACGCGCATGAGACGATGATCTGGTGCGCGCGCTCCAAGGAGAGCCGCAACACCTTCAACTACGAGAGCATGAAGGCGCTGAACGACGACTTGCAGATGCGCAGCGACTGGCTGCTGCCGATCTGTTCGGGCGGCGAGCGGATCAAGGGCGACGACGGCAAGAAGGGCCACCCGACGCAGAAGCCGGAGGCCCTGCTCCACCGCGTCATCATGGCGGCGACCAAGCCGGGCGACGTGGTGCTCGATCCCTTCTTCGGCTCCGGCACCACCGGGGCGGTCGCCAAAAGGCTGGGCCGGCGCTGGATCGGCATCGAGCGCGACAAGGGCTATATCGACCTGGCGCGCAAGCGCATCGCCGCGGTGCAGCCGGTGGCCGAGCGCGACCTGCTCATCACGCCCGCCAAGCGCGAGGAGCCGCGCATCCCGTTCGGCCGCGTGGTCGAGCAGGGGCTGCTGGAGCCCGGTACAGTGTTACGCAGTTTCAACGGCCGCTGGACCGCCAAGGTGCGCGCCGACGGCACATTGATCGCCGCCGACGTGCGCGGCTCCATCCACCAGGTGGGCGCCGCCGTGCAGGGGGCGCCGGCCTGCAACGGCTGGCAGTTCTGGTGCTTCGAACGCGAAGGCCAGCTGGTGCCGATCGACTATTTCCGCCAGCAGCTGCGGGCGGAGCTGCATTGACGCGATAGCCCCCTCCACCGGCCCGTCGGCGAATGCCGACTTCGTCGGCCAGGGGAGGGCCGGGGTGGGGGCAGCGAGCGAAGATTGCCAGCTGCGGAGACGCGGCTGCCCCCTCCCCAACCCTCCCCCGTTCCGAGGGAGGGATCACTACTCCGCCGCGTCCTGCGCTTTTGCCGCCAGCGTCGCCATCCCCAGCTTCGCCACCTTGCGCATGACGCTGGGCAGGGCCGCCTCGCCCAGGCGGTCCAGCGGCAGCCATTCGGCATCCGCGAGCGGCCGGCCCTTCACGCTGGCGGCGGCGACCTGCAGCTCCAGGGCGAAATGGGTGAAGACGTGGCGCACAATGCCGTCGGACCAGCGCCAGGCGGCCTGCGCGGGCGGGTTGCGCAAGGCGGCGCGGCGGTCCGGCGCGTCTGCCGTCCAGTCGCTGCCCGGCACTTCCAGCATGCCGCCGAGCAGGCCCTTGGGCGGGCGCCGTCTCAGCGCCACCTCGCCGCGCTCATTCACCATCCAGAAGGCGAGGCCATGACGCTGCGGCCGCTCCGCCTTCGGCATCTTGCGCGGATAGCTCTCCTGGTCGCCCGCCTTGAACGCTTCGCACTCGCCCATCCAGGGGCAGAGCGAACAGGCCGGCTTCGTCGGCGTGCAGATCGTCGCGCCCAGGTCCATGATCGCCTGGGCGTAGTCGCCGGGCCTTTCGTCAGGCGTCAGCCGGTCGGCCAGCGCGCGCAGTTCCTCCTTCGCCTTGGGCAGGGGCGTGGCGACCCGGAACAGGCGGCTCACCACCCGCTCGACATTGCCGTCGAGGATGGTGGCGCGGCGCTGGAACGCGATTGCCGCGATGGCGGCGGAGGTATAGGGCCCGATGCCGGGCAGGTCGCGCAGCGCGTCCTCGGTCTCGGGGAAGCGCCCGGCGTGACGCGCGGTCACCACGCCAGCGCATTTGTGCAGGTTGCGGGCGCGGGCGTAATAGCCGAGCCCGGCCCAGGCGGCCATGACGTCCTCGACCGGCGCCGCGGCCAGGTCCTCGACCTTCGGCCAGCGCGCCAGGAAGCGCTCGAAATAGGGCTTCACCGCCGGCACGGTGGTCTGCTGCAGCATGATCTCGCTGAGCCAGACGTGATACGGGTCGGCGTGGGCGCCGCGCTTCCTGCGCCACGGCAGCTCGCGGCCATGGCGGTCGTACCAGCCCAGCAGCTCCGCCGCCATGCGCGGGAAGCGGTTGGCGTTCTGGCCCTTGGCAGCTCCGCGCCGCATCGAGGCCCACTACCGCAGGTTCCCTCCCCCGAGGCGGGGGAGGGTCAGGGTGGGGGCGACGGCGGTTCCACCGGACTTGGTCTTCGGCTGAGAGAACAACCCCCACCCCCGCCCTCCCCCAGCTTGGGGGAGGGAGTGGCTGATGCGGGCCACAGACTTAGCTTTGCAGTTCGTCATTCCCGGACCATAAACTGCCCCGGCATGGCAAAGAAACCCGAGACCGCGCCCCAGAAGCCCGCCCAGCCGGAGCCCAGGCCGCGCCGCATGGCGATGGTGGCGCTGGCGGCCGAGGTGCCGGCCCTGGCCAAACAGGCGCTCGGCAGCAAGGGCTTCGCCGAGGCCGGGCTGTTCACCCATTGGGCGGAGATCGCCGGGGCGGCGCTCGCCGCCTCCAGCCTGCCGATCAAGCTGGCCTTCCCCCACGGCAAGAAGGGGGGCAAGCGCGAGGACGGCACCTTGACCGTGCGCTGCGGCGGGTCGGCGGCGCTCGAACTGCAGCATCTGGCGCCCTCGGTGCTGGAGCGCATCAACCAGCATTTCGGCTATCCCGCCGTCGCCCGCCTCAGGATCGAGCAGGGCGCCGTCGGCCAGCGCAAGGCGACAGTCGCCGCCCCGCCCCTCACCAGCCTGGAGCAGGGCGAGATCGCCCGCGCGGTCGAGTCGGTGGCCGATGGCGAGATTCGCGGCACCCTGGCGCGACTCGGAACCGCCATCCGCCGGCGCGAGAAAACGTCACAAAAACGCTGAGGACGCCCTTGACGGGCGCGACTCGCTGGAATCACGAAGCTGTCACAAAGTGTTGTGGGAGAGCGTCCAGCCGGTGCCAGGGAAAGCGTCCGGCGAGGCTTGCGCCCCTTCTTGAATCCTGCCAAAACCCCGAACCATCAGGGGGTTGTCGCATGGGTTTTTCACGCGGGGACGCCCGGGAGCGGAGTCGATGAACAAAGGCATACTTTACGGATTGGTCATCCTGGTCGCGGCCGCGATCGGCGTCGGCGGCTGGTTCGCCTATAGCAACAGCAGGATCGGCGCCGCACCGGAACCCGCCGCCGCGACGGCCACCAGCGCCGCCACCGGCGCGGATACCGCGACCGCCGCCGATGCCGCCGTCGACGGCCCGGTGCCGGTCGTCGCCGCCGACGAGATGGCGCTGGGCAAGGCCGACGCGCCGGTCACCATCGTCGAGTATTTCTCGCTCGGCTGCCCGCACTGCAAGCATTTCCACGAAGAGATCCTGCCGCAGCTGAAGAGCGAATACATCGACACCGGCAAGGTGCGCATCGTGTTCCGCGACTTCCCGCTGGACGGCGTGGCGCTGGCCGCGGCGCAGCTGACCCGCTGCGTCTCGCCGATGGCCTATTTCCCGATGGTCGACGCCCTGTTCCAGAAGCAGACCGACTGGCACATCCAGGAGGGCGTGAAAGTGCTGGGCGACATCGCCAAGGGCGCCGGCGTGGACCAGGCGACCTTCGATGCCTGCATCGCCAACAAGGAGCTGCGCGAGAAGATCATCGCCGGCACCAAGGAAGGGGCGGACACCTACAAGGTGGAGGCGACGCCGACCTTCCTGATCAACGGCAAGCGCGTGTCGGGCGTCGGCGAATACGCGCCGTTCAAAGAGGCGGTGGAAGCCGCCCTCACCGCGAAGCAGTAATCGGGTTCCGGGGGAGTATCGACCGCTTTGGTTCAGTTCACGAAACTTCGGTTGGTTGGCTTCAAATCCTTCGTCGAACCGACGGATTTGATGATCCAGCCCGGCATGACCGGCATCGTCGGACCGAATGGCTGCGGCAAGTCGAACCTGGTGGAAGCCCTGCGCTGGGTGATGGGCGAGAACTCGGCCAAGCGCATGCGCGGCAGCGAGATGGACGACGTCATCTTCGCCGGCACCGCCAACCGGCCGGCGCGCAACGTCGCCGAGGTGCAGCTCTTCCTCGACAATTCCGACCGCAAGGTCCCGGCCCAGTTCAACGAGCACGAGGAACTCACCGTCTCGCGCAAGATCGAGCGCGGCGAAGGCTCCTCCTACCGCGTCAACGGCCTGGAGACCCGGGCCAAGGACGTGCAGCTGCTGTTCGCGGATTCGGCGACCGGTGCCCACTCGACCGCGCTGGTGAGCCAGGGCCGCATCGGCGCCATCATCGCCGCCAAGCCGGCCGACCGCCGCGCGCTGCTCGAAGAGGCGGCCGGCATCACCGGCCTGCATTCGCGCCGCCACGAGGCCGAATTGCGCCTGAAGGCGGCGGAAGCCAACCTCGCCCGCCTCGACGACGTCATCGTCACCCTGGAAAGCCAGCTCGCCGCCCTGAAGAAGCAGGCGCGGCAGGCCTCGCGCTACCGCAACCTGCAGGACCACATCCGCCGCCAGGAAGCGGTGCTGTTCCACCTGCTGTGGACCGATGCCGAGCAGCGCCTGAAGCACGCCGAGGAAAGCCTGATGGCGGCGGAGACCATGGTGGTCTCGCTGACCTCGTCGGCCGCCGTCGCGGCGACGCGGCAGAGCGAGGCCGCCACCGTGCTGCCCGGCCTGCGCCAGACCGAGGCCGAGGCCGCCGCCGAGCTGCAGCGCCTGACCATCGCCCGGGCGCAGCTGGACCAGGAGGAGGCCCGCGTCGCCCAGAGCCGCGCCGATGCCGAGCGCCAGCTGGCCGACAACGCCGCCGACACCGCGCGCGAGGCCGCCCTGGCCGACGACGCCGCGCAGGCCCAGGCGGCCCTGCAGGTCGAAGGCCGCGAGCTTGCCGAATTGTCCGAGCGCGAAGCGGCCATCGCCGAGGAAGCCGCCCGCGCCGTGGTGCTGGCGGCCGCCGATGTCGAGGAGACCGAGACCGAGCTCAGCCAGCTGACCCAGAACCTCGCCGCCGGCGAGGCGCGGGAAGCGGCGCTGAACCGCCGTCGCGGCGACCTGGCCCAGCGCCTGGAGCGCCTGCGCCAGCGCGTCGCCGAGAACCAGGCCGAGCGCGACCGCCTGCAGGCGCAGATCGCCGCCGATGAATCGCTGAACGCCGCCCGCGCCGCCACCGAGAGCGCCGAGCGCGACCTGGAAGCGGCGCAATCCGCCCTGACCGGGGCCGAGACCACCCGCGCCGCCACGGCCGAGACCGAGGGCCAGGCGCGCGACCGCCTCAACCAGGCGCAGACCGCCCATCGCGGCGTCAAGGCCGAGGTCGACGCGCTCAACGCCATCTTCGTCGACAGCGACCAGCAGATCTGGCCGCCGCTGATCGACGCCCTGACCGTGACGCCGGGCTACGAGGCGGCGCTCGGCGCGGCTTTGGGCGACGATCTGCAGGCCTCCGCCGATACCGGCGCGCCGATGCATTGGCGCCAGCTGGAAGCCGATCCCGCCGCCCCCGCTTTGCCCTCTGGCGCGCGGCCGCTGGCCGAGTTCGTCACCGGCAGCGCTGCTTTGCTGCGCCGCCTGGCGCAGATCGGCGTGGTCGACAGCGAGGAGACCGGCCGCGGCTTGGCTGCCGGCCTGGCCCAGGGCCAGCGCCTGGTGACCCGCGACGGCGCCATGTGGCGCTGGGACGGCTACACCATCCAGGCGGGTTCGCCGACTGCCGCCGTGCAGCGCATGCAGCAGCGCAACCGGCTGAAGGACCTGCAGGTCGAGCTGGAAGCGGCCGAAGCGCGCCTCTCCCAGGCGCACACCGAATACGACCACGCCAAGGCCGCCCTCTCGACCGCCCAGGGAGAGGAGCAGACCCGGCGCCAGGCGCTGCAATCGGCCTACAACGTGGCGCGCGATGCGCGGTCCCAGTTGTCCCGCGCCGAGCAGGCCCTCTCCCAGGTGAACGCGCGGCTGACCGGCCTCGCCCAGTCGCTGGCGAGCCTCGAGGCCGACAGCTCCGAGGCGGCGCAGCAGCTGGATGCGACCGAGGCCGAGATCGCCGGCCTGCCCGACCTGCAGCAGGCGCGCGACCGGGTGGCGGAGCTGAAGCCGATCCTGACCGACCGCCGCGCCCGCCTCATCGAGTGCCGTTCCACCGACGACCGGCTGCGCCGCGAGGCGGCCCAGCGCCAGCAGCGCCTGGACGCGATCGGGCGCGAGCTTGCCTCCTGGGCGCAGCGCGCCGAGGCCGCCGCGCGCCAGCTTGAATCCTTCGCCCATCGCCGCGAGCATATCGAGGCGGAGATCGCCCGCCTTGCCGCCATGCCGGAGCAGATCGCCCGCCAGCGCAACGAGCTGCTGAGCCTGCTGAGCAGCGCCGAGCAGGCGCGCCGCGACGCCGCCGACGCGCTGGCCCAGGCGGAGACGGCGCTCACCGAGGCCGACCGCGCGCTCAAGGGCGAGGAATCGCGCCTGGTCGAGATGCGCGAGAACAAGGTGCGCGCCGAGGCCGCCGTCGAGCAGGCCCGCGAGGCCGAGCAGGCGCTGACCGAGCGCATCCGCGAGCGCCTGGAATGCACCCCTGCCGATGTCTTGCCGCTGGCGGAACTGGACCCCGGCGAGCCACTGCCCGACCGCCAGGATGTCGACAACAAGCTGCAGCGCCTGCTGCGCGAGCGCGAGAATATCGGCCCGGTCAATCTGCGCGCCGAGGCGGAATCCAACGAGCTCGACCAGCAGCTGGCCGGCATGCAGACCGAACGTTCGGACCTGGTCAACGCCATCGCGCGGTTGCGCCAGGGCATCAACAGCCTGAACCGCGAAGGGCGCGAGCGCCTGCTGGCGGCCTTCGAGCTGGTCAACGGCCATTTCGAGAAGCTGTTCACCCGCCTCTTCGGCGGCGGCCGCGCGCACCTCACGCTGACCGAGGCGGAAGATCCGCTCGAGGCGGGCCTGGAAATCCTGGCGAGCCCGCCGGGCAAGAAGCTGCAGGTCATGTCGCTGCTCTCGGGCGGCGAGCAGGCGCTGACCGCCCTTGCCCTCCTCTTCGCCGTCTTCCTGGTGAACCCGGCGCCGATCTGCGTGCTGGACGAGGTCGACGCCCCGCTGGACGACGCCAATGTGGAGCGCTTCTGCAACCTGGTCGACGAGCTCGGCCAGTCCGGCGCCACCCGCTTCCTGGTCATCACCCACCACCGCCTGACCATGGCCCGCATGAACCGCCTGTTCGGCGTCACCATGTCGGAGCGCGGCGTCTCGCAGCTGGTCTCGGTGGACCTGCAGGACGCGCACGAACTGCGGGCGGCGCAGTAGGTCGAGCTATCTTCCTTCCTGTCAGCCCGGACAGCCGCCGAAAGGCGGCGCGATCCGCACCCCCTTCGATCCGTCCGCCGCGCAGACGCCCGGCATGGGCCCCGGCTCCCGCTGTCGCCCGGCCGGGGTGACGGTGTAGTTTGGGAAGATGTCCTGGACCCTGATCGACACCGCCACCGAAGGCGATGCGGAGCTAGAGCTCTACGCCAAGGACGCGGTCTTCATGATCCGCGCCAACGGGTTCGAGCTGATGAACGGCTTCTGCCACGATTCCGAGGTGGCGCTGGGCCAGCTGGCCGCCGAGATGGCTCCGCCTGCACCGCGCATCCTGTTGGGCGGGCTGGGCCTGGGCTATACGGCCGCAGCGCTGGTCAAGGCCCTCGGTCCGCGTGCGACCGTTACCGTCGCGGAACTCTCGGCGGCGGTGATTGATTGGTTTCATCGTCATGTCGGCCCAGCGGTATTGCCGGATCCGCCTGACAACCTGCGCATCGCACAGACGGACGTCGCGAAGGCGCTGGCGGAGGCGCGCTACGACTTGATCGTGCTCGACGTCGACAACGGGCCGGAAGCCCTGGTGACCATCCGCAACAACAGCCTCTATGACCGCGCCGGGCTGGACGCGCAGTATCGCAGCCTGTTGCCGGGTGGGAAGGTGCTGCTCTGGTCCGGATTCGAATCCGCGGACTTCGCCGCGCGGGCTGAAACGGCCGGCTTCCGGGTGCGCTGCGAACCCTTCCAGCGCGACCGGGCGGAGCTCTCGCACTACATTTACATTCTCGAGAAGAGCTGACACGCCGGTCGTCGCGCCGCCCTTGAGCCGGCGCAAGGCCTCTCGACCCTGCCGCCGGCCCGCGATACCGTCCGCGCCACAAGCGGATGGATGCGGGGAACCCACGACATGACGCAGGATGTATTGCGGCTTTCGCCCAAGGCGGCGCGGAAGCTGATTTTCGCGGCGTTGACCGGGGCGGGGACGGCGGCGCGGAACGCGGAATACTTCAGCGAGGCGATCCTCGACACCGAGCTCAGCGGGCTGGAGGGGCACGGCTTCTACTGGCTGCAGTACTACTGCGAGCACGTGCGGAGCGGGAAGGTCGACGGCAAGGCGAAGCCGAAGGTGAAGAAGGTCTCGCCGGTCGCCTATCGCGTCGATGCCAAGGGCGGTTTCGCCCATCCGGCGATCGAGGCGGGCTTCGCCAGGCTGATCCCGGCGGCGCGCAAGAACGGCATCGCCGGCATGGCCGTGCACAATTCCTACAACGCGGCGACGCTCGGCTTTCACACCGGCTACCTCGCCAAGCACGGCCTGGTCGCCTTCGGATTCACCAACTCAGTGCCGACCATCGCGCCCTTCGGCGGCTACAAGCCAGTGATCGGCACCAACCCGATGTCCTTCGCGGTGCCGGGCCGGAAAGGCAAGATCGCCTTCCTGATCGACCAATCCTCTTCCGCCGTCGCCTGGACCGCGGTGAAGCTGGCCGCGGATGAAGGCCGGCCCATTCCGCTCGGCTGGGCGCTCGATCCCAAGGGCCGGCCGACCACCGACGCAAGGCAGGGCCTGGCTGGGTCCATGGCGCCGGCCGGCGGCTACAAGGGGTTCGGCCAGGGACTGATCGTCGAGGTGATGTGCGCGGCGCTGGCCGGCGCCAACCGGGGGCCGCAGATGGGCTCTTTCACCGACAATGACGGCAAGCCGATCGGCTGCGGCCAGTTCTTCATCGCCCTCGATCCCGCCGCCTTCTCCGGCGGCGCCTTCGCCAGGCAGATCGCCGCCCTGGTGAAGTCGATCACCGCGCAGGAAGGCGCCCGGATGCCGAACGCGCGCCGCGCCGCCAACCAGAAGCGCCTGGCCAAGGAAGGCCTGCCGATCGACCGCGCCCTCCACGACCGGCTCCAGGGCTTCGCCGGCTAGCGCAGCCGGGTCGTCGCAGGCGGCTCGGTCCGCTGGCGCCGGGGACGTGAATTCGGCAAGCTGTGGCCATGAGCGGATCGACGCATGACCGGGAAGGGTCGCCGCAGGGCCGAGGATTCGGCGGCCTTTCCTGGATGTTTGGCCTGCTGGCCCTGGCGGCCGTGGTGCTGGTCGCCAGCCGCTTCACCGAGATCGAGCGTTTCGTGGCGATCGCCCGGGCCGCCCAGCCGGCCTGGCTGCTCGCCGCGGTGGCGCTCCAGGCACTGACCTATCTCTGCGCCGCCGGGGTCTGGTACGTCACCCTGCGGCGGGCCGGGCTCGCCCAGAGGTACTGGTCGATCGTGCCATTGGGCCTCGCCAAGCTGTTCGCCGACCAGGTGCTGCCGACCGGCGGCATAGGCGGCACCCTGCTCGTGGTCAGCGGCCTCGGCCGCCGCGGCATCCCCAAGGGCATCGGCATGGCGGCGCTGCTGATCGGCCTGGTGTCATACTATCTTGCCTACCTGCTGGCCGTGATGACCGCGCTCGCCATCCTCTATGCCAACGAGACGCTCGACGCGCCGATGATCGCCGGGGCGATCATATTCGCGCTGGTCGCTTTCAGCATTCCGGCCGTCGTGCTGGCCCTGCGCCGCTGGTCGCGCCGCAAGTCCGGCGACGGCTGGCTGGCTTCGGCCAATCGCTGGCTCAGCCGCGTGCCGGGCATCTCCGCCCTGATCACGGCGATGGCGGAATCGCCCGGCGCCCTGCTGCGCGACCCGTGGCCGTTCCTCGGCGGCACGATCCTGCAGCTGCTCATCTTCGCCCTGGATGCGGCGACCCTCTGGGTCGTGCTGCAGGCGCTCGGCGCGGATGATGCGCCGGCGACGGCGGCGGCGGCTTTCGTGATGGCCTCGCTGGCGGCCACCATCGGGCCGATGCCGCTCGGCCTCGGCACTTTCGAGGCGGTGTGCGTGACCCTGCTGCACGTGCAAGGCCTGTCGGTGGAGGTGGCCCTCACCGCGACCCTGCTGTTGCGCGGGTTCACCTTCTGGCTGCCGATGATCCCGGGCCTCGCTTTGGCGCGGCAGGAACTCAGCCGGCCGAGACGGCGCAAACATCACGGCCCGCACAAATGAGCGACATGGAAACCGACGACCCGTTCTGGAGCCGCAGCGCGGCGGAGCAGGGCGCCGCCCTGGGCTCCAGCCCGACCGGTCTTGGCGCCCGACAGGCGGCGGAGGCGCTGCGCCGCCACGGCCCGAACAGCGTCGAAGAGGCGAGCAGCCTGAGCGGCGCCCGCCTGCTGCTGCGGCAATTCGAAAGCCCGCTGGTCATCATCCTGGTCTTCGGGGCCGGCGTCTCGCTGGTGCTGCGGGACTGGACCGATGCCGGGATCATCCTCGCCATCGTGCTGGGCAGCACCCTGCTCGGCTTCTCGCAGGAATACCGCGCTTCGACCGCGATCCGACAGCTGAAGCAGCGCCTGGCGCTGACCAGCCAGGTGCTGCGCGACGGCGTCGAAACCACCGTGCCGGCCACCAGCCTGGTGCCGGGGGACGTGGTGCTGCTCTCGGCCGGCAACCTGATCCCGGCGGACGGCCTGGTCCTCGAGGCCAAGGATTTCCTGGTCAGCGAATCGAGCCTGACCGGCGAATCCTTCCCGGTGGAGAAGCGACCCGGCGTGCTGCCGGCCGGCGCCACGCTCAGCGAGCGCACCAATGCCGTCTTCCTCGGCGCCTCGGTGCGCAGCGGCACGGCCAAGGTGATGGTCGTCAAGACCGGGCGGGCGACGGCCTTCGGCGCCATCGCCGCGCGGCTCAGGGCGCGGCCGCCGGAGACGGAATTCCAGCGCGGCCTGCGGCAGTTCGGCTACCTGCTGGTCAAGGTGATGGCGGTCATCGTGCTGTTCGTCCTGGCGATGAACGCGCTGCTGGACCGGCCGGGCGTGGAATCGCTGCTCTTCGCCGTGGCCCTGGCCGTCGGGCTGTCGCCGGAATTGCTGCCGGCCATCGTCAGCGTGACGCTGTCCACCGGCGCCCGCGCCATGGCGCGGCAGGGCGTGATCGTGCGCCATCTGGAGGCGATCGAGGATCTCGGCGGCATGGACATCCTGTGCACCGACAAGACCGGCACGCTGACCGCCGGGGTGATCTCGCTCGACAAGGCGACCGATGCGGCCGGCGGCGATTCCGCCGACGTGCGGCGACTTGCCTATCTCAACGCGGCCTTCGAGACCGGGATCGCCAATCCGCTGGACGCGGCCATCGTGGCGGCGGGGGAAGCGGCCGGGCTGTCTACGCAGGGCTGGCGCAAGATCGACGAGATTCCCTACGACTTCCTGCGCAAGCGGCTGACCATCGCCCTTGCCGCGGAACCCGGTGCCGGCAGGCACCTTCTCGTCACCAAGGGCGCCTTTGCCGAGACGATCCAGATTTGCGCCAGCGCCCGGCGCGACGGCGCCGTCGTGCCGCTCACCCCGGACCTGCGCGCCGGGATCGAGGCCTACTACCAGGATCGCGGCGGCGCCGGGTTCCGCCTGCTGGCACTGGCGACGCGCGAGACGCCGGCAAGCGCGCAACACAGCCGCGACGACGAATCCGGCATGGTATTCGAGGGCTTCCTGCATTTCTTCGACCCGCCCAAGGCGGATGCCGGCGCGACGCTCAAGTCGCTGGCGGCCCTCGGCATCCGCACCAAGGTCATCAGCGGCGACAACCGCTACGTGACGCGGCACCTGGCGGAGGCGATCGGCCTCAACCCGAAATCGCTGCTGACCGGGGCGGAGATCGCCGCACTGCGCGACGACGCCCTGCGCATCAAGGCGCCGCACACCGACCTGTTCGTCGAGGTCGACCCGCAGCAGAAGGAGCGCATCGTGCGCGCCTTGCAGCGCGGCGGGCACGCCGTCGGCTTCCTCGGCGATGGCATCAACGATGCGCCGGCGCTGCATGCCGCCGATGTCGGCATCTCGGTCAGCGAGGCGGTCGACGTGGCGCGCGAAAGCGCCGACATCGTCCTGCTGCAGCGCGACCTGGGCGTGCTGAAGCGCGGCGTCGAGGACGGCAGGCGCACCTTCGCCAATACGCTGAAATACATCTGCATCACCACCAGCGCCAATTTCGGCAACATGGTGAGCATGGCGCTGGCCACACCCTTCCTGCCCTTCCTGCCGCTGGCGGCGAAGCAGATCCTGCTCAACAACTTCATGTCCGACCTGCCCTCGATCGCCATCGCCACCGACAACGTCGATCCCGACCACATCGCCCGCGCGCAGCGCTGGCAGATCAAGGATGTGCAGCGCTTCATGGTGGTGTTCGGCCTGATCAGCTCGGTCTTCGACCTCATCACCTTCGCCACGCTGCTGTTCCTGCTGCGGGTCGATGAATCCGGCTTCCAGACCATCTGGTTCGTCATCTCGCTGCTGACCGAGCTGGCCGTGGTGCTGATCCTGCGGACCCAGATGCCGTCCTGGCGCAGCCGGCCGTCGCGACTGCTCGCCTGGATGACGGTGGCGGTTGCGGCCGCCGCCTTCGCCCTCCCCTTCCTCGGCGAGCTCGCCCGGCTGTTCAGTTTCGAGCCGCTCTCCCTGGGCGAGATCGGGGCGATCCTCGCCATCGTCGGCGGCTATCTGATCGCGACCGAGATCGCGAAGCGCTCGTTCTATCGCCAGCGCCGATGGCACGCCGCCAGGAGGCGCGGCGCGTCCCACCGGCGCTGACCCATCTGGGTCAACCTCCGTCATGGTTCATCGCTTGCCAGGGCGGCCTGGCTTGCCTAGCGTCGTGCCATCGGAGTTTCTGGGGCAGGCATCATGGCAAAGCAGAAGAAGACCGCGCAGCCCGGTACGGCACCGGCCGCAGGATATGGCGGGTCGCTGGTCGCGCAGCAGACCTATTCCACCATCGGCACGTTCCTGCGGGTGCCGCGGGTGCAGGACGTGAAGGGCGCCGACCATGTCTTCCTCGGCGTGCCCTATGACACCGCCACCACCTTCCGCCCCGGCGCCCGCTTCGGCCCCCAGGCGACGCGGCTCGGCTCGGCGCAATTGTGCGAACTGAAGAGCTTCCCGCACGGCTTCAACCCGCTCGACTACGTGAAGGCGGTCGATTACGGCGACGTCTATTTCGACCATGCCATGCCGCACACCATCCCCGGCGCCATCGAGAAGACGGCGGCGGAGATCATCCGCCACGGCTGCTTCCTCACCAGCTTCGGCGGCGACCATTTCGTCACCTATCCGCTGCTGAAGGCCCATGCGGCGAAATACGGGCCGCTGGCGCTGATCCATTTCGACGCCCACCCCGATACCTGGCCGGAGAGCGAGGGCAAGGCGGTGGAGCTGAATCATGGCACGATGTTCTACCGCGCGGTGAAGGAAGGGCTGATCGTGCCGTCGAAATCGGTGCAGACCGGGATCCGCACCTGGGTCGACGACAAGATGGGCCTGACCGTCCTCGACGCCCCCTTCGTGCACGAGAATGGGCCCAAGGCGGCGCTGGAGCGGATCAAGAAGATCGTCGGCCGGCACCCGGCCTATCTCACCATCGACATCGACTGCCTGGACCCCAGCCACGCGCCGGGAACCGGCACGCCGGTGGCGGGCGGGCTGACCACGGCGCAGCTTTTCGCCATCCTGCGCGGGCTGGGGCCGCTCAACATCGTCGGCATGGATGTGGTCGAGGTGGCGCCGGCCTATGACCAGGCGGAGATCACCGCCATCGCCGCCGCCACCATCGTCTATGATCAGCTCTGCCTGAGGGCGATCAAGAAGGGCGCCAGGAGCCAGGCCTAGGCGTCCTCCGGGGCTCCTGCGACGGCTTGCTGCGGCGCCCAAAAATCGCGGGAATCGCCTGCGATTTCAAATGCTTGACCTGCCCCGAATCGCCTTGACAGGCCCCAGGGGCGACCGTATGTTGCGCCCGCTCGCGGCAGCCCGAAAGGTTGCCGCGGCGGTATCTGCTGTTTTCGGGGTGTGAATCGGACGGGATGGATGGCCGACCAGGACCCGAATGAGCCCACGGATTTCGAGGCGCGCCTCAAGGCGGCGCGGGAGAAAACCGAGGAGGATTCGGGGCCGGTGCCGAGCCGACTGAAATACGAGAGCTCATCGGCCGGTCTCGGCTTCCGGATGGGCATCGAATTGATGGTCGGCGTGGTGGTCGGGTTGGGGTTCGGCTGGCTGCTCGACGGCTGGCTCGGTACCAAGCCGCTGTTCATGATCGTGCTGATGATCCTCGGCATGGGCGCCGGGATCCTGAACGTGGTGCGGGCTTCGAAAGAGCTCGACAAGGCGGATAACCAGAACAAGAAGTAGCGCCGGTCATCGCCGGCGACAGGACAGCAGCCGGTCCTCTCGGGGCCGGACCGGTTTTAATGCCGACCCAGGGTCGGCGGGGATGCAGGGACGGTAACGTGGCAGCCGAAGAACATTCTCCGCTCGCGCAGTTCGAGATCCATCCGCTGGTGCCGATCAAGCTCGGCGGCATCGACATCTCCTTCACCAATTCCGCCCTCTGGATGGTGGCCGTGGTCGCCGCCATCACCCTGTTCATGGTGCTGGGCCTGCGCCAGCGCGCCATCGTGCCGGGCCGCTGGCAGAGCGCGGTGGAGATGAGCTACGACTTCGTCGCCAACCTGCTGAAGGACAACGTGGGCAGCGAAGGGCGCCGCTACTTCCCCTTCATCTTCTCGCTGTTCATGTTCATCCTGTTCGGCAACATCATGGGCCTGCTGCCGGGCGCCTTCACCATCACCAGCCATATCATCGTCACCTTCGCCATGGCGGCGGTGGTGTTCGTCGGCGTCACCATCATCGGCTTCGCCCGCCATGGCCTGCATTTCTTCGCCTATTTCGTGCCGGCCGGCGCGCCCATGTGGCTGCTGCCGATCATGATCCCGATCGAGGTCATCTCCTATTTCATCCGGCCGATGAGCCTGTCGGTCCGACTGTTCGCCAACATGGTCGCCGGCCACATCATGCTGGCGGTGGTCGGCGGCTTCGTCGTCGGCCTCGGCATCTGGCTGGGCTGGGCGCCGCTCGCCTTCATCGTCGCGATCTTCGCGCTGGAGCTGCTGGTCGCCGTGCTGCAGGCCTACGTCTTCTCGATCCTGAGCTGCATCTACCTCAACGACGCGATCCACATGTCGCACTAACGTCGCACCTTGGGCGTGCGGCTCACCCTTCAACACCCAACCTTGCGAAGAACCGAAAGGAACGAAAAATGGAACTCGAAGCTGCAAAGATGATCGGCGCCGGCATCGCGGCCCTCGCCCTCGGCGGTGCGGGCGTCGGCCTCGGCATGCTGTTCGGCAGCTACATGGAAGGCGCCTTCCGCAATCCGGAAGCGCAGTCCAAGCTGAAGGTCAACCCGATGCTCGCCTTCGCGCTGATCGAAGCCACCGGCCTGTTCGGCTTCGTCATCGCCATGATCATCCTGTTCGGCTAAGTCCGGCCGAAGACCAAGCTGCCGGCCGCGCTCCCAGCGGGCGTGGCCGGGTTATCCTTCCGGAGAGGCTTCCATGCCGCAGTTTGACCCGTCGACGTTCGGTCCGCAGCTGTTCTGGCTGCTGGTCACCTTCGTCACGCTCTATCTGTTGATGTCCCGCCTGGTGCTGCCGCGGATCACCGATATCCTGGGCCAGCGCGAGGATCGCATCGACGGCAACCTGCGGCGGGCGGAAAGCCTGAAGGAAGAGGCCGACCAGGTGCTGGCGGCCTACCAGAAGGCGATCGCCGACGCCCGCCACCAGGCCCAGGCGGCCATGGCCCAGGCGGCGGCGGAGATGACCGCCAGCGCCTCCCGGCGCGAGGCGGAGTTCGCCAAGAAGATGGCGGCCGAGACCAGCGCCGCCGAGGCGCGCATCCGCGCCTCCAAGACCCAGGCCCTGGCCGAGGTGCGCGGCATCGCCGCCGAGGTCGCGGCGCTGATGGCGGGCAAGCTGACCGGCGGCGCGGTCGACGCCAGTGGCGCCGGCCAGGCGGTGGACGGCGTGATGAAGGAGCGCGCGCGATGACCGAAGAAACCTCCGGCTTCGCCGCAATCCTGCACAACCCGCATACCTGGGTCTATGTCGGCTTGGCGATTTTCGTGGTGCTGCTCGGTCCCAAGATCTGGAAGGCGCTGGCCACCATGCTCGACCAGCGCTCGCTGAAGATCAAGGCGGACCTCGACGAGGCGCAGAAGCTGAAGGACGAGGCCCAGGCGCTGCTCGCCGAATACCAGCGCAAGCAGCGCGACGCGATGCGCGAGGCCGAGGACATCATCGCCAGCGCCAAGTCGCTCGCCGGCCGCCAGATCAAGGAAGCGGCCGAGAAGCTGGAGCAGAACCTGGCCCGCCGCGAGAAGGCCTCGCTGGAGAAGATCGCCCAGGCCGAGGCCCAGGCCCTGGCCGAAGTGCGCCGCGAGGCGGTCGACGTGGCGACGGCGGCGGCGGCCAAGCTGATCCAGAGCCAACTCGACGGCGCCAAGGGCAGCCAGCTCATCGACCAGGCGATCGCCGAGGTCGGCAAGAAGCTGCACTGAGCGAAGCGCTCGGCGAGAGACGAAAAGCCCGGCATTGCCGGGCTTTTTTGTTGCCGCCGATCTGGTCGCATACTCAATCGTCACGCCAAGGCTTGGCCTTGGCATCCACGAGTTTTGTTCTGCAGAACCCGGTCAACGGAAGCAAACTCGTGGACCCCAAGGCCAAGCCTTGGGGTGACGGAGTGTGGGTTGGGTGTGCGAGCCCCTCTTAGAACTTGATCTCCGCCACCGGCACCACGCGCTCGACGATGCCCGAGAGCAGGCGGTTGTGGTGGGCGATGATCTTGTCGGCGGGCAGCACCGGGTTGTCGAAGGTCGAATGCGCGTCGGCGGCCAGGGTCACGCCATAGCCCAGCGTCTGCGCCACGCGGCAGGCGGTGTCGACGCAGAACTCGCTCTGCAGGCCGGCGATGACCAGCGTGTCGATGCCGGCCGCGCGCAGGCGCTGGTCGAGATCCGTCTTGTAGAACGAGCTGCAGGCCCATTTCTCGATGACCGGCTCGCCCGCATCCGGCGCCACCCTGGAATTGATCTGCCAGCCCGCATTGCCGGGGGCGAAAGGAGAGTTCGCCTCGCAATGCTGGACAAAGAAGACCGGCACCCCGGCCGCCCGCGCGCGGGTGAGCAGATCGGCCGCGTTCGCCAGCATCCGCTCCGGCTCATGACAGATTTCGTCGGGGCCGAACATCGCGTTCTGGATGTCGATCATGAGGAGGGCGGACTTGGCAACTGCCGTGGCATTCATGCGGGCATCTCCGGTCGCATTGACGCCACCATACTATCCACTTTCGTCACCCCGGACAGCCGCGCAGCGGCGTGATCCGGGGTCCATCGGGCCGACGCAAGAGCGGCTGGGAAATGGACCCCGGGTCAAGCTCGGGGTGACAATCGAGAGAGTTGCTACTCCGCCGCCTTCTTCGGAGCCTCCGGCTTCCAGCGCAGGATGGGCTGCCGGGCCGCCAGCGTCTCGTCCAGGCGGCGGCGCGGCGTGTGGTAGGGCGCGCCGTGGAAATAGGCGGCGTCGCCCGCCTTCGCCCGCTTGGCGAGGCCCTTGATCACGTCGATGTAGCGGTCGAGGCCGTCCTTGCTCTCGGTCTCGGTCGGCTCCATGAGCAGCGCGCCATGGACGACCAGCGGGAAATACATGGTCATCGGATGGTAGCCCTCGTCGATCATCGCCTTGGCGAAGTCGAGGGTGGAGACGCCGGTTTCGTCGAGGAAGCCGTCGTTGAACAGCGCCTCGTGCATGCAGGTGCCGGGGAAGGCCGGCGTCAGGTCGTCCTTCAGGCCGGCCAGGATGTAGTTGGCGTTCAGCACCGCGTCGCCGGAAGCCTGGCGCAGGCCGTCGGAGCCGTGGCTCATCATGTAGGCCAGCGCGCGCACGAACATGCCCATCTGGCCGTGGAAGCCCTTGAGCCGGCCGAAGGCCTTGCCGTCCTGCTCCACCAGGTCGAAGCCGTTGGCGCCATGCACCACGTAGGGCACCGGCGCGTAAGGCGCCAGCGCGGCGGAGAGCACCACCGGGCCGGAGCCGGGGCCGCCGCCGCCATGGGGCGTCGAAAAGGTCTTGTGCAGGTTGATGTGCATCGCATCGACGCCGAGATCGCCCGGCCGCACGCGGCCGACGATGGCGTTGAAGTTGGCGCCGTCGCAGTAGAAGTATCCGCCCGCCCCGTGCACCGCGTCGGCGATGTCGATGATGTCGTTCTCGAACAGGCCGCAGGTGTTGGGGTTGGTGATCATGGTGCCGGCCACGTCGGGGCCGAGCTTGGCCTTGAAGGCGGCGAGGTCGACGCGGCCGCGCTCATCCGCCGGCACCGGATCGACGACATAGCCGCAGGCGGCAGCCGTCGCCGGGTTGGTGCCATGCGCGGATTCCGGCACCAGGATGCGCTTGCGCGCATCGCCCTTGGCGAGCAGAGCGGCGCGGATGGTCATGATGCCGCACAACTCGCCATGCGCGCCCGCCGCCGGCGACATCGCCACCGCCGGCATGTTGGTCAGCACCTTCAGCCAATGCGCCAGGCGGTCGATCAGCTCCAGCGCGCCCTGCACGGTCGACACCGGCTGCATCGGATGCAGATCGCCGATGCCGGGCAGCCGCGCCATCTTCTCGTTGAGGCGCGGGTTGTGCTTCATGGTGCAGGACCCCAAGGGGTACACGCCCATGTCGATGGCGAAGTTCTTCTGGCTGAGCTTGGTGTAGTGGCGCACCACCTGCGGCTCCGACAAGCCCGGCAGGCCGATCTCGCCCTTGCGCTTCAGCCCGCCGAGGCGGTCCTTGTGCTGCGGCACCGCCGGCAGGTCGACTCCGCTGCGGCCCTTCATGCCCTGCTCGAAGATCAACGGCTCCTCGATCTGCAGGCCCTTGTTGCCGGAGATGGTGCGGATGGCAGGGGCACCCTGCCCGTTCGCCGGGGCGGTCATTTCAACACCTCTTTGAGCGCCGCTTCATGGGCGGCGATATCCTCATCGCTCACCGTCTCGGTCGCCGCCACCAGCAGCAGATCGGCCAGCGCCGGATCCTTGGGATAGAGCCGCGACACCGGCACGCCGCCGAGGATGCGCTTTTTCGCCAGCGCCTCGACCACCGACGCCGCCGGCTTCGGCAGCTTGAGGGTGAATTCGTTGAAGAACGTCTCGTTCACCAGCTTTACGCCGGGAATCGCAGAGAGACGATCGGCTAGGCGCGAGGCGGTGGCATGGTTGAGTGCCGCCAGCTTGGTCAGCCCCGCCTCGCCCAGCAGGGTCAAATGGATGTTGAAGGCCAGCGCGCAGAGGCCCGAATTGGTGCAGATGTTGCTGGTCGCCTTCTCGCGCCGGATGTGCTGCTCGCGGGTCGAGAGGGTCAGCACCCAGCCGCGCTTGCCGTCGACATCGACGGTCTGGCCGGTCAGGCGGCCGGGCATCTGGCGGATGAATTTGTCGCGCGTGGCGAACAATCCGACATAGGGGCCGCCATAGCTCAATGGCACACCGAGCGACTGGCCCTCGGCGGTAACGATGTCGGCGCCCATCTCGCCTGGGGGCGTGATGGCGCCAAGCGAGACGATCTCGGTCACCGCGACGACCAGCAGCGCACCTGCGGCCTGGCAGGCCTTGGCGAGCGCCGAAAGGTCCTTCACATGGCCGAAGAAGCTCGGATTCTGCACCACCACGCAGGAGGTGTTGGCATCGATCATCCTGGCCAGGTCTTCGCCGCCGCCGACATCGGCCGGCGCCAGCGCCGCCTCGAAACCGGTGTAGTGCGCGTGGGTGGCGATCACCTCGCGGTAATGCGGGTGCAGGCCGCCGGAGATCACCGCGCGATGCCGGCGGGTCACGCGGTTCGCCATCATCACCGCCTCGACCGTCGCCGTGGCGCCGTCATACATCGAGGCGTTGGCGACCTCCATGCCGGTCAGCAGCGCCACCTGGGTCTGGAATTCGAACAGGTATTGCAGCGTGCCTTGCGTGACTTCCGGCTGGTACGGCGTGTAGGAGGTGAGGAACTCGCCGCGCTGGATCAGGTGATCGGCGCTGGCCGGGATGTGGTGGCGATAGGCGCCGGCGCCGAGGAAGCTGGGGCAGGACCCGGCGCCCAGGTTCTTGGCCGCGAGCGCGGTCATGGCGCGCTCGACTTCCAGCTCGCCCATCACCGGCGGCAGGTCGACCGGGCCGTTCAGCCGCGCCTTTTCCGGCACGTCGGCATAGAGCGCGTCGACCGAAGCGACGCCGATCCGGCCGAGCATCGCCCGCCGGTCATCTTCCGTCAGCGGCAGATAGCGCATCAGTGCAGTCCCTCGACATATTTCTTGTAGGCGGCCTCGTCCATCAGCCCGCCGAGCTCGCCCTTGTCGGCGACCTTCAGCTTGGCGAACCAGCCCTTGCCCATCGCGTCCTCGTTGACGGTGGCGGGCGCGTCCGCCAACGCGGGATTCACCTCGACCACCTCGCCGGTCAAGGGCGCGTAGACCTCGCTCGCCGCCTTCACCGATTCGACCACCGCCATCTCCTTGCCCTTCTCGACCTTCTTGCCCACGGCAGGCAGGTCGACGAAGACCACGTCGCCCAGCTGCTCCTGGGCGTAGACGGTGATGCCCACGGTGGCGGTGTCGCCGTCGACCTTCACCCACTCGTGGTCCTTGCTGTAGCGAATCTCGCTCATATCCCTCTTCTCCCCTCGATTGAACTAGCGGTGATAGCGGTGCGGCACGAAGGGCATGGCGGCGACCTTCGCCGGCAGCGCCTTGCCCCGCACCATGAGTTGCAGCGGCGTGCCGATCTGCGCCAGATCGGCACGGACATAGCCCATGGCGACCGGCCCGTTGGCGCTGGGCCCGAAGCCGCCGGAAGTCACCTCGCCGACGATGGCGCCGGAGGCATCCGCAATCTCCGTATGGGCGCGCGCGGGCGCCTTGCCTTCGGGCAGGATGCCGACGCGCTTGCGCGCGGGACCTTGCGCCAGCGCGCGCAGGATGACGTCGGCGCCGGGAAAGCCGCCCTGCTCGCGCCGCCGCTTCTGCATGGCCCAGACCAGGCTCGCCTCGACCGGGTTGGTCGCCTCGGTGATGTCGTTGCCATAGAGGCAGAGGCCCGCCTCGAGGCGCAGCGAGTCGCGGGCGCCCAGTCCGATCGGCTTCACCAGCGGATCGCCCAGCAGCTTGCGCGCCAGGTTGTCGGCCTCGCCCGCCGGCACCGAGATCTCGAAGCCGTCCTCGCCGGTATAGCCGGACCGCGTGGCGAAGCACTGCATGCCACCGACGGCGAGCGGCCTGCCGGTCATGAACTTCATCGCCCTGCTGTCGGGCGCGAGGCGCGCCATCACTTCGCCCGCCTTCGGGCCCTGCAGCGCCAGCAGCGCGCGGTCCTCCAGCGGCTCGATCTCGCAGTTGTCGAGATTGGCCAGCAGATGCGCGAGGTCCTGCTTCTTGCAGGACGCGTTCACCACCATGAGCAGGTGGTCGCTTGCATCGCCCTTGCCGGCGCGCGTCACCATTAGGTCGTCGAGAATGCCGCCGGCATTGTTGGTGAAGAAGGAGTAGCGCTGCTGGCCCGGCGCCAGGCCCTGGAAATCGGCCGGGCAGAGGCTTTCCAGCGCCGTGGCCACGGCGGCGAAACCAGCGCCGCTGATGCGGATCTGGCCCATGTGGGAAACGTCGAACAGACCCGCACCGCTGCGCGTGTGCAGATGCTCGGTCAGGATACCGGCGGGATATTGCACCGGCATGTCATAGCCGGCGAAGGGCACCATCTTGGCGCCGAGCTCGACATGCAGGTCGTATAAAGGGGTCCGCAGCAGCTCTTGGTCGCTGGCACTGGAACTCAAGACAGCCTCCGGGTCGGGATCACGGACGATTCCGCGATCGCGCAACCCCCCTCTGTCTGAGGACCTGAGAGATTTTCCGTTCGCCGCCACGAAAGATGCGGCGGGAATGGTCTACTCCTTCGGTGGGGCCTGCCCGCTTGTGGGGCGGCCCGCTTTCCAGAGTTTTCGAAACCGAGCGGTCCTTTTGCCTGAGAGTTTCCGGGGGCGGTTGCTCCTTCGGCGCCGGCCGACGGTCACTCTGGCCGCCGGACGATCTCTCCCGCAATCGGTCGAAATCGCGCGGAGCATCGCTCCGCCACGGCTTGCCGTCAAGCGGCGAAATTTCCCCCAAATGCGACCGATCGCGGCACCAAGTCGCGACTGATCAACCGGGCGATCAGCACGACAAACAGCCTGCCGGTCAGTAGGTGAGTTTCGGCATCCAACCGCCCGCGCCGCCGGGCAGCATGTCGAAGAGGTGCCAGATGCCGGCGAAGTCGTCGAACGGGTTGAAGCGGGTGTCGCCGACGCGCAGGATCTGCTTGCCGTCCTTGCGGAACACCGAGACGCCCGGCTTGTAGCCGCGTTCGCTGTGATAGCCCATGTCGGCGGCGAAGCTGGTGCCTTCGTGGCTGAACATCGGGAAGCGCCACCCGCGCGACCTGGCGAATTCCTGTTGCACCGCCGGCGAATCCGGCGAGGTGACGACGAAGGCGGCGCGGTCGGCCAGATGCGGATAGACGCCGTTGAAGCCATCGGCCCACAAGGTGCAGGCGGGGCACTTCTTGCCCATGTTGTGGATCAGGATCAGATCGTCCCTGCCGCCGAAGAGATCCGACAGCTGGCGCGGGCCGTCGAGCGAGGAGAAGACGTTGTCCCGCACCTCTTGCGGCTCGATCTCGGCCTGCGCCGCGCGCATCTTCTCGCGCAATTCGGCGATCTCCTTGCGGTAGCCGGCGATCCTGCCCATGCCTGCGCCGTAGTTCATGCGAGCCTCCCGCTCCGGTCCTCTTGCTCGTCAGTCCCTGTAGTCGCTAATCCTTGTACTCGTCTGCGCGCCGCAGCCAGGCCATGATGCCGTCGCCCTCGTCGCGGCCCTTCGGCGTGAGATCGAGATAGTGATAGGCGTTGTTCATCATATCGATGCCGCGCGAATAGGACGAATAGGTGTGGAAGATGTCGCCCCTGGCGTCCTGGTAGAACACGCTGATCCCGGGCAGCTCGGGGGACTTCATCCGGAACTTGCCGTAATTGTAGTCGAGCTCGCCGGCGGCCACGTCCTCGGGCGTGAATGACACGCGGTAGTCGTAGTTGAAATCGTTGCCGCCGGAGGACACCCACTTGAAGGTCCAGCCCAGGCGCCTGGCATAGGCCTGGAGCTTCGTCAGCGGCGCGCGCGAGACGGCGATCATGGTCGTGTCGCGGTGCTTCAGATGCACTGGCAGGCGCTCGAAATTGTCGGCCCAGAAGGAGCAGCTCTTGCAGCCCTCCTCCCAATCGGGTGCGAACATGAAGTGATAGACGATCAACTGCGACTTGCCGGCAAAGAGATCGGCCAGAGTCTCGCGGCCCTGCGGGCCATCGAAGAGGTAAGCCTTCTCCACCCTCTCCCACGGCAGTTCGCGGCGCTGGCGGCTGAGCTCGTCGCGCAGGCGGGTGAACTCCTTTTCCTTGGCGAGGAAGGCGCGGCGGGATTCGATCCATTGGTCTCTTGAGACAACTCGGTGATCCATAGCAATGCTCCCATGCAGCAGCACTGACGGTTTCCAATGATCCGTGGGCTCGTCCCTAGCGCTTCTTGCGCTTCGTTCCCGGGCGCGGCTTCGCCGCGTTGCGCTCGTCGATATCCTGCAAGGCGGCGGCAAGGACGTTGAACTGGTCCTGCCAGTACTTGCTGTAGCGGTTGATCCACAGCGCCGCGTTGTAGACCGGCCCCGCCTCAAGGCTGCAGCGGTTGATCCGCCCGGCGCGCTCCTGGCTGATCAGCCCGGCGCGCACCAGCACCTGGATGTGGCGCGACACCGCCTGCAGCGAGATGTCGAAGGGCGCCGCGATCTCCGACACCAGCAGCGGCCCCTCATCGAGCCGCTCCAGGATGGCGCGGCGGATTGGATCGGAGAGGGCGAAGAAGACGTGGTCGAGGACGTCATCCTCGCCCGGGGCCTCTTCCGCCAGCCGCAATGTCGCCGCTCCGATCATGGGCGGAACAATTATCAACGATTACGTTGATAGTCAACTAGTTTGTTGATTATCTGGCCGCAAAGCTGGGCGCGGTCCGAGACGGCCGGAATCTGCTGTTGCTAAGCTATTGAAGCTACCGCGGATTCTTGCGGTTGTAGGCGAGTTCCTGCTCGGTCAGCATGAAGCCGACATAGATGCGATAATAGTCGCCGTTCTCGCCCGGCTTCAGCGGGATGGTCGGCTGCAGTTCCTCAACCACGATGCCCTGGGTGGCGCCGTTCTCGAAGGGGATTTCGGTCGGGAACACTTCACGCGCCAGGCGCTTGCCGCCGGGGCCGGTTACCGCCATGAAATAATCGAACTTGGCCGCACCTTCGTGCTCCTTCGGCCCGCGCTGGGCGAGGAACTGGACGCGGATGTCATAGACGATCGAATTGCCGCCGTCCTTCAGCTGGTACACGCAATTGGCCGCCGGCAGCACGGAGTCGATCTTCGCCTCGAACAGGGTGTCGGAGAGATCCTGGCTGTTGCCCTCGAACTTGGTCATGTAGGACGCATCGCGCACCGGCAGCACCATCGGGCAGGGATAGGAGGCGAGGTCCTCGGTCGAGGAACAGCTCGCCGTCGCCAGCAGCGCGAGGCCGAGGCTGAGCGCCGAGAGCGCCGCGCGGCGGGCGCCGCGTCTGCCGAGGGTCGGTCCGGAAAAGGGCATCTTGGGTTCCATCTCTTTGCCGCTGCGATGGCGGCGGCGGGGTTGGGTCCGGGCTCGGCGCGATCCTGCCGACCGCGGCGGTTCAAATCCGGCTGTGGGTTCCGTCGCAGAACGGCTTCTTGGCGGAATGCTTGCAGCCGCAGAAGAACACGGTCTTGTTTTCCGTGGCCTCGTATTTGACCGGAGAGAACTCGGACCCCTTGTGCGAGCCGTCGCAGAAAGGCTGGTTCTTGCTCTTCCCGCAGGCGCACCAGAAATAGCTCTTGCCCTGCACCACGTCGCACTTGAAGGGCGATTTCTGGGCAATCACCGGCTCGGCCATCGCGCGTCCCCAATCCTGGCTCAGATCCCCGGCCGCGGCGGACATCTGCCGCCGGAGCCGTGGCCGGAGAGTAGCGGAATCGCCCCCCGCTCCACAAGGCGGATAGCGCCGCGACAACGTCTTGGAAATGCCATAAGCGGCGACAATATATGCGGAAATCGCGGGTTGCCCGGCCCCGGCAAAAGGGCTAAGGGAGGGGCTGGACGGGAGACCATTGGAACCCATGGCCAAGGACGCGCTCACCCTGCTGCTGGCGGCTCCGCGCGGCTTCTGCGCCGGGGTGGATCGCGCCATCCAGATCGTCGAGCGGGCGCTGGAACGCTATGGCGCGCCGGTCTATGTCCGGCACGAGATCGTGCACAACCGCCACGTGGTCGAGGAGCTGGAGCGCAAGGGCGCCATCTTCGTCGAGGAGCTCGACGAGATCCCGGGCCAGTTCCCGGTAGTGTTCTCCGCCCATGGCGTGCCGAAATCGGTGCCGGCCGACGCGGAAGCCCGCAACCTGCTCTATCTCGACGCCACCTGCCCCCTGGTCTCCAAGGTGCACCGCGAGGCCGAAGTGCATTTCGCCGCCGGCCGCCACATCATCCTGATCGGCCATGCCGGCCATCCGGAAGTCATCGGCACCATCGGCCAGCTGCCCGCCGGCGCGGTGAGCCTGGTGGAAACGGCGGAGGATGCCGAGCGGATCCAGCCGGCGGAGCCCCGCAACCTCGCCTACATCACCCAGACGACGCTCTCCATCGACGACACCATCGGCATCATCGACGTGCTGCGCCGGCGTTTCCCGAAGATCAATGGGCCACGCAAGGAAGATATCTGCTACGCCACCACCAACCGCCAGGCGGCGGTGAAGGTGATAGCGCCCCGCGCCGACCTGGTCCTGGTGATCGGCGCGCCCAACTCCTCCAACTCGCAGCGCCTGGTCGAAGTGGCGCACACGGCGGGCTGCCGGCGCGCCTATCTGGTGCAGAAGGCGGCGGAGATCGACTGGAGCTGGTTCGCGGGCGTGAAGACCGTCGGCATCACCGCCGGCGCCTCGGCGCCCGAGGTCCTGGTGCAGGAGGCGATCGACGCCATCCGCCAGCGCTACCTGACCCGGATCGAGGAAATCACCGTCACCGAGGAAACCACGCACTTCAAGCTGCCGCGCGCGCTGACCGCGTAAGCGCACTCTCCCGCCCGCCCCTTCACCTGCCAGCGACCCGCCGCCCGATGGCCGTCTATACCGAAGTTCCCGACAACGAACTCCGCGCCTTCGTCGATCAATACGAGATCGGCGAGGTGGTGTCGTGCAAGGGCATCGCCGAGGGCGTGGAGAACAGCAACTTCCTGCTGCACACGGCGACCGGCGCCTACATCCTGACGCTCTACGAGAAGCGCGTGCGCCGCGAGGACCTGCCCTTCTTCCTCGGCCTGATGCAGCACCTGGCCGCCAAGGGGCTGAACTGCCCGACGCCGCTCAACGGCCGCGACGGCCAGGCCCTGCGCGAATTATGTGGCCGGCCGGCGGCGATCTGCTCCTTCCTCGAGGGCATGTGGCCGCGGCGGCCCAATGAGCGGCACTGCCAGCTCCTGGGTACGGCGCTCGCCGATTTGCACGTGAAGGGCCGCGACTTCCCGATGACGCGGCCAAACAACCTGTCGCTCGCCGGCTGGCGCGAGCTGGCGGCGAAGACCGCGGCGCGCGCCGACGAGGTCGAGCCAGGGCTCGCCGCGCTCATTGCGGATGAGGTAGCGTACCTCGAGCAACACTGGCCGCGCGGGCTGGAGATCGGCACCATCCATGCGGACCTGTTCCCCGACAACGTCTTCTTCCTCGGCGACAAGCTCTCCGGCCTGATCGATTTCTATTTCGCCTGCACCGATTTCCTGGCCTACGACCTCGCCATCTGCATCAACGCCTGGTGCTTCGAGCCGGACAACAGCTTCAACGCCACCAAGGCGCGGGTGATGGTCAAGGCCTACGACGCCCATCGCAAGCTGCCCGAGGCGGAGCTGGCGGCGCTGCCGGTCCTGGCGCGGGGCAGCGCGCTGCGCTTCCTGCTGACACGGCTCTACGACTGGCTCAACCATCCGCCCGGCGCCTTCGTGAAGCCCAAGGATCCGATCGAATACCGCCGCAAGCTGACCTTCCACCGGCAGGCTAGGAGCGTCGCGGCTTATGGGATCTGAACCGGGCGGCGTGCAATGAGCGACAAGCGGAAGCAGATCGTCGAGATCTTCACCGACGGCGCGTGCAGCGGCAATCCGGGCCCGGGCGGCTGGGGCGCCATCCTGCGCTTCGGCGCGGTGGAGAAGGAGCTGAACGGCTCCGAGGAGCACACCACCAACAACCGCATGGAGCTGATGGCGGCGATCCGCGGCATCGAGGCGGTGAAGCGGCCCTGCGAGATCCACCTGCACACCGACAGCGAGTATCTGCGCCAGGGCATCACCACCTGGATCCACAGCTGGAAAAAGAAGGGCTGGAAGACGGCCGACAAGAAGCCGGTGAAGAATGTCGATCTCTGGCAGCGCCTGGAAGCGGCGATCGAGAGCCACGACGTCAAGTGGCACTGGGTGAAGGGCCATTCCGGCCACAAGGAAAACGACCGCGCCGACGAACTGGCGCGGCTGGCCATCCGGCAGCTGAAGGATGCGAGTATTCTGTAGCCCGTAGCGGTGGCGCGCCCGAATCAAACTCCCCTTCCCCCCTTGCGGGGGAAGGATGCGGAGGCTTAGCGAGGCGCAGCCGAGCTTAGCCGGAGCCGGATGGGGGGTAGCGCGCTCAATAGGCGCGCATCGCCGGAGGCGATAGAAGTGATGGCTCTAGGCGGACGGACCCGGCGCTGCAACACCCCCCTTCCCACCCTTCCCCCGCAAGGGGGGAAGGAGCAGAGCGAGCGGTTGCGCCGTTTCGGTCCTGAGACACGCATTCTGGAGGATTCCCTCCCCCGCTCCGGGGAAGGGAGAAAGAAAAACGGCGGCCCAGAGGCCGCCGATCTTCGCGAAGCGTGTCGGATGAAGGACTACAGCGCCTTCATGATCGCTTCGGCGCTCGACACCTCGAAGGCGCCGGGGGCCTCGACGTTCAGCGCCTTGACCACGCCGTTCTCGACCACCATGGCGTAGCGGCTGGCGCGCAGGCCCATGCCGTAGCCGGTGCCGTCCATGGTGAGGCCGACCGCCTTGGAGAAATCGGCGTTGCCATCGGCCAGCATCAGCACCTTGTCGCCGGCGTTCTGCTGCTTGCCCCAGGCGTCCATGACGAAGGCGTCATTGACCGACAGGCAGGCGATCTGGTCGACGCCCTTCTTCTTGATGGCGTCGGCGTTCTGCACGAAGCCCGGCAGGTGCTTGGCCGAGCAGGTCGGCGTGAAGGCGCCGGGCAGCGCGAACAGCACCACCTTCTTGCCCTTGAACAGCGCGTCGGTGTCGACGGTCTGCATGCCGTCCTTGTCCATGTATTTGAGCTTAACCGAGGGGATCTTGTCGCCCACCTTGATGCTCATCTGCGGTCCTTTCTGCTTCTCCCGTTGAGCGGATGCGGCGCAGGATAGGCCCCGCGCCCGGCCCTCTCAAGGGCCATTTGCCGCCACGATTTGTGCGGTCATTGCGCCGCTTGCGGCGGCGCGCCGGCGCGATCCAGGGCGCCCAGGACATCGCCATCGCTCAGCAGCTCGGGCAGCGCAATGCCCTGCGCCGCCGCCGGGCCGTAGACGATGTTGAAGGGAATGCCGTAGCGGCCGTGGCGTTCCAGGAAGCCCGCGATCACCGGGTCGGGATTGGTCCAGTCCGCCTTCATCGCGACGACGCCGCCGCTCGCGAGCCGCGCGGCGACCGGGTCCTGGTCCAGCACCAGCTTCTTGTTCGCCTGGCAGGTCAGGCACCAATCGGCGGTCACGTCGACGAAGACGGTCCGGCCGGCCGCCACCTCCGCGGCGATGGCGGATTCGTCGAAGACCCGCCACGTCAGGCGCTCCGCCCCGCCGCCGGCAGCCACCAGGCCCGTCTGCACGCCGATGATGGAGATGAGCCAGATCGCCGTGCCCAGCAGCGTGACGCCGAGCAGCGCCTTCAGCCAGCGCATCCAGCGCCCCGGGCGCGGCAGGAACCGCACCAGGCCGGGCGCCGCGGCGATGGCGAGATAGGGCATCGCCAGGCCGAGGGACAGCGCCAGGAAGATGGCGAGGATTTCGGCCGGCCCGCGCGCCAGCGCGAAGCCGATCGCGGTGCCGACGAAAGGCGCCGAGCAGGGCGTGGCCAGCGCCGTCGCCAGCACCCCGGTGAAGAACGACTTGGCATAGCCGGAGGAGACGCGCGCGTCGCCGGCCATGGCGAAGTTGCCGACGAAAGCCGGCAGCGGAATCTCGAACAGGCCCCAGATATTGGCGGCGAACAGAATGCAGATGAGCGCCATCACGGCGAGGAACACCGGCTGCTGGAACTGGATGCCCCAGCCGATGGTCGCCCCCGCCGCCTTGACCGTGATCAGCCCCAGCGCCAGGACCAGGAACGAGACCACGATGCCGGAGGCGGTTGCCAGGAAAGCGCCGCGCAGATGCGCGCGCTCGCGCCCCGCAGCATCGAGCACGCCGGTCAGCTTCAGCACCAGGACCGGCAGCACGCAGGGCATGACATTGAGGATGAGCCCGCCCAGCAGCGCGATCAGCAGGATGGGCAGGATCTCCGCGATGGCGCCGCCCGTCGGCACAGCCGCCTCTCCCGCCGCCAGCGGCACGGCCCGACCGCTGGTCTCAATGCCGCGCAGACCGTCATAGAGCGTGAGGGTGAGATCGCTTTCCGTCAGCTCCGCCCCCGAACCCAGACGCTCCACCGGCAGCGTCAGGCGCGCCTGCCTGCCGCCCTGCGACAGCGCGACCGCCGGCTTGCCGAAATAGAAGTTCCTGGCGCCCTCGACGATGGCATCGGGCGCCGCGAAAGCCTCGCCGGAACTGGCGAGATCGATGACCAGCTGGCCGGCAGCCTGCTCCCCGGCATCCTTCGCCACGGCCGGATCGAAGCCGATCCGCGCCACCTGCCAGCCGAGGCGCTCGGCGCCTTGCGGCACCAGGGAGGCGAAGCGGTTGACCAGCGGCGCGAAACGGCTCGGCATCGCCGGGCCCGCCGGCAGATCGAGCGTCAGCGTCGCGTCCTGCGGCACGCAGATGGTCGCGCAGACGAGGTAGCGGATCTTGGCCTTGAGCGCGACCGGCTCGCCGATTCGTTCCGGCGTGACGTCGACCGGAAAGGCGACCTCGTCGCCATAGCCGAAGGTCTGCAGGCCGAACAGCTCGAAGCGATGCGGCACCGGCCAGGCGAGCGCCGCCTGCGCCACATTGGTCGAGCCGGCGACGTCGAGCTGCAGCGGATAGCCGGCATCGCCCGGCGAGCGCCAGTAGGTTTTCCATCCCGGCTGCAGGACGATGTGGATCGCGGTGGGAATTGTGGCAAGACCGCCCGTTCCCTCGACGGCGGAGACGATCTCGGCGCTGGATTGTGGCGACTCGAAGCGTTCGCTCGCCGGCGCAGTCTCGGCGCGGGCCGCCGGCGCGATGCAGGCAAGCAAAGCCGCGCCGACGGCTGCGATTCCGCATAAAACCGCCAGCCGGACCGCGCAGCCAAAGGGTTTCCGGCGATTCATCATTTGCCAACCAATCCTTGGAATAATACGTTACAGGCGTGCCTGACGCAGTCACAAAATCGTGGTTTTCAGGCATCTTGCTGGCGGATCAAACGGACCTTACGTGAGAGCCATGGGCAAGAGCATCATCCACCAGGGTTTCATCACCGGCCAGTTGCTGGTCGCCATGCCGAGCATGCGCGACCCCCGGTTCACCCGCACCGTCATCTATATCTGCGCCCACACCTCCGACGGCGCGATGGGCCTGGTCATCAACCGCCTCGTCGGCTCGCTCAGTTTTCCCGATCTGCTCGAGCAGCTCGGCATCCCGACCAGCCCGGTCAGCCAGCACATCCGCATCCGCAATGGCGGCCCGGTCGAGACCGGTCGCGGCTTCGTGCTGCACTCGTCGGACTACCTCGAGGACGCGACGCTGCGTGTCGGCGAGCAGGTCGGCCTGACCGCGACGCTCGACATCCTGCGCGACATCGCCTCCGGCCAGGGGCCGAAGCGCAGCCTGCTGGCGCTGGGCTATGCCGGCTGGGGCCCGGGCCAGCTCGATTCCGAGATCCAGAGCAATGCCTGGCTCTGCGTCCCCGCCGACGAGGAGCTGATCTTCGATGACCAGCTCACCGACAAGTGGGAGCGCAGCATCGAGAAGATCGGCATCGACTTCCGCCTGCTCTCCGGCCAGCACGGCAACGCCTAGCCGCTGCAGGGCGCCGGCTCCCCGTTACACCTGGCGATCGACGATGGCGCCCTGCTCCGCCGCGATTGGCGGCGCGTCTTCGCGGGCCGGCGCGCCGGCGCGCTTCTCCGCCGCGACGCCCGCCATGCCGCGCGAGGCCATCAGATCTTCGGCCTGCAATTCGTGCAGGATATGATCGCGCCAGGCGCCGTCGATGCGCAGATAGGCGCGCGCCACGCCGATGGTGCGGAAGCCGAACTTGGCCAGCAGCGCGCGGCTCGGCGCATTCTCGGGGATGCAGGCGGCCTCGACCCGGTGCAGGCCGAAGCTCTGGAATGCCGCCGGCAGCAGCACCCGCAAGGCCGCCGACATCAGGCCGTGGCCCGCCTGGTCGACGCCCATCCAATAGCCCAGGCTGGCATATTGCGCGGCGCGCCGGCGCACCCCGGTCAGGTTGATGCCGCCCACCAGGCTCTGGTCCGCGCGGTCGAAGATGTGGAAGGCATAGCCGCGATCGTCGCGCCAATCCCCCACCATCAGCCGCACCCGCTTGCGATAGCCGGCGCGGGTCAGCATGTCCGCTTCCCAGGTCGGCTCCCAGGGCTCGAGGAAGGCGCGGCTCTTCTCGCGGACGGCCAGCCAGGCGCGGAAATCGGCGAAGCGCGGCGGCCGCAGCCGGACCCGCGCATCCGCCAGCTCTGGCGGCAGCGGGACATAGCTGGGGCCGAGATCGAACATCGCCCGGCTCACCCGAGACGGCGGACCAGCGCGTCGTATTCCATGACGCGCTCGACCGGCCCGAGGGCGGTCAGGCAAGGCTTCGAAGCGAACAGGCGCCGCGCCAGCCGGACGAGGTCCTCCACGGTCACGGCATCGATGCGCGCCACCACTTCCGCCGGCGGGATCGGCCGGCCATAGATCAGCAGCTGGCTCGCCAGCTGCTCGCAGCGCGAACTCGGCTTCTCGCGCGACATCAAGGTCGCGGCCTTCAGCTGCGCGGCGGCGCGCGCCACTTCGGCGACGCTCATATCCGTCGTCACCTTGCCCAGTTCGTCGCAGACGACGGGCAGCAGCTCCGTCACCTCGTCTTCGCCGGTGCCGGCATAGATGCCGAAGATGCCGCCGTCCTGATAGGTGCCGGTGAAGCTGTGGATCGAATAGACCAGGCCGCGCTTTTCGCGGATCTCCTGGAACAGGCGCGAGGACATGCCCCCGCCCAGCAGTTGCGACAGCACGGCCGCGACATAGTAGTCGGGATCGTCATAGCCGACGCCGTCGAAGCCCAGCACCAGGTGCACCTGCTCCAGATCGCGCCGGGTGCGGTTGTCGCCGCCGCCATAGCGCGCCGGCTCGGGCACGAAGCTGGGGCCGGTCGGCAGCCGGTCGAACAGCTTCTGCGCCAGCTCGACCAGCCTGTCGTGATCCAGCCGGCCGGAGGCGGCCAGCACCATCCGGTCGGCGCGGTAGCGGCTGGCCATGTAGCCGGCGACCACGTCGCGCGGCAGATCGCGCACGATCTCCGCCTTGCCGAGGACCGGGCGTCCCATCGCCTGGTCGGGGAAGGCGACCTCCTGGAAATAGTCGAAGACGATGTCGTCGGGAGCGTCCTCGGACTGGCCGATCTCCTGCAGCACCACCGCGCGCTCGCGCACCAGCTCGTCGGCGTCGAAGACCGAGTTCTGCAGGATATCGGCCAGGATATCGACCGCGAGGTCGGTGTCCTCGGCCAGCACCTTGGCGTAGAAGGCGGTCTGCTCGCGCCCGGTATAGGCGTTGAGAAAGCCGCCGACATCCTCGATCTCGACCACGATGTCGCGGGCGCTGCGCCGCTTGGTGCCCTTGAAGGCCATGTGCTCCAGCAAATGCGCGACGCCGTTGTGCTCGGCCGGCTCGTGCCGCGTGCCGACCCCCGACCACACGCCGAGCGAGGTCGTCTCCACCGAATCCATGCGGTCGGTGGCGACGCGGAAGCCGTTGGCGAGGGTGGTGATGCGGACGCCGTCGGGAATCGAGACTGCCATCAAGGGTTCCGATCGTTGCGCCGGTGCGACAGGACGTAATCCTGCACCGTGCGGACATTGTTGGGCAAGGCCGAGACCCGCTCCGGCCGATCGTGCAGGTCGGCGAGAAAGGCCGGCAGGGCCGGCCTGATTCCCGTGGCGCGCTCCACCGCATCGGGGAACTTGGCCGGGTGCGCGGTCGCCAGCGCCACGATGGGCGTCTCGGCATCGCCGCGACACGTCATCGCCGCGTGGATGCCGATGGCGCTGTGCGGATCGATCAGCTCGCCGGTCGTGCGATGGAGCTCGCGCATCATGGCAAGCGTGCCCTCGTCATCGAGCGAAGCGGCGCGGAACAGGCCCTTGACCTTCGCCCAGCCCGCCTCGGGCGCCACGAACTTCCCGCTCTTGCGGAATTCGGTCATCGCGGCGGCGAGGCGCTGGCCGTCGCGATCGAACAGGTCGAACAGCAGCCGCTCCAGGTTCGACGAGACCTGGATGTCCATGCTGGGCGACAGGCTCGGCACCACCTCGGCGATCTCCATGCGGCCGGAGGTGAAGAAGCGTGCCAGGATGTCGTTGCGGTTCGCGCCGACGATGAGCGGCGCCAGATCGAGGCCCATCTGCCGCGCCACGTAGCCGGCGAAGATGTTGCCGAAATTCCCCGACGGCACGGCGAAGCCGATGCGCCGGTCGGGCGCGCCCAGCGCCACGGCGGCAACCACGTAGTAGACGACCTGGGCCATCACCCGGGCCCAGTTGATCGAATTCACCGCCGACATGTTGATGCTGTCGCGGAAGGCGTGGTCGTTGAACATCGCCTTCACCATGTCCTGGCAATCGTCGAAGGAGCCTTCGATGGCGATGTTGAAGACATTGGCCGAGGGGATCGTCGTCATCTGCCGGCGCTGCACCTCGGAGACGCGGCCCTTGGGGTGCAGGATGAAGATGTCGATGGCGCCGCGGTCGCGGCAGGCTTCCAGCGCCGCCGAGCCGGTGTCGCCCGAAGTGGCGCCGATGATGGTGACGCGCTTGCCCTGCCTGCCCAGCACATGGTCGTAGAGCCGGCCGACCAGTTGCAGCGCCAGGTCCTTGAAGGCCAGGGTCGGCCCGTGGAACTGCTCCATCAGCCAGAGATTGTCGTCGAGCTGCTTCAGGGGCGCCACCGCCTGGTGGCGGAAGGCGCCATAGGCCGCGTCGATCATGGCCTTCAGATCGGCATCGGCGATCTCGCCGCCGACGAAGGGGCGCATGACGCGGAGCGCGATCTCCTCATAGCTCAGGCCGCGCAGGGCGCGAATCTCGGCGGCGGTCAGCCGGGGCCAGGTTTCCGGCACGTAGAGGCCGCCATCGCGGGCCAGGCCGGCCAGCAGGACATCGGTGAAGCTCAGCGCCGGGGCGGCGCCGCGGGTCGATACGTAGCGCAAGGAAAACCTCGAAGTCGTTCGCGGCCAGACCTTAAAGAGCGCCCAGCTTTGCCGCAAGAAGGCCCGAAAACCAGTGAGTTTTCGGGGTATTCGCGTTGCCCGGGGGGCATGGCGGCTGGAGTTCCCTCCCCGAGCCTGGGGAAGGGATTATCGCCTAGTTCAGATAGCGCTGCTCCAGATGCCGCTTGAACACCGCGATATCCAGCGGCCGGCCGGTCGCCTTGGCGACGATCTCGCGGGTGGAGAGGCGGGAGCCCAGTTCGTGCACGTTGGCATGCAACCAACCCTGCAGGGTGGCGAAGCGCCCCTGCTCGATCTCGGCCGGGATCTCCGGCTTCGCCTTGCAGGCGGCCTCGAAGAACTGCGCCGCGGTCATGGCGCCCAGGCTGTAGCAGGGGAAATAGCCGAAGGCGCCGTCGAACCAGTGGATGTCCTGCAGGCAGCCCTCGCGGTCGCCGGGCACGTCGAGGCCGAGCAGCTTCTTGAAGCTCTCGTTCCACGCCGCCGGCACGTCGGCCAGAAGCAGGTCGCCGCGGATCAGCGCCTGCTCGATGCGATAGCGCAGGATGACATGGGCCGGATAGGTGACCTCGTCCGCCTCGACGCGGATGAAGCCCGGCTGCACCCGGCTGTAGATGCGGCGCAGGTTGTCGGGCGTGAAGGCGGCATCGTTGCCGGGAAAGGTCTGGCGCAGCTGGCCGGAGAGATACTTGCAGAAGGCGGCGCTGCGGCAGGCCTGCATCTCCATCAGCAGCGACTGGCTTTCGTGGATCACCATGCCGCGCGCCTGGCCGACCGGCTGCAGCCGCCAATCGGCCGGCAAGTGGCGCTCGTAGAGCGCGTGGCCGGTCTCGTGGATCACGCCCATCAGCGACTGGACGAATTCGTCCTCGTTGTAGCGCGTGGTGATGCGCACATCCTCCGGCACGCCGCCGCAGAACGGGTGCAGGCTCTCGTCCAGCCGGCCATGATCGAAGTCGAAGCCGAGCTGGGCCATGATTCGCTTGGCGAGGTCCTTCTGCACCGCCTGGGGGAACGGCCCCTTGGGCTCGACCAGTTTCGGCAGGCTCGCCTGATGCTCCAGCACGCGGCCGAGGAATTCCGGCAGGAAGGCGCCGTAATCGGCGAACACCGCATCGATCTCCGCCTCGCGCGCGCCCGGCTCGAAACGGTCCATCAGCGCCTCATAGGGCGAACAGCCGAGCTTCTCCGCCCGCGCGACGGCCGATTGGCGGGTCAGGTTCAGGACCTCGGAGAGCAACGGGTAGATGCCGGCAAAATCGCCCTTGGGCCGGGCCACGCGCCAGGCCGCCTCGCAGGCGGTCACCGCGCGGCTCATCGCCTCCACCATCTGCGCGTCCAGCGCGGTGGCGTGGGTGTGGGTGCGGCGCATCTCCGCCAGGTTGGCGCGCTGCCAGGCGTTGAGCGCCGGCTTGCCCATTTCCGCGCTGTCCAGCAGGTCGGCGGTCTCCGGCGCGGTCAGCACCTCGTGGCAGATGACCTCGATCGTCGCGAGCTGCTCGGCGCGCGCCGAGCGGCCGCCATCGGGCATCACCGTCGCCATGTCCCAATGCAGCATGCCGGCGGCCTCCTGCAGGGCGGAGAGCCGGCGGAAGCGGGTTTCGAGCAGACCGTAGGAATTCACCGGAGCCGTCATGGCTGGCGCTCGCGCTGGAGTTTCAGGTGATAGAGCACATAGATGACCACCAGGGCGGCAGCCAGCAAGCCCCAGGTGATGGCGTATTGCAGATGGTCGTTCGGCATCTCGATATGGGTCTGGCCGCCGATCGGGAAGCCGCCGGGATTCTCCCCCGGCCCGGCATCGACATAGAGGTCGGTGCGGATGGCGGCGCCGGATGTCGCCGCCATTGCCGGCAGATCGACGAAGAACCACATGTTGTGCTGCGGCTCGTTGTCCGGCTGCATGAAGGCGCGCTCATGCGGCAGGCGCAGCACGCCCTCGACCGTCGTGGCGCCCGCGATCTGGCCTTCCGCCCGCCCCTCGGGCAGCTTGCGCTCCACCGGCACCCAGCCGCGATTGACCAGCACCGTCTGGCCATCCGTAAGGGTGAAGGGGGTCAGGATCTGGTAGCCGGGATTGCCGTTGCGCGAGCGGGCGCCGAGGAACAGCTCCTTGTCGTGCTGGAAGCTCCCCTCCAGGCGCACGCGGTGGAATTCCGCCTGGCTCAGATCGGCACCGGCCGCGGGCAGGGCGATCTCGGCGGCGACCCTTGCCTCGCGCTCGGCGATCAGGGCTTCCTTCCAATAGAGACGCTGCACCTGCCAGACGCAGAGGCCGATCATCGCCAGCACCGCCGGGACGGTGAACAGGGTCGGCCACAGGGTCGGTCGGAAGCGCAGGGACGAGAGCATGGGTCAGCCGTCGCGGATGATATGAATGCCGGAAATCAGTTCTGGCCGGCGCGATGCTTGAATTGCAGCGCCACCATGATCCCCTTGGCCGGCCGCAGCAACCAGAGCGAAAGCCCGAGGATGACCACCGGCCACAGCACCATATGGACCCAGATCGGCGGCTCGAACACGGCCCAGACCAGGAAGACCAGCGGCACCGTCACGATCAGGACCAGGAACATGACGAAGAAGGCCGGGCCATCGCCGCTGTCCATGGCGCGCAGGTCGAGCCCGCAGGACTCGCATTTCTCGACCAGGGTCAGATAGCCGGCGAAAAGCCTGCCGCGCCCGCAGCGCGGGCAGCGGCATTGCAATCCGGTGGCGACCGGCGAGGCCATCACGGCCTCGCCAGATCAGGTTCGAGAGCTTGCGGCGCGCTTCGCCCGGTCAATGCATCGGATGCGGCGCGTTGGCGCCGCCCCAGATGTAGACGAAGATGAACAGGAACAGCCACACGACGTCGACGAAGTGCCAGTACCAGGCGGCCGCCTCGAAGCCGAAGTGGTGATCCGGGGTGAAGTGCCCCTTGATCGAGCGGATCAGGCAGACGATCAGGAAGGTGGTGCCGACGATCACGTGGAAGCCGTGGAATCCGGTCGCCATGAAGAAGGTCGAGGCGAAGACGGTGTCCTTGAAGCCGTACGGGGCGTGGGCATATTCGTAGGCCTGCACGCAGGTGAACAGCAGGCCGAGCAGCACGGTCAGCGACAGGCCGTGGATCAGGCCCTTGCGGTCGCCCTCGCGCAGCGCGTGGTGCGCCCAGGTGACGGTGCAGCCGGAGGTCAGCAGGATCAGCGTGTTCAGCAGCGGCAGGCTGAACGGATCGAAGGTCTCGAAGCCCTTGGGCGGCCACACGCCGCCGATCGCCTCCTTGGGGAACAGCGACGCGTCGAAGAAGGCCCAGAAGAAGGCGGCGAAGAACATCACTTCCGAGGCGATGAACAGCGCCATGCCGTAGCGCAGGCCGATCTGCACCACGCCGGTATGATGGCCCTGGTGCTCGGCCTCCTTCACCACGTCGAGCCACCACAGGAACATGGTGGCGAGCAGCAGCGCGACGCCCGGGGCGATCCAGCCCAGCGGCGGGATGCCGGCGATGAAGGCCTTGCCGTGCATGAACTGCACGAGGCCGAAGGTCAGCGCGATGGCGGCGATGGAGCCCACCAGCGGCCACGGGCTGGGATCGACCAGATGGTACGGGTGGTTCGGTTTGTGGGCCGTATCAGTGGCGCTCATGGCTTCCATCTTCCTTCATCGATAATCCGCCCGTTGCCCGGACGGATGTTCGTTACCCCAAAATACCCCCGACGCAGCCGGCTGGCGCCGGCAACGCCCTTGAACTCAGTTTACCGGAGCGGCCGGCGCCTCGCCAGCCGCCGCCTTGATCGCAGTGGTCTCGCCCTGCCCAAGCTCCTGATCCGGCGCGCCCTCCTGGGTCGCGGCACGGAAGAAGGTGTAGGACAGCGTGACGTTGTTGATGTTCTTCAGCTCCGGGTCGTTCAGGATCGCCGGGTCGATGAAGAAGCTCACCGGCATCTCCACCTTCTGGCCGGGCGCCAGGGTCTGCTGCTTGAAGCAGAAGCATTCGATCTTGGTGAAGTACGGTCCGAAGGTGTCCGGCGAAACGTTGAACACCGCCTGGCCGGTGACCGGAGTCTTTTCCAGGTTCTCGGCCGCGTAGAAGGCGAGCTTGCTCTCGCCCACCTTGAGCTCGAGCGAATTCTGCGCCGGCTGGAAGTTCCAGCCGAGGCCATTGGCGACATCGGCGGTGAAGGTCACCCGCACCACGCGGTCCGTCACGGCGCCGGGCGCGATGTCGGCCCGTTGTGGCGTGCCGCCATAGCCGGTCACCTGGCAGAACAGCCGATAGAGCGGCACCGAGGCATAGGCGAGGCCGGTCATGAAGGCGACCACGCCGACCAGCACCATGAGCGTGTTGAGGTTGCGGCGCTGCCGGGCGGCCTGGGCGGTACTGGGCTGCTGCATCGCCTCAGCCCCCCTTCAGCTTGACCAGGGTGACGACGTAGACGATCGCCACGAAGGCCGCCAAAGCGACGAAAATCGCCCAGTTGCGCGCCCGTTGGCGGCGCCGGCGCTCCTGCTCGATCGACGAGGTGTTCGGCGCGATCATGGCAGCAGACGCTCCCACGGCACCATGCCAGCCAGGCCCGGGGCGCGATCGAGGATCAGCGCCGCGAAATGGGCGAACAGATAGATCAGGGAAAAGCCGAACATGGCCTTGGCGGCGCGATGGCCGCCCTTGCCGGCACGCCGCCCGGGCAGCGCGGCTTCGGGCTCCTGCAGCACGGCGACAGCGTGGCCGATGAAGGCGACATTGAGCGCCAGCGCCACGGCGACATAGAGCCAGCCGGCGACACCCAGCACCGCCGGCATCAGCGCGATCGGCAGCAGCAGCAGCGTATAGGCCAGCATCTGCCGCTTGGTCGAACGCTGGCCCACCACCACCGGCATCATCGGCACGCCGGCCTTCGCATAGTCGCCTTCGCGGAACAGGGCCAGGGCCCAGAAATGCGGCGGCGTCCACATGAAGATGAGCAGGAACAGCGAGATCGAGGCGAGGCTGATGTCGCCGGTCACCGCCGCCCAGCCGATCATCGGCGGGAAGGCGCCGGCAGCGCCGCCGATGACGATGTTCTGCGGCGTGCGGCGCTTCAGCCACATGGTGTAGACGAAGACATAGAAGAGGATGGTGAAGGCGAGCAGCGCCGCCGCCACCCAGTTGACGGCGATGCCCATCAGCAGCACCGAGAAAACCGCCAGCACCAGGCCGAAACTCAAGGCCGCCTCGGGCTCGATATAGCCGCGCGGAATCGGTCGGCCGCAGGTCCGGTTCATGACCGCGTCGATGTCGCGGTCGAACCACATGTTGATCGCGCCCGACGCGCCGGCGCCGACCGCGATGCACAGCACGGCCACGATGGCGATGAGCGGATGCAGATCACCCGGCGCCACCACGAGGCCGGCGAAACCGGAGAACACCACCAGCGACATCACCCGCAGCTTCAGCAGCGAGACGAAGTCGCGCACGCGCGCGCCGGCCTGGACGAACGCGACGTCCATCTGGTCCTGCGGCAGCGCGGTGCTCTCGTTGGTGCGGTTCATGTCACTGCTTGCATTGCTTGAACGGCGGCGGGTCGTTCCCGCCGCCGTTCAATTCACCTCAGTGGGCCTCGCCCTTGAACTGGGGCAGGGTCTCGAAGGTGTGGAACGGCGGCGGCGAGCTCACCGTCCATTCCAGGGTCGTGGCGCCAACGCCCCACGGGTTGTCGGCGCATTTGCGGCCCGCGACCACCGTGTAGAGGGCGACGCCGACGAAGAACAGCGTGCTGGCGTAGGAGAGATAGGAGCCGTACGACGAAATCAGGTTCCAGAAGGCGAAGGCCTCCGGATAGTCCGGATAGCGCCGCGGCATGCCCTGCAGCCCAAGGAAGTGCTGCGGGAAGAAGGTCAGGTTGACGCCGATGAAGGTGGTCCAGAAGTGCAGCTTACCCGCCCATTCCGGGTACTGCCGGCCCGACATCTTGCCGATCCAGTAGTAGAAGCCGCAGAAGATGGCGAACACGGCGCCGAGGCTGAGCACGTAGTGGAAATGCGCCACCACGTAGTAGGTGTCATGGAAGGCCACGTCGATCGGGGCGTTCGACAGCACCACGCCGGTGACGCCGCCGATGGTGAACAGGAAGATCAGGCCGACCGCGAACAGCATCGGTGTGTCGAAGCGGATCGAGCCGCCCCACATCGTCGCGATCCAGGAGAAGATCTTCACGCCCGTCGGCACCGCGATGACCATCGTGGCGGCCATGAAATAGGCGCGCGTGTCGACGTTCATGCCGACCGTGTACATGTGGTGCGCCCACACGACGAAGCCGACCACGCCGATCGCCACCATGGCGTAGGCCATGCCGAGATAGCCGAAGACCGGCTTCTTCGAGAAGGTGGAGACCACCTGGCTGACGATGCCGAAGCCCGGCAGGATCAGGATGTACACTTCGGGGTGGCCGAAGAACCAGAACAGGTGCTGGAACAGCAGCGGGTCGCCGCCGCCTTCCGGCTTGAAGAAGTTGGAGCCGAAATTGCGGTCGGTCAGCAGCATGGTGATGGCGCCGCCGAAGACCGGCAGCGACAGCAGCAGCAGGAAGGCGGTCACCAGCACCGACCAGACGAACAGCGGCATCTTGTGCAGCGTCATGCCCGGCGCGCGCATGTTGAAGATGGTGGTGATGAAGTTGATGGCGCCGAGGATCGATGCCGCGCCCGCCATGTGCATGGAGAAGATCGCCATGTCGACGGCGCGGCCGCCCTGGTAGGTGTCGCTGGAGAGCGGCGGATAGAGCGTCCAGCCGGTGCCGGCGCCGCCATCGACCAGCGACGAGCTCGCCAGCATGATGAAGGCCACCACGGTCAGCCAGTAGCTGATGTTGTTCATGCGCGGGAAGGCCATGTCGGGAGCGCCGATCATCAGCGGCACGAACCAGTTGCCGAAGCCGCCGATCAGCGCCGGCATGACGGTGAAGAAGATCATGATCAGCGCGTGGGCGGTGATCACCACGTTCCAATGCTGCCCGTCGGGCGATTCGTCGGTGCCGAAATACTGGATGCCCGGATGCATCAGCTCGGCGCGCATGTAGATCGAGAAGGCGCCGCCGATCAGGCCGGCGATGATCGCGAAGATCAGGTAGAGCGTGCCGATGTCCTTGTGGTTGGTGGAGTAGAACCAACGCACGAAGAATCCCGGCTTGTGATCGCCGTGATCGTCATGGCCGTAGCTGTGGGAGGTGGTGACGGGGCTCATGGCTGTATCCCTCGAATCCGTATCCGGTGCTTGTTACTGTGCGGCGGCGACGTCTTGCGTGCCGTCCTGCAGCGACGCGGTGCCTTCGACCTTGTCGAATTTCTGCTGCGCCTCGGCGACCCAGGCCTGGAATTCTTCCTTGCTCACCGCGTGCACCTTGATCGGCATGTAGGCATGCTGGACACCGCAGAGCTCGGAGCACTGGCCGTAATAGATGCCCGGCTCGTTGATATTGAACCAGCTCTCGTTGACCTTGCCGGGAACGCCGTCATGCTTCACGCCGAAGGACGGCACGGTCCAGGAATGGATCACGTCGGCGGCGGTCACCTGGATGCGGATGTTGGTGTTGACCGGCAGGACCACCTCGTTGTCGGTGTCGAGCAGGTAGACCTGGCCGGCCTGGATCTGGTCCTTCGGCACATAGCGCGCTTCGAAGGTGAAGTTGCCGTTGTCCGGATATTCGTAGCTCCAGTACCACTGGTGGCCGATGGCGCGGATGGTCAGTTCCGGGTTCTGCGCCTGCACGTCCAGCTGCTTGTAGAGCAGCGGGAAGGAGAACACCGCGATGAAGACCAGGATCAGGGCCGGGACCACCGTCCACACCACCTCGAGCAGCGTGTTGTGCGCCGTCTTGGAGGGGACCGGGTTGCGCTTCTCGTTGAAGCGGAAGATGACGATCAGCAGCAGCGCCATGACGAAAAGCGTGATGACGGTGATGATCGGCATCAGGATGTCGTTGTGGACGAAGTCGAGATCCTTCGCCAGATCCGTCGCCGGCGCCTGCAGGCCGATCCCCTTGTCATGCGGCGCGCCGAGCACCGGATCCTGCGCCGCGGCCGGCAGGGCGGCCAGCGCCAGCAATCCCCCAACCGCCATCGACCAAAACTTCGACCTAGTCATCATGTCGCTTCCTGTTCTTGCCGCTCGCCGGGCAGCAATCGGCCGCGCGGCGAAACAACCCCTGTGCGGGCATGGGTGCCTCGCGGCACCATCGCCCAGATTCAGCTTCGTTAAACTTCGTCGCCGCCGGGCGCTTTCGTCGGCGCGACATATGCGCCGGTTACCCCGTCCCCACGGTCGGGCGCAAGCTACACCCGCCCCTGCGAAAGCTCAAGCAATACGGGGACTTGCGAGATCATCAGCGACTCGGGACTGGACGCTGTCGCGGGTCGCTGCGACGATCCGCCGCATTGGGCCGTTGCGCCCCGCGCGTCGCCGCGCCATATCCATCAACAGGCTCCCCGCCGGGTTTCGCTGACACGTGGCGATGCCGGCGGTATCCTGCTCGCCACCGCATATCCGAAAGGCATAGTCGATGTCCGCCATCGCCATCACCGACGACCTGTTCTTCAACCGCGCCGGACTGGACCGGAGCCGGGCCGAGGGAATCGTCGCGGACGCGCTGCGGGGCGGCGATGACGGTGAGCTGTTCCTGGAATTCAACCAGTCCGAGGCGCTCGCCTTCGACGATGGCAAGCTGAAGAGCGCCAGTTTCGACGTGACCCAGGGCTTCGGCCTGCGCGCGGTCGCCGGCGAGGCACATGCCTATGCTCATGCCAGCGACCTCTCCGAGGCGGCGCTGAAGCGGGCGGCGGCCACGGTGAAGGCGGTCCATTCGGGCCATGGCGGCACCCTGGCCGAGCCCCCGGTGGGCACCAACCGGCACCTCTATTCAGATGATAACCCTCTGTCCAAGCTGGATTTTTCGGCAAAGGTCGGGATCCTGCAGCAGATCGACGCCTATGCCCGGGCCAAGGACCCGCGGGTGCGCCAGGTGATGGCCTCGATCTCCGGCAACTGGCAGGCGGTGCAGATCATCCGCGGCGACGGCAGCCGGGCAGCCGACATCCGCCCGCTCGTGCGCCTGAACGTCTCCATCATGGTCGAGGAGAATGGCCGCATGGAGACCGGCAGCCACGGCACCGGCGGCCGCTTCACCTATGATCAGGTGATCGACCCGGCGCATTGGCAGGCCGGCGTCGACGAGGCCCTGCGCCAGGCCCTGGTCAATCTGGGCTCGGTCCCCGCCCCCGCCGGCGAAATGCAGGTGGTCCTGGGGCCCGGCTGGCCCGGCATCCTGCTGCACGAGGCGATCGGCCATGGGCTGGAGGGCGATTTCAACCGCAAGCAGACCTCGGCCTTCTCCGGCCTGATGGGCAAGCAGGTGGCGGCCAAGGGCGTCACCGTGATCGATGACGGCACCATCCATGACCGCCGTGGCTCCCTCACCATCGACGACGAGGGCACGCCCAGCCAGCGCACCGTGCTGATCGAGGACGGCGTGCTCACCGGCTACCTGCAGGACCGGCAGAACGCCCGCCTCATGGGCATGAAGCCGACCGGCAACGGGCGGCGCCAGAGCTTCGCCCATCACCCGATGCCGCGCATGACCAACACCATCATGCTGGGCGGCGGCCACGCGCCGGAGGAGATCCTGAAATCGGTGAAGAAAGGCCTCTATGCCGTCAATTTCGGCGGCGGCCAGGTCGACATCACCTCGGGCAAGTTCGTGTTCTCCGCCTCGGAGGCCTACCTGATCGAGGACGGCAGGATCGGTCCGGCGGTGAAGGGGGCCACGCTCATCGGCAACGGCCCGGACGTGCTGACCAAGGTCAGCATGATCGGCAACGACATGAAGCTCGATCCGGGAGTCGGCACCTGCGGCAAGGACGGCCAGGGCGTGCCGGTCGGCGTCGGCCAGCCAACCCTGCGGATCGACGGGCTCACGGTCGGCGGCACGGCGGCGTAGCACGAGGACCGCCTGCGCTTTCTTGACCCCACCCATGCCCTGGTGCAGGTTCGCCGCGCGCCGGCTTGCGGCGCGCGATGGAATTGCCTGAACGCAATGGATGCCATGACACACGCCAGCCCAGGCCACCGGAGGGAGCTGTTCGAGCGCGGCGGCCCTGCCGCGGCGCCGGGCTCGACAGCGTTCCGGATGGCATCATGAATGTCGCCAGCGTTGCCCCTGCCGCGGGCCGGGCCGACGGACAGATCCGCGCCTTCCTCGATCTGCTGCGCTGCCCGGCGACCGGCGGGGCGGTCGGCCTTCGCGACGACGCCCTGGTATCGGCCGACGGCGCGCACAGCTATCCGATCGACGATGCCGGCATCGCCCAGTTCGCGAAGATCCCGGAATCGCCCGACGCCCAGACGCAGCAGGCGCATTACGACCGCGTCGCGGAGACCTACATCGCCAACCTCTCCTATCCGCACACCAAGGAATACACCGCCTATCTCGACCGGGCGCTGCTGACGCAGCTTCCCGCCGCCGGGCTCGGCGACGTGGCCGAGATCTGCTGCGGGCGCGGCGAAGCGGTGGAACTGGTGGCCGGGCGGTTCCACCGCGCGGTCGGCATCGACATCTCGCTCAACATGCTGCGCGCCGCGCGCAAGGACCATCACGCGCCGAACCTGGCCTTCATCCAGGGCGACGCCACGCGGTTGCCGCTGGCGGACAACGCGTTCGACAGCGTGTTCATGCTGGGCGGCATCCATCACGTGAACGACCGCGCCGCCCTGTTCCGCGAGGTCGCGCGCATCCTGAAACCGGGCGGGCGCTTCTATTTCCGCGAGCCGGTCAGCGATTTCTGGCCATGGCTGATGCTGCGGGCGGTGATCTATCGGCTTTCGCCGGCACTCGACCACGCGACGGAACGGCCCCTGCGCTACCAGGAGACCGAACCCTACCTGACCCGGGCCGCCCTGCGGCTGACCTCGTGGCGGACCTACGGCTTCTTCGGCTTCTGCCTGCTGATGAACAGCGATGTGCTGGTCTTCAACCGGCTGTTCCGATTCGTCCCCGGCATCCGCGGCATCACCCGGGCCTTCACGCGGTTCGACGACTGGATCACGTCGCGGCGCAACTGGACGCGGCGCGGCCTGCAGGTCGTCGGCGTGGCCGAGAAACCGGCGCGCGGCGCCGCCTGACACCCCCCGTCCCTATAGCGCGGCGCGGCTGGACGACACCCGCACCTGTGACTATAGGTTTTCCGTCGCGCAAGACCGCACAGCAGGAGATGGCATGGCCGGTCCGAATCCCCCGACGACGCAGCCTGCGCCGCCCCCGCAGGCCGCGCGGACGTCGCTGCAGCTGGCCTTTTTCGCGCTCTGCCTGTCGCTCGCGCAGGCGGCCTTCATGGTGGCGCTCCGCACCGGGCTGCCGACGCCCGTCCTCTCCTACACGCTGGGTCCGGCGATCCTCGCCTGCACGGTGCTCGGCCCGACCCTGTGGGCCTTGCGCGCGCCCGGCCGCGTGAAGTGGATCGGACCGCTCGCCGCCGCCGTCTTCCTGGCGAGCTTCGTCCTCGTCTCTTTCGGCATCCTGTTCCAGGCGCTGCTCTTCGCCGCTTCCCTGTTCCTGCTCGCGCGGGCGCTCCTCGCATTCGGGCGCCCCGCCCTGTCGCCCGGGCGCTGCGCCCTCTGGATCGTCCTGTTCCTGGCGGTCCTCGCCGTCACCACGATCCAGATCGCCGGTGTCAAATACGTGAACTATGTCGCCGACCAGCTGGCGCTCGCCGGCCGGACCGACGGCGACATGCTCATGCATGCCGCGCTGGGCAACGCGATCCGCTACTACAACATCTCCAGCACCGGCATCGACGGCTTGAGCTTCAGCCGCTACCATTTCGGCATCGACACGCTCACCGCCCTGCTCTCGCGCGGCACGGGTTTCGACATCGTGCTGTCGATGGTGGCGCTCAAGGTCCCGTTGCTGATGCCGCTGCTGAGCTTCGCCGTGGGCTGGGGCGCGCTCGTTGTCGGCCGGGCCCTGGTGCCGCAAGGACAACCCAGCGCGCTCGCTCTGGCGACCGGGAGCGCTGTCGTCGCCTTCCTGCTGGAGAGCGCCCTGCCCGGCAACCTGTCGAGCTATAGCGACCCGCTGCTGCTCAGCGGCGTACTGATGATCCTCATGGCGCCGACGATCATCCGCATCCTGAACGACACTTCGGCTGATCCGGCCAATGTGCGGCTGGCCTGGTCGCTCGCGGTGGTCGCCACCTTCCTGCTCGGCATCACCAAGATCTCGAACGGCTTCGTCTGGGGCGGCCTGCTCGCGCTCTGGACTTTCCGGCGCTACGGTCTCGGCAGGCAGTTCTGGCTGATCGGCGTCGCGGCCGGCCTGCTTTTCATCCCGGCCTACCTGCTGACCGTGGACCGCGATGCGGCCCGCACGATCCTGTTCGGCACGCCCTATTTCGTCGAGCGCGGCATCGGCAAGCCGCTGCTCGTCTATGCCCAGCCGCTCGTCGCCGTTTTCTGGCTTGCCTTTCTGGCGCGGGGGGCGGATCGCCGCACCCGGCGATTCCTGATCGAATCCCTCGGCATGGCGATCTTCGTCGGCATGCTGCCGGGCCTGCTGATGTGGATCGACGGCGGCGACGCGCTGCAATTCATGCTGATGGCCGGCTGGTTCACGCTGCCCATCCTGGCGGCGCTGCTCGCCGGCGTGCCGGAGCGCATCGCCGCCTGGCCGGAGCTGAGGCGGCGCCTGGCCTGGTCCGGCGCAATGCTGGCCGTACTCGCCTGCGTCGTGCTCGCGGCGCCGGATGTGCGGCTCAAGTTCAACACCTTCATGGCCTATAACGCGCTGCTGCATACCGGGGACCGCAGCTACTACGACGACGACAGCAAGAAGGGGTGGCGCGAGGATGGCCGCCGCGCCTGGGCCACCTACGGCTTCGGCCTGTTCCGATTGCCGCCCCCGCCGCAGGCCGGCAAGAGCCTTGTCGACGCCCTGCTGGCCTACAAGGCGGAGGTGGGCAATGCGGGCGCAGCCTATCTCGCGGTCGAGTCGGATTACTGGCAGCTGGTCTCCGACTGCGACGGCAAGGTCACCTACCCGATGTCCATGGCCGGCGTGCCGGTGATCGACGGCTTTCTGCCGGTGCAATCCGTCTGCCCGCAGCAATTCTCGCTGCGCGGCTATGGCGGCTGGGGCGCGGCGCCCGAAACCCGCAGCGACCTCCGCGACGAGGAGCTTTGCAGCCGCGTCCGGCAGAAAGGATTCTCGGTCGTGCTCCGCATCGAGAGCCTCGCCGATCGCAGCCGCGACCGAAAGATCACCTGCCCATAGGCAGGCAGCTCACCCTTCGCTGCGGTCGTCGCCCGCGCGCGGGTTCAGCACCGACTTGATGCGGTAGTCCGCCTTGCCCTGGGATTCGTAATAGACGCGCATGATGAGCTCGGCCAGCAGCCCCATCAGCAGGCACATCAGGCCGGCGATGACGCAGAGCGAGACCAGCAGCGGCAGCGGCGTCTGGATGAAGGACGTGTGGGCGAAGAACTTCAGGTAGAGCGCCCAGAGCCCGGCCAGGAAGGCGAGGATCAGCAGCCCGACGCCGGCCTGGCCGAAAAGGTAGATCGGCTTGGTGCGGTATTTGGTGAGGAACTTCACCACCAGCAGGTCGAGCAGAACCTTGATGGTGCGGTTGAGGCCGTATTTCGACTGGCCGAACTTGCGCGCGTGGTGGGTCACCGGGATCTCCGCCACGCGCGCGCCCTGCGCCGCGGCGTAGATCGGGATGAAGCGGTGCATCTCGCCATAGAGGCGGAAGCCCTGCAGCACCTCGCGCCGATAGGCCTTCAGCGAGCAGCCGTAATCGTGCAGCTTCACGCCGCCCACCTTGGAGATGATCCAGTTGGCGATCTTGCTGGGGAAGGTGCGGATCACGTAGCTGTCCTGGCGGTCGCGGCGCCAGCCGGAGACGACCTCATAACCCTCTTCCAGCTTGGCCAGCAGGCGGGCGATGTCCTTCGGGTCGTTCTGCAGATCGCCGTCCATCGGCACGATGACCTTGCCGGCGGCGTAGTCGATGCCGGCCATCATCGCCGCGGTCTGGCCCTTGTTGGAGCGGAAGTTCAGCACGCGGATGCGCGGGTCGCGCCGCACCGCCTCGGCCAGACGCGTTTCGGTGCCGTCGCGACTGCCGTCATTGACCAGGATGATCTCGAAACTGCGGCCCATCGGCACCAGGGCGCCGAGCAGCGCATCGCAGAGCGGCGCCACGTTGTCCTCCTCGTTGTAGAGGGGGATGACGACCGACAGCGCGATCTCGGTGGCGCCAGATTGATCCATGGGTTCCTCAGGCGGTCCTCGGTTCAGGCATTGCGCGCGGCGCTCTGCAGCACCAGCTGCGCCCACAGGGCGAAACGGTGATCGGCGGCGTGGCGCTTGTGCTCCGCCAGCATCCTTTCCAGCATCGGCCGGGCGATCGAATAGCCGGAATCGGCCTGCGGCTCAAGCATGAGGCCGCCCTTGGCCAGCCATTGCCCGACCGGCACGCCGAAGCCCTGCTTCTTGCGGGCGAGGACCCAGTCCGGCAGCAGGCCCTTCATCGCCTCCTTCAGGATGAACTTGGTGGTGCCGTTGCGCAGCTTCAGCCCGCTCGGGATATGCCGCGCCAGATCCACCACGTCGAGGTCCAGGAAGGGCGCCCGGCCCTCCACCGAATGCATCATCGCCGTACGATCGGATTTCACCAGCACGTCGTCGGTCAGATAGAGCCGCGTATAGAACTGCAGCGTGCGGTCGACCAGGTCGCCGCCGCCCGGCTGGTTCGCGGTCGCGTTCCAGGCGGCGATGGCGTCCGCGTAGACCTCCTCGGTGCGCGCCGGGACCGCCAGCGCCTCGGCCAGGTCGCGCGGGGCGAGCGGGCCGATCCAGGCCGGGTTCCACAACCCCGGCTCCTCGCGCAGCCCGGAGAGCATGCGCTTGATCTTGAAATCCAGACTCATGTAGCGGTGCGAGACCGGCAGCAGCCCGGCGACGAAGCTCATCGTGCTGCGCAGCGGCTTCGGCACCAGCGAATTGTAGAGCTTCGCCCAGCGCAGGCCCTTGAAGGTCTCGTAGCCGGCGAACAGCTCGTCGCCGCCATCGCCGGACAGCACGACGGGAAGATGCCGGCGCACATGGCGGAACAGCAGGTAGCAGGCGACGAGGGAGGAATCCGCGATCGGTTCGTCCAGCCGGCCCAGCATCTCCGGCACGATGCCGGCGGCATTGGCCAGCGTCAGGTGGTCGACCACGTGCTGGGTCTTGTAGTGCGCGGCGACGCGCGCGGCATGGGGCGATTCATCGAAGCTGGGCTCGTCGAAGCCGATGGAGAAGGTCTTCACCGGCTGATCGGTGACCGCGGCGGCGAAATGCACGACGCTCGAGGAATCGATGCCGCCGGAGAGCAGCACGCCGACCGGCACGTCGGCGGCCAGCCGCATGGCGACCGCGCGCTTCAGCCGCGCGCGCAGTTCCTCGACATAGCCGCCGACATCGCGGGCGCGAGCGCCCTGGTCCGGCTCCAGCTCGAAGGACCAATAGCGTTGCAGGTCACGGGCGCCGGTGGCGAGGTCGAGGGTCAGCCAGGCGCCGGCCGGCAGCTTGTGCACCCGGTCATAGATGCTGGCCGCGCCCGGCACGAAGCCATAGGCGAAGTATTTCTGCACCGGCAGGGCGCCGGGCCGCAGGGCGAGCGCCGGATGGTGACGGAACGCCGTCGTCTCCGAGGCGAAGGCGAAGACCTTGTTCTGGTCGGTGTAGTAGAGCGGCTTCTCGCCGAAGCGGTCGCGGCTCAGCAGCAGCCGCTTCCTCTCCACATCGTAGAGCGCGAAGGCCCACATGCCGTTGAAGCGGCGATGCATGCCCTCGACGCCCCAGGCGAGATAGGCCTGCAGGATCACCTCGGTGTCGGAATGGTCGGTGAGGAACCGACGCCCCTCCGCCTCCAGTTCACGGCGCAACTCGGCGTGATTGTAGATCTGGCCATTGAAGACGATGACGCAGCGGCGGTCGGCGTCCCACATCGGCTGGCGGCCGCCGGCGATGTCGAGGATGGCCAGACGGCGATGGCCGAAATGCAGACCGGCGGCGGGATCGACATAGGCCCCGTCGCCATCCGGGCCGCGATGCGCCAGGGCGCCGGTCATCGCCGCCAGGATGTCCGGCCTGTGCTCGCCAACAAATCCGACCAATCCGCACATCGCGCGGTCAAAGCTCCCTGATCAGCCTGCCGCACTATAGCCCTTGGGCGCGGCCTGCCGCCATGCGCCAGGACGTCATCCCGGCCGGCGTCATCCCGCCGCCCCGCGCCCGCGCCACAGCAGCAGCGCGCCGGGCAGGCCGACCAAGCTGACCAGGACGGCCGCCCCGCGTATCACCAGCGCCACCAGCAGCGCATCGCCGCTCGGCACCCCGCCCAGGCCCAGGAACAGCACCAGCAGGGCCTCGTAGACGCCGATCCCGCCGAAGGAAATCGGCAGGCCGGAGGCGATGGCGGCGACGCCGAGGGCGAAGAGAATGACGGGCAGATCCGTCGACCGGCCGAGATCGTGGAGCGTCACGACGAAGAGCGCGAGAACGAAGGCCACATTGGCGAGGCTGGACAGGAAGAACCGCGCCTGGACGCCGCGGTGCCGGCGCAGGCGCACCTGCATCCGGCCAGTCTCCGCCAGCATCGCGCCAAGGAAGGCCCAGCCGCGTACCAGCAGCCCGGCCTCGCGCGGCGCCGGGCTGATCTTGCGCCCGCCGAGCCATTTCAGCAGCGCCAGCAGGACCAGGATGGCGAGACCGCCGCCGACCAGGATGACCAGCTGCAGCCAGGGCCGGAGCCAGGCCATCGGCCACAACGACGCCAGCATGACCAGCAGAACGTAGATCGCCACCTGCATCGCCCGCTCATAGGCGATGGCGCCGATGGCGACAGGCATGCTGCCGCAGGCGCGCCCCATCAACAGGATGCGCAGGCCGTCATAGCCGAGCGTGCCGGGCATGAAATTGTTCAGGAACAGGCCGGCGAAGACGGTGCGCCCGGACCGCGCCAGGGTCTCGTGCACGCCGACGGTCTCCAGCAATGCCCGCCAGCGCCAGATCAACGCCGCCTGCGACAGGAAAAAGAGCAGCACCACACCAGCGCACCCGGCCAGCGACAGGGATCCGGCGGCCCGGCGCAGCCCTTGCCAGTCGACGACGAAGACCAGCGCCGAAATCAAGGCCGCGCTGACACCAAGCTGCAGCGCCAGGGTCACGGCGCGCCGCGATGACCGGCCGGGCTGAGGCGCGTTGGCGGTCAAGCCGACGCCGTCCCGCGCCGCACCGGCAGGGCGTCGAGGATCTTCTGCCGCTCATCGGGGGTGGAAATGATCCAGTCGCGGATCTCGTCGATGGTGCGCTGGCAGCCGATGCACCAGCCGGTCTTGGGGTCGATCTGGCAGACGCTGATGCAGGGCGACGGCGGGCCGCTCATCAGCAGCCGGCGGCGCTCCTCGCGCCGCTTCTCGCGGGCCAACCGGCGTTGCTGCTCGCTGTCCTCGGTCATCGCGCTGGGTCGGGCTCCTGCCGCAAAGCTGCCGGCCACATTCCGGGCATGGTCAAGGGCCCATCCCCAAGTCCATTTGGCCCGAGTCTATTTGGCCCGAGTCGATTTGGCGGGCCGGCCGGCGGCGGTCTATTATCACGGCGCCAGGAGCGTTGAACAGCCGCCGCCGATCGGAGGAAAGCCAGTGCCGCCAAAGTCCGGACGATGGGGGCGGATCATCGCCGTCACCCGCCTTGCCACCGGGCTCATCCTCTTCTTCTATGTCCTGACCCACAACCTCAACCACATCCTGGGGCTGGTATCGCTCGACGCGATGGAGGCCGGCCGCCGGATATTCCTCGCCTTCTGGCGCTTCGACGGCATCGAGGCGCTGCTGTTCCTGTCGATCGTCCTGCACCTGCTGATCGGCCTCAGGGCGCTCTACCGGCGCAAGAGCCTGCGCATGCCCGTGCTCGAGGCGGCACAGCTCCTCCTCGGCCTGAGCGCGCCGCCGCTGCTGATCCTGCACGTCCTCGGCACGGTCTACGCCCACGACCGCTATGGACTCGACGACCGCTACGCCTTCGTGCTGTGGGCGATCTGGGTGGCGTCTCCCGGCATCGGCGCCATGCAGGCCGCGGCCCTCGTCGTCACCTGGATCCATGGCTGCATCGGGCTCAATTACTGGCTCAGGGTGAAGCCCTGGTTCCCGCGCTGGCGGGTGGCCCTGGGCGCCGCGGCCCTGCTGATCCCGGTGCTCGCCCTGCTCGGCTTCGCCGATGGCGCCCGCGAAGTGGAGCGGCTGGCGCAGGACCCCGCCTGGACCGCCGCGATGCTGGCGGAAGTCCGGGTTCCCGGGGCGCCGGAGGTCGCGGCGATCTACGCCCTGCGCACCTGGCTCACCCTCGGTTTCTGCGGCCTGGTGGGCGGCGTCTTCGTGTCGCGCGGCCTGCGTCTCCTGGCGACCCGGCATCGCGCCATCCCGGTCACCTACAGCGACGGGCGCCGCGTGGTGATCCAGCCCGGCACCACGCTCCTGGAGGCGAGCCGCATCGGCAACATCCCGCATGCCTCGGTCTGCGGCGGGCGCAGCCGCTGCTCGACCTGCCGGGTGCATGTGCTGTCGGGCGTCGAGGCCCTGCCGCCGCCGGGCGAGGAAGAGGCCCGGGTGCTGGCCCGCATCCACGCCGCGCCGGCCGTGCGCCTCGCCTGCCAGCTGCGCCCCACGGCCGCAATCACCATCCAGCCGCTGATGCCGCCCGGCACCAGCGCGCAGCAGGCCCTGTTCGGCGCCGACCTCAGCCAGGGCAAGGAGCAGGAGGTGGCGATCCTGTTCGCCGATCTGCGCGGCTTCACTGGCCTTGCCGAGCAGCGCCTGCCCTATGACGTTGTATTCCTGCTGAACCAGTATTTCCGCACCACCGGCACCGCGGTCCAGCAGGCCGGCGGCCATGTCGACAAGTTCATCGGCGACGGCGTCATGGCGGTGTTCGGCCTGCGCGGCCGGCCCGAGCTGGCGGCGGCCCAGGCGCTCGACGCGGCCCGGCGCATGGCCGAGGGCATCGAGATGTTCAACGCCCAGCACAGCGCCGAATTGCGCACGCCGCTCAGGATCGGCATCGGCGTGCATTTCGGCCCGGCCATCGTCGGCGAGATGGGCTTCGCGCCCGCCCTCGCCCTCACCGCCATCGGCGACACGGTCAACATCGCCAGCCGGCTGGAGGCGGCGACCAAGGAGCAGGGCTGCCAGCTGCTGGTCTCGGAAGCGGCCGCCAGGGCCGCCGAGATGAACCTCGCCCTCGGCCGGCGGACCGAGATCGCCCTGCGCGGGCGCAAGGAGCCGCTGGTCGCCTATGCCCTCGACGACGCCCGCAGCCTGGGAGCGTGAACATGACCGACCTGACGCCTCCCAGCCTTGTCCCGTTGCGCCTCGACCATGCTTATGTGCGCGGCAATCCGTTGAGCCCGTATTGGTCGCTGGCGCCGCAGCTGATCCAGCAGCACACCGATTCCTCCTGCTCGCTGGCCAGCGCGGTGATGCTGCTGAATGCCATTCGCGGCCATGAGGGACGGTTGAAGGTGGGAGCGCCGGTAAGCGAGCTCAGCCTGCTCGACGCGCTCAAGGACGAGGCCTGGCGCGCGGCGATCGCACATGAGACGGGCCCCGGCCAGACGCTGAGCGAATTCGCCGAAGCGATGGGGCGGGCCCTGGCGCATTTCGGCTGCGCCGGGACCTGGCGCGTCGAGATGCGTGCCGTCGCCGAGGCCGAGGCCTGCCTGCCGGAATTGCGCGCGACCCTGGCGGAACTGGAATCCGGCGCCACCGGCTTCGTCGCGGCGAATTTCCACCTCGACCTGTTCTATGGCGACGGCGTCGATGTCGGTCATTTCTCGCCCGTTGGCGCCTATGATCCGGGCAGCGACCGGGTGCTGATGCTCGACGTCTACAAGAAGGACTACGAGCCGCTCTGGGCGCCGCTGGAGCGCCTGGCGCGGGCGATGGCCACGCGAAGCCGCAAGACGGGCGAGCCGCGCGGCTATGCGGTGGTGAAGCGGGTGGGTTGAGTCCTCAAGATCGTCATCGCCGGGCTTGACCCGGCGATCCAAGTTGGCGGCGGAGAAGCCGATTGAAACTTGGATTGCCGGGTCACGCCGCTTTCGCGGCGGCCCGGCAATGACGAAAAGGGAGAATGGAGCTGTTTACGACAGCCCGTGCGCCTTCTTGTAGTCGGCGATGGCTTCCGCGAGGTCGCTGTATTCCTCGCAATCGCCGCAGGCGTCCTTCAGCACGTCGAGGCGCGCCTGGGCCTTGGGCAGGTCGTTGAGCTCGAGGTAGAGCTCGCCCACGTATTCGTTGGCGCCGAGGTGCTTCGGCTCCATGTTCAGGGCTTTGGTGTAGTAGGTCATCGCCTTGGCCTTGTCGCCCAGCTTGCGGTTGGAATAGCCGAGCAGGTTCAGCGCGTCGGCGTATTCGCCCTTTTCCTTGATCGATTGCTGCAGCAGCGGAATCGCCTTGGCGTATTTCTCGCCGTCGACCAGGTCCTTCGCCTGCTTGTAGAGGTCGGCCTGTGCCGGCTCCGGGGTCGAGCTGGAGCCGAGCGCGAAGGCGGCGCCGGGAGCCGCCATCAGGCCCAGCAGGATCACGGCGGCGGCGCGGAAATCACTCTGTTTCATAATGCCTCTCCTCCTTGAAAGGTCGGTGCATCCTGTCGGTCCGCAACGACGCGGTCAGTGAAACAAGTCACAGATGATGCGACGCTGACGGAATTCCCGGGATCACAAGGACGTGACTGTCAGGAGTACCGCTCCTCCATCCACGGATCGCCGTGATTGTGGTAGCCGCGCACCTCCCAGAAGCCGGGCTGGTCTTCCGCCGCGAAGCTGATGCGCTTCACCCATTTGGCGCTTTTCCAGAAATAGAGCTTCGGCACCACCGCGCGGACCGGGCCGCCATGCTCGACGGTCAGGGGCTCGCCCTCCCAATGGGTCGCCAGCAACACGTCCGGCGCGGCGAATTCGGCCAGCGGCAGGTTGGTGGTGTAGGTGTCGAAGGACTGGAACAGGACGAACTTGGCCTCCGGCTTCGGCCGGACATGGGCCAGCAGATCGGCCGCCAGCACCCCCCGCCAGCGATTGTCGTAGCGCGACCAGGACGTCACGCAATGGATGTCGCTGAGGCTTTCCGATTGCGGCAGGCGGTTGAAGCTCTCCCAGTCCAGGGTGACCGGGTTCTCCACCAAACCGTCCACCACCAGGCGCCAGCGCTGCAAATCGATCCTGGGCTGGGCGCCCAAATCGAGGACCGGCCAGGAGGTCACCAGGCGCTGCCCCGGCGGCAGGCGCCGGACGGCGGGATCGGCGGCCTCGCCGGTCAGCAGGCGGCCCTGCTCGGCCCAGTCCTGCTTGCGCTGGATCAGCTTCTGGCGGGCGCCTTCCGGCAGGTCGCCCGGTTCGTCTGCGGCATTCGGCACGGTCTCAATCCTCTTCCAGGTCGGGCATGATACGCCCATCGGCCGGATATGGTTCCGGCAATTGCCCAGTGGAATGCTTAATCCACACTGTTTCCATGCGTTTTAAGCCGTCCGCTTTCTTGCCATGGCGCTGTGAAACCTGTAAGGAAGCCCCGGAAGTTGGGCAAATTCCCAAGAATTTTCTGTGATTTAGAAGGCTCGCGATGACTGAGTTGCGTCTCGCCCACGGCTTGCGCTTTGAGGACCTCTACGACCCGGCGGGCCTCGCCAAGATCGATGGCTTGTTTGTCGATGCCTTGCGCAAGAGCGACGAGGGGCTGGCCGGCCGCCTGCTGGCGGCGCGCGCCGAGCCGAAGGCGCTGGATGCCAAGGCGGAGTCCACGCTCATCATCGAGACCGCGGCGCATCTGGACGATTTCCTGGGCAGCCTGTTCGGCATCGCCGACGAACTTGGCGCGCTGCGCCGGCAGCATTCCGAGCTGGCGCCCATCTACAGCGTGAAGCGCCTATTCGTGCAGCGCCGGGCGCTGAAGGCGCATCCGGAAGCCGAGGCCAAGACCTTCGACGCCGATTCCATCCGCACCGAGCTCACCGGCCTGTTCGGTGGCAGCTTCGACGAGCTGACCTTCGCCACCAAGGTCGAGGAATGGCAGAAGGACGAGAACACCCACGCCTTCGGCCTGGCGCTCGCCACCAAATACGCCGCCTGGGCGACGCAGACGGAGGCCGGCAAGGCTCTGCATCGTAGCGGCGTGCTGTTCAAGGCGCCGCGCAAGGTCGACCCGCTGCACCTGGTGCATCTGGAGACCGAGACGCGCCACGGCATCCCGACCTTCAAGCTGGCCGAGGACAAGCAGCGCGCGCGCGAGGCGTTCCATTTGACCGATCTCGGCATGGATCTGAACCAGGCGCTGGACCAGGCCAATTACTGCATCTTCTGCCACAACCAGGGCAAGGACAGCTGCTCGCGCGGGCTGAAGGAGAAGGACGGCACGTTCAAGAAGAGCGTGTTCGGCATCACGCTGGCCGGCTGCCCGCTCGAAGAGAAGATCTCCGAGATGCACACAGTGAAGGCCGACGGCCTGCCGATCGGCGCGCTCGGCATCATCGCTGTCGACAACCCGATGTGCGCGGCGACCGGACACCGCATCTGCAACGATTGCATGAAGTCCTGCATCTACCAGAAGCAGGACCCGGTCGACATTCCGCAGGCCGAGACGCGGACGCTGAAAGACGTGCTCGGCCTGCCCTGGGGCTTCGAGATCTACGGCCTGCTGACGCGCTGGAACCCGCTCAACATCCGCCGCCCGGTGGCGAAGCCGGCGAGCGGGCGCAAGGTGCTGGTGGTCGGCCTCGGCCCGGCCGGCTACACCCTGTCGCATTACCTGCTGAATGACGGCCACACCGTCGTCGCGGTGGACGGCCTGAAGATCGAGCCGCTCGACGCCGCCATCTCCGGCGTGAAGCCGGATGGCAGCCGCGTCGCCTTCCGGCCGATCCGCAACATCAGCGAGCTGCAGGAGGATTTGAACGACCGCGCCATGGCCGGCTTCGGCGGCGTCGCCGAATACGGCATCACCGTGCGCTGGGACAAGAACTTCCTGAAGATGATCCGCCTGCTGCTGGAGCGGCGGCAGAGCTTCGCCATGTTCGGCGGCGTGCGCTTCGGCGGCACCCTCACCGCCGAGCAGGCCTTCGGCCTCGGCTTCGATCATGTCGCTTTGGCGCTCGGCGCCGGCAAGCCGACTTTGCTCGACATGCCCGGCGGCCTGTCGCGCGGCGTGCGCATGGCCTCGGATTTCCTGATGGCGTTGCAACTGACAGGTGCCGCCAAGGCAGATTCCATCGCCAATCTACAGCTGCGTTTGCCGGCGGTCGTCATCGGCGGCGGGTTGACCGCGATCGACACCGCGACCGAGGCGATGGCCTATTACCCGGTCCAGGTGGAGAAGTTCCTGAAGCGCTACGAGATCCTGGTCGCCGAAGGCGGCGAGCAGGCGGTGCGCGCCAAGTTCTCCCCCATCGAGCTGGAGGTGGCTGACGAGTTCATCGCCCATGCCAAGGCCTTCCGCGCCGAGCGCGCGCGGGCGGCGGAGGCGGAAGAGGCTCCGAAGCTGGCAAAGCTGATCGACGGCTGGGGCGGCGTCACCATTGCCTATCGCCGCCGCCTGATCGACGCGCCCTCCTACACCCTCAACCACGAAGAGGTGGAGAAGGCGATGGAGGAAGGCATCCGCTTCGCCGAGGGCTTGACGCCGACGCGCATCGACCAGGACAAGACCGGCCACGCCGAGCGCATCCATTTCAAGAACGCGGAAGGCGTCGAATCCTCGATGCCGGCGCGGGCCGTTCTGGTGGCGGCGGGCACGCGCCCGAACACCGTGCTGGCGCGCGAGGATGCCGAGCACTTCCACGTCGACGGCCAGTATTTCCAGGCGCTCAACGAAGACGGCGCGGTGGTGAAGCCGGAGAAGCTCGCCAAGCCGAACGAGGTCCGCGTCATCACCGAGCGCCGCCCCGACGGCCGCGCCATCAGCTTCTTCGGCGATTTGCATCCGTCCTTCGCCGGCAACGTGGTGAAGGCGATGGGCAGCGCCAAGCAGGGCTGGCCGGTCGTCTCACAGGTTCTGGCGAGCCTGCCTGCGGCGGCCAAGACCGATCACGCCGCGTTCCTCGCCGATCTCAACAAGCGGCTGCGGGCGAAGATCCGCACCGTCAACCGCCTGACCCCCACCATCGTCGAGGTGGTGGTCGAGGCGCCGCAGGCGGCGGCCAATTTCCTGCCCGGCGAGTTCTATCGCCTGCAGAATTTCGAGACCTTGGCGCCGCGCACCAAGGACACGCGCCTGACCATGGAAGGCCTGGCGCTGACCGGCGCCTGGACCGACACCAAGGAGGGCCTGGTCGGCCTGATCGTGCTGGAGATGGGCGGCTCGTCCGAGCTCTGCGCCTGGCTGCAGCCGAACGAACCGGTGATCCTGATGGGCCCGACGGGCGCCCCGACCGAGACGCCGGCAGGCGAGACGGTGCTGCTGGCGGGCGGAGGCCTGGGTAATGCCGTGCTGTTCTCGATCGGCCGCGCGCTGAAGGCGGCGGGATCGAAGGTTGTTTACTTCGCCGGCTACAAGAAGCTGCAGGACCGCTACAAGGTCGAGGAGATCGAGGCGGCCTCCGACGTCGTCATCTGGTCGAGCGACGAGGCGCCGGGCTTCGTGCCCGACCGGCCGCAGGACAAGAGCTTCGTCGGCAACATCGTCCAATCGATCCTGACCTACGCCAAGGGCGAGATGGGCGAGACGCCGATCAAGATCCAGGATGTCGACCGCATCATCGCCATCGGCTCCGACGGCATGATGGCGGCGGTTGCGCGGGCGCGGCACGACGTGCTGGCGCCGTACCTCAAGCCGCAGCATCACGCCGTGGGCTCCATCAACTCGCCCATGCAATGCATGATGAAAGAGATCTGCGCCCAGTGCCTGCAGCCGCACAAGGACCCGGTGACCGGCAAGGAAACGGTGGTCTTCTCCTGCTTCAACCAGGACCAGGAACTGGACCATGTCGATTTCGCGGCCCTGCGCCAGCGCCTGGGCCAGAACTCGGTGCATGAGAAGCTGACGGCGCAGTGGATTGCCCATTCCCTGAAGCAGCTCGACCGCAAAAAGGCCACGGCCTAGCGCTGCGACGGGGAGCGACCACATATAGCCTATCCGCGACGGAGAATACGTCGCTGCAAGACGATCCCCGGTCGCGGCAATAGCAGCCCGGCACCCCCGCCGGCCTTAAGGATTTCAGCCAGAGGAAGGCGCCGATAGGCATCACCCGGACGGCGCCGGATCGGAAGATGGCAGACGGCAAAACCCTGTTCATTGCCTGTGGCGCGCTGGCCAGGGAGTTCCTGGCGGTGAGCCGCGCGAATGGCTGGGATGAGCAAATCTCGATCACCTGCCTGCCCGCGATCTGGCACAACCGTCCGGAAAAGATCCCCGAGGGCGTCCGGCGCAAGATCCGCGCGAACCGCGACAAGTTCGCCCGCATCTTCGTGCTCTATGGCGATTGCGGCACCGGGGGCCTGCTGGACCGGGTGCTGGAAGAAGAAGGGATCGAGCGGATCGACGGGCCGCATTGCTATCAGTGGTTCGCCGGAACCGCCGATTTCGAGAAGCTGATGGACGAGGAGCCGGGCACCTTCTTCCTGACCGACTACATGGTGCGGCACTTCGACCGGCTGATCTGGCAGGGTTTGGGCTTGGACAGGCACCCGGAATTGCGCGACGCCTATTTCTGCAATTACCGCAAGCTGGTCTACCTGGCGCAGGTGGAGGATCCGAAGCTGGCGGCGAAGGCGGAAGCGGCGGCGGAGCGGCTGAAACTGGACTACGTGTATCGCCGCACGGGCTACGGTGAACTGGCGGAGTTCATGAAGGGCAAGGTTGCGTGATGGCACAGCTGACGGTGGTTTACTGGCGGGACATCCCGGCCCAGGTGATCGTGAAGAAGGGCCGCGAGAGCGCCAAGGTGCAATTGACCGAGCGCTTCGAGAAGGCGATCGACCGCGCCGCCATGCGCGCCAACCTGCGCGACACGGATTCCTACCTGGCCGAGTGGCGCCGCGCCGCACCCGTCGAGGTCACCGACGCGCTGCAGGAGGAAGCCGACAAGAAGGCCGCCGAGCTGGAAGCCACCTTCGACGACGCCAAGCTGAAGACGCTGGTCGAGGCCGGCGGCGTGGAGGCGAAGTGATGGGTGCAACTCTCGCCATGCCGGCACTGCGTCGACGCCCGCTGGGTCGGCTCCTTCCCCCCTTGCGGGGGAAGGGTGGGAAGGGGGGTGTTGCAGCACCGGATCTATCCGCGAAGAATCTTCGCGACCTATCGCCTCCGGCGATGCGCACGCGCAGCGTGCGACCCCCCATCCGGCTCCGGCTAAGCTCGCTGTGCTCGCTAAGCCTCCGCTGCCTTCCCCCGCAAGGGGGGAAGAGTATTTTGTTGGAGGCGTAGATGTATTCCGTCCGCCTGTGGTCCGTGCGGCATGCGAAGGGGCTGAACGCCTTCTATCGCGGCTTCGAGAAGGTGCTCGTGGCGCTGCATCCGCTGTGGGCGAAGATCGGCTATGACAAGGTCGAGAAGCCGTTCCAGGTCATGGAACAGGGCATCAAGGGCTTCCTGTTCGACTGCCAGATGTGCGGGCAATGCGCGCTTTCGTCGACCGGCATGTCCTGCCCGATGAACTGCCCGAAGAACCTGCGCAACGGCCCCTGCGGCGGCGTGCGCGAGAACGGCCATTGCGAGGTGAAGCCGGAGATGAAATGCGTCTGGGCCCAGGGCTGGGCCGGCGCCGCAAGCATGGGCCTCGGCGATCCGCAGGGCCACAAGATCTTCGACGTGCAGAAGGCGGTCGACAACCGCTTCAAGGGCAAGTCGTCCTGGCTGCGCGTGGTGCGCATCGCCAAGGGGCTGGAGGACGAGGCCGGCAACAAGCCGAAACCCGCGACGGCCAAGCCCGCGCCGAAGCCGGCGCCGAAATCGGTCGAGGCGGCCGACCAGATCGCCGGCGGCACGTCCAAGGATTCGCCCTCCCCGACCATCAATCCGCCGCCCGCCCCGCCCACCCATCCGGGGAAAGCCGCATGAGCGAGACGCCGCATTTCGATCCCGGCGCGCCGCTGCCGCTGCTGCCGGGCCATTCCTCCGGCGGCAGGCTGGAGCGCGTGCTGCGCCTCGGCCGCTTCGCCGTGACGGCGGAGCTGAACCCGCCGGACAGCGCCGATCCGCGCGACGTCTATGAGCGCGCTTTGGTGCTGTCCGAGGTCTGCGACGCGATCAACGCCACGGATGCGTCCGGCGCCAATTGCCACATGTCCTCGGTCGGCATCTGCTCCTTGCTCACCCGCGCCGGCTATGCCGTCATCATGCAGATTTCCTGCCGCGACCGGAACCGCATCGCCATCCAAGGCGACGTGCTGGGCGCGGCGGCCATGGGGGTGCAGAACATCCTGTGCCTGACCGGCGACGGCGTGCAGGCGGGCGACCAGCCGGCGGCCAAGCCGGTCTTCGATTTCGATTCCACCTCGCTGCTGGAATGCATCCGCGGCATGCGCGACAAGGGCCAGTTCCTGTCCGGGCGCAAGCTGACCACCCCGCCGCGGGTGTTCCTGGGCGCCGCCGCCAACCCCTTCGCCCCGCCCTATGAGTACCGCGCGGTCCACATCGCCAAGAAGATCGCCGCCGGGGCGCAGTTCATCCAGACCCAGTATTGCTTCGACGTGCCGCTCCTGCGCAAATTCATGGAGAAAGTGCGCGAGCAGGGCCTGCACCAGAAGGCGTTCTTCCTGATCGGCGTCGGCCCGCTGCCTTCGGCCAAGACCGCGCGCTGGATGAAGAACAACGTGCCTGGCGTGCACATCCCCGAGGCGATCCTCGAGCGGATGGAGAAATCGAAGGACCAGCGCGCCGAGGGCAAGCAATTGGCGATCGACCTGATCCAGGAGATCAAGGAGATCGAAGGGGTTTCCGGCGTGCACGTGATGGCCTATCGCCAGGAAGAGTTCGTGAACGAGATCATCCAGGCCTCCGGCGTGATGCGGAACAGACAACAGCGGCGCGCGGGCGAACCCGCCGCCCGATAGAACAGGTTTCGAGAAAGGAATTGCTTCAATGACCGATACCGTCATCTCCTCGGCCACCAAGGAAGTCGTCATCGGCTTCGACCGGCCGTTCGTCATCATCGGCGAGCGCATCAACCCCACGGGCCGCAAGCTGCTGGCCGCCGAGATGGCGGCGGGCGACTACAGCCGCGTGAAGTCAGACGCGCTGGCGCAGGTCGCCGCCGGGGCGCAGATGCTCGACGTGAACGCCGGCATCCCGATGGCCGATGAGCCGCGCATCCTGGCCGAGACCATCCAGCTGGTGCAGTCGCTGACCGACGCGCCGCTGTCCATCGACAGCTCCATCGTCGCGGCGCTCGAGGCCGGCCTGCAGGTCTACAAGGGCAAGGCGCTGCTGAATTCGGTGACCGGCGAGGAAGAGCGCCTGGAAGTGGTGCTGCCGCTGGTGAAGAAATACGGCGCCGCCGTGGTCGCCATCTCCAATGACGAGACCGGCATCTCCGAGGACCCCGACGTGCGCTTCGAGGTGGCGAAGAAGATCGTCCAGCGCGCCGCCGATTACGGCATTCCGCATTCCGACATCGTGGTCGATCCGCTGGTCATGCCGATCGGCGCGCTCGGCCAGGCCGGCAAATCGGTGTTCCACCTGGTGCGCCGCCTGCGCATGGAGCTGAAGGTCAACACCACCTGCGGCGCCTCCAACATCAGCTTCGGCCTGCCCAACCGGCACGGCCTCAATTCCAGCTTCCTCGCCATGGCGATCGGCGCCGGCATGACCTCGGCCATCACCAACCCGCTCCATCAGGAGGAGATGGTGGGCGTGATGGGCGGCGACGTGCTGATGGGCCATGACGCCCATTGCGCCGCCTGGATCCGCAAGTTCCGCGAGCCGGCGCTGGAAGGCGAGGCGGGCGCGGGCGGCCGCCGGGGCGGGCGCGAGAACCGCCGCCGGGGCGGCGGCGGCGCGGCGGGCCCGGAGGGGGCCGCACCGGCCGGTGCCGCCAATGGCTAAACGCGCGGAAATCGCGTAAGGAAATCGCCCCTGCCCGGCCAGCCAAGCCGACGCGGGGGCGAAATGCTTTTGGCGCCGGAATAGGCGCACTGGATTTGGGGTTGAGCGATGGCTGCGGAAGGCACCGAGGCAAGCGTCAAGAACGGCAACGGCACCAATGGCGGCGACCAGCCGCTGGTGGTGTTCATGCCGTCGGGCCGGCGCGGCCGCTTCCCCGTGGGCACGCCGGTGCTGCAGGCCGCGCGCCAGCTCGGCGTCGACATCGATTCCGTCTGCGGCGGGCGCGCCATCTGCGGCCGCTGCCAGATCGTCGTCTCCGAGGGCGAGTTCGCCAAGCTCGGCGTCACCTCCAAGGGCGACCACCTCTCCGATTTCTCCCCCGTGGAGCAGCGCTATTCCGACAAGCGCGGCATGAAGCCGGGCCGACGCCTCTCCTGCCAGGCGCATCTGCTGGGCGACCTCGTCATCGACGTGCCGGAGGACAGCCAGGTCCACAAGCAGGTGGTGCGCAAGCGCGCCGAGATGCGCGCCATCGAGCTCGACCCGATCGTGAAGCTGCATTACGTCGAGGTCGCCGAGCCGGATATGCATGATCCGACGGGAGACTTGCAGCGCCTGGAAAAGGCGCTGAAGGAGCAATGGGGGCTGACCGATCTCGACACCGATCTGCGCGTGATCCAGGGCCTGCAGGCCGCCTTGCGCAAGGGCAATTGGACGGTGACCGTCGCCGTGCATCTGGGCCGGCAGATCACCGCCGTCTGGCCGGGCTTCCGCGACCATGTCTATGGCCTCGCCGTCGATATCGGCTCGACCACCATTGCCGGGCATCTCTGCGAGCTGTCCTCGGGCGAGGTGGTCGCCTCGTCCGGCCTGATGAACCCGCAGATCCGCTTCGGCGAGGATCTGATGAGCCGCGTCTCCTACGTGATGATGAATCCGGGCGGCGATTCCGAGATGACCAAGGTGGTGCGCGAGGCGATCAACGACCTGGCGCAATCGGTGGCGAAGGAAGCCAATTGCACGGTGCAGGACATCCTCGAGGTGACCTTCGTCGGCAATCCGATCATGCATCACCTGCTGCTCGGCATTAACCCGATTGAGCTGGGCGGCGCGCCGTTCGCGCTGGCGACCGACGGGCCGACCATGTTCTGGGCCTCGGAGATCGACCTCCGCATCCATCCCAATGCGCGCATCTACGTGCTGCCCTGCATCGCCGGCCATGTCGGCGCCGACACCGCCGGCGTCATCCTGTCGGAAGCGCCGCACGAGGCGGACGAGATGACGCTCATCGTCGATGTCGGCACCAACGCCGAGATCGTGCTGGGCAACAAGCAGAAGCTGCTGGCGGCCTCCTCGCCGACCGGCCCCGCCTTCGAGGGCGCGCAGATCTCCTGCGGCCAGCGCGCCGCGCCGGGCGCCATCGAGCGCATCCGCATCGACCGCGACACCCTGGAGCCGCGCTTCAAGGTGATCGGCTGCGACCTGTGGTCGGATCATCCGGATTTCGCCAGGCAGACCGAAGGGACCGGCGTCACCGGTGTCTGCGGCTCCGGCATCATCGAATGCATCGCGGAGATGTTCCTCAGCGGCATCCTCACCCAGGACGGCGTGGTCGACGGCTCCATGCAGGCGAAGTCGCCGCGCATCGAGGCGGATGGGCGGACGTTCTCTTATCTGCTGCATGACGGCACGCCGCAGCTGCGCATCACCCAGAACGACGTGCGCGCCATCCAGCTGGCCAAGGCCGCGCTCTATGCCGGCGCCAAGCTCTTGATGGACCGCATGGGCGTGGACAAGGTCGACCGCATCACGCTGGCGGGCGCCTTCGGCAGCCACATCGACGTAAAATACGCGATGGTCCTGGGCATGATCCCCGATTGCGACCTGGCCAAGGTCACCTCTGCCGGCAACGCCGCCGGCACCGGCGCGCGCATTGCGCTCCTGAACGCCAAGGCGCGCGAGGAGATCGCCCGCGTGGTGAAGCAGGTGGAAAAGGTCGAGACCGCCGTCGAGCCCAAGTTCCAGGAGCATTTCGTCGGCGCCATGGCGATCCCGCACAAGACGGCGCCCTATCCGCACCTGGCCAAGGCCGTCGCCCTGCCGGCGCCGAAGGCGGCCGCGCCGGGCGATGACGAGGGCGGAAGGCGGAGACGGAGAAGAGGATAATCCTCGTTCTCTCCTCAAAGGGCACATACACTCCGCCGTCATGGCATGGCTCGGTCATGCCATCCACGAGTTTTTACGGGCAGAATCTCGTCGCCACAGGCAAACTCGTGGATGCCAGGGCCAAGCCCTGGCATGACGATTGGATGGGTTGTTACAAAGAACGCAGCTTTCATGACCGACGAAGATGACGACCTGCCGCCGCTCCCCGCCGGCAAGAAGAACTACATGACCCCCCAGGGCCATGCGCGGCTGGTCGCCGAGCGGCGCAAGCTGTGGAACGAGGAGCGGCCGGAGGTGGTGCGCGTCGTGGAATGGGCGGCTGGCAACGGCGACCGCTCGGAGAACGGTGACTACATCTACGGCAAGAAGCGCCTGCGCGAGATCGACCGCCGGCTGCGCTTCCTCGACAAGCGCCTGTCGATCGCCGAGGTGGTCGACCCCAAGGCGCAGAAGAACCGCGGCAAGGTGTTCTTCGGCGCGACCGTCACCTATGCCCGCGAGGATGACAGCGAGGTCAATGTGACCATCGTCGGCATCGACGAGACGGATACCGGGCGGATCAGCTGGATCTCGCCCGTCGCCCGCGCCCTGATGGGCAAGTCGGTCGGCGACACCGCCAAGGTGCCGACGCCGAAGGGCGTCGAGGACATCGAGATCGTGTCGATCGCGTATCCGGAGTAGGAAGCGGCGCTCGTGAAATTCCCTCCCCCGAGCCGGGGGAGGGTCAGGGAGGGGGCGCGGTTCGGTTTCGACGTGCCGCGCTGCATCGACAGCAACCCCCACCCCACCCTCCCCCAACTTGGGGGAGGGGATATTCTGCTGCAGAGGCTTTCTGGTTGACGGCGTAGCCTTCACACCGCCTTGGAATGGCGGGCCTTGCCGGTTTCGAGATAGGAGTCGAAGCAGGCGGCGACCAAGCGGGCCAAGGGGCGGCCAGGCTCGGTGATCCGGACGCGCTCGCCATCCAGCTCGACCAGGCCGTCGGCGACAAGCTCGTTCAGCCGCACCTTCTCCGGGCCGAAGCGGCGGCCGCTCATGCCGTGGGCGCGGGCGACCGCGTCGAGATCGACGGCGAAATCGCAGAGCAGGCGCTCGATGATGGCGCGGCGCAGGCGGTCCTCGTCGGAAAGCGCGATGCCCCGCGCGGTGGCGAGGCGGCCCGCCGCGACGGCGCGGTGCCAGGCGCCCGGCTCCGCCAGGTTCTGCACATAGCCCTGCGGCAGGGTGCCGATGGCCGAGGGGCCGAGGCCGATCAGCGTCGCGGCATCCTCCACCGCGTAGCCCTGGAAATTGCGGGTGAGCTTGCCGGCTTTCAGCGCCAGGACCATCGGATCGTCGGCCCTGGCGAAATGGTCGAAGCCGATCTGCACGTAGCCCAGCGCGCGCAAGCGATCATTGGCGAGGCTCATCAGATCCCAGCGCGACGCGGCATCGGGCATGCGGCTCTCGTCGATCAGGCGCTGGTGCGTCTTCATCCATGGCACATGGGCATAGCCGAACAAGGCCAGCCGGTCCGGTGCCAGCGCATGCGCGAGGTCGATGGTCTTGAGAATGGTCTCCCGCGTCTGGCCGGGCAGTCCGTACATGAGGTCGAGGTTGATGCCGGCGATGCCGTGAGCGCGCAGCAGTTCGACCGCGTCCCGCACCAGGGCGAAAGGCTGCTCGCGGTTGATCAGGCGCTGCACCTCGGGGTCGAAATCCTGCACCCCTAGGCTGACGCGGGTGACGCCGGACATCAGGCATTCCGCCGCCATCTCCTGGGTCAGCAGGCGCGGATCCATCTCGATCGCCACCTCCGCCGTGTCGGCGCGGGGGAAGTGCTGGTCGAGCGCCGCCATGATGCGGGCGAATTCCGCGGGCCGCAGCATGTTGGGCGTGCCGCCGCCCCAGTGGATCTGCGTCGCCGGGCGCCTGGCATCGACATGGCGCGCGACCAGCGCCACCTCCTCGATCAGGCGCGCGGCCAAATCCTCCACCGGCTGATAGCGCGCCGCCACCTTGGTGTGGCAGCCGCAATACCAGCACATCGTCTTGCAATAGGGCACGTGGAGATACAGCGAAACCGGCGCCGTCGCATCGCCGGCGGCGAGCCAGGCGGCATATTGCTCCGGCCCGATCTCGGCGTGGAAATGCGGCGCGGTCGGATAGGAGGTGTAGCGCGGAACGGCGCGGTCGTATTTCTGCAGCAAGTCCAACTGGGTCATGGCGCGGCCGGGCAAGCGGAAATCCTCATTTCAATAGCAGGCTGGCCCAGCGCCCGGCAGACGACCTCGTGGCGCGCGCCGAATCGTCGCAGGTAAATTAATCGCATTCTGTCAATCGGTTAGTCGCCACCCTCCGCCGCGTCCTCGAGCTCGAGCTGGAGCGACAGGCGTTTCAGCAGGTCCTTCAGCGACAGGATGCCGACCAGGCTGCCGCCCTCCACCACCATCAGGCGGCTGGCGCCGCGCTTCCGCATGGCGGCGATCGCCGACATCGCGTCGGCGCTGGCCGCGATCATGTTGGCCTCGGTGGCGGCGACCATGAGATCGCCGACCCGCATGCTGTCCCAGCGCTCGCGCGGCAGGTCCTTGATCTCCTTCATGGAGATGGCGCCGAGCACGCGGCCGCCTTCGACCACCGGAAAGAACTCGTGGTGATGGCGCAGGATGTAGTCCTCGGCGAGCTGGCGGATGCTGAGATAGGGCGAGACCGCGACCGGCGTGCCGCTCATGAAATCGCGCACGACATGGCCCTTGATCGCCTGGCGGGTGCGCAGCTCGTAGTACGACCCGGCGGCGGCGCTCCTGAGGAACAGGCCGATCAGGATCCACCAGATGCCGGTGCCGAGATCGCCGGTCACCACGCTGATGAAGCCGATGCCCATCAGCACCACCGAGAACGCGATGCCGGCATTGGCCGCGGCCCGCGTCGCCCGCCGCATGTCACGCCAGCGATGCCAGAGCCAGGCGCGCAACACCCTGCCGCCATCGAGCGGAAAGGCCGGGATCAGGTTGAACACCGCCAGGATCAGGTTGAGCGAGGCGAGATAGCGGGCAACGCCGGTGACCGGCGCCGACCAGCCCAGCGCCTCGCCGAGCAGGGTCAGCAAATAGAAGACCACGCCGAGGACGACGCTGAGGATCGGCCCGGCGATCGCCATGCGGAACTCGACGCGGGGCGACAGCGGCTCCTCCTCCAGTTCGGCGACGCCGCCGAAGATGAAGAGCGTGATGCCGCGGATCGGCAGGCCGTAGTAGCGCGCGACCACCGAATGCGAGAGCTCGTGCAGCAGGATGGACAGGAACAGGCCGAGCACGCCGGCAACCCCCATCCACCAATAGGCGGCGACCGGCAGGCCTTCGTAGAGCGAGGGAAAGAAACCCTCCGCCAGCGACCAGGCGATCAGCATGGCCAGGATCGCCCAGCTCCAATCGACCTTGACGGCGAAACCGGCTATCTGGAACAGGGTGACCTGATTTTTCGCCATCCGGATTCCCTTCCGCGTCTTCAGGCGATCAGCAGCAGCGCACAGCTCGGCGCCGACAGGAAGCCTTGCAATTCCGCCTGATGCGCAGCGATGAGGGACGCCGGCGCGATCACCAGCCCGCAATCGGCATGGGAAATGGCCCGGCGCAATTCCGCCGCGTCCATCGCCGCCATCTGGCGGAACACCGTCCGGCTGGCGGTAAGATCGAAGCGTCGGCGCATCGCCGCCTCGTCCGGCGCTTCCGGCAGGCGGGCGACATAGAGCCGGGCATGGTCGACCCCGCCCAGGGCCTGGGCCGCAATCATCGCCCGATCGCCGGCGGCCGAGCCGTCATGGATCACCAGCACGTTGTGGCGCTGATCCTTGGCCGGGCCGAGCAGAAGGCAGGCGCGGCCACACCTCGCGGCGGCGGCGAACCAGTCGGTCGAGATGCGAAGGTGCCGGCCGACGGCGCGGCTGGTCGTCTCCACCACCAGCAGGTCGCTGCCGCCCGCCGCCGACAGGGCGGCCGAGCGGTCGCCGCGCACGATCTCGAAAGACGCGGTCACGTTGAGCCGGCCGGCCAGGTCTTCCAGGCAGCGCCGGGCGCGCGCGGCCAGAGCGCGGAACTCGGCTTCGAGATCGCCCGGCTCCAGGGGCATGGCGGTGGCGGATGCCAGGCTCACCTGGCGGGTGAAGGGCAGCGCCGCCGCTTCCAGCAGGCGGGCATCCTCGATGAACATGGCATGCAAGGTAGCTTTCGTCCGCCGCGCCATCTCGGCCGCCTGCTCCAGCGCCGCCAGGTTCTCGCAGGCGGATTCGAGCGCCACGACCACGCGCTGGACCGCGAAACCGGTGTCTTCGGCGCTCATCGCCGCACCTCAGCCCTTGTCGCTGCGCCGGGCGAAGGCGGCGGCCTTCTCGGCGAAATCCGCCAGGCGGCGCGCCACGCGCGCGTTGATGGAGCCATCGGGATAGCTGCCATCCGCCGCCGGCTTGCCGGCCGGCATGCCGGTCAGCAGTTCGATCGCCTGATCGACATCCTCGATGGCATGGATGTGGAACCTGCCCTCGCGCGCCGCCGCCAGCACGTCGCCCCGCAGCATCAGATGCTTCACGTTGCTGGCCGGGATGATGACGCCCTGCTCGCCGGTCAGGCCACGATCACGGCAGAGATCGAAGAAGCCCTCGATCTTCTCGTTGACGCCGCCGATGGCCTGGGAGCGGCCGTTCTGGTCGACCGAGCCGGTCATGGCGAATCGCTGCTGGACCGGCACTTCCGCCAAGGCGGAGAGCAGCGCGCAAAGCTCGGCCATCGATGCGCTGTCGCCGTCGACCCCGCCATAGGACTGCTCGAACACCAGGCTCGCCGTCAGCGACAGCGGCTTGTCGCGGCCGAAGCGGCCACCGAGGAAGCCGGCAAGGATCAGCACGCCCTTGGAATGCAGCGGGCCGCCCAGCTCAACCTCGCGTTCGATATCGGTGACTTCGCCGCGGCCCAGGCGGACGCGGGCGGAGATGCGGCTGGGCCGGCCGAACGAAGTCGTCCCCATGCCGATGACGGCGAGGCCGTTGATCTGGCCGACGCGGGCACCGGTCGTGTCGATGTGATAGGTCCCGCGCAGGATCTCCTCGCGCAGGCGCTGCGGCAGCCGGTCGGTGCGGCGGATCTGCGCGTCGATCGCGGCCTGGACGTGCTCGGCCTCGACCCGCGCGGTCCCGGCCAGGCCGGCGAAATGATCGGCCTCGACGATCAGGTCGTTGATGCTGCGCATATGGGTGGAGAGCTTCTGCGAGTCCTCCACCATGCGCGAGGCCTGCTCGATCACCCGGGCGATGGCGGTGCGCCCGAAGGCCCGCAGGTTCTCCCGCCGCACCGAGGTGGCGATGAGCCGCGCCATCAGGGCGGTGTTGTGCACGTTGCGATCGACCCGGTCCTCGAAATCCACCGGCACCTTGAACAGCTCGGCGAAATCAGGATCATGCTGCTGCAGCAGGTAGTACACCATCGGCTCGCCGACCAGCACCACCTTGATGTCGAGCGGGATCGGCTCCGGCTCCAGCGAGATGGTGCTGGCCAGGCTCAGCATCTGCTCCACCGATTCGATGCGGATCTCGCGCGCGCGCAACGCCCGCTTCAGCGATTCGTAGCCGATGCCGCTCTGCAGCAGGCGGATCACGTCGATGATCAGGTAGCCGCCATTGGCCTTGTGCAGGGCGCCCGGCTTCAGCAGGTTGAAATCGGTGACCAGCGTGCCGAAGCGCGCCATGTGCTCGACCCGGCCGACGATGGTCTGGTGGTTGGGCCGGTCCTCGTAGTAGATCGGCGCCCCCTGGCCGGGCGCGTTCTCCACCACGACATTTACCTGGTAGCGCCGGAAGCTGCGATCCGGGCCGTCGCCCTCCTCCATGCCCGGAGCCATCGGCATCGGCCGCGCCTGCGGCAGGAAGTCGTCGGAATTCTCGACGATGTCGCCCTCGACCTCGCCCAGATAGGCGATGACCTCGGGCAGGTCCTGGTGGCCGCGGCGCAGTTCCTCGATCAGGTGCCCGACGGCGAAGCGGGTCATGTCGTGATTGAGCGCCCGCACCGCCTCGCGGTGCTTGCGTTCCAGCTCCGGCATGCGGCGGACCACGACCTCCAACTCTTCCTGCAGGCCGTCGATCACCTTCTTGATGCGCTCCTGCTCGACCTCCGGCAGCTTGTTGAACTCCTCCGGCCGCAGCACCTCGCCCTCTTTGAGCGGCGCCAGGGCCAGGCCCATCGGCGTGCGGATCAGCGCGACGCTTTCCTTCTGCGCCTTCTGCTGCAGGGCGCTGAAGGGGGATTCGGCCTGCTGCTTGAACTGCTCGTCGATCACTTCGCGCCGGGCGCGGTAGTCGTCACCCTCGAAGGTCGCCGGCAACACCGCCTTCAATTCGTCGATCAGCTTGCGCATGGCCTCGCAGAACGGCCGGGCGCGGCCGGGCGGCAGGCGCAGCGCGTTCGGCCGCTGCGGATCGGCGAAATTATTGACGTAGCACCAATCGTCCGGAGTCGCCTGGCGGGTGGCCTGGCGGCGCAGATAGTCGGCGATCACCGAGTGCTTGCCGGTGCCGCTGGTGCCCAGCGCGAACAGATTGTAGCCCTGATGCTTGACACCGACCCCGAAGGCGACGGCCTCGATGGCACGTTCCTGGCCGATCAGGCCGGGCAGGTCCTCGAGATCATCCGTGCTGTCGCCCGGCAAAGTGGCGGGATCGCAGCGATTAAACAGTTGTTCCGGCGAAAGCGCAGTCACAATGACGGTTCCTCATCGGTCTTTGCGCTAGATTGCGCCGTTGCTGCGTTGCAGCGCAAGGGGGCAGCCCCCTGGAGACCGCGCGTTCCACGCCAACGCGCCCCGCAATGCCCGATTGCCGATTGGCGATTTCGCTGGCATGAGTAGCGGTATTGTTCGTCACTTCGGGGGCATCGTGACCACCTCCAAATCGCCGCAGGCCGGCGGCGCGGGTTCCCATCATCCGGTCCTGGCGGCCTTGACGCTGTGCCTTGGCGTCTTCGTATTCGCCCTGCAGGACTGGATCATCAAGAAGATCAGCGGCGGCTTTCCGGTTCACCAGGCGATCATCATCCGCTGCATCGTGGCGTTGCCCATCCTGCTGATCCTGGTGCGCATCCAGGGACAGCTTGGCGACCTGATCTCGCCCAAACTGCGCTGGCTGGTGTTGCGCGGCGTCATCCTGGTTGTCTCCTACACCACCTACTACCTGGCCTTCCCGGCTATGCCGCTGGCCAATGTGATCGCGCTTTGGTTCACCACGCCGCTGTTCGTGACGGCGCTGGCCGGACCACTGCTGGGCGAGACGGTGGGCGCGAAACGCTGGGCCGCCGCGATCATCGGCTTCGTTGGCGTACTAATCATGGTGCGACCCTTCACGGACGGTTTCGATGCCGCCGGCCTGCTGCCGATCGTTTCCGCATTGAGCTACGGGACCGCGCAGCTGATGGCGCGGCGCATGGGCGTCACCGAGACCGCGGCCGTGATGTCGTTCTATCAGAATCTTGTGTTCCTGCTGGTGGCCACGGCCATGGCGCTGCTGTTCGGCGATGGCCGTTTCGCCGGCTCCGCCGACCCGAGCCTGGAATTCCTGTTCCGCGCCTGGGCGGTGCCGGAAGGCTGGGACCTGCTGCTGCTCGGGCTTTGCGGCGTTATCGCCTCGGCCGGCATGGTGTTGCTGACCCAGGCCTATCGCATGGCCGAGGCGAACTTCGTCACCTCCTTCGAATACACCGCGATCATTTGGGCGACGCTGGGCGGCTGGTGGTTCTGGAACGAGATTCCCGACAAGCTCACCCTCGTTGGCGCCCTCCTTATCGTCGGCGCCGGTCTTTACATGCTCTATGGCGCGCGGCCGAGCACCGCGGTCGAAATCGAGCCGATCTGAGGCATTCGCCGATGCAGCTGCTGAACTTCATGAGCCCCACCCCGGCGGAACAGCCGATCCTCAACAGCAGCCGCGACCGCTATTTCCCGATCCGGACCATCCGCCGCGGCGCGCAGGCGTACCCGCTGCCGCAGGCCCGGCAGCCGCTGGACCAGGCCGCTTTGGGCGTCGACGCCTTCATGGCGGAGCACCGGGTCGGCGGCCTGCTGGTGCTGAAGCGCGGCGAGATCCGCCTGGAGCGCTACGGCCTCGGCCTCGACGAGCGCACGCGGTGGTATTCCTATTCCATCGGCAAGTCGGTGATGTCGACCCTGCTCGGCGCGGCGATCCACCAGGGCGCCATCGGCGGGGTTTCCGATCCGGTCACCCGCTATCTGCCGGAGCTGCGCGGCACGGCCTATGACGGCAACACCATCCGCCACCTGCTGGAGATGTCGTCCGGCGTGCAGTGGGACGAGGCCTACCGCAACGGCACCTCGAATTTCGGCCGCTACTACAACGCCGTGCTCGAGGGCCGGCATGACGACGTGATGGCGGTGATGCGCGGCCTGAAACGCGCGGTGCCGCCGGGCACGCGCTTCGTCTACAGCAGCGGCGAATCCTATCTGCTGGGCGCGCTCATCGCCGCGGCGACGGGACAAACGCTCTCGGACTATCTTTCCGAGCGGATCTGGGCGCGCTTCGGCATGGAGGCGGACGGCTATTGGACGCTCGACGGGCGCGACGGCCTGGAGATGGGCAGCGGCGGCTGCAATTTCACCTTGCGTGATTTCGGCCGCTTCGGCCTGTTCATCCTGGGCGGCGGCATCGCCGGCGGCGAGGCGATCCTGCCCGCCGGCTGGATCGCGGAAGCCAGCCACCCGCGGCCGGATTCGCCGCAGGTCGGCTATGGCCGCGTCGCGCCGCAGGTGCCCATGGGCTACGGCTATCAATGGTGGTCGTTCCCCAGCGGCGATCCGCGCCTGCCCAGCCATGACGGCGCCTTCACCGGCCAGGGCATTTTCGGCCAGTTCCTTTATCTGAACCCGCGCGAGGAGCTCGCGGTGGTGGTGTGGAGCTGCTGGCCCGATCCCTGGATGGAGGAAAAGGAGTGGGCGACCTACCGTTTCCTCTCGCGCTGCGTCGAAGCGCTCAGGAACTGACCCGCAGCAGGTGATTGTCGAAGCGGTATTCCGCCGGCCCGTCGCCGTCGAGCGGCGCCGCGCTGCCGGCGCCGTCGGCCAGGATGAACAGGTCGCCGCCGCCGCTGGAAACCAGCAGGGTCCGCGCCGCATCGGCCGCCGCCAGGCCGCAGCCGTCATGCACGTCCGCGCCGCCGGCGACGCTGCCATCGGCGGCGTTCCACAGGCCGACACAATTGCCGCGCGGCGAGCTCATCGCCACCAAGCCGCCGCCGAGATCGACCGCGGCGCTGCCGCAATAGCCGCGGAAGCCGCCCCAGCCGCCGTTGGGTGTCGCCAGCCAGCGCAGGTCTTCGCCGCGCCGATGCAGGAATCCCAGTGGGCGGTCGAGGTCCGGCGTCTCGGCCGAATCCTGCAAGGCGGCCACGACCTGCCCGTCCACGGTCAGCGCCAGATGACGGATGCTCATCCGCGACAGGGCCGGATCGAGTTTTACCTGGTCGAGCACGCTGCCCGCCTGCCAGTCGAGATAGACGAGATCGGAGCGGATATCCGCCGCCTCCGCCGCATTCATCCGGTCGTGCCGATGGTCGAGGCCGCCATTGGCGACGACCAGGGTCAGGCCGTCCGGCAGCAGGCGCAGGTCATGCGGCCCGATGCCGCCGGTCGGGAAGTCGCGCACCCGCGTATAGCCCGCCGTCGCGTCATGCACGCCGACGAGGCCGCGACGCCGCGCCATGTCGTTCTCGGTCAGCAGCAGATAGCGGCCATCGGGCGTGAACACGCCGTGGCCGGAAAAGTGCCGGTCGGCGGCGGTCGGCGCGATGGTGGTCAGCGGATCGCCGGTGGCGAGATCGAAGACCTGGGCGAAGGCGCCGGGGCGGCGGCCGAAACACACGGCTTCGTTCGCCCCAGGCCGCAACGCCAGGCCGTGGCCGCGATCGGCCAGGTCGAGGTCGTAGAGCGGCGCGCCGGTTTCCGCCAGCGCCACCGCGACCTGCCGCCCGTCCAGCGTCGCGGCGGCCGAGAGATAGCGCGGCTGCTGGGCGGCGAAAGCCGGCCGCGTGGCGCCGGCCAGCAGGGCGGCGCCGGCGCCCGCCAGGAAAAGCCTGCGATCAATCGCCATCGAGTGCATTGAATCCAATCGGCAGGTTGAGGTCGGTGGCGACGAGGCCGGCGAGCAGGTCGCGCAGCCGCAGGAGCTGTTCGCCCAGCGCCTCAACCGCCTTGCGCTGGGCCGCATCCGCCACCGCCTGGTCGAGCGGCAGGGTGATCCGGTCCTTGGCCTGGAAGGCCTGGTCCAAGGTGGCGGCCAGGGCATCGGCGACCGGGCCGCCTTCCGGCGTCGCGCGCAGCAGCTTGCCGAGGCCGCCATCGGTGCCGAAAGCCTCGCGCAGGCCTTCGAGATTGGCCTTCAGCACGTCCAGCGACAGGGCGCTGCGCCAGTATTCGGCCGCCTGCGGCTTGGCCTTGGCGAGCGAATCCCCGAGCGGCGCCAGCAACTTCATGTCGCGGATGGCGATGGTCGCAGTCAGCAGGTCGTTGAGCAGCCTTGCCGCAACGTCGCGCGGTTTCGGCGCTTCCTCATCGTCCGCATCCGGCTGATCCAGGCTTTGCAGATAAGGCTTGTCGCCTTGCGTCCAGCCGTCGACGATCTCGTTGGCGATGGTGTCGAGGTTGTTCCCGATCGCGCCCAGCAGGCCGCAGCGGAAGGCGGCACCCGGCGCCTGCGGCGCGATCGCCGTCAGCGCGTCATCCTCGAACAGCAGGCGCTCCAGCGCCGGCAGGCCCTGGACGCCGACGCTGGTGGTGGCGAAGTGCTCTTTCTCCAGCGCGGCCGGGTCCTGCTTGCCCAGCACGTCGCTCAGCTGCCGGCCCACCACGTTGCGCTTGTCCGGCCAGTATTCGATGCGGAAGGCGCGCTGGTGCTCCGACACCGGGCCGGAGGTGAGATATTGCAGCCGCGCCCATTGCCGCGCAGTGTCGCCGAAGGCGGCACGCGCCTTGTCCAGCTGCGCGGCATCGGGGGTCTTGCACAGGGCGCCGAGCTCGCTTTGCAGGGTCGCGGTCGATGTCGCCAGCGCCTGATAGCCGGGCACGATCATCGCATGCGCGGTCTCGCGCATCGCGGTGGTGTAGTCCGCATCGGTCACTGCCCGGGCCGCGGCAGAATGGGTCGCGGCCAGGGCGAGCAGCGCAACGGCAAGCAGGCTTCGTTTCATAGACTCTCCAGGAACGTGATCAGCGCTTGGCGCTCCGCCGGCGGCAACTGGGCCGCCGCCCGCGCGGCCCGCGCCGCCTCGCCATCATGCCACAGAACGGCCTCCAGGATGGACCGGGCGCGGCCGTCATGCAGCAGGTTTGCGGCGGGACCTTTCGCCGCACGTTGGCCCAGACCCCAGAGCGGCGCGGTGCGCCAGTCGCGCGCATCGGGTGCCGGGGAGACGGTGCCGTCATCCGTCCGGTCGGCGAGGCCGTCGCCCATGTCGTGCAGCAGCAGGTCGGTATAGGGCTCGATCTCGATCTCCTTGCCGGCAGAGTCCACCGATGGCTGGCTTTCGGTGTGGCAGGCGCCGCAGCCGATGCGGGCGAAGACGGCCGCGCCGGTCTCTGCATCCTTGCCGGGCGGCGCGGCAGGCGCGGGCGCCGGCAGCGCGCGCAGGTACTGCGCGATCAGCTCGACCGTCTGGCCGTTGACTTCGGTCTCGCCGGCGGGAGCACCCTGGGGCGCGCCACGGCAGGCAGTCTGCCCCGCCGTGCAATCGCCCCAGTTTTCCGGGTGCAGCGGCGTCGACAAGCCGAGATCGAAATGGAAGGCGCCGGAAATCTGGTGCTGAAGATCTGGCTCGGTCGCTTTCCAGCCGAAGCGGCCGGGATGGATGTCGGCATCCGCATAGGTGCTCATCACCACCGCGCCGGAAATACCGTCGTCGTCGAGATCGTCGGGATCGGCCAGCTCCGCCAGGCGGCTGAAGGGGATGCGTTCCAGCAGCCCGATGCCGTGCAGGTCCTGCGCCAGGCGCGGCGACAGCCAATCGATCGACGCAGGGCGGCCATGGTCGCTGGCGATGGCGAAGCGCGGCCGGCGCAACTCGACCCGCGCGCCATCCGCGAGGGTGACGGTCCGCAGATCATAGGACAGGACCAGGCGGCCCTCGGCGGTGAAGCCGGTAGCGGCCGCGGTCTGCACCTGCTCGCCCAGCAGCGGATGCACCGTGAGCTTGCCCGCACGCACGTCGCCGACGCGCAAAGCGAGCGACGCGGCGGCCGGCAGCTCACCCGGCTCCAGCGTGACCGGCGTCTGGCCGCCGTTCTGATGACAGGTGGCGCAGGCGCGGGCGTTGAACAGCGGCCCCAGGCCGTCCGCCGCCTTGGTCGAGGACGGCGCGGGGACCCAGAGCCGCTCGAACAAGGCGCGGCCGAGCACGAAATCCATCGATTCGCTGGCGCTGGCCGGCGCGAACGCAGCGATCGACAACAAAGCCGCCAGTGCAATGAGTCTAAGCGACGTGGACATAGCCCATCATCCCGGTCTCCTGGTGCTCGATGATATGGCAATGCATCATCCAGTCGCCGGGATTGTCGGCTATGAAGCAGATCTCAACCCGCTCCTTGGGCGCCACCAGCACGGTATCGGCCAGATGCGGCACGATCTCCTTCCGGTTCGAGCGCAGCACCCGGAAGGTATGGCCGTGCAGATGGATCGGGTGCGGGTGCGGCGTGCCGTTGAACAGCTCGAACAGATAGGGCCGGCCCAGTTTCAGCTCGGCCAGCGGCGCCGGCTTCAGCTCATGGCTCTGCCCCGCCCAGGACTTGCCGTTGATCGCCCAGAAGGTCTGGCCGGGCAGGCAGAGCGCATCGAGGCCGAGACCGGTCTCCTTCAGCCAGGCCTCCAGTTCCGGCGCGATATGGCCGGCGGTGAGCTCGAAGGTCAGGCGCTCGGCCTTGGCGGGATGGGCCTCGGTCACACGCGACGGCGAAAGTTTCGGCATCGCCGCCGCGCCCTTGACCGGGTTGCCGGAAGCCGTGATGCGGGCGATCGGCTTCGGCACGGTGGAGAAGACGTTGTTGAGGGCGACCGCGGCCGCCGCGTCTTCCGGCATGCGGAACGCGATATCGATCCGCATGGCGGGACCCAGGCGCCAGCCCTTCACCGCGATCGGCGCGACATCCGCCGGCAGCGGGTTGCCGTCGGTGGCGATGATGCGGCCCTCGGCACCGGCGAGGTCGAGCACGGCGATGCGCGAGGCGTCGAGGTTGAGCACGCGCAGCCGCACCCAGCCGCCGGCCGGCGCCTGCAGCTCCGCCACCGGCTTGCCGTTCGCCGTCTCGACATTGCCGAAGGTGCCGGCATGGGACGCGCCCTTCTCGGTGATGAAGGGGCCGAAGCTGCCATCGGGGTTCAGCTGCCAGTCCTTGACGGCGCAGACCAGGTCGGCGGCGAACAGGCCGTCATCCGCCGGCTCTTCCACGATCAGCGCGCCGGCCAGGCCGCGGCCGAGCTGGGTGACCGTGTCGCAATGCGGGTGGAAGAAGAAGGTGCCGGCATCGGGCGGCGCAAACTCGTAGGCGAAGCTCTGGCCGTGCTCGACCGGCGGCTGGGTCATGTAGGGCACGCCATCCATCGCCAGGGGGATGCGCAGCCCATGCCAATGGATCGTGGTGTGCTCGTCGAGCTCGTTCCTCAGCGTGGCGCGGAAGATTTCGCCGCGCCTTGTTCTGAGCACCAGCGGCCACTGATCGGCATAGGCCCAGATCGGGCTGGCCGGCGCGCCCTCGCCCAGCAAGGCCAGGCTGCGCTGGCGCGCGACCAGTTCGATCGGCGCCGCATCGGCCCGGGCGAAGCGCAACGGCGGCAGCGCCCCGAGCGCCGCCGCCGTCGCCAGCATCTTCCGGCGCGTGAACATGGCCCGCGAGGTCCGGCTACTGCACCGCCGACGGGTTGTCCAGGCTGTCCGATCCCTCGATCGCCACCGCGCCGATCTTCAAGGATTCGATCGCCTTCTCGATGGCGTGGGTCTGGGCCACCAGACCGTCGATCGCGTCCTGGATCATCTTGTTGCCTTCCGGATTGCCGTCGCCGATCATCTGATCATAGGCCATCTTGCCGCTGTCGGCAGTATCCTTGATCAGCTTCAGCTTGGCCTCGGTGTTGGCCATTGCCGCCTTCACCGCCGCATCGGCGTCCGGCGAGGCCGCCGCGACCAGATCGGAGAGGCTCTCGCCTTCGATGACGCTGCCGTCGGCGCGCTGATAGCGGCCCTGGTAGATCGTCATCATGCCCACCTGGTCGTAGTAGTGCGAGTTGTGGGTGTTGTCGGAGAAGCAGTCATGCTCCTCCTCCGGGTCGTGCAGCAGCAGGCCGAGCTTCATGCGCTCGCCGCCCAGCTCGCCATAGGACAGGCTGCCGAGGCCCGCGAACATCATGCCGAGCGCCTTGGTGTCGCCGGCCTCGCGCAAGGCCTTGCGCGCGGCGCCGTCCGCCGTCCAGTTGCCGACCATCTCGGTCAGGTCGTCGACCAGCAAGGCGGTCGCAGTCTTCAGGTAGGCGGCGCGGCGGTCGCAATTGCCGTGGGTGCAGTTCGCCGTGTCGTAGTCGGTGGCCGGGCGGTTGCCGGCGCCGGGGCCGGTGCCGTTCAAATCCTGGCCCCAGAGCAGGAACTCGATGGCATGATAGCCGGTCGCCACGTTCGCCTCGGACTCGCCCGCCTCATGCAGCTGATTGGCGAGCAGCTCCTTGGTGATGTTGGTGGCGTCGATTTCCTCGCCGCCGACGCTGAGCTTCGGATTGGCGATGACATTGGCGGCGTAGAGCGGGTTCTCGTCCGATTCCGTGCCGTAGGAATCGGCGACGTAGTCGATCATGCCCTCGTCGAGCGGCCAGGCATTCACGCGGCCTTCCCAGTCGTCGACGATGGGATTGCCGAAGCGGACCCCTTCGGTCTCCTGGTAGGCGGGGCGTGACGCGATCCAGGCCGCCCGAGCGGCCTTCAGATTCGCATCCGTCGGCGCGGCGATCAGCGCATCGACCGCCTTCTCCAGGGCCACGGCGCCGTTCAGCGCGTCCTCGTATTTGGCATGCGCGATGTCGGCATAGGTCTCGATGACTTTCGAGACTTCCGCAGCCCGGGCCGGCGAGGCGCCGACCAGCACGACGCCCAGCAGCGCGGTCGCGCAAAGATGTCCCACGATGCCCAGACGAGCGGTTTCCTTGGCCATTCCCCACCTCCTTGGTTCGGCGGCCGGTAACTTAATGAGAATGATTATCAATGGCAATCGCCATGATGGGCGCATTTCGCCGCAGCTTGGCGTTATGTCTAAATATTTGTAATATAATGACTATTTTGGACCTGTGGGACCCGCGCCGGGCGGCCAATGCTTCGCCATCTCACGCGGACGGCAGCTTGCCGAGCGCCGGGTAGAGGCTTTGCAGGCGCCGGTAGGTGTCGCGCCACAACGCGTATTTGGCGTCGAGGACCGCGGCATTGGCGGCGTCGGGCGTGAAGACGCGGCCGCGGGCGACGTAGCGGCCGATCTCGCCCCAGTCCTGCAGCACGCCGAGGCCCATGCCCGCCACGAAGGCGGCGCCGAGGCAGGAGCCGGGATGGCGATCGATGCGGGCGACCGGACGGCCAAGCGCGTCGGCGGCGATCTGCAGCCAGAGATCGCTGGCCGCCCCGCCATCGGCGGCAAAGACCTGGGTGACGGCAAGGCCGCATTCGCCGAACACGTCGACATGATGGCGGAAGCCGAACACCACGCCCTCCAGCGCCGTGCGCCACACATGGCGCAGGTCATGGTGCAGGCCGAGGCCGACCAGGGTGCCGCGCGCATGCGGGTCCATCAGCGGCGTCTTCTCGCCCAGCACATAGGGCAGGAACAGCAGATCGCTCGCCGCCGGCACATCCCCCGCCTTGCGGTCCAGCCATTGGTGGATGGAAAGGCCCGCCTTGGCTGCGGCGTCCCGTTCGCCGCCCGCCCAATTGGCGACGATCCAGTTGAGGAAGGTGCCGCTGGCCGCCATGCAGCCATTCGGGAAATAGAGCCCGGGCACGATGTGGTAATCGACGAACAGCCGGCGGTCGGCAACCGGCTTGTCGCTCGACAGCAGGATGTCCCCCGCCCCGCCGAACTTGATCACCAGATCGCCGTTGCGCGCGGCGCCGCAGACAAAGGCGGAGGCGACATGGTCGGCACAGCCCGCCACCACCGGCGTTCCCGCCATGAGGCCGGTATGCGCCGCAGCTTCGGCGGTCAGGCCGCCGACGACGTCGTGGCTCCTGCGGATCGGCGGCAGCAAGGCCGCGTCGATGCCGGCCAGGGCCAGCAGGCGCGGATCATATTCACCGGTCGCGATGCCGACGAAGCCCGATTCCAGGGCCCAGTTGTGCTCCACCTGCAAGGCGCCGCTGAGCCGGAAGGTGATGTAGTCGGACGCGCCGAGCACGTGCTTCGCCCGGGCGAAGATCTCGCGTTCATGGGCCCGCAGCCACATCAGCTTCGGCCCGACCAGCTGCTGCGAATAACCGGTGCCGGTCAGGCGCAGGAACTCGTCCTCCGGCATCGCGCGGCGGTACTCCCGAAGCTCCGCGGTCGCCCGCGCGTCGTTCTGCTGGATCGAGCGGCGCAGCGGCCGCCCGGCATCATCGAGCAGGATGACCGCCGGCAGCATGCCGGTGACGCCGATGCCGGCGATATCGCCGGCCGCCACGCCGGCCTTGGCCAGCAGAGCGCGGCAGATCTCGCCGACATTCGCCCACCACTGCTCCGGCTCCTCCTCCGCCCAGTTGGCGTGGTCGGAATGAAAGGTGACCGGACGGCTCTCGACCGCCAGCGTCGCGCCCTGGTCATCGATGACGATGCCGATGGTGGAGGTGGTGCCGATATCGAGGCCTAGCAGCAGCGCCATGGGCGGCTACTTCCTGAGCTTGCGCACCTTGTCCATGAAGCGCTTGACCCGCGCCTTGTCGATGTTGTTCCAGGTGTTGCCGTCGACCTTCAGGTGACTGCCGATGACGCAGCCATCGGCGATCTTCAGGATATCGCCGACATTGTCGATGTTGACGCCGGTATTGGCAAAGACCGGGGTGTCCGGCAGGGCGTCCTTGGCCTGCTTCAATTCGCCGGTCTCCACCGGCTGGCCGGTCATCGGGCCGGACACCAGAACCACGTCGGCCAGCGACGAGAACACGGCGCTCTTGGCCCGCTGGGCGATGCTGCGGGTGCCCATGGGCGAGGCGAACTCGGCATTGATGTTGAACAGCAGCTTCAAATCGGCCCGCTGGCAGTCGCTGCGGATGCGCAGCGCCGTCGCCGCATCCGGCGCCCAGATTCCCATGTCGGAATCATAGACGCCGGTGAAGATCTCGCGCGCGAAGGCGGCGCCGCTCGCGACGGCCAGCGACACGGTCGCCACCGGGTCCCACAGGTAGTTGACGCCGAAAGGCACCTTGATCAGCCGCTTCAGCTCGCCGATGGCAAAGGCCATCGAGGCCAGCGTCACCGGGGAGGCCTTCAGCAGATAGGGCCGGTCGCCCTCGTTGCCGAACATGATGGCGTCGACGCCGCCGGATTGCAGCGCCTCGATATCACGGGCGCAGGATTCGACGATCCTGGCCATGCCGCCCTTGGCATCGTAGAGCGGCGCCGAGGGCAGCGGCGGCAGATGCACCATGCCGATGATCGGTTTGTCGCTGCCGAAGGTCTGCTTCAACTTCATGGCTTGCTCCAATGGGTCTAGGCGAGCGCCGGGCGCCTCAGCGCCTTGGTCGTCGCCTGGTCGAAAACATGAATCTGGGAAAGGTCGTAATGCAGGGTGAGGCTCTGTCCCGGCGCGGCCTGGAAATCGCGCGGGCAGCGCACCATGATCTCCGGTCCGCCCTTGCCGCCCAGCTCGCAGACCAGGATCACCTCCGGCCCGAGCACCTCGAGCGCGACGGCGGAAACCTCGATCGCCTGGCTGAGAGCAAGCCCGGCGCCCGAAAGATGGAAATCCTCCGGCCGCAAGCCGAGCGTGATCGCGGTTCCGGCATGGCTGCCATAGGCCGCGCGCAGCGCCTCCGGCAGCGCCAGCCGCGCCCGGCCTGCAGTCACCGCCAGGCCGCCCGCGGCCGCATCCAGGCCGCCGGCGATCAGGTTCATCGGCGGGCTGGCCAGGAAGCCGGCGACGAAGGTGTCCGCCGGGTTGCGGTAGACCTCCATCGGTGCGCCGACCTGGACGATCTCGCCATCCTTCATGATGCAGATGCGCTGGCCCATGGTCATCGCCTCGACCTGGTCGTGCGTCACATGGATGATGGTGGTGCCGAGCTTCTGGTGCAGCTTGATGAGCTCGGTGCGCATGGCGGCGCGCAGCTTGGCGTCGAGATTGGACAGCGGCTCGTCGAGCAGGAAGGCCTTCGGCTCGCGCACCAAGGCGCGGCCGAGGGCGACGCGCTGGCGCTGGCCGCCGGAGAGCTGCGCCGGCTTGCGCTTCAGCAGCTCGCCGATGCCGAGCATGGCGGCGATGGCGGCGATGCGCTTGTCGATTTCCGCCTGCGGCACTTTCCGCAGCTGCAGGCCGAAGGCGAGATTGTCCGCCACCGTCATGTGCGGATAGAGCGCATAGTTCTGGAACACGATGGCGATGTTGCGGTCGGCCGGGTCGACATCGTTCATGCGCGCCCCGCCGATGGTGAGCGTGCCGCTGGTGATGGATTCGAGGCCGGCGATCATGCGCAGGGTCGTCGACTTGCCACAGCCCGAGGGGCCTAGGAAGATCATGAACTCGCCATCCTTGATGTCGAGCGAGACGTCGCGCACGGCCGGGACATTGCCGGCATAGACCTTGTTGATGCGATCGAGGGAAATGGCGGCCATGCTGGTTCCGTTCAGGCGAGCGAGCGCATGTAGCGATAGAGATAGGCGGTCAGCCCCAGGATGATGCCGAGCAGGATGATCGACATGGCCGAGGCCTCGCCGATGTTCAGGCTGACGAAGGCGGTGCGGTAGATGAAATAGCTGACCAGGTCGGTGGAGACGCCCGGACCGCCGCGGGTCATGATGTAGATGAGGTCGTAGGTCTTGACCGCGAAGATCAGGCGGATCAGCAGGGTGACGATGATCACGGGGCGCATCAGGGGCACGGTGATGCGCCAGAAGCTCTGCCAGATGCTGGCGCCGTCGACCCGCGCCGCCTCGTAAGGTTCCTTGGGCAGCGCGCTCAGCCCCGCCAGCAGCAGCACGATCATGAACGAGACCTGATGCCAGATGTCGACCATCACCACGGTCCACAGGGCGACATTGGTGCTGCCCAGCCAGTTGACCGGATCGACGCCGATGGTCGAGAGCAGGTAGTTGACGATGCCCAGCGTCGGATGCAGGAACATGCGCCAGATCAGCCCGACGATGACCGGGTTCATCAGCAGCGGGCAGAGCAGGATGGCGTAGTAGATGGGCTTGAAGCGCTCGACGCTGTTCAGCATCAGCGCCACCAGGAAGCCGAGGGCGAATTCCAGCAGCACCACGGCGAGGACGAAGAACCCGGTCAGCAACAAGGTGTGGCGGAATTCCGGCTCGCCGATCGCCTTGGTGAAGTTGCCGAGGCCGGTGAACGTGTCGAAGTTCGGCGCGATCAAGGTGTAGTCGTGCAGGCTGGTGAACAGCGCCCAGAACACCGGGAACAGGATCACCAGGAACAGCAGCGCCAGGCTGGGCGACGCCATCAGCCACCCGAACCGCCGGTCGCGACGGTCGGATGGCGTGAGGGCGAAGGTGGGCGCGGTGTCGGTCATGCGAGATTTCGCAGGTGGGGCACCGCCCCACCCACCACTCCACCGTCATCCCAAGGCTTGGCCTTGGGATCCACGAGTTTGCCTACAATGGCAAAGTCTCGCCGATCGAAACTCGTGGATGGCAAGGCCAAGCCTTGCCATGACGGCTGAGAGGGGGCGGGCATGAGTGCTCCAGCTACTTGGTCCTACTTCAACTTCCCGTCCTTCTTGGCGAGCTCGACGAACTCGGTCTGGATCGCGTCCAGGGCCTCCTTCGGCGTCTTCTCGCCGGCGACGGCCAGGCTCAGCTCGCGGCCCAGCACCTCGACCAGCTGCGGGGTGTAGGTGAAGACCGGGAAGTTGTGCGAGGTCAGCAGCATCTGCTTCAGCGCCTGGGCGTAGGGATACTTCGCGTTCACCTCGGCATCGTCGAACACGTCGGTGCGGGTCGGCGAGCCGCCCAGGAGCGCGCGCTTCTTGGCGATCTCCGGGCTCTCGATCCACTTGATGAACTCCCACGCCGCGTCGGAGTTGGGCGAGGATTTCGGGATCGCCCAGCCCCAGGCGCCGTTCAGGCTGCCGCCGGTTTCCGGCGTCGGGCCCGGCACCGGCATGATCTCGACCTTGCCGACCACGGCCGACTTCGCCGGGTCGTCATAGGCGGTGCGGAAGAAGTTGTAGGTGATGTAGCTGTAGGCCTGGCCCTGGGCCATCACGTTGAAGGCCTCGTCGAAGGAGAAGCTGGCCGAGCCGACCGGGCCATACTTGTTGATCGCGGTCGTGTATTGCTCCACCGCCTTCACGCCGGCGTCGTTGTTGAAGGTCGGGTTCCAGTCGGCATCGTGGTACTCGGCGCCGTTGGCGAAGAGGTAGTTCGACCATTCCATGGCGATCGGGTCGGGGCGCAGGCCCTGGTTCACCACGCCGTGCATGCCATCCCTGGTGAAGAACTCGACCTGCTTCAGGTACTCGTCCCAGGTCTTGGGCACGCCGAGATCCATGCCGTATTTGGCCTTGAAATCGGCCTGGTTCTTCGGATCCGCCAGCAGGTCGGTGCGATAGGTCAGGCCCATGGCGTAGTTGTAGAAGGGCAGCATGTAGGTGACGCCGTCGACCTTGCCGACCAGGTCCATCAGCGCCGGCACATAGACGGAGGTGTCGACCTTGTCCTTGGCGATGCGCTCGTCCAGCGGCTGCAGCCAGCCGGCCTTGGTGAACTCGCCGACCCAGTAGAAATCGACCACGATCACCGAATAGCTGCCCTTGGGCGCCACCAGCTGCGGCACCAGCTTGGTGTGCATCTCGGCGTAGTTGACCACCTCGAGATTGACCTTGTGGCCGGTCTTCGCCTCGAATTCCGGGACCACCTGCTTGACGAACTCGGTGTCCGGCACGCCTTCCATCAGGATGTTCAGCGTCTCGGCGCTGGCCGGCAGCGAAAAGCCGACTGCAACGGCGCTGGCGAGCAGCAAGGTGCGCATGTTCATCTCCCATCCTCCTTGTTGTGGCCCGTGTTCAATTCGATCCCGTCACTTCAGGGCGCCCAGCGACAGGCCCTTGATCAGATGCTTGCGCAGGAACGGCAGCAGCACGAAGACCGGCAGCAGCGACACCACCGTCGCGGCGGCCAGCGGCGCGATCTCCACGCCCGCATGGGTCTCCAGCCCGGCGAGGCCGACAGGCAGGGTCTGCGTGTCCGGCCCGCTCAGCACCAGCGCGAAGAGGAACTCGTTCCAGCTGAGGATGAAGCCGAGCAGCCCGGCCGCCAGCAGGCCCGGGGCCGCCACCGGCACGGCGATGCGGATGAAGGCCTGCCAGCGCGTGGCGCCGTCGACCCGCGCCGCCTCCTCCAGCCGCGCCACGTCGCCCTCGAAGAAGGAGACCAGCATCCAGGCCAGGAACGGCAGGCAGATGGTGAGATGCGCGATGATCAGCCCGAAGCGGCTTTGCATCAGCCCGGCGGAGAGGAACACGACGAAGAGCGGCAGCACCAGGATGATGGGGGGAAGCATCTGGCTGGCCAGCACGCCGAGCCGCAGCGCGGCGCCGCCCAGATTGAACCGGGCGAAGACATAGGCCAGCGCGGTGGCGAGCGGCAGCGAAATGGCCGTCGTCGCCAGCGCCACGATCAGGCTGTTGCTGAACCAGGTGACGAAGGGATAGTCGGCAAAGATGGTGGCGTAGTTCATCAGGCCGAGGGTGCCGATCTCCGGCGGAATCTTGTAGGCGGTCAGCTTGTCGGTCAGGCTGACGCGCAGGATCCACAGCAGCGGCAGCAGGATGATGGCCGAGAAGATGACCAGGATGACATGCGGCACAACTGCCTTGGCGAATCGCTTCATGGCGCCTAGTCCATCCGCACGCCGCCGGTGACGTTCAGCGCCTCGCCGGTGATGAAGCCGGAGAGGTCGGAGGCCAGGAACAGCACCGCCTTGGCGACATCCTCGGGTTCCTCCAGCCGGCCGAGCGGCGTCAGCGCCACGTATTCATCGATCACCGCCTGCGGGCTCATGGCGCGCAGCTTCGCCTCCCACTGCACCTCGCGCGATTGCATGCCGGTCTTGACGAAGCCCGGGCAGACGCAATTGACGCGGATGCCGTGCGGCGCCAGCTCGCGCGCCAGCCCTTGCGTGAATCCCATCACCGCGAACTTGCTGGCGGAATAGTGCGCGAGCCACGGCGCGCCCCATTTGGCGGCGAGCGAGGCGGTGTTGACGATGACGCCCTTGGTCCCGGTCTTGAGGAAATGGCGCGCCGCCACCTGGTTGGTCAGAAACACGCCGCGGGCATTGACGTCGAAGTTGAAGTCCCATTCCTCGTCACTGAGATCGACGACGAGGTTCATCGTCGAGACGCCGGCATTGGCGCAAAGGATCTCACAGCCGCCGAGGGCATCGAGGACCGCGGCGAAGGCCCGCTCGACGCTGGCGCGGTCGCGCACGTCAATGCCGAGCCCGATGGCGCCGCCGCCGAGCCGCGTGGCAGCCTCCCTGGCGCCCTGCTCGTTGAGATCCGCAATCGCCACCCGCGCGCCGGCCCTGGCCAGGGCTCCGGCAATTGCCAACCCGATTCCGGTGGCGCCGCCGGTCACGACGGCGCGCTTGCCTGAAACTCCGTCCAAATCGCCCACCCTGTCGCTCGCGACCCGGCTCTTGCCGAGTGATCATTTTTGATCATTATGATCAGCCTGCTGTGGCGCGGCAAGACCGCAATCATGATCACATCAACCGAACGGGTTCGATCAATAATGATCACATTCCCAACAACGCCGGTGAGAGAATCCGATCTGCCGGCGCGCCGCCCGGGCGCGCGGCAGGCGCGCATCCTCGACCTGCTGGGACGCCTCGGTTTCATGACCGTCGGCGACATCGCCGCGGCGACCGGAATCTCCAGCATCACCGTGCGCCGCGACCTGGTCGAGCTCGCCGAGCGCGGCGCCCTGCAGCGCACCCATGGCGGGGCCATGGCGCTGCGCGGCGGACAGGCCGAGGTGTTCGACGCCTTCGAGCCCGCCTTCGACGCGCGGCGGCGGCGCAACAGCGCCGGCAAGGCGGCGATCGCGCGGGCGGCGGCGGCCCTCATCAAGCCAGGCGCCACCATCGCGCTCGACGTCGGCACCAGCACGCTGGAACTGGCGCGCTGCCTTGGCGATGTCGGCGAGATCAAGGTGGTGACCAACAACCTGCGCGCCGCCAGCCTGCTGGCGGATTCGCCGCACGCGGTCTATGTCCCCGGCGGGCGGGTGCGCGGCAAGGAATTGTCGGTGCATGGCCCGCAGGCCGCGGCGCAGATCCGCGACTACTGGTTCGATCTCGCTTTCATCGGCGTCTCGGGCATCACAGAAGCCGGGTTGTTCGACTATTCGCCGGAGGATACCGAGATCAAGAAACTCTACATGGAGCGGGCGCGCCAGGTCGTGGTGCTGTGCGACGCGGAGAAATTCGGCCACCTGTCGATGGTGCAGGTGGCGGAGCTTGGCCAGATGCATGTGCTGGTGACCGATGCGCGGCCGCCGGACGCGCTCGCCGCCGCCTTGGAAACGGCGGACGTACGGGTGGCGGTGGCCGGCTAGGTCCGCGCGCCGCGGCTATCACCGGCGCCGCCGAAGCGCTAGCATCGCCACCTATCGGGCGATCGCCCGGGGTTCTGGCGGAAACGGGGGATTGCATGCGCCTGCTCATTGCCATGATGCAGCATGAGACCAACACCTTCTCGCCGGTGCCGACGCCTCTGGCGCGCTTCGGGCGGGGCGGCGAGGTGCTGCGTGGCGCCGCCGCCATTGCCGGCTATCGCGGCACCGGCACGGCGGCGGGCGCTTATATCGACATCGCCGAAAAGGCGGGCGCGGAGATCGTGTTCCCGATCGCCGCCGACGCGCCGCCGAGCGGCCCCGTCGACGATGCCGCCTATGCCGAGATCACGGACACGATCTGCGCCGCCGTGGCCAAGGGCGGCTTTGACGGCATCCTGCTCGACCTGCACGGCGCCATGGTGACGCAGAGCCTGGAGGATGGCGAAGGCGCCTTGCTGAAGCGCATCCGCGGCATCGACGCAAAGACGCCGATCGCGGTGTCGCTCGACATGCACGCCAACCTCTACGACGACATCGTCGACCATGCGACGGTCGTCGTCGGCTACCACACCTATCCGCATGTCGACATGCACGAGACCGGCGCGCTGGCCGGCTCCATCCTGCTGCGGGCGATCCGCGGCGAGGTCAGGCCGGTCATGGCCTGGGGCAACGCGCCCATGCTGCCGCATGTGATGAAGCAGGGCAGCTTCGAGAACCCGAACAAGGCGCTGCAGGCGCGCTGCGCCGCGATGACCCGGGAGGGGGCGCTGGCCGCCAGCCTGTTCACCGGCTTCCCGCATGCCGATATCCGCAATGCCGGGCTCAGCACCGTTGTCGTCACCGACGGCAACCTGGCTCTGGCCGAGACGCTGCGCGACGAACTGCTCGGCCAGGCGTGGCGCGACCGCGCCGACTTCGTCTTCAGGATCGAGAAGCTGGATTCCTCGGTGGCCCATGCCAAGGCCCTGGCCGACACCAGCGCGGACGGGCCGATCATCCTGCTCGACCACTACGACAATTGCGCCTCCGGCGGCACCATGGATACGACGGTGGTGCTGGCGGAGATCCTGCGCCAGGGGCTCGAGGACGTGGTCGCCTTCGCCATCTACGACCCCGCCGCCGTCCAGCAGGCGATCGCGGCCGGCATCGGTTCCGATGTGACTCTTTCCGTCGGCGGCAAGATGAAGATGCCCGCCATCGACGTCGCCAGCCCGCCGCTCACCGTCACGGGGCGGGTGCGCACCATCACCGACGGCCGCTTCCGCAACCGGGGGCCGATGGGCGCCGGCGTGGAGCAGAGCATGGGGCCATCCGTGGTGCTGGATACCGGCCGGGTGCAGATTGTGCTCGTCTCCAATCATGTCGAGCCCTACGACCTCAACTGCTTCCTCAGCCTCGGCATCGATCCGCGGCAGAAGCGCTACGTCATGCTGAAGAGCCGGGTGCACTGGCGCGCCGGTTTCGGCGAGATCGCCCGCGCGATCGTCCCATGCGCCGGCGTCGGCGTCTGCACCTCCGACTATGGCCAATTGACATTCAGGAACGTGCGCCGGCCGGTCTATCCGCTCGATCTCGTCAACAGCTAGGCCGTTCCGCCACCGCCGGAGCGGGCTGTCCGAGGCGGTTGATGCGATCCCCTTTTCTGCTACAGTTTTGAGGGGATTCCAGCAGAGCGGGCGCCGGATCATGTCCCAGCGCAAGACCACGATCACCGACGTCGCCACTGCGGCGCAGGTTTCCGTCGCCACCGTCGACCGGGTGCTGAACGGCCGCGGCGGCGTGAAGCCGGAGCGCGCCCGGCGGGTCCTGGAATGGGCGCGCAAGCTGAAGATCGACCGCGCCCTGGAAGACCTGCCGATGCGCTGGCTGCGCATCGCCGTGCTGCTGCAGAACCCCAGCAACCCCTATCACGGCAGCCTGAAGACCGGATTCCAGCTGGCCCAGCGCAGCTACGAGACGCAGCGCATCATGTGCCTGCCGACCTATTTCGACAGCCTGGAGCCGGGCGCGGTGGCGCGCACCATCCGCCGCGCCGCCGAGCGCGCCGACGGCCTCGTCACCTGCATCTACGACCATCCGCGCATCACCGCCGCGCTGAAGGAGGTGAGCCGCCGGATCCCCATCGTCACCATCGCCAGCGACCTGCCCGCCAGCGGCCGCCTCGCCTATGTCGGCAGCGACAACCGGGTCGCCGGGCGCGTCGCCGGCGAGTTGATGGGGCGCTTCGTCGGCTCCCAGGGCGGCCAGATCCTGGTGGTGACCGGCATGCACGACTATATCGGCCACGAGGAGCGCGAGAGCGGCTTCCGCGCCGTGCTCGCCTCGCGCTTTCCGGCCTGCGAGGTGGTCGCGACCGCGGAGAGCCAAGAACAGCCCGAGCGCACCGAGAAGCTGACCCGCGACGCCTTCAAGCGCTTCCCGGACTTGCGCGGCATCTACAACATCTCGGTGGGCAGCCGCGGCATCGCCACGGCCCTGCGCGGCCTGGGCAAGGGCGGCAAGACCATCCTCATCAGCCACGAGATGCACGACGTGCACCGCGAATTGCTGACCGACGGGCTGATGGACGCGGTGCTGGACCAGAACCCGCAGATGGAGGCGCTGCGCGCCATCCAGCTGCTGCTGCACTACAACCGCCGGGTCCCCGACACCGAGGTGCCGCTGGAGACGCCGGTGGCGATCTACCTGCGCGAGAATTTGCCGACGCCCTGATTGACCACTTCTCAATCGTCATGGTCGGGCTTGGCCAATTTTGTATCAAGACGGGCCACCCACGAGTTTCGCTGGGCAAAGCGCGGATTGAACGGCCAAACTCGTGGGTCCTCGTGCCAGGCACGAGGATGACGATCGTGGCGGTTGAGATACCGGAGTCTAAGCCGCCGCGCCCACCTTCACCCAGCGGCGCTCCGCGGCCGATTGCAGCACGGCGTCGAGGATGCGGCTGATGCGGGCGGCGTCGGCCAGGTCCGGGCCGGTCGGCCGATCCGCCGCCACCAGCTCCATCAGCTCATAGGCCTCGATCACCTTCTGGTCGTTGAAGCCGATGCCATGCGCGGTGCCCGGCACGAAATTGCCGAAGGGCGGATGCGCCGGACCGGTGAAGATGGTGCGGAAGCCGCGCCGCTCCACCGGGTCCTTGTCGGAGAAGAAGCGGATCTCGTTCATCCGCTCGCCGTCGAACTGGATCTGGCCGTGGGTGCCGACGATCTCGTAGGTGATGTCCATATGGCTGCCGGTGGCGACGCGGCTGGCCTCGATATGACCCGTGGCGCCGTTGGCGAACTCGATCAGGAACTGGGCCTGGTCCTCGTTCTCGACCTTGCGGTTCTTCCCGTCGGCAAGGCGCCGCTCCGGCACCACCGTCTTGGTGGCGCCACAGACCGAGACGATCTCGCCCACCAGGACGCGGGCAATGGAGATGATGTGGCTGCCGAGGTCGCCCAGCGCGCCGGCCTTGCCGGCGATCGACGAATCGCAGCGCCAGACGAAGGGGGCCGCCGGATCGGCCATGTAGTCCTCGTTATGGGCGCCGCGGAAATGCGTCACCTCGCCGATGGCGCCCTCCTGGATCAGCTTGCGGGCGAAGGCGATCAGCGGATTGCGCAGGTACGAATAGCCGACCAGGCTCTTCACTCCGGCCTTGTCCGCCGCCGCCGCGATCTCGCTCGCCTCGGTGCCATTGAGCCCGACCGGCTTCTCGCAATAGACATGCTTGCCGGCGGCGATGGCGGCCAGCGCCATCTCCTTGTGCAAATGGCTCGGCACGCAGATGTCGACGATGTCGACGGCGGGGTCCGTCACCAGTTTGCGCCAGTCGCCGGTAGCGCGGCGGAAGCCGAACTTCTCTGCCGCAGCCCGGGCGAGATCCTCGGTCATGTCGGCGACCAGCTCGAAGTCTGGCTGGGCCGCCGCCTCGGGGAAGACCGAGAGCATGGTGCGATAGCCATAGACGTGGCAACGGGCGATGAAGCCGCTGCCGATCAGGCCGATGCGGAGCTTGCGCGCCATGCCGGCCTCACGCCGCCAGCTTCAGCTTGGCGCCGGCGCAGAGCTTCGCCATGTGGGCGCAGCCGAGCTCGGCATAGGTTGCCGGGTGGGCGACGCGCGGGTCCTGCTCCGCCTCCTGCACGAACCAGCCGCTGTATTTCGCCTTGCCCAGCACGTCGAACACCGACTTGAAATCCACCATGCCGTCGCCGGGCGCGGTGAAGATGCCGCAGAGCACCGCCTCGGAGAAGCTGACGTCGCGCCGCCGGCAGGCGGTCAGCGCATAGCGCCGGATGTCCTTGCAATGCACGTGCACGATGCGCTTGGCGTGCTTCTTGGCGACCGCCAGCGGATCGCCGCCGGAGAAGGTCATGTGCCCGGTGTCGAGCAGCAGGCCGACCGCGGGGCCGCTGTTCTCCAGCAGCCGGTCGACATCGGCGGCGCTCTCGATCACCGTGCCCATGTGGTGGTGCACCGCCATGCGCACGCCGTTGGCCAGCAGATGCTCGGCCACCTGGGTGAAGCGCTGGCCCAGCTGCTTCCATTCGGCGGCGCTCGACAGGGTCGGGCGCCTGCTGATCGGGGCGCCGACCTGGTTGATGATCTCGCCCGTCGTCTCGGCGAAGACCATGACGTCGGAGCCGACCGCCTTCAACAGCGTCAGGTGGTCCTTCATCGCGGCGATCTCGGCCTTGGCGTCGCGCCGCACCAGCTCGGCGGAATACCAGCCGGACACCAGGTTGAGCCCGTGCTTGTCGAGGATCGGCTTCAGCTTCTTGCCGTCGCGCGGGAACTTGCGCCCCAGCTCGACCCCGGAGAAGCCGGCCGCCTTGGCTTCCTTGAGGCAGGTGTCGAGCGAGATGAAGTCGCCCAGCCAGGGCATGCAGTCATTGGTCCAGCCGATCGGGTTGATGCCGAGTTTGACGCTCATGGAAACGCTACTTTCTTTCTTGCGACGATCTTCGAGGGGACTAGGCGCCCAACTGCTCCGTTGGCGGCTGTTGGTTCATGGTCGCGAGCTCGGCCTCGAGATCGACCAGCTCCTTGCCGCCGGCCATCATCTCCAGGACCTTCTCGCGCGAGATCTCGCCTTTCCGGTAGGTGCCGAGGGACCGGCCGCGGTTGAGCAGCGTGATCGCGTCGGCCACCGGGAAGGCATGGTGGACATTGTGGGTGATGAAGATGACGCCGAGGCCGCGCGCGCGCGCCTTGGCCACCAGCCGCAGCACCACGGAGGCCTGGTGCACGCCGAGCGCCGAGGTCGGTTCGTCCAGGATCAGCACCTTGGCGCCGAAATAGACCGCCCGGGCGATGGCGAGGGATTGGCGCTCGCCGCCCGACAGCGTGCCGACCGGCTGGCCCGGGTCGCGCACATCGATGCCCATGCGCGCCATCTCTTCCCGGGTGGTGCGATTGATGAAGGGCCAATCGAGCCGCTTCAGCGGCCAGAATCCCGTCACCGGCTCGCGCCCGGCGAAGAAGTTGCGGGCGACGCTCATCAGCGGCACGGTGGCCAGGTCCTGGAACACCGTGGCGATGCCGGCGTCGAGCGCGTCGCGCGGCGAGGTGAAGGCGACCGGCTCACCCTGCACCAGGAACTCGCCCTTCGACAGCGTGTGCACGCCGGACAGGATCTTGATCAGGGTCGACTTGCCGGCGCCGTTGTCGCCCAGCAGGCAATGCACCTCGCCCGCGCGCACGGCGAAGGAGACGCCGTTCAACGCGATCACGGTGCCGAAATACTTGCTGACGTCGCGCAGCTCGATCAGGGGCGTGTCGTTCATTGCCATGATCAACGCGCCTCCGACGCTTTCTTGCGGATGAAGTCGTTGAACAGCACCGCCACCAGCAGCATCACGCCCATGAAGGCCTTGAACCAGTCGGTGTCGATGCCGGTGTAGAAGATGCCCATCTGCACGATGCCGAAGATGAGGGCGCCGAACATCGCGCCGATGGCCGAGCCGTAGCCGCCGGTCAGCAGCGTGCCGCCGATCACCACGGCGATGATGGCCTCGAACTCCTTCTGCAGGCCGCGCGAGGTGTCGGCGGACCCGACGCTCAGCACCTGGATCGCGGCGAACAGGGTCGCGGCGCAGGCGGAAAGGATGAACAGGCGGATCTTCACCTTGGCCACCGGCACGCCGACATTGCGCGCCGCATTGGCGTCGCCGCCGACGGTGAAGATCCAGTTGCCGAAGCGGGTCTGCAGCAGGATCCAGGTGCCGAGGATCGTGAGCACGATCCACCACAGGATCGAGACCGGGATGCCCTGCACTTCCGGCAGCCCGTCCGGGCGCTTGTTGATGAAGCCGATGTCGGCCAGCCAGACCAGCACGGAGCCGCCGAACTGGCCGCTGAACAGCGGCGCCAGGGGGTCGCCCGCCGCCAGTTCCTTCATGCCGGGAATCTGCGTACGGCCGGTGATCAGGCGCGTCGCGCCGAGCGTGACGCCGCGCAGGATGAACAGCGAGGCGAGCGTCACGATGAAGGATGGCAACCCGGTCTTCACCACCAGCCAGCCGTTGAGCCAGCCGACGGCGATGGCGGCGGCGAAAGCCACCAGGATGCAGGACCAGACCGGCCAGCCATATTGCGTCGACAGGATGGCGATGATGACGCCGGCAAAGGCGATCATCGAGCCCAGCGACAGGTCGAACTCGCCGCCGATCATCAGCAGCGCCACGGCGACGGCGAGAATGCCGAGCTGGGCGGAAACCTCGAGGAAATTGACCACGCCGCGGGCGCTGAACAGGCCACTGTCGCCGGCGAAGATCGCGAAGAAGATGAGCACCAGGATGCAGCCGGCGGCGGCACCCAGCTCCGGCCGGCGCAGCGCCTGGCGCAGGAAGCCGATCTCGCGCAGCCGCTCGTCCCGGCCGCCCGGCTTCGGCAGCGATGACGCAGCGGATTGTGACTCGTCGCGCAAAGTCATTGATCAAGAGTTCCTGAAAAACGTGGGTTCATGCCAAGTCTCCAGCCGCGCCCGTCGCGGCGCAAGAGCTTGCGCAGGCATGTCACCCTGAAAGACCGCCGAAAAATCCGGGGCCGGCCGCGAGATGAAACGGCCGGCCCCGTCGCGTGGGAGGTTAACGAACGCCCTGCTTGGCGAGCTCGATGACCGAAGCCGCCTCGGCCTTGCCCACGAAGCCCGGACCCGTCGGGTAGTCGGCGATCGGCGCGAGCTTGTAGCGCTTCAGCAGGTCGAAGGCGACGACCGGGATATAGCCCATCAGGTATTGCTGGGCGTCGATGCCCCACTCCATCTTGCCGTCGACCACCGCCTGCAGGATCGTCGGCGACAGGTCGAAGGTGCCGGTCTTGATCTTGCCGGTGAGGCCCGCCTCGTCCACCGCGGCGAGCGCCGGGTCGGCGCCGGCCGAGCCGACGGTCAGCACGAACTGGGTATCGGGATTCTTCTGCAGATGCGCGGCGATGCGGCCCTTCATTTCGGTCGGGTCCATCACGCCCTGCAGCACCGGCACTTCGGCGCCGAGCCCGTCGGCGAAGCCGCGGCAGCGGTCGTCGAGGCTGACATTGCCGACTTCATGGTTGACGCAGACCGCCTTGGTGAGGCCGAGCGCCTTCACCTTCTGGCCCGCCGCCACACCGGCGTCATATTCGGACTGGCCCATATAGAGCAGGGCGCCGAGCTTGCGCGATAGTTCCGAGCCGCCGGAATCGATGACGATCACCGGGATGCCGGACTTCACGGCGCTTTCCACCAGCGGGCCGATGGCGTTCTCGTCGGGGATCGAGACGACGAGTCCGTCCGGCTTCGAGGCGATCGCCGCGTCGAGCAGCTTCTGCATCGCCGGCATGTCGAAGGTTTCCGGCGCGAGATACTCGGCATTGACGCCCATCGCCTTGGCGGCGTCGTCCATGCCGTGCTTCACCACCGACCAGTATTGGTCCGCCGCCTGGCCGTGGGTCACGAAGACGACGCGCGTCGCGTCAGCCTGTGCGATGGCCGGCGCCATGATGCAGGCCGCAGCCAGCATCGATAACTTGCGCAGAAACTTCATCCTTGCCTCCTGCTGTCATTCATTTTGTTGCCCCAGATGCCCTCCGCCGCGCGGCGCGGATCACAGTCCCGTCCCGTGGCGCAGATCGCTCGCCGGCCCGTGCGGTGACGACGCACGGTCGGCTTGGCCGGTCTCGGGGAAAGCCGTCAGATCGTCCTGCCGACGCCACACGGCGCCGCACACGCGCGACGCGCGTGCCCCTCCCGTTCCGGCCACGCTCCCAGTGGTTTCATGGTAGCCAGGGGGTCCGGGGTCGGAAGCGCCGATTTTGATGGAATCCCCTCAAACCCCGTTTTCGCCGCACTGCACGCGGATGCGTGCGGCGCAACAAGATGCCCGGCGAGGCGGCTTTGCTAGATGGTGCGGCGCTGCCGGCCATAGACCAGCAGCATGCCGATGATGACCGCGCCGTAGATCAACTGGCGGAACGCTTCCTCGATCTGGACCACCGAGAGGATCGACTGCAGCAGGGTGATCAGGATGACGCCGGCGACGGTGCCGAGATAGGTGCCGCGGCCGCCGAGGATCGAGGTTCCGCCGAGCACCACCGCGGCGATCGAGGGCAGCAGATAGGGATCGCCCATGCCCTGATAGGCCTTGGTCGAATACCCGGCGAGCAATGCGCCGGCAAAGGCGGCGAGCGCCCCCGACATGGCGAAAGCGGCGAGCACCACGCGCTGGGTGCGGATGCCGGAGAGATAGGCGGCGACCTCGCGGTTGCCGATCGCGTAGACGGCGCGGCCGAACACTGTGCGCCGCAGCAGGAAGACCGTCGCCGCGCCGACCGCGACCCACACCCAGACCGGGTTGGGGATGCCGAAGACCAGCCGGCCGGTGGCGATCTCGTGCATGCTCTCGGTCGCCATGTCCTGCGGCGCGAAGCCGCCGGTGCGCACGATCATGAAGCCTTGCGCGACGGCATTGATGCCGAGGGTGAAGATCATCGACGGCACGCGCAGATAGGCAACGCCGATGCCGTTGATGACGCCGAAGATCAGGCCGCAGAAGATGCCGACGGGAATGGCGAAGGTGGCGCCCAGTTCCCCCCAGCCCGCCGCCGCCGTCGACATCATGCCGCCCACGGTGATGATCCAGGGCACCGAGAGGTCGATCTGGCCCAGCAGGATGACCATCATCATGCCGGTCGAGATCAGGGCCAGGAACGCGCCGACCTGGAGCTGCTGCAGCAGGTAATCCGGCGACAGGAAGTTCTCGTTGATGAAGCTGCCGATCAGCAGCAGCACGACGATGCAGCCGAAGGCGGTCAGCACCGCAGGGTCGAAGCGGCGCAGGACGGGATTGCCGGCGAGAAGATTGCTCATGGCGTGCTCACCCGAAGAGATCGAGCCGGTTGCGCAGGCGGATCAACCGGAAGGAGCCCAGGCAGACCGAGACCAGCAGCACGATGCCCAGGAACAGCGGCTGCCAGAGCGGGTCGAAGTCGAACACGAACAGCAGGTCGCCGATGGTGCGGAAGATGAGCGCGCCGAAGATGGCGCCGACCGCGCTGCCGCGGCCGCCAAACAGCGAGACGCCGCCCAGCACCACGGCGGCGATCGAGTTCAGGGTATAGGTGTTGGCATTGGCCGAGGACGCCTCGCCCGTATAGGTGACGAAGGTGATGAAAAGCCCGCCGATCGCGGCGAGCAGCCCGGCCAGCGCATAGGCGGCGAATTTCGCGCGCCGGATGTGCAGCCCCGACATGTAGGCCGCCGGTTCCGACGAGCCGACGGCGTAGACGACCCGCCCCAGCATCGACTTGCGGAACGGGATCCAGATCACCAGCACGACGACCAGCAGCGCCACCGCGCTGACCGGGATGCCGCCGGGAAACTGCCCGGTGAGGAAGTCGGCGAGATCCTCGTTGACGTCGCCGCCGGGGAACGGGCGGATCAGCAGGGCGATGCCGAAGAAGGCGGCGCCGGTCGCGATCGTGGTGACAATCGGCTGCAGGCGGCCGTAGATCACGATCAGGCCGTTGAGGGCGCCGCAGGCGAGCCCCGTCGCCAGCACGCCGATGATGCCGAGCGTGGTCTCCAGGGCGGTGCCGATCACCAGATAGGAGGCGACGCAGTTGCACAGCACGAAGATCATCCCGACCGACAGGTCGATGCCGGCGGTCAAGACGACGAAGGTCTGGGCAATCGCCACCAGCGCCAGCAGCACGCCCTTGTTCGCGGCCGTCGTGACCACGTCGGCGCTGAAGCCGGCCTGGTGATTGGACGTATAGATGACGAACATGACGACGAACACGGCCAGCGCCAGCAGCGTGCCGCGCTGCTCGCCGAACCAGAAACGCCAATCGCCGGAATGCGGCGACGCCAGGGCCCGATCGGTCATTGGCCCGCTCCCGCGCCGGCCATGGCGGGCGTCCCCGCCTCGGCCTGGCCGCCGCCGATGTTGAGGGCGCTGCCCACCAGGGCGCGCTCGGTGATCTCGGCGCCGGTCAGCACCCGTCCGACCGCGCCGTCATAGAACACCAGCACCCGGTCGCAGCAGCCGACCAGCTCGTCATAGTCGGTGGAATAGAACAGGATGGCGGCGCCGCCGTCGGCCAGCTTGCGCAGCAGCTGGTAGATCTCGGCCTTGGTGCCGACATCGATGCCGCGGGTCGGGTCGTTCAGCAGGATGACCTTGGGATTGGTCATCAGCCACTTGGCGATGACGATCTTCTGCTGGTTGCCGCCCGACAGGGTGCCGACCGGCACCCCGGTCCCGTCCGTCTTGATCGCGAGCAGCGAGATCATCCGGTCGATCGCCTTGCTTTCCGCCGCGCGGTCGACGATGCCGCCGCGCGAGAACAGCGACATGGACGCCATGGAGAGGTTGTCGCGCACCGACATCGGCAGCATCAGCCCCTCGGTCTTGCGATCCTCGGGGATCAGCGCCATGCCGACATTGCCGCGCTTGGCGTCGCTCGGGCCGGTCAGCGTCGCCTTCTTGCCGTCGATCAGGATCTCGCCCGTGGTGCTGCGCAGCACGCCGAACAGCGCCAGCAGCAATTCGCGCTGGCCCTGCCCGTCGAGGCCGCCGAGGCCGACGATCTCGCCGGCGCGGACGCTGAGCGAAATGTCCTTCAGGCGGTTGTTCCAGGACAGATTGCGCACTTCCAGCGCCGGGGTCTCTTGCGTCGTCCTGGGCGCCGGCTTCGGCGGGAAGGCGTGGCTGTATTCGCGGCCGATCATCATTTCGACGATCTCGGTGTCGGTCTTGGCGCCGGACTTGAACGTGTCGACGTTGCGGCCGTTGCGGAAGACCGTGCATTCATCGGCCAGTTCGGCGATCTCCGCCATGCGGTGCGAGATGTAGAGCAGCGCCAGCCCCTCAGAGCGCAAGCGCTTCAGCACGGCGAAGACCTTGCGCACGTCGGCCGCCGTCAGGGCCGAGGTCGCCTCGTCGAGGATGAGGATGCGCGGGTTGCGCACCAGCGCCTTGGCGATCTCCACCAGTTGCCGGCGCGACAAGGGCAGATCCTTGACCGGCGCCAGCGGATGGATGTCTTCGCCGCCGGCGCGCGCCAGGGCCTCCTCGGCAATGCGGCGCTGGGCGCGCTGGTCGATCAGGCCGAGACGCTTCGGCGGGTTGCTGATGCAGATGTTGTCGGCGACCGACAGATCGGGCACCAGCGACAATTCCTGGAAGATGCAGACGATGCCCGCGGCGTTGGCTTCCGCGGGATTGGCGAAACGGATTTCCCTGCCGTCCAGCGTCATCCGCCCCTCGTCGGGCTCGACGACGCCGGCCATGATCTTCATCAGCGTGGATTTTCCGGCGCCGTTCTCGCCGAGGACGCCGTGGATGCGCCCGGCTTCGACGGTCAGATCGGCCTTGGTCAGCGCGTTCACGCCGCCATAGCGCTTCGAAACGCCTTCCATGCGGAACAGGGGAGCGGTGGTGGTACCGTCCATCGCGTGTTTCTCACTTATTCCCGGAGCCAAACCCCAGTGACAAACCGGCGCCCTGGGGAGGTTCCCCAGCGGCGCCGGCTCTTGTCAACCATTGATTCCGGTGGCGACTACTGGTTCGTCTCCGATTGACCCATGATCTCCTGGGCGGTGAAGTTGATGCCACAGGTCGGGAAGGAGTTGCCGACGAAGAAGTTGTCGCCTTCCTTGCTGTAGAAGTTCTCGCCGTCCTTGAAGTTCGGATCCTCGGTGGTGGCCAGCGGCAGCTTCACCGATTGCGGCACGACCTCGCCTTCCAGCGCGGCGATGGCGGTCTTGATGGCGACGGCCACCTGGGCCGGGCCGGTGCCGCCGGAGGCGCATTTCAGGCCGTCGCCCGAATGCTCGGCGCAGAGCTTGCGGAAGCCGTTCTCCGTCTCGCCGCCGACCGGCACGAAAGGATGGCCGGCGTCCATGAAGGCGCGCACGGTACCCGTCGAGCCGCCCTGCACGGTGATGCCGTCGAAGTGCTTCTGCACCGCGATCGCATCGGCCGAGACCTTCTGGGCGGTGCCGTCATCCCACTTGCCGACGACCTCGACCACGTCCCACTTCTTGCCCGAGGCATCGAGCACCTCGTGGATGCCGTTGTGGCGGTCGGTGTCGACCGAGGTGCCGGCGACGCCGCGCACTTCGAGGATCTTGCCGCCATTCGGGATGTTGTTGACCAGCCAATGCGCCCAGTATTCGCCGAGGCCCTTCTGGTCCACGTTCACGTTGATCGCGTCCTCGGTGTCGAGGATGTTGTCGAAGGCGACCAGGATGACGCCCTTGGCCTTGGCGCGCTTGATGACCGGCGTGAAGGCGGTCGGGTTCTGCGCGTTGATGACGATGGCGTCATAGCCGGAATCGATGAAGTTGTTGACCGCGGCGATCTGCGCGGCGACGTCCTCGCCGGTCGAGACCACCTTGAATTCCTTGAGCTTTGCCTTGACGTCCGGTTGGTCGGCATAGGCCTTGGCGGTCTTGATCATCTGGATGCGCCAGGTGTTGCCGATGAAGCCGTTGGCCAGCGCGATGCGGTACGGCCCTTCCTTCTTCGGGAACTTGAAGAACTTGGTCTGGTCGGTCCACGGAACGAAGCACTGCGGGTCGGCGGCCGGGCCGGAGACCACTTCCGGACCCGCGGCGAAGGCGGTGCAGGTGAAGGCGGCGGTCAACGTTGCCGCAGCGAGCAGCTTCGTCACGCGCCGAACGGGGGTCGACGTAGGCATAAGAACTCCTCCCATTGATCATTCTTTTGCGAATCTGGATCCTGGTTGGAGTGCGGTGATCGCATCACCCGAAGCTGCGCCATTCGGCGTCAGACGTTTTCCTCCCAGAATGATCATACAATTAGAGGCAGGTGAAAGCGCTGTCAATTGCCAATGTAAGCGCTTTCATGGATAATTGACTTTCTCGGCGGTTGAAACCAAAACCACTAAGGTCCCGGCCAGGCAAGGCGCGGGGCCGCCAAGAAGCAGAGCCGGACGCGGAATTGGGAGCCGGGCCGTCTCTGGAGGAGGAAGACATTCGCAGGAAACGCAGCACCTTGGCCGACGTGGCGAAGCTGGCCGATGTCAGCGCGGTGACCGTGTCGCGCGCCCTGCGCCGGCCGGAAATGGTGTCGGCCCCCCTGCGCGAACGGATCGACGCGGCGGTGCGCGAACTGGCCTATGTGCCCGATGTCGCCGCCAGCCGGCTGGCCTCCGCCCGCACCCACGCGGTGGGGGTCATCGTCTCCTCGCTCACCAACGGCGTGTTCGCCGATTATCTGCGCGCCCTGCATGACAGCCTGCTGCCGGAGGGCTTCCAGGTCGTGGTGCTGTCGAGCCGCTATTCCTCCATCGAGGAAGAGAAAGCGATCGCCACCCTGGTGGGACAGCATCCGGAAGCCATCATCGTCGCCGGCATCGACCAGACGGCGCATGCCCGGCGCCTGCTCGAGCATTCCGGCGTGCCGGTGATCCAGACCTTCGAACTGGCCGAGGATCCGATCGACATCAACGTGGGCCTGTCGCAAAGCCAGGCGGCGTTCGAGGCGACTCAGTTCCTGATCGACCAGGGCCACGTCAAGATCGGCTTCATCGCCGCGCGGCTCGACGCGCGCGCCAGGGCCCGCATGGCCGGCTATACCCGCGCGATGGAGGCCGCCGGCCTGCCGATCGGCAACCGCGTCGCGACCATCGAACGCTCGTCCTCCGTCGCCTCGGGCACCGCCCTGATCAGCACGTTGTTCGACCGCGGCGCCAAGCTCGAGGCGCTGTTCTGCGGCGACGACAACCTGGCGCTGGGCGCGCTGTTCGAATGCCAGCGCCGCGGCATCGCCGTGCCGGACCAGATGTCGATCATCGGGTTCAACGACCTGGAATTCGCCGCCTGCGCCTGCCCGTCGCTGTCCACCGTGGCGACGCCGCGCTACGAGATGGGCCGGCTGTCGGCGGAGATCATCAAGCGGTTCATCGAGACCGGCGAACGCCCGGCCAATCCGCGCATCGACGTCGGATTCTCCATCCAGCGGCGCCAGAGCACGGCGCGGCGGCCGGCCCTGGTCAACTAGCCCGACGACACCGCTGGGTTGTCTGTCCTAGAAAGCTCTGGCATCATCCGGACTCGGGATGGGGCTTTCCAGTCAGCAACTTCGGGGGAAGTGCGATGGTGGCGGAACCGGGTACGGTGCGGTTCTCGATCGGGCGCGTGATCGGGAGCAGCCTAGGGGTCTATGCGCGCAATTTCGTCAGTTTCAGCGTCCTCGCCCTCCTGATCGGCGCTCTTGACTTGGTGGCTAAACTTATTTGGCCGCAGTCGGACGGTACCATCACCTCCAACGAGGTGGGCGTCACAGGTGTCATAGGTGCCGCGCTCGTTATGTTCCTGGTCATGGGCCTGACCCAGGCGGCGATCATCTACGGCACCTTCCAGGACCTGCGCGGCCAGAAGGCCGGCCTCGCCGATTGCATCGCGCGCGGCCTTGCGACGATGATCCCGGTCATCGTCGGAACGATCCTGCTGTCGTTCGCCGTCGGGCTTGCAGCAATCGCCCTGATCGTCCCCGGCGTCATCCTCGCGCTGATGTGGTGGGTCTACGTGCCGGTCCTGGTGGTCGAGGGCGCCGGCATCACCGGCAGCTTCGGTCGCAGCAGCGAACTGACGCGCGGTCACCGGTGGGAGATTCTGGGCCTCGTCATCATCGTCATTGTGCTGACTTTCGCAGTGAACTTCGCTGCTATCATGGTCGCGAGCAGCATCTACATGGCGGCGCCGACATCCGACATAGTCGTCGTTCTGTCGATTGTCGAATACGTGACCTCGGCCATCGTGACCGCCTTCAGCGCCATTCTCGTGGCGGTCGGCTACTACTATCTCCGCGCCGAGAAGGAAGGCGTCGACGTCCACGCCATCGCCCAGGTCTTCGATTGAGGACCGCCCCGCCGCCCTTCCCGCATTCCGAGGAATGCGCCGGAAGGGCGGCGGCGCAACCCGGCGGCAACGAACTCTTTCTCATGAGGCAGACATGACTGACGTGACATCCGCGATGGTGGCGCCGGACGGCCCCCGCTTCGGCATCGGCCGATCCCTGTCGATGAGCTTCGGGGTTCTCGGGCGCAATTTCGGCCCGATGGCGGTGGTCTCCCTTGTGATCACCGGGATCCAGAGCCTGATCGACTATGTCCTCAGCGGCGACCCGACTGGCGGCGAAAGCGGCGGCAGCTCCATCCTGGGCGCCATCAGCTATGCCTTCATCACCGCGCCCCTCACCTATGCGACGTTCCAGGACCTGCGCGGCACCCGGGTCGGCGTCAGCGAAATGATGTCGCGCGGCTTTGCCCGTGTCGTCCGGGTGATGTTCACGTCCCTGGTGGTGGGCCTCGCCATCATGGTGCCGATCGTCGTGGGGCTGGTGGTCGGGATGATTGCCGCGCCTTTGATCTATCCGCTCATTGCGGTGGCGGCTCTCGTCGTCCTCTACATCATCGTGATCTGGTTCGTCGCCGTGCCGGTCCAGGTAATGGAGAGCGGCGCGTTCGGCGCGGGGTTCAGGCGCGCCGCGGATCTGAGCCGCGGCCGCCGCTGGGGGATTCTCGGCCTGCTGCTCGTCTACGCCGTGCTGGTCGTCGCGCTCTTCGCCGCGGCGCTGACCGTCATCTATCTGGTCGCGGATCTCCCGGTCGCCGTCCTGCTGTTCTATATCCCGCTCGGCGCCTTCACCTCCGCAATCGGCGCGATCCTGCCCGCGGTCGTCTATTACCTGCTGCGCGCGGAAAAGGAAGGCGTGGGCATCGACGAGATCGCCCGCGTGTTCGACTAGCGGCCGCGCATGGCGGCCGCGCCCGACGCACCGGGTTCCAGGCGCTTCACCATCGGCGGCGTCCTGGCCACGGCCGCGCGGGGACTGACGCATCATGGCGTTGCGGTCCTCGCTTTCTGCCTGGCCGCAGGGATCCTGGCGACCCTGGGCGCGCCCTTTGTGGCGGGCCTGCTGCGGCCCATCCTGGGTTTCCTCTGGCGCACGCTGGCGCACGAGCTGGCGTTGATTGCCTTGGCGATCCTCGTTGCACTGCCGGCAATTCCGCTGCTGCTGGCGGGGATCCAGCGCCAGGGCATCGGCTGGCGACAGGCCGCGTCGCAAGGCTGGCGGCGGAGCGTCGTGGTCCTGCCGGTTCAGGTGGTCATCGATGCCCTGCTGGTGCTGCCGACATACCTGCTGGTACCCGGCTACCAGCCGGGCAGCAGCGCGCAATATGCCTGGCTGGGCGTCATCGTGCTCTATCAACTGCCCATCCTCGCCTTCAACTACATCTACCTGATGGCGCTTGTCGCCGAGCCGATCGGCCCGGGACGTGGCGCGGCGCGGGCATTCTCCCTGTTGTCCGGCCATTGGATCCGCATGCTGGCAATCGCCGGGCTGATCTCCATCGCCGGCATCGTGGCGGTCTTCGCCACCACGCTGCTCGGACGCATGATCTTCGGAGCGCTCCTGGGCTGGGTGGCCTGGGGCACCACCTCGCTCGCCTTCAGCCTGCGCCTGCTGGTGATGATCGTGGTCGCGTCCGCCGCATATCACCGCCTGTGCCTGGAGAAGGACGGTGGACCGGCGGACGAGACGGCGAGGGTCTTCGACTAGCACTATTGCCGGTCGTGCTTGTCGCGCCGGCGCTTGCCGAACAGCATCTTGCGTTCGAGCTGGGCGCGCTGGGCGATGTAGAAGGCCTGCAGGAACTCGACCACCGCGCCGTCGTATTTCAGGTCCCAGCCGCCGGTTGCGTCGGTCCAGCCGATCTTCTTGCGGATGCGCTCGGCGATCTCGCGCCTTGTGCCGGCGGCATGCGGGTCGTCCCGCCGCAGCACCGCCTCGAGGGTCTGCAATTCGTAGATGCCGTAGAAATCGAGCTGCCCCGGCGTGAAGGTGTATTTCTCGCCCGCCGGCGCCGCCGCGCCGAGGGTCTCCCGGCCATGCGGCGAGACCGCGTTCTCCACCAGATCGGGGAGCAGCGCCGCCTTGGGCGCGGCGACGACCAGGGTGCCGCCCACCATGTCGCCGATGCGAAGCCCGCGCCGGTTGAACAGCGGCATCAGCGCGAAGATGCCGATCCAGGCGGTAAGCGACAGGCGGAGCAGCGCCTGGTGGCCGGGCTCCGCCGGCAGGATCATCACCGAGAGCGGCAGGAACACCTCGATCTCGCGCATCAGGTTGCGGACCACGATCGAGCTGGGGCGCAACGGCCCGCCGGCACGGTCGATCACCCGGATGCCCAGCAGCCGCTTGCCCGGCGTCCGGCCCCGCCAGGCCAGCTCGAAGAACGGGAAATAGAAGGTGCGGATCAGGAAGAACGCGATCAGGCCGAGCGCGATCGCGTAGCCGCGCAGGATGTGAAGCGCATAAAGCGCGCCGAAGATGATGGCGACGACCGCGACGCTGATGAACAGGGCGTCGATCAGGAAAGCGCCGGCGCGCTCGCCGCGCTCCGCCAGCTCGACATGCAGCTCGACGCCTTCCGGAGTCAGGATCGCCACCTGACGGCGGCCGCTATCGGCGATGGCCGGCAGGCCGGTACCGGGCGGCGGCGTGACGACCGGCCCGCCGGCGACAGGGGTGTAGGCCTCACTCATGATCGGCGCCCGCCGGCAGCCGCCGCCGGCCGCCCAGGAAATAGATCGCCCAGAACCCGATCATGGCGAGGCCGATGCCGTAGCGGGTGAAGTCGTCGGTGATGACCTGGCGGCCGATCCCCTCGAGAATTCCGGCCACCATCAGCATGGCGACCGAGCCGAGGGCGACCAGGCCCGCCACCCGGCCGCGTTCGCTCAGGCTCTGCATGCGGCTGAGCCGTCCGGGGAACAACAGGGCATCGGCAATCGCCAGGCCGGCACCGCCGCAGAGCGCAATGGCCAGCAATTCCGTGCCGCCGTGGATGATGAGCCAGCCGCCCAGCTCGAAACCGAGGCCGCGCCCGGCATAGAGCGCGAAGAAGCTGCCCAGCATCATGCCGTTGCCGATCAGCAGCAGCAGGGTCGGCGCGCCGAGGGCGATGCCCAAGGCGAAACACATCAGGGCGATGCGCGAATTGTGCACCGCGAGGAAGCTGGAGAAGGCACTGAGCGAATCGCCGCCCATGTCGCCGCCATCGTAGAGACCCGCGCGCAGCTCCTCGGTCGAAGTGGTCGGCGAACGGTCGCCGGCCAGGCCTTCGGGCATCAGTGTGTAGTACCAGTCGACATCCGCGTTGGTGAGCCAGTAGCCGGCGCAGGCGCTGAGCGCCGTGACCGCGATGCTGAGCAGGATCGGCCGCGCCAGGGCGCGCACCGCGGCCGGCCAGGATTCCGCGAAGAACCCGCCCAGCACCTTGCCCACGCCGGCGCGCGGCCCGTAGATCTGGAAATAGGCGCGGTTGGCGAGATTCTCGAGATAGCCGAGCAGGCTGCGGTCGAGCGAAATGGCGCGCGCCACGCTGAGGGACGAGAGCGCCGCGCGATAGAGCGTGGGCAGGCGCATCAGCTCCACGGGCGCCAGCACGCTGGGCGATTGCGCCTCCATGCGGCCGACCAGGTGGTCCAGCTCGCGCCAGCTTGCCTCGCGTTCCTTGCGGAACTGGCTGCTCTTGAGACTCGCGCGCTTCATGGCGTCAGATCAGCCCTCGCTGCTTGATCTCGATATACCGGTTCAAGAGCTCCGCGCCGAAACGCTCGTGCGGCGCCTGGATGCACAGGATGCCGAGGCGTCTCAGGCGCTCCAGCACCACCAGGCGGTCGCGCCGCATCTCCTCCGCCGCCACCGATTCCGCCACGTCGCGGAAGGCCTGCGGGCCGCGGTCGACCATGGCCTCGATCTGCGGGTCCTTGAGCGTCACGAACAGCACCAGATGCCGCTGGGCCAGGCGGGCGACATTTTCCACCATCAGCTCGGCGGTCACCGTGTCGACGAATTCGGTCATCAGGATGACCAGCGACCGTCGGTTGAGCCGGCCCATCAGATCGCTGAGGCCGAGGGTGAAATTGGTCTCGACCGCGGCGTATTCGACTTCCGCCAGCAGGCGGCGCAGGCGGCCGAAGGCCTGCGTGCCGCCCTGCGGCTCGACATAGCGGTCGACCTGCGCGTCGAAAGCGAGCAGGCCGACCCGGTCACCCGCCTTCAGCGACACATAGGCCAGCTGCAGCGCCGCATTGATGGCGTGGTCGAGCTTCGGAATGCCGCCCAGTGGCTCCTGCATCAGGTGACCGGTATCGAAGGCGAAGACGATCTGGTGGTTGCGCTCGGTGCGGTACTCCTTGCTGACCAAGCGGTTGTGCCGGGCCGAATGCTTCCAATCGATGCTGCGCCGGTCGAGGCCGGGGATGTAGTCGCGCAGCGCGTCGAACTCGGTGCCGGTGCCAAGCTCGCGCTGCGCCTTGACGCCCAGCATGGCGTCGATCGCGGCGAAGCGCAGCGCCGCCCCGCGCGCGCCGCGGATCGACGGCAGGATGTGGACCTTGACCCCCATGGCCATCCGGTAGCGCCGCTCGACCAGGCCGAAGGCGCCGCGCCAGCGCAGCCACAGCGCCTCGATCTCGGCCAGGCCGCGGCGCAGCGGCCGCAGCGGGATCTCGAAGCTGACCGCGCGTTCGGGCCAGAGCGATGCGCGGGAGAGCGGCGGCGCGTCGACGATGGCGGCGAGGTCCAGGCGCGCCTCGATCGCGGCGGGCGGGCTCGGCCAGTCGGTCGCCAGCGAGACATTGAGCCCGGCCGCCTCGCCGATGAACAGGCTGTCGATCGGCCGCACCGAGACAGCGAGGCGCCGCGACGGCAGCGCCCGCCCCGCGTCGAGCGCGATCAGCGCCAGCACGAACAGGAGATAGGCAAGCCCGAGCGGCCAGAGCTCCGCCCGCAACGCCACCAGCGCCAGGGACAGCGGCACCGCGGCCGCCACCAGGACAACAGCGCGGCGGGTGGGCAGGATCATCGCGGCGCCGCCACCTGGTCGACGATCTGGCCGATGACCTGCTCCACCGATTGCCCCTCGATCTCGGCGCCTGGGGAGAGCACCAGGCGATGCCGCAGGCAGGGCGCGGAGAGGAACTTCACGTCGTCCGGGATCACGTAGTCGCGGCCCTCGATCGCGGCCATCGCGCGCGCCGCCGTCGCCAGCATGTTGGCGGCGCGCGGGGAGGCGCCGAATTGCAGCGCCGGATGCTGGCGGGTCGCGCGCACCAGGTCGACGATATAGGCGACGTTCTCGGGCGACAGGCGCACGCTCGCCGCCGCCGCGCGGCAACCCTCGATGCCGGCCAGGTCGACCACCGCCGAGATGGCGAGGCCCTCCAGCTTCGGCATGATGCCGCGATGGCCATGGCGCTGGACGATCTCGATCTCCTGCGCGCGCTCCGGATACGGCACGACATGCTTGAACAGGAAGCGGTCGAGCTGGGCTTCGGGCAGCGGATAGGTGCCCTGCTGCTCGATCGGATTCTGCGTCGCGATCACCATGAAGCCGGCGCCCAGCGTGTGGGTGGTGTTGTCGATGGTCACCTGGCGTTCCTGCATCGCCTGCAGCAGGGCGGCCTGGGTCTTCGGCGGCGTGCGGTTGATCTCGTCGGCCAGCAGCACCTCGGTGAAGATCGGCCCCTTGACCAGCTGGAAGCTGTTGGTCTGGAAATTGAACAGGTTGGTGCCGAGCACGTCGCCCGGCATCAGGTCGGGGGTGAACTGGACGCGGCCGAAATCGAGCGACATCGCCGCGGCGAAGGCCCGCACCAGAAGCGTCTTGGCGGTACCGGGCACGCCTTCCAGCAGCACATGGCCCTCGGAAAACAGGCTGACCAGCAGCAGGTCCAGCGCCTCGTCCTGGCCGACGATGGCCTTGCGCACCTCCTGTTTCACCTGCTCAGCGGTTGAGCGAACTTTTTCCAAGTCCATCCAGGAACTCCTGTTTCCATGCGTGTAGATCGGCGGCGAGATGCAAGGCCCGCGCGGCATCGGCGCCGCCCGAACGCGACGCGGCCTCGATCGCATCCACCAAAGGCTTGAGCGGCGGCCGCGCGCGCTGCGCGCCGGCCAGATGGTCGAGCCAGGCGACCTGGCGCGCTTCGTCGAGGCCACGCGGTCCGTTGACGCGGGCCAGCATGTCGGCGATCTGGGCGCGGAGATAGCGCGAGAGGACCAGCTCCACCGCACCGCTGCGCCGGCCCGCCTGATGCAGCAGGTCCGCGGCCGTGCGGATCAGCGTCACCTTGCCGGGCTGCAGCGCGCGGCCTTCGGCCTGCGGCCGGCCGAACCGCATCATCCCGGCCCAGATCGCCAGCAGCACGGCGACCGCCGCCGACACGGTGACGACAAGGAACGGCAGCCGCAGCGCGGCCTTGAACAGGTTGGGCGGCTGCTCGAAGCCGTGGATCGTCTCGTCGAAGATCACCACGCCGCCGGGCGGACGCAGATGGTCGATGAGCGCGACGGCGACGACGGCGTTGTCCGCCTCGTCGATGCCGTGGTTGGACAGCAGGTCCGGATCGGCGAGGACCCATTGCCGGCCGGCGCCACCCCGGTTCTCGCCGATCAGGATGCCGCCCTGCAGCGTGACCACCGGCTTCAGGTTCGAGCCGGTGATGGTCTGCGGGTCGGTCAGCGCGATGGTGCCGCCGAAGGCCGGCAGATCGAGGGTGAAGGTTCCCGCATGGCGCTCGACCGCGCCGCCGATCTGCGCCTCTTTCAGGATCGGCTCGATCTCCGGAACCGGAACCGGGTCCATCTTCCGGATCCAGTTCGGCTTGTCCGGATCGGCCTTGCCCGACCATTTCGGCAGCACCAGCAGCCCATGCGGCAGGTTGCCGAAGGTGCCGACCAGGTTGTCCGGGGTCTTGCGGCCCATCGGCTCAAGCAGCAGCAGCAGATTGCCCGGTCCGGCCTTCTCGCCGGACTTGAACCGGCTGACCACCACGGGAACCTCCAGGCGGCGCAGGATCTGCAGGAATGCCTTGTGGCCAAGCGCGGAGCTGGAATAGGTGGTCGGGCTGACCTCGAAGGACGGCTCGCCGCCATCGGAAAACACGGTGAGATAGACCGTGCCGACGAAGGCGAGGATGCCGATGGCGACGATGGCGACCAGCACCCGGCCGGAGAACAGGTCGCCGGCGCGCCGCTTCGCGGTGTCGTCCCGCGCCGTCATGCCGGCACCCCTTGCGCGTCGCCGCCGATCGAACGGTAGTGGTCGAGGCAGGCGCGATAGATCTGCTCGTTCGCCTGCTGGCCGCCGAAGCGGCAGATCTCCACGGCGCCGACCAGCACCTTCAAGGCCTGCCGGTCGGTGCCGGGCAGCTCCGAGCGCCGCACGATTTCGCGGCTGGTCAGCGACTTCGCCCAACTGGTGCCGAGACGCCGGCGCAGGGTTTCCAGCGCCCGCAGCAGCATCAGATGGATGGCCTCGGCATAGGCGCCGGCCCGCGCCAGGCGCTCGATCTCGTCCAGGGGCGGCAAGGGCGCCTCGCCGGGCGCCGGGATGGCGGCGATTTCCAGCATCACCGCCTGGTCGGCCTTCGACCAGGCGCGGCGGCCGGGCGCATAAGTCCGAATCAGGTGGTACAGGACCAGGCAGGCGCAGACCGCCAGGGTGCCGATCAGGACATAGAGGAACAGGTTGCCCGGAATGGGCAGCGGCAGGGGTTTGGGCGGGGCGTCGGCGACCGGCGGCGGCGGATTGTGCTGCAGGGTGGGATCCTGGGCCACGTCCTGGGCCTGGCTGCGCGCCTGCTCGGCCAGGGGGGCATCGCGCTGGATATCCCCTTGGCTGAGGATCTCGTCGGCCTCCTCGTGCAGGTCGCCCTGTTGCGCCGCCGCGGCGGGCGGCAGGAGGCAGCCGAGAAGCACGGCAAAGGCGAGGCAGCGCAACGAAGCCGCAACTGGAATTGGCCTCATTCCCCGATCACCAGCCCCCACTCATTCGCCCGCCCGGCCGCACGCGGCAGGGTTGCAGCGCAACCCCAGGACGGAAACCCTAACACGCCCGCCCGGAGCGGACCAAGAGGGAGCGCCTGGGGGCGACCCTGGGCTGGTCGAGCCGGAGCGTCGGGGGCCACCGGCTTCGTTGCGAGGCATGGAGCGCAGCATCAGAAAAACCGAACCAAAGGCCACCAAAATCATTATTTCCTTTGCTCGGCCCCGTGCCTAGAAAGGCTCGCGGACATTTCCCGCGTCGATCGGACGGAACGGGACATCACAAGAGGACACCGGCATGTCAGTGGAAAAAGTCGGGACACTCGTCATCGGTGGCGGCCAGGCCGGGCTGGCGATGAGCAGGCACCTTGGCCATCGCGGCGTTCCGCATCTGGTCGTCGAGCGGCATCGCATCGCCGAGCGCTGGCGCTCCGAAAGGTGGGATTCGCTGGTCGCCAACGGCCCCGCCTGGCACGACCGCTTCCCCGACCGGGAATTCACGGATGTCGCTGCCGACGCCTTCGCGCCCAAGGAGACGATCGCGGACTACTTCGTCGCCTATGCGAAGCAGATCGCATCGCCCATCCGCTGCGGCGTGGAAGTGAAGTCGCTGCGCCGGAAGGACGACGGCTCCGGGTTCCTTGCCGAGACGCCGGGCGGCATCATCGAGGCCGACAAGGTGGTGCTCGCGACCGGGCCGTTCCAGCGCCCGATCATTCCCACCGTCATTCCGGCGGAAACGGGGTTGCTGCAGATCCACTCCAACGCCTATCGCAATCCGAAGCAGTTGCCCGAAGGCGCGGTGCTGGTGGTCGGCGCCGGCTCCTCGGGCGTGCAGATCGCCGACGAGCTGCAGCGCGCGGGGCGCAAGGTCTATCTGTCGGTCGGTCCGCACAACAAGCCGCCGCGGCGCTATCGCGGCAAGGACTTCGTCTGGTGGCTGGGCATGCTCGGCCTGTGGGACGCCAAGACGCCGCATCCGTCGATGGAGCACACCACCATTGCGGTCAGCGGCGCCCATGGCGGCCACACCGTCGACTTCCGGCAGCTCGCCACGGACGGGATGACGCTGCTGGGCCGGGCGGAGACCTACGAGAACGGCGTGATGCGCTTCGCGCCGGATCTCAAGGCCAACATCCATCGCGGCGATGCCGACTACCTTTCGGTGCTGGACGCCGCCGATGCCTATGCCGCCAAGCAGGGCCTGGACCTGCCGGAAGAGCCGGAAGCCCGCCGCATTTCGCCAGACCCGCAATGCGTCCGCGATCCTATCCTGCGGCTCAATCTGAAGGATGCCGGCATCACCGCGATCATCTGGGCGACCGGCTACGCGCTCGACTATGGCTGGGTGAAGATCGACGTCTTCGACGAGAAGGGCCGCCCCAGGCACGAGCGCGGCGTTTCGACCGTGCCGGGCCTCTATTTCCTCGGCCTGCCCTGGCTGTCGCGGCGCGCGTCGTCCTTCATCTGGGGCGTCTGGAAGGACGCCGAATACCTCGCGGATCACATCGCGGCGTCGGGCAACGGCACACTGACCAGGGTGGCCAGCCGCTGAGCCGGCCGTTGCGGGCCGCGGGCTCTACGTCCGGACCATGATGCCGTTGTCGACGAACAGGCACTCGCCGTTGACGAAGCTCGCCTCGTCGCTGGCCAGGAACAGCGCCGCCCGGGCGACCTCCTCCGGCTCGCAGATGCGGCCCTGCATGTCGACGATGTCCTGCTCCTGGACCGTGACGCCGTAGCGCCGCAGGTCGTCGATCTCGCGCAGGCCGTGGGCGGTTCGGATGAAGCCGGGGGCGACGGCGTTGCAGCGTATGCCCTGGTCCCGGTATTCGGTGGCGATCGCCTTGGTGAACATGTGGCAGGCGGCCTTGGTGGTGCAGTAGAGCACCTCCATCGGCGTCGCCAGCTCGGCCGACACCGAAGAGGTGTTGACGATGACGCCCTTGCCCTTGGCCAGCATCCCCGGCAGCACGGCCTTGGTCATCAGGAACATCGAGGTCAGGTTGATCGCGATCAGCCGGTTCCAGTCCTCGAGCGTGTTGTCGAGGAATGGCTTCACGATGGTCTGGCCGGCGTGGTTGTAGAGGATGTCCGCATCGCCGAAGGTCGCGCGCGCATGGTTGACCGCGGCGGTGATCGCCGCCGGGTCCGACACATCGGCCAGAACGAATGTCGCCTGGCCGCCGCGTTCCTTGATCGAGGCGGCAAGCGCCTGGCCGGCCGCTTCCTGCCGGTCGACCACCGTGACCCTCGCGCCTTCCTGGGCGAAGAGCTCGACCGCCGCCCCGCCGACGCCGGCGGCCCCGCCGCTGACGATAACGTGCCTGTCCACGAAGCGATTGCGCGCCGCTGCCGATAGCATCCTGGTGTCCCCCGTTTCACATGACCCGATTGGCGCGCCCTTGCGTCCCCGGCGCGTGTCGGGAAAGACTACCCGGCGGCGGCGCAAATGCAAAACCCCCGCGCCGCGGCGGCGGCGCAAATGCAAAAGCCTCGCGCCGCGGCGGCGGCGGATTGTACGAACAGGCAATCGATGGACCGCTTCGATCGGGACAGGCCGCTGCCCGAATTGGTCAGGGCTTTGGCCGCTCGCCAAGCTGTTGGGCCACTTTCACGAGATATCCGCTCGGGTCGAGCACCAGGAATTCGCGCTGACCGCCGAGACGGTCACCCCAGTCGCGCCATTTCTCGAACGGCGCGACATAGAAGGGCAGTCCCGCCGCCGCGACACGCTTCGCGACCGCATCGACGTCGGACACGAAGACCTGGATCACGACGCCGCGCCCGAGCGGCGCTTCGAACGGCCCGGTCTCCCATCCGCCGTCGCGCTCGAAGAACATCACCTGGGCGCCGTCGGGATGCTCGAGCATGGCAAGTCGCTCGCTTGGCCGGTCGAACTGCACGACGAAACCGAGCACGTCCCGCCAGAAGGGCAGCGTCCGGGCGTAGTCAAAGACGATCAGCTCGGGGATCATCTTCGCCCATTGGCGTGGCGGGTGGCCTGGCATTGTCCTGCGCACCGTGAGGAGCTTGCGATGGGCGCCAGCAGATCATGCGGGAGTCGCGCGCGCAAGCATCGCCTGGCAACCTGTACCGGCGCATCGGATCCAATCCGCGGCGGGCGAGCGGACCTGTTTGGCAGTTGATCCAGCGCCGAAAGCGGGAACCGTCCTATGTTGCGGCTGGTTGCGCGCGGTGCGCGCCAGGGTCGAGCAGCTGCGTGCATCGGTTGATGTTTCTCTCATGCACGGCCAGCATGACCTGCAGGTCCGCGCGCAGCGCCGGATCGGCGATTCGCGGCAAGGCTTCGCGCAGCTTGCGCGCCACCCAGCCCTGGCCGCGGTTCAGCAGATCGATCCGCGCGCCGGGCTGATCGAGCGCCATGATCTTGTCATAGAAGGCGCCCGTGGCGAGGCTAGGCTCACCGCCCAGGCGCCGGATATGGTTGCTCAGCATGGCACAGAATCGCGCCTCGTCCTGCGCCACGTCGCGCAGCGTCGCCGCGATCTCCACCGCGCCGCTCTCGACGCTCATCCGGCCGACGCCGCGTGCGCCGGCACGCTCGCCCTCCAGCAATTCGTCGAGCAGGCCCAGAAGCTCCGCCCGACCGAGATAGCCGAGGCGCGCGGGATCGAGTTCATGCATCGAGCAGGCGGGCGAAGCGAAGCCGTCGCCATCACCGACGTCTTCCGTCATCGCAGGGTGGAATGCGGCCGCGTCGCCGCGGTTGATCCAGGTAAATCCCTGCTCGGTGACGATGGCGTCCAAGGGGATGTCGTGCGGTTGCGGGTGGATTGTCGGCAGGCGGCCGAGCTCATAGCCCACGCCGATGGTCATTGGTCTCGGCGCGGCGATCGCCAGGGTTCGATCGAAATAGCCGCCGCCATAGCCGAGGCGGTAGCCGGCAGCGTCGAAGCCGAGCAGCGGCACCAGCAGGATTGTCGGATGCACGACCCTGCGTTCGGCCGGAACCGGAATGTTCCAGATGCCGCGCTGCATCGGCGTGTGCGGCCGCCATGACCAAAACTCCAAGGGCCGCGCCTTTTCGACAACCACCGGCAATGCGGCCTCGGCGCCGTTCCGCAGCGCATCGCGCACGACATGGCGCAGATCGACCTCGCCCTTGAACGGCCAGCAGAAGCCGATGCAGGCGATATCGAGATCGGGGACCTGCCGGCGAACGGAGGCCGTGACCGTGGCGCGGACCCGCTCCCTCTCGTCGCGCGGCAGACTCAGGCGCGCCGACCTCAACTCCGCGCGTTTGGCGCGGCGCCAGGAACGGATTTCGTCCCACGTCCGCATGACCTCATGCCCCTGCCGTGACGGCAACGAGAACTCGCCGCTCACCAGAGTGCATGCACCAGCACTACCGCGACGAAGGCCGCAATGATGGCATAGGTCCAGCGCTGGGCCGCAGCGACGCCGTCGTGCTGCGCCTGCCGGACCTGCGTCTCGTGATCCACGCGATTGCTTCCAGCCATGGCACTCTCCTTCAAAGGCGATCTAGGATGCCTGCGCCCGCAGCGGCGTATCCCTTGCCGATGAGCGGGCGCGGCTCAAGTTGCGGTTGGCGAAATCCCAGTTGAGCAGGTGATTGATCAGCGCCGTCACGTAATCCATGCGCCGGTTCTGGTAGTCGAGGTAGTAGGCATGCTCCCAGACGTCGAGCGTGAGCAGCGGCACTTGGCCATGCACGATCGGCGTGTCGGCATTCGCTGTCGCGGTGATGCGCAGGCGCTCGCCGTCGCTGATGAGCCAGGCCCAGCCGCTGCCGAACTGACTCGCGGCCGCCGCGGCGAACTGGTTGGCGAAGGCTTCGAAGCTGCCGAAATCGGCACCGATGCGATCGGCGATCTCGCCGACGGGTTTGCCCCCGCTTTGCGGCAGCAGCGAGCGCCAATAGAAGGCGTGGTTCCAGGCCTGCGCCGCATTGTTGAACAGGGCCCGGTGCGCGTCCTTGCCGGCGGTCTGCAGGATGATGCTCTCGAGCGGCTGGTCCGCCAGTCGGACTTCCTTGGCGAGATCCTTGGTTTTCTCGACATAGGCGCGATGATGCTTGCCGTGATGCAGCTCGACCGTGGCGCGGGAGATGAAGGGCTCCAGCGCGTTGTTCGGATAGGACAACTGGGGCAGCGTCAATTGCATCATCGTCACCTGTTGCGGGCTTCGGACTCCGCCGCCGGCGCGGCGGTTCGAAAAACACTAGGCGCAGCGGATAGTCTTGCCAAACGATGAATTTTCGCCGTTAATATCGACTTCTTCGATATAATTCGCAGGTTTGGCGCGGAGGGGATTTTTGGATACCGAACTCGCCCGGACGTTTCTCGCCGTCATCAGCGCCGGCAACTTCATCAACGCGGCCGAGCGGCTGCACGTGACGCAATCCACGGTGAGCGCGCGCATCCATGCGCTGGAGCAGCAGCTCGGCTGCACGCTCTTCGTGCGCAACAAGGCCGGGACCACGCTGACCGCCGCGGGCCGGCAGTTCCAGAAACATGCCGGCACGCTGGTCCGCACCGTCGAATATGCGCGGCACGACGTCGGCGTGGCGCGCGGCTTTCGTGCCGCCTTGACGGTCGGCGGGCGCTTCGGCTTGTGGGAGCAATTGCTGCTGCATTGGCTGCCGCTGATGCGGGCGCAGGCACCCGACGTCTCCGTGCGCGCCGAGATCGGCATGGAAGTGGATCTGATGCAGGGTCTGGTCGAAGGGCGGCTCGATGTCGGGGTCATGTATACGCCGGAAAGCCGGCCGGGCCTGACGGTCGAGCCGCTGATCGAAGAGACGCTGGTTCTGGTCTCAACCGACCCGCGGAAGCGCGATCGGCCCGGCGCCGACTATGTCTATGTCGACTGGGGGCCCGAGTTCTACGCCAGGCACAGCGCCAGTTTCCCCGATCTCATCGGCCCGGCGCTGACGGTGAATATCGGCTGGCTCGGCCTGCATCACGTTCTCGAGCACGGCGGCTCGGGCTATTTCCCCCTGCGCCTGGTGCGCGGCTATCTCGAGGAACGGCGCCTCACCCGCCTCTCCGGCGCGCCCGAATTCTCTCAGCCCGCTTATCTGGTCTATCCGGCCGAGGAGCGGGCGGACTATCTCGAGGCGGCGCTGGAGGAGATCCGGCGCCTGGCGCGGCGCGAGATCGCCACGCCGCCGGCCATTGCGGCGACCCGCGCGCGCCCGAAACGGCCGCGCTGACAGACAGCAGGCCGCCCAGGTTTCCTGCCGGCCGTCACGGCTGGGACAGCAGCCTCAGCACGGTGAGAGTCCTGAACGCGCCGGGGCGCACTTCCCATTCAATCGATTGCCCGGCACTCAGGCCGAGCAGGGCCGTGCCGATCGGGGTCAGGATCGAGATGCGCCCCTCGTCGATGTCCTCCTCGCCGGGATAGACCAGGCTCGCGGTCCGCGTAGCGCCGTTCGCCTCATCCTTGAAGACAAAGCGTGCATGCATGGTGACGACGTCGGGTGCGACCTGATCGACTTCGACGATGCGCGCGCGCTCGAGCTCGCCGGCGAGGCGGCTGCCGAGCGCCGGCGCCCGCAGCATCACGGCATCGGCGAGATTGGACAGGCGCTCATAGTCCGCCCGGGTGACGGTGATCGACGGCGTGCTGTGCAGAGTCATGACGATCCCTTTCAGAAAGGTGCCGCGGCGGCGCGGAACAGCCGACGTGGAGCAATTGTTTCGCTGGAGAAGACGGAAGTCTGCGCCCGGATCGGGCGCGAGAATCTGGATGCGGCGCTAGATCCGGGGAAAACAGCCGTTGAGGAGGCTGCCCGATCGCAGGAGGAAACGCGCCTTGCGGCGGATGCGGCAAATCGAGGTCATTACATGCATAGATTGAACCGCCACCCTGGGATTTCAAGAGGAATTGCAGGGCGGCGGAGGTCAGAAAGAGCTGCGTCAGGGCCGGCCAGCCAGCAAATGTTGGAACCGCCTCCGTCGCGTTCATGGACGGACGGCACCAAAGCAATCTCCGCCTTCGTTCCGTCGCCGGGGCTGAGGACGGCGTGCGGGAGCACAGAGGCGCAACCGGCGTCACAGAAGATAACGCGAGACCATCCGAAGATGTTGGGCCGGCTCGGAGCGTGGTGGCATTTGCCCTGGCGCCGCCGATTGTCCCGTCCGCAACGCTAAGACGGCAAGGTTCCTTCTTCGATCACGCCCGTTGCCAGGAAGGTGCTGCTCACCTTCCGCCAGCCACCGAGCACGAGGATGCGGCCGTCGGCCGTGGCGGCGAGGCCGACGCCATAGCGCGCCGTCGGCATCGGCGTCATCTGCTTCCAGGCTTTCGTTGCCGGGTTGAATTCCTCGACCAGATCGACGGCGCTGCATTGGCGGATCCCGCCAACGACGTAGATGCGGCCATTGCTGCCGGTCACGGCGGCGAGATTGTAGCGCGGGGTCAGCAGTTGCTTCTCCAGGACGGTCCATGTGTCGGTGGCGGGGTCGTATTCCTCGACAGTCGCCACGTAGCCCTGCCCGTCAATCCCGCCGAAGACATAGATCTTGCCCCCGGCTGCGGTCGCGGCAGCACTGAATCGCACCGCGTGCAGCGCCTGAACCTGACTCCAGGTCCCGGCGGCGGGGTCGAAGCGCCAGACGGCCTTCGAGGGCGTGACGCCCTCGAGCCCGCCGATCACATAAACCCTGCCGTTTGCGTCTGCCGCGCCAGCTGCGCAGACCACAGGGTGCGGCATCTCGGCTTTGCTGTGCCAGGGTCCGCCCGGCGGCGTGCATTCGTAGCACGTCGCCGCTTGGCCGTTATGTTTGTCGGCGCCACCGCAGACATAGACCGCCCCCGCGGCGACCTTGACGGTGGCGGCGCCGCTCCGGGCATGCGGCAGGGACAAGTCGGGCAGCGTGACGGACTCGCAGGACTGGATGTCGAACGCCTCAACCGTGTCCAGCGCTCCCTCGGATTCGGGCGACCTTCCACCAATCGTATAGACCTTGTGACCCACCAGAGCGGCACCCAGGTAACCTCTGGGCGTTGCCATCGCCCCGACCGGCACCGTTTTCCATTCGATGTCGTCCCCCCGCTTCGGCCACCAGGGCATGGCGCGGTCGCGGAACAGCAAATCCGAGGGCTTTGGCGACACCCGGGCGGGAACCTGGCGGATTTTTTCTTGGGGCATGGCATCCTCCAAAGCCGACATTCGTCGGATGAACGCCTCTTGCGCCCACAAACTGCATCGTTTCCGTCTTCGCTGCAAGCCATGACGGCCTGCCCGTCACGCGGGCCCGCAAGCCTTGATGGCCTTATCGCGGAGATCCGCCTAGTGCCGGCGGATTGCAGACTCAGGATCGGGCTCTCTGGCGAGTTGGCGGCGCTGATCGCGTTGGCGGCGGGCGATGGCCCTGGAATCAAACACCCCCGCGCCTTTGTGGCTGCGGGGGTGCTGGTAACGCTGGTTGCGGGGATAGGATTTGAACCTATGACCTTCAGGTTATGAGCCTGACGAGCTACCGGGCTGCTCCACCCCGCGATATGTGTTCTTGTCCCTGGGCCCCCGCCTTCGCGGGGGTGCGCTGCGGCTAAGATTCGCTTTGCTCGCCTAAGCCTCGCAGCAGTTATGAGCCTGACGAGGCTGGACGCGGATAGCGTCCAGCGGGCTGTTCGCGCGTCAGCGCGAAGCATCTCGGTGTTATGTGGGAAGAGTTGGTTGCGGGGATAGGATTTGAACCTATGACCTTCAGGTTATGAGCCTGACGAGCTACCGGGCTGCTCCACCCCGCGTGAGAAGGTCATCGGACATTGTTGTTTCGGATGCGTATGTCTT